>NZ_MDGQ01000003.1:0-668059 GCF_001747105.1 Roseivirga misakiensis | reverse complement strand
AGGGAAAGATAGTGCGTTGGCGCTTTATCATACGTTGAATAATCATGCTTTTGAAATCCGAGAACTGATTACAACAGTCAATGCTGATTTAGAAAGGATCTCTATGCATGGTGTTCGGAAATCAATGCTTCAAAAGCAAGTTCAAGCGATCGGATTACCCTTATCCATAATCTCTTTGCCTACCGATATCGATATGGCTTCTTACGACGCCGTGATGAAAAAAGAGCTTAGCCTATTACGTGAAAAAGGCGTCACTCATTCTATTTTCGGGGATATTTTTCTGGAAGATTTGAAAAACTATCGAGTTGAACGGCTAAAAGAAGTTGGATTAGAAGGAAATTTTCCACTTTGGAAAAGAGACACCAATGAGCTTATACAAGAGTTTCTGTCTTTAGGGTTCAAAACACTAGTCGTGGCAATTGACGGCAGCAAACTCGACAAGTCTTTTGCAGGGAGAGTCCTAGACGAAGACTTTCTGAATGATCTTCCAGAAAATGTAGACCCTTGTGGCGAAAATGGCGAATTCCACACTTTTGTATTTGATGGCCCAATTTTTAAAGCACCTGTTAAGTTCGAAAAAGGTGAAGTTGTAGGCAAGGCATATGAACTCTCAAAAGGTAACCCAGAAAACACTGTCACCTATTGGTTTCAAGATTTAATGTAGCATCATAATTTTATACTAGTCTAGACTAGAAACCGGTAGATATTGCGACTTTTGACATCACAGAAGTCTAATTCAAATATCACGAAAAGGTAAAATCTTCTACCAAAATCTTTGATTTTAGGCCATTCTGATCAATTCCGTTAGCGCACTGCAACTTTTTTGAGATTCTGAAGGTTCATCTAGGGCAAACAAAAGAACCATGCAAAAAAGAGTAAATACAATTATAGTGCTCGCCATATTGTTCGTGATAGGCTGTTCAAATTCTAACAATACATTCGCTAGTAAAAGTGATATTAAACCAGATCATACTGATTGGACGGCGCTTTTAGCAAAGCACGTGAAAGCAGATGGTCTTGTTGATTACAAAGGCTTTGTAAAGGATAAAGACAAACTGAATGCTTATGCCGATTATTTAAGCAAGAATGCACCAGCAGATGACTGGTCGGACGAAGAAAAAATTGCTTACTGGATCAATGCATATAATGTATTTACAGTTAAACTAATTGTCGATAACTACCCAGTTAAAAGTATCAAAGACCTTAACCCTTCTCTGGCTATTCCTACTATACGCAGCGTTTGGACGAAGGAATGGTTTCAAATAGGAGGCGAAGACTTTAGTCTTGACAGAATAGAACATAAGATTCTCCGCAAGGATTTTGAAGAACCTAGAATACATTTTGCAGTGAATTGTGCTTCTATTTCTTGTCCAGTTTTGAGAAATGAAGCCTATACGGCTACTAAATTGGATGCTCAACTAGAAGAACAGGCAAAATTATTCTTGAACGATACTACTAGAAATACCATTACACCAGATCGAATTACGGTGTCTAAAATCTTCTCTTGGTTCGGTGGAGATTTTAAGAATGGGCAAACCTTGGTACAATTCATTAACCGATACACCGATGTTGAGATTAATGATAAAGCCAAAGTGAAATTTATGAGCTATAACTGGGATTTGAACCAGTCTAATTAATAAACCCAAGGAGCTGAGTATTAACTATTCGGCTCCTTTTTTTATTCATTCTTCGCTAAAAGTGCTCAATCTGCATTTCTGATCACTATTTCTTATAATTGTAGACTCAACTCAAAGGTCTACTGTAAGAATGTCAATTCGTACCTGGCTGGTAACAGCTTTTTCCCTCATTATCATCGTTATTACGCTCACGGCAGTCAATCGGTATGAGCCGATCGAACCAGCGAAACCAGCGATCCCCCTAATCGATAAGGTACCATTGACCAACGAGATGTCTGATTTTAAAGGCCTAGAACCTGTGGATTCTATGGTTAATAGAGTCATGAGGAGTCTTAGGCTCACAGGGGCTACGGTGGCCGTTGTTAAAGATGAAAAGCTCGTTTACGCAAAAGGCTTCGGTTACGCTGACAAGGAGAATAAAATCAAAGTTGAGCCTTACCATCTTTTCAGAATTGGTTCAGTTTCTAAGTTGGTTACTGCCATCGGTGTATTGAAACTGGTCAATGATGGAAAGTTGAGCCTCGACGATTACGTATTTGGCGACAGAGGTGTTTTAAAGGGAAAGCCTTACGATAATATCAAAAACAGAAATGTTTACCAGATCAAGGTAAAGCATTTGCTAAACCATACGGCAGGTTGGAGCCTGATCACTTACGGGGATCCCATGTTTATACCGCATAAGATTCATAAAATGGATAATGTAAAGTATCCCATTGAATTTGACGATGTTATTCGGTTCGTTCTGAAAAGGCACCTGCCTTATAGACCTGGAACCCGATTCGAGTATTCTAATTTTGGCTATACGCTACTGGGCCGAGTAATTGAAGAGGTTGGTGGCGATGATTATGAAGACTGGATTAAAGAAGAGATTCTAAGCCCGAATGGTATTAAGAATATGAAGATCGCGGGAAGCTTTGAAAATGATAGAGATAAGAATGAGGTGAAATACTACGACAACAGCCCTGACAATCAGATTCTAGCTTTTGATGGCTCTGGAAAGAAAATTTATAAGCCTTATGGTGCCGATGACATTGAAATGCTGGGTCCTGCGGGTGGTTGGTTGGCTACCGGAGTCGATTTAATGAGGCTACTTGTTTTGGTAGATGGCTACTCTAAACGTTACAAAGATATTCTGAGTCCTGATTTAATTGATAAAATGGTCAACGGTGTAGGAGGTATTAAACGGCCTTTAGGCTGGAGAAGTGTTAGAGGAGAACATTGGTGGCGAACAGGCACACTGTCGGGCACATCGGCCCTGCTAACAAGAGATATAAACGGGTATTCTTGGGTAATTGTGGCCAATACAACGCCAAGAAGAGGAGGTTTCCCCAATACAAGTAGGTGGGCCATTAGAGAAGGTATAAAACTCGTGCAAGATTGGCCTTCGGAAGACTTGTTCCAGCTTTCAGAATAAGGCATAAAAAAAGCCGATCGACTGACCGGCTTTAAACCAAGATTTAACCCTAATAACTATTGACTAGATAGTTGTTTTCTTATTCAGAAAGTCTGTAGTATTTCTTACCAGCAAATTCGCTCATGTAATCTGCTTTGTTTACAAGCTTTCTTAATTCGTTATCTTCTGCAGGGTTTCCTGTTGAAACAAGATTGTTTTGGTTATCGAAGATGCTCACTTGCTCAACTTCCTCTTCCATTTCTAGGTAAATTTCTTCTTCTAGGGTTAGTTCCTCTTCAGCGTAGAACTGCTCAACCTCAGCGATGAGTTGTGCTTCCATCACTGACATCTTAGTGCTGTTTAAATCTTCAGATTTCAAGTTACCAGCTTGAAGTAGTGTAACTGCTGCAAGCAATACAGCGATTAAAGCGCTTACGTTTTTGACTTTCGGGCTTCTGTTGTTTTTGACTATTGGGCTATTCATGATTTTGTTTTTTAATTATTAACTGACCTGCCAATTAATTTACAATGGCTGTGCCACAAATTGTAAGTGACTGTAAATCAGTGTAATAAAATCATGTGTACATTTTTGAACGAAAAAAGGTGTACGAAAATAGTACACCTTATGATTGGTATTGGAACACTTCTACTCGTACCGAAGTGCTTTTATAGGGTTGGCATTGGCTGCTCTGAACGCGCGATAAGAAACTGATAAGAAAGAAATCACCGCAGTCACCAAAAATGAAATCACGAATATGCCTGGACCTACATTAATATGATAAGCAAAAGAGTCTAACCACTCTTGAGTACCAAGGTAACCAAAAGGTACCGCTATGATGGTTGCTAAAAGGATTAACCATGCGTAATTAGAAGAAAGCATTAGTACCAAGTTATTCGTGCTTGCGCCTACTACCTTTCTTATACCTAATTCTTTTGTCTTTTGCTGTGCCACAAACGCTATTAAGCTATATAAGCCAAGACAACCGATCATAATGGCTATGATAGCCGCGAAATTGATAAAGTTGAATAAAGTCTGATCAACCGTGTAGTCAATGGCGATTTCGTCCGTGAAAACTCTGTAATTAGGGACAAAGTCAGCGTTCATTCTAGCAGATACCTTGTCCAAGTGCTGAACAGCTTCTGAGTAGTAGCCATCCTTAATTTTCACAAAACCTTGATTATACCCTTCAAAATCGCCTTCGAATACTGAAGGTTTAATCTCGTTCCTCAAATTATCAGAATGGAAATCTGCTAACACACCGATTACAATAGCATCTTGCGAAATACCATTTACGTTTACACGCTTACCGATCGCGGCCTCAGGACTTTCCCAGCCAAGTTTTTCGATGACCATTTCTGTGATCAAAACCTTCTGAATTCCCCCTTGATAATTCGCTTCATTAAACCAGCTACCAGCGATTACCTTCAAGTCGAACAATTCCTTATAGTCAATGTCTACATGTTTATAGTCACAGTCTACCTCATTCCTCTCTTCGCTTTCAACGTCGATTAGCGTGGTGTTCCATGGATTAATAGCATTAGGGCCTCCCGTACCAAATGAAGCGGCTTCTATATAAGGGCTCTCCAAAAGTTGTGCTTTGGCACTGTTTAGTAAGTCACCATTAACACGATAACCGCCTGGAACAAAGTTGCCAAATGTCAGGATGTCTTCAGTGTTGTACCCAAGGTCTTTGTCTTTGATGTAAGAGAACTGGCTATTGAATATAAGCACCGTAATCACCAAGATTTGAGCTACAATAAACTGGACAGTCAAAAGTGAATTTCGAACCACCGCTTTACTGCCCCTAACTTGGGTAAACTTGCTGCCGATCACTTCTAATGGTTTAAACTTCACCAGCATTCCTACAGGATAGAGGCCGGCTAATAAAGTAATGATAACAGCAAGCGCTAAGGCAAAAATGACAGAAGATAACTCTAACCTGAGATCGATACTGATAATGGATAGGCTTGTATTGATGCCATTTAAGAGCACTTCCGCGATCCAAAGCGAAAAGAAAGTAGAAGTTAACGTGATAAGAAAGAGTTCAAAAAAGAACTGGTTTGACAAATGATGTTTAGCACACCCGATAATCTTTTTAATACCAACCTCTTGGCTTCTCTTCAAAACCTGTGCAGTAGAAAGGTTGACAAAGTTTATAGTACATGTTATCAAAATAATTAGCCCTATGATTATCAACCCATAGATCGAGTTTTCAGGGATGGTATAATTGAGCCCGCTATAACGAGAATCCGTATGCAGAGATTTTAGTGGACCTAATTCAAAAGAGAGGGTCTCCGAAGCCTCTTCACCTATATTATCAACGATTATTTCAGAAAACTGATTGGCAAGCGCTTGTGGCTCTACTGTTTCCGGTAACATAACCCATGTAGTACCTACGCTCGTGATACCCCAATTATTTCTAACGTAGAACTCCTGCACTTTTGGCATCATTGCAATGTTTCCGAGGAGGGAATACGGCAGATTAGTATTGTAACGTGGGTCTTTAATAATTCCACGAACTACGCCTTTAGCTCTTCTCGCGAAATCAAGTGTTTCTCCCATTGGGTCCTTATCACCAAAAAATCTTGTAGCGGCACTTTCAGTGAGAATAATTGCTTGTGGATCGGAAAAAGCATCTTTAGGGTTACCCCGAAGCCATTCTTGATCGAACATTTTAAAGTAATTCTCATCAACAAATAGCGCATTACCTTCGTCGAACTTTGCCTCTTCAATGAAAATTCTAGTTTCTAACGGACCTATAGTTCTTGAAACTGCCTCTATCTGAGGATAGTCTTCACGCAGTACCTTGTGTAAAGGCTCAGGCGTTTCGCTGGCATAATTTGTTCCCCAATTGGTTTTCTCTATATAGTTTACGCGATAAACCCGATCAGCATTTTCATGATAATGATCAAAAGTATATTGATACTTGATGAGTGTGAAGATGACAATACTTACCGTTAAACCGATTGTCAAACTCAGTAGATTGATTCCAGTGTTTACCCTGTTTCGGACTAAATTTCTGAAGGCGGTTTTGAAAAATATCTTGAACATGACGTTATAATTTAATGGTTAGCAGTGAATAATTGTTTGAATAAATACTCTTTCATATTATCGGCCTGTCCGAAAGTATCAGGATTAAAGCCATCGGTATTACTGAGTACAATGAGTGTTTCAGGACCATCAAGTGAGGTCATAATCACAGAAGTAGACCCTAAAATGCCACCTCGTCTTTCCAATATTTTGGGACTATTCGCTATAAAGGGTGAATTGAACGTCCAACACCCAAGTGCCACATAACCTAGTTTAGGATTGGAATTAAAAAGGGAAGCTTTAGCGCTGTCGGAAAGCAAAAGCTCTGATTTCAATGCTTTTGTAAAGCTTACCAAATCTTGAATAGTAGAATACATACTACCCGCAGCACCAAAGTTTTCGATATGGATTTTAAATTCTTCTTTCTTTGTTCCCTTCTGTATTTGAAAAGAAGAGGTTACGTCGGTTGGTAAGTCATTGCTGGTTAAAAGCCCAGTGTTTTTTAAACCAACAGGGTCTAAAATCCTTTGATTGAGATTTTCTGTAAACGACTTACCGGTAAGCACTTCTATTATTTTACCGGCGACTATAAAGTCTATGTTATTATACCTAATGTCTTTGCCAGGTTGAAAAGAAGCCTTTTTAGAGGCAAACTTACCGATCATTTCATCAGCACTGAAGCTACTAAGAAAAGATGTTCTGCTTTCCTTTCTTAGCCCAGAGGTATGCTGTAAGAGGTGTTTTATAGAAATTTTATTGGCATTCGTGATCTCGCTATTCGTTAATACATCACCAACTTTGGTGTCAAGCGTCAGTTTACCCTCATCGATTAGCTGCATTACCATTACGGTAGTGAATAACTTTGTAATAGAGGCAATTTTGAATTTGGCATTTAAGTCAATCGCCTGGGTGTTATCAAAATCACTGAACCCCGCGGCGGCTCTTAGCTCTTTTCCTTGTGAGTCTATGGTAAGTACAGCACCAGAAAATTTTTGACTGTTTAAATAAGACTCTAAATTAGAGACGTTGTCGATTTCTGATTGCGAGTGACCTTCATGGCTTGTGAATGACAGTATCGCTATAAGTGGAATTAGAAGAATCTGTTTCATGCCTTCATTAATGTCAACCCATATGCCATTTTTTTAACTATTTGATAATCAGGTGTATGCAAATCATTTCTGGAGATTCTCTAGAAATGTTGTTCCGATCTGAAACAGATTCATGTTCCAAACGAGAACATTTTTTAAACTTATTCTTATGAAACAAAAGGAAACGGCTCATATCCTGATAATTGACGATGATCCTGATATTCTGCTCACTGGTGAAATAGTCTTGAAACAACGTTTTAGTAAGGTCTCTTGCGTTGATCGCCCAGAAAAGGCAAAGTCCATTCTAGATACTGGTGAGGTAGAAGTTTTATTGCTCGATATGAATTATTCACCTGGTGCTAACGATGGCAAGGAGGGCTTAGACTGGATTTCTAAAATCAATGATCTTTATCCAGAAATTAAAATAATCATTATAACTGCTTATGGTGAGCTAACGCTAGCTGTTGAAGCCATGAAACGCGGAGCCACAGATTTTGTGACTAAGCCATGGGAATATGAGAAAATCCAAGTTTCGGTTAGTAATGCTCTAAAACTCGCCCGGACGGAAAAAGAGATTATTAGGCTAGAAAGTAAGCAACAGGGGCTGAAGCAAAATTTGGTGATCAAGTCTGATCAAGTTATTGCAGAGTCAAAAGAGATGAAATCGGTGCTTCAAATGGCGGAAAAGGTCAGCAGAACCGATGCCAATGTACTACTGCTTGGAGAGAATGGCACGGGAAAAGGGCTGATGGCCAAACTCATTCATGAATTGTCCCCAAGGTCGGCAGAAGTATTCATGTCTGTGGATTTAGGGTCAATCACGGAGTCGCTTTTTGAATCTGAATTATTTGGACACAAAAAAGGAGCATTTACAGATGCCAAAGAAGACAGAATGGGGCGTTTTGAAGCCGCTGATGGTGGAACAATTTTCTTAGATGAAATAGGCAATCTTACGTCCGCTATGCAGTCGAAGCTATTGACAGTAATCCAAAACAGAGAACTAACTCGTGTTGGAGAAAATAAAACAAGGACATTTGATGTTAGAATTATCGCCGCCACAAATTCAGATTTAGAGGCTATGATTGAGAAAGGTGAATTTCGGGAAGACCTTTTTTATCGACTAAATACAATAGAATTTGACTTACCTCCCTTGCGCGATCGTTTAGCAGATATTCCGCCAATGGTCGATTTTTTTATCACAAAATTCTGTAAGAAATATGGCCAAAACATCCCGGAAATTCAGTCAGAAGCCATTGCAAAACTTAAGAAATATCGATGGCCAGGAAATATTCGAGAATTAGAACACGCAGTAGAACGCGCCATTATACTCAGTGATGGAGTACGCTTAATGTCTGAGGACTTTAACCTTAAAAAAACAGTAAAATCCGAGGGTTTCATTAGCACGACGAACCTTGAAGAATTGGAAAGGCTGACCATCGAACGAGTGATCAAGTCTAACGAAGGCAATATGAGCCAGGTAGCCAAGGAATTGGGAATTGGTAGAACTACGCTATACAGAAAATTAGAGAAGTATGGTTTTCAATAGGTTTTCAGTGTTGGTTGCCATTAGGTTAATACTGATTGGCGTCACCATGTTTGCTGGTATATGGTCTTATTTTGAAACCAACACTTACATGTCTCCGATTGGTTTCACTGTACTAACCATTGCTCAGTTTGGCATGCTGTTTTACTATATTAATCAAACGCGCAATGATCTTTTGGTCTTCTTTAGATCCTTTGACGACAGGGACTTTAACAAGTCTTACAATGAAAATGTACTAGGCCAAAGCAAGGACGAATTAAAGGTGGCTTTTAATAATGTATTGAAAACCTTTAAGGCCATGTCTTTAGAAAGGGAGGAGCAATATCAATACTTGAAATTGGTCAATGAACATGTTTCTGTAGGCTTGATTAGCTATAAAGCAGATGGGCGAATAGACCTAATGAATAAGGCCGCAGCGCAATTGTTGGGGGTACCATCATTGGGAAAAGTAGATCAATTAGAAAATCATGATCCAAAATTGTGGGAGCAATTGCAATCGCTAGAGGCTGGCGAACAAACCGTTATTGTGCCTGCTACAAGTAAGCTTAAGCTGGCAGTATCGAGTAAATACTTCAAATTGGCCAACGAGGATTACACACTAATTTCCTTTCAAGACATTTCAGTTGAATTAGAAGAAAGGGAGATGGATGCTTGGCAGAAACTGATTCGAGTGCTTACTCATGAAATCATGAATTCTGTGACGCCAGTTGTTTCGCTGACTACTGCTGTGAAAATGATTATGCAAGATGAAACAGGCCAATTAAAATCCGATGCCCTTCCGAGAGAGGATTTAGAAGACATTTTCAAGAGTATGGTGGCTATAGAAAAGAGAGGGCAAGGATTGTTGGGGTTTGTAAAGGCTTATCGAGACTATACGCGACCACCCGTACCCGAAATAGCCAAGGTGAATCTCTTTTCTTGGTTAAATGATACACTACAGATATTTAAAACAGAAATGGCAGGTGTTTCCGTTGAGATAGACCGTGAAATAGATGAGGGGCACTTTGTGAATATGGACGAAAAACTGATGAGTCAGGTGTTGATTAACCTATTGAAGAATGCCGCTGAAGCAATGAAAGGAATGGAGTCTCCGAAAATAGCGATCGGTGTGGTAAATAGTGAAAACTCTACTCAACTGATCGTTGCCGATAATGGCCCAGGTATTCCTGCCAATATCTTGGAGGAGGTTTTCGTGCCATTCTTCACTACTAAAACCGAAGGTAATGGCATTGGCTTAAGCCTTTCCAAGCAAATTATGAAAGCCCACAAAGGTGACATAACTGTCGAAAGCAGTGAGGCTGGGACTACTTTTAAGTTGACGATCTAATACACCTTATAGCATCTCATTCGCCAAATTGGCAAGTTCAGAGCGTTCGCCTTTTTCTAAAGTTATATGGGCATATAATGGATGATCCTTTACGCGATCAATTAAGTAAGACAGGCCATTAGATTGAGAATCTAGATATGGCGTATCTATTTGATTAACATCACCCGTAAAAACGATCTTGGTGTTTTCGCCTGCTCGCGTAATCACAGTTTTGATCTCGTGGGGTGTCAAGTTTTGAGCCTCATCGACTATAAAATAGATATTAGATAAACTTCGTCCTCTGATATAGGCGAGAGGTGTAATCAAAAGCTTTTCCTTGTTGACCATTTCTGTAATGGCCTTAAACTCTTTATCCGTCTCTTTGTATTGATTTTGAATGAATTTTAGATTGTCCCAAAGCGGTTCCATGTAGGGGTTAAGCTTTGACTTGATATCACCAGGAAGGTAGCCAATGTCTTTATTACTTAAAGGCACTATTGGGCGTGCTAGGTAAATCTGCTTATAATCTCTTCTTTGTTCTAATGCACCAGCGAGTGTTAAAAGTGTTTTACCAGTTCCAGCCACGCCTTGTATAGTCACAAGTTTCACATCTGGATTCATAATGGCATGAATCGCAAATGTTTGCTCCGCATTTCTTGGCTTGATCCCAGAAATGGGTCTTTTATCAATTCTTTGAATTGAATTATCAGCCGCGTTATGATAAGCTAAAACCGAACTTCTGTCACTTTTTAGAATAAAGTACTTGTTCGATTTAGACTTCTTGGTTTTCGAAATTTCATCAGGCGATAAAGTGCCATCTTCATAAAGATGGTTGATTACATCCGACGCAACCTTTTCGGTCTCAATCTTTCCATTCTTAATCGAATCGACATTCTTGATTTTACCCGTTTCATAATCTTCTGCTCGAAGCCCCATCGATTTAGCTTTCAATCGAAGGTTAATATCTTTCGAAACGAGGATTACAGGTCGGCCAGCATTCTCATCCTGTAGGCGCAAAGCGGCATTTAGAATTCGGTGATCATTCTTCTTTTCACCAAAAACCTGATTGGCATCAAGGGCATCACCAGTACCGGCTTCCATTACCACTTTAAAGCTTCCTCTGGTTTTCCCATTTAGTGGAATCCAGTCTTGAAGAGATTTGTCTTTGGCTAGCTTATCAAGCAGCCGTGTAAATTCTCTCGCTTCAAAGTTTTTAGTATCATTTCCTTTTTTGAATTGGTCCAATTCTTCAAGCACCGTAATAGGCAAGCCTACATCGTGCTCTTCGAAATTCATAATGGCATTGTGTTCAAAAAGGATTACGGAAGTGTCTAGTACAAAAATCTTCCTTTCGGTCTTCTTAGCTCTCGGCATATAAGGAGATGATCATTATTAGGTAGAACGTTGAATTAAGTTATGAAAAAAACAATTCAAACAAGTGTACTAGAAGGCCTTAATAATTATTTAATATTCGCCTATTTTTAAATTACTGTGAATGAACGATTTAGTTCACATGATGGATGCGTGCATCTCTATTAGCCGATCAAAAAAGGTTCTGACTAGAACTTTAACTTCTTCCAAGTATTCTTTAAAAGTAATGCCGCACCGAGTGAAATGACTAAAAGAATAACTCCATTTGTCAAGTTGCCATAAATAAACATCCCTGTGGAGAACAAGGCGCTGTAAACGATGATAATGCCCAGAAACATGGCGAGTATGTCAATGCTAAGTCTGCCAGTTCCTTCTTCTAAATCGATTTTTCCTTGCTTAGCTAATATTTTAAAACCATTCCATCCCGATCCGTATGGCTTTACTTTGTTATAGAAAGATGCTAATACACTATGATCTGTCGGTTTAGTCATTAAGGTAACACTAACCCAAGCGATGGTAGTGACCCCCACACTAATGAGCAATTTATAGTCATTAGACAATTCAAAAAGTGCCGAAGGGCTAAAACCCTCCACATTTAAGAATAGCGCTAGGATAAAGGAGACGACCATGCCTGTGATTTCAGAGTAGGCATTAATTCTCCACCAAAACCATCTGAGAATAAAAATAGAACCTGTTCCAGCACCGATGGAAAGCAGAATTTGGAAAGCCTGATAGGCATTAGTCAATACAAGGGCAAATAACCCAGCAAGTACCATCAGAATGACTGTGGAAAATCGTCCGACACGTACTAATTCCTTATCTGTTGCTTCAGGTTTTACAAATCGCTGATAAAAATCAAATACTACATATGATGAGCCCCAATTCAAATGCGTTGAAATGGTGGACATAAATGCCGCAATCAGCGAGGCAACCACTATGCCGAGCAAGCCTTTAGGTAAGGAGAGTAGCATTGCAGAGTAACCTAAGTCGTTTCCGAGTTTATCGGGCGATACATTTGGGAAAGCCGTTTGAATGGAAGCTAAATCTGGGTAAACGACCAATGAAGCTAAGGCAATGATTATCCATGGCCACGGCCTTAATGCATAATGCGTGATATTGAATAAAAGTGTAGCGGAAACAGCATTCTTCTCGTTCTTCGCCGATAACATACGTTGCGCGATATAGCCGCCACCACCTGGTTCAGACCCAGGATACCAAACACTCCACCACTGCACAGCGATCGGTATAACTAATAGTGAAATAAACAGTTCTCGATTATTAATATCTGGGATAATACTGAGTTTCGACGCGATTTCTGGTCTTTCAACTAAAGCAGTTAGGCCTCCGATTTCAGGCAGATTCACGATATAAATCGCCGCTGCAATTGAGCCGACCATAGCGACTATGAATTGTAGAAAATCGGTAAGTATTACACCGCGCAATCCGCCTAACGAGCTATAAGCCACCGTGATTAAAGACGCATAAACAACAGTTTTCCAAGGTTCGAGATCAAACATAACCTCGCCAATCTTAATGGCTGCCAAACAAACGGAAGCCATGATCATAATATTAAAGAAAACTCCAAGGTAAATGGCTCTAAAACCTCTTAAGAATGCAGCCTCTTTACCGCTATAACGTTTTTCATAAAACTCTAAATCAGTTAAAACCCCCGATTTTCTCCATAGTTTGGCATAAACAAAAACGGTGAGCATACCTGTAATTAGAAATGCCCACCAAACCCAGTTTCCAGCAACACCGTTCTGACGGACAATATCAGCCACGAGGTTAGGTGTATCCGCAGAAAAGGTTGTGGCTACCATAGAAATTCCTAAAAGCCACCAAGGCATATTTCGGCCAGAGAGAAAAAATTCCTTTGAACTAGAGCCAGCTTTTTTCGAAACGAATAGCCCTATGACCAAGAAGACCACAAAAAATAGAATAATGATGGTCAGGTCAAGAGATGAGAGATTCATATTTAATCAAAAGTTAAATTGACTTCCGCGAAGTTTTTCGTCAACTTCGACCCACCAATATATAAAGAATTTTAGGACGAAATTATGGATTTGACTTTAGTAGTGCTGGCCGCCGGAATGGGGAGTCGATATGGAGGAAACAAACAATTAGACGGTATTGGACCGAATGGTGAAATCATCATGGACTATTCCATTCATGATGCTATCAATGCTGGATTTACCAAAGTAGTATTCATCATTAGAACTGATTTAAAGGAAGCCTTCGAGTCACATTATGCAGAAAGGTTTCAGGGTAAAATAAAAATGGAATACGCTTTCCAGAATGAGTATACTGAGCATACTGCGGCTTACGAAAGCAATAGAAAAAAGCCTTGGGGAACTACTCACGCGATTCTAGCAGCGAAGCACCTCATTAATGAGCCATTCTTGGTGATTAATGCAGATGATTACTATGGAACCGAGTCCTTCGGTGAAGCAGTGACTGCCATTAAAGGTTTAAAGGAAAACGAGCACCTCATTATGGGGTATGAATTAGTAAACACACTTTCCGATCATGGAACCGTAAATAGAGGAGTTTGTCAAGTGGATGAAGCCATGAATTTAACTGGTATCAAAGAAACCCTTGCCATTGGTAAAGATGGTGATGAGATTTCCTATGAAGAGGATGGGGTTAAGCATACACTTAAGCCAGATACCTACGTTTCCATGAACTTTTGGGGATTCCCTGCATCTGTTTTACCTCTTTTTGAAGAAAAATTCATTGAATTTGTAAAGCATAATAATGAAGATCCTAAGGCGGAGTGTTTTATTCCAGTTGAGGTCGATAATCTTATGAAAGAAGGAAAGGCTACAGTGAAAGTGGTACCTACATCTGCTTCATGGCTAGGCGTCACCTATCAAGAAGATAAACCACATGTGGTAAATGGTATCAATCAAATGATTGCTGACGGCGTTTATCCGAAGGAAGTAAAGTAATGAAAGCCGCTAAAGAGGCAGTTAAAGCATTTAATATTAAAGGAGCAGTCGATGAGATTGCTCTTTTTGGTTCTGGTCATATCAATGATACCTATCGCATTAGAGTTGGTGGCGATGAATATTTGCTTCAAAGGCTCAACGAGAATGTTTTCACAAATGCTCATTACATAGAGCATAATCTTGATCATTTATTACGACAGAAATCTTCACTTTTTGTCGACCATTTTAAAACTGACGGTGGAGCCTATCATTACCGAAACGAGTCAGGCCTTTGGCGACTGACTTTGTTTTTGGCAGATGCATACTCACCTCAAACTGCAGATAGTTTGGCCGAGGTTGCGGCCGCTGCAGAAGGTTTTGGATCTTTTACTGCGTTTACTGATACCTGCCAAGTAGATCAATTTCATGAAGTAATTCCACGCTTTCATGACCTTGAATGGAGGCTGACACAATTGGATCAAGCCTTGAAGAGTGACTTGTTTGGTAGATGCAATGAGGTTCGTGATTTTTCGAGTAAGGTGATCAACAACCGCGCTATTTCCAATAAAATGAAAGCCCTCAAAGCTGATGGTTTGCCTGTAAGGCTGTGTCACAATGATACAAAGCTCAACAACAGTCTTTTGGCTAAATCAGATGCTTCATTTCAAAAAGTAATCGATTTAGACACCGTCGGTCCAGGTTCAGTTTTATATGATTTTGGCGATTTAATGCGCACAACAGTGTCCAACGCTGCTGAAAATGAGTCAGACACATCAAAAATTCAGTTTAGGCCTGAGTTTTTCGAAACCCTTAAAGAGAACTTTCTGAAAACGGCGTCACCTGTATTAAAGAATCTAGAAATTGAACACCTCTTCTTTGGTGGCCAATACATGACCTATATGATGGCTGTGAGGTTTCTTACCGATTACATCAATGGAGATATTTATTTTAAGACGACTTTCCAAAAGGAGAACTTAGTTAGGGCACAGAATCAAATGACACTACTAGAAAAAATGAATGCATATGAGCGAGAAATCAGCTAATTATTGGATCGAGCAACTTCGGCTACAGGCACACCCTGAAGGAGGCTATTTTAACGAAACTTATCGATCTGAAGAAGCGATAAAAAAGGAGGATTTACCTGAGCGATATCAAGCAGATCGTGTTTTTGGAACATCAATTTATTTTTTATTGACTACAGATAGCGTCTCCAACTTTCACCGATTGAATTCTGATGAAATCTGGCATTATCATCAAGGTGGTAGCGCTATAATCCATATGATATCGCCTGAAGGCAAACTATCTTCTAAAAGAATAGGAAGCGATTTAACCTCAGGAGACTCACTTCAAATGACGATCCCCAGAGGTCATTGGTTTGCAGCCGAAGTTATCGCATCCGAATATATTCTAGTGGGTTGTACTGTAGCACCTGGTTTTGAATTTCAGGATTTTGAATTAGCCGATCGGGAGGGTCTGTCATCCGTTTATCCTGAGTATCAAACTTTAATTCAACAATTCACGAATAACAAAAAGTGACTTGGTAACAGGTTCAATTCAAAAACTCAAATATTAATGATACTAACGACAACTAATACAATTGAAGGCCATGTGGTAACCAACTACCATGGAGTAATTACAGGTGAGGCAATTATTGGTGCCAACCTTTTTAAAGATATTTTCGCGAGCATTACCGACCTGGTTGGTGGACGATCAGGCTCATATGAGCGTGTGCTTCGTGAAGCGAAAGAAAATGCAATGATGGAACTTGAGCATCATGCAAGATCACTTGGGGCAAATGCCGTTATCGGCATCGATTTGGATTATGAAACCATCGGTCAGAGCAGCAGTATGCTGATGGTAACTGCAAGTGGAACCGCTGTCACATACCAATAAGAGGTATAAATATTTTCTATCCTAAAAAAGGGTGTCTCATTGAGACACCCTTTTTATACTTTTCTATTAATACCAAGGGTTATTTTTGGTACAATCAGCACCATTTTCGCCAAAAGCTATTGTGTCACAATAATAACCCATAGTGCCACCTGGCCCAATAAGGTTGATGCATTTACCATATAGCACTGTTTCTAATTCTGGCTCCCAATCGCAGTTTTGTGCTGATAAAGGGTTAATTATCGCAACCATAGCTGCTGATACCATTAGTGTACTTAAAAACTTTTTCATTTTAATTTTAATTAAGATTTAACATTTATTTATTAATCACTACGTAGTCATACAGTTCAAATTTCAGCTTGTTCTCATCGTCAGAAGGAATATACTTATGTAACCCATCCTCATTAAAGAAGAGAACCATCATTCCAAGAGAGGTCTCTTTTACTTCAGCTGTTTTCTTTAAATTTTCATCGAGAATTACCAATACCCTTTCACCTTGAATAATTCCTTGTTTTTGTTTTTCTACTGATACACCAGTTGTATAGTCCCTGAGAATAATTCTTCGCTTAGAATCAAAAAATACTTGGCCATACCTCGGCTGTTCTAAATAATATTCGAGTGGGCCACTTTTTGATTTGAATTGACGTTTCGAGATAGATATAACATTCTTGACGGATTCAATTCTGGCGGGAGCTTTCTCTAAGAGTCTTCCATCAAAATCGAGTGTATAAATATTATGATCTAATGGATAGCCAACTAAAATTCTTTCCCGTTCTAGGTCAAATGCCCATGAGATTCTGTGAAGGTCAAATCCCCAAGAACCAGTGGTGAATATGTCCGGATAGGAAAGAAAATACTCAGTATCACGGTTAGTCAATCCGACTTTCGTTGCATAGTCAGTTCTATAGCTTTTGTTCCGTGAAAAGTATTTCATGCCATTCTGAATGTTTAACAGAATTGCTTCGTCGTTGTGAACAATCATTGGGGCAAAAGGGGCTATCACTGCTGAGGGAACGTCTTTGTCTCTGAATGCGTCAAAGCTGTTTATGAGTTCTGATTGACGATTAATGAGAAAAAATTCTCTTCTATTTCTGTTTAGTACAAATATTGAGTCTAGGTTGTGAACATAATATCCTGAATTGAAGCCATCTAAATTCCCGACTCCATTTGGTCCTTCAATAATAAGCGGGATTTTGAATGCTAATTCTCGTTTTTTAACATCATAAAAGTTGATTTCTTGTTTGATGTTGTTCAACATTGAAAAGTATTCTTTCCCTCCTTCTTGAATGTGCTGATAGTGTATGAAATTTGTTGTTGTCATGCTGTCAACTGGAATTTCATATTCCCCAATTTTCTGAAGAGTATGGGTTAACTCTGGGTCGATATATTCATCGACTTCGGAATTTCTTGCGCAACTTGATATGCTTACGAAAATGACTGCTATGCCAAGAATCAATGTTTTTATTCTATTTAGGTTCATTGTATAGGTACATTAATTAATAGTTCATCTAATCGAGTCTAATTTGAGATTATAGTGATACCCTATCACGTAATTCATCAATCAGATTTTTTTTATCAGGTGATAGGTATTCAATGCCTTTTATTTCGCCTTCCTCAAGGCGGACTATCAAGGGATAAATGGAATGAAGTTTCCCTGTTGAAAAGCGACTTTCAGAATCTATATGCACAAATTCTTTTCTGACAATATCTTTTCCCATTCTTATTTTAAGTGTTTTTACTGACTGGATTCTTGTAAAAACAAATTGAATTCTTGAAGGGTCGTAGGATGCTTCTTTGTAGTAAAGGTCTGCTGTACCTATACAATCAGAGCAGCCAGTTCTTGGAATGATGACGAGGACTTCTTTCTTGTTAAAGTCAATTCCGAGTTTAGATGATTTATTTTGAAGTACTGAACCCAATTCACTAATTATTTTTTTCTGATTATTGCAACTAGTAACCAGAACTACTATTAGTACCACAATAGGTATATGTTTATGTAAGCTAGATTTATTCATGTGTGTTTTTAAAGTGACTTACTGATTGAAACTTTAATATCTATCAGGTTTATAGGTATATTCTCAGCTTCAGCAAAAGGTCATCACGAACTGATGTTTTTTTTTAAGATTTTTTTAATAATCTTTCAATTCCAGCTAAATCGTGATTTGAGATATTCTTATAGGTGCTCGTAAATAATTAATTTGAAGGAGGTTTTGTCCGATATAGACATAGTTGATTTGATTAAGTCAGATGAGAAAAAGAAGGTTGACAAGGCCTTTTACAATCTCTACAGTCGGAATTATCAACCTATTAGAAAGTTTGTTAACTCTAATAGTGGAACTGACTCTTATGCGGAGGAGGTATTTCAAGAGACCTTGATCATTTTTTTTATCAAAGTGCAAAAAGGCCGGTATTTTTTGGATGGGAGCATAGGGGGCTATTTGTTTTCAATTGCACGAAACCTTTGGCTTAAAGAACTAAAGAAGAGAAGGTTGTCAATTTTCACAAGCTTGGATGACAAACAAGACTATTTTGAAGAAGACGATATATTAGCCTCGCACAAGAAACTAAAAAAGGTTCTTAAGTTGTTAGGAGATTCCTGTAAAAGGATTCTCGAGGATTTTTATTTCTTAAAAACATCTATGGCTGAATTGACAAAAAAGTACGGTTTAGGAAGTGAAGCAGCAATGAAAAATAAAAAGTACAGGTGCTTAAAAGGCTTGATTGAATTAGTAAATAAACATAAGCTTGAAAGATCCGACTTTTCTGAAAATGAATGAGAAGATTGATATAAGGTTGCTTGAAAAATTCAAGAATGGAGAGATATCTTCTGAGAGGGTGCTCAATTATGATGGTATGCCGGTTTCTGAGGAGGAACTCAAGATCGCTTTGGAAGATTTCGAGAACCTTACTATTCAATTAAAGGCGTTGGATTTAGAGAAGAGTTTCAAGAGTATTCACCTACAAGTAGCCAATAAAACGAGTCGGAATTTTAGACTCAAGTTATGGTCGGCAGCAGCTACATTAGTTCTACTTGTGTCATTTTCTTATCTTCTTTTAAAGCCTTCTCAACCAAATTTTATAGATTACTTTAATCATTTCGACCAATATGTAACCTTGCGAGAATCAGATTCCACAGACTATTCAGTGGGATTAGAGGCATATAGTATTAGAGATTACAATAAGGCATATGTTGCTTTGGAACAAATTGACAGTCTAAATAATGAGCTTAAATTTTATTTGGCCATTAGCGCCCTTGGAAGTTCAAGATCAATTGAGGCAGTTCAAATACTTGAGGAATTGAATAAAGACTCCCTAAATAAATATTACCAGCAGATAAAATGGTATCTAGGATTGGCTTATTGGCAAGTCGGCGACGTTAATTCTGCTATAGAAATTTTGAACCAGATTGAGGTAAGCGAATTCAAATATGCAGACTCACGAAAGCTAATTAATGCGTTGCAAGACTAAGATGTAGTTCTAATAATTTTTCGTTTTCTGAAAATTAGGATAACTAGTATCAATGAAACTCCTAGTAACCAGAACCACTTCTGATCACTTGTTTTAAAATCAATTGATTCTGTGCTACCTAGTATGAAAAAGCTTCCCCAATAATAAGGGTTTGAAGTAATATTGTTGGATGTTTTGAGAAAGTCTAGTTTCGCAGATCGTAATGCTTCAGCTTTGGTCTGACCTTCTTTCAGATACTTATAAAAGGCCTCAATAATTTCAGGTGCCACGGCATCTGATACTTCCCATTGGCTAAGTAATACACTATTTACACCGGCATACTGAAAGGCTTTGCCGAGACTCATTATGCCTTCTCCATCAGTTATTTTCCCAGCTCCCGTATTGCAAGCACTCAATACCGCAAGTTCGGCATTAAGGTTCATATCGTAAAGCTCAAAGCTGTGAAGAGTATTGTCTTCATCACTTAAATCACCATTACCTCCAAAAAACAGTTTAGAATTATCGGGATCTTTATCGTTTACTTCACCATGAAGTGCCAAGTGTAAGACACTAAACGCTGAAGCCTTTTTCTTAAAGACTTCTTCGCTAGCCTGTTTTCCGAAATAAAATGTGCCTAATAAAGATTCTGCTAAATTTCTCACTTCTAGAGCAGTTCCAGGAAGGTTTGCCTTGGCCTTATCTCTTAAGTTGCTTACTTGAAGTTCTGTGATATTGTCGTCAGCATAGGAAAAGCCAAGTACTTGGCTTTTCGATTCTTCTTTTTTAACATTTTTCACTAACAAATCGCTTGAGTAATTATAACTGAATGCATATTTCGAAATGAGAAAATCATTCGGTTTTGGCATTTCTTTACCTGAATTGGTTAATAGAAGGTCAAAGTTTACATTCCAAAGCGTTTTGTCAGGCACAATTATGACGTTTTTTCCGGTTATCGCTGATTCCAAGGGCTTAAATATCTCTTGATAAATGTCCCTGCTTGCTTGATAAAATAGGTTCAAAGAATCATTGACCAAATGCTTTTTAAAACTTGATACATTAGCTTTTAACGAAGTAGACCAATCAAATTTGAAAGAGTCAATACCATGTTCATTGATTACGAAGGCATATAGATTTTCACCTGCAATAAAATAATCTAAGATCACTTGATTCGGGCCAAGAAAAACTTTCACATCATTAAATGAGATATCATCCGTTAAGTACTTCAGTAAATAATCTCGAGGAAAATCTGATTTTATCTTCTCTTTATATTCTTTTTTTGCCTGTAGTGCCTTAAACAAACCAGCACTTACCGAATCATGGTCATTTCCGTTTATCGCCAACGATTTGTATTGTGCTATTTGATCGCTGATTGCTGTTAATCCTTCTTGTATTTTAATATCGGTGCTTAATGGAGAGGTAGCTTGCCTCTTTCTGTCTTTTAGTTTTTGGTTGATTGCTTTTGATTTTTCTGAGAGCTGCCACATTTTAAGTGATTCTTGCGATTCAATATTGACACTGTCCATTAACCATTGGATATCTATTCCAGCAGAGTACAAAGTTTTATTAGCAGATAGGAGTGAGATGACATCGGCACTGTTAGTTTGTTCAGAAATGGAGCTCTCAATGACTTCGATTGAATTATTAAAGACTTTCCAGAACTCTTCGAAATCAGGATTTTCTTCTATTTCTGTTCTGTGCTTAAGAATTTGAGTGTAAATGACATATGAGTCTACAAATTGAATTTGTTTTTTAGCTAACAGATCAAGTGGAATCGGGTCAATACTAAAAAGAAGTTTGTCGTATGAATTGACTTCAATTGCTTTTTTAATCATTACCAATGCCTCATCTAAACGATTTTGTTCATTAAGGCCTTTCGAAATCCCATTATAAATTGCGGCTAGTCCAGAATTGCCAGGGCCACTCATTTGAACTAACAGTCTTTCGGCAACCTTGAAATGTTTGAGAGCTTTGTCATATTCATCCATTTTTAAATAACAGAATCCTAATCCTGATTCGGCTTTTACCTTATAGATCGACATGTCTATCTTAGACATATTTGAAAATTTGACTAGTTCATTATACGCGAAGATGGCTTCTTGTAAGCTATCGAGCGATGCTAGGTTGGTGGCAATTCCTGCTAACACGGATCCTTTGACATAGTCTCCTACTCCTATTTCAGCAAAAATATCAAGTACCTCTCTTTCGACTTCTAAAGATTCGGCAAACTTTCCAGCAGTGTTGAGGCCGTAGGATAAGTTATACATGGCATCAGCAGTAGTGGGATTAAGTCTACCAAGATGTTTTAAATTTATTCTAAGCGCCTCTCTGAAGTATTCCGTTGCCTCTTCTCCAGCAAAAGCTTGATCTATTCTATAAATACCCAACATCTTATAACTGGCAGCAAAACCGAGGTCATCAACAGGGAGAACTCTTTCCTTTAGTTTGAGCGCTTTTTTCTCATATTCAAAAGCTTTGTTTATGTCCCCCGTGGTATAGTAACCAATTCCCATATTGGTCTGAAGTTGCGCTAATTGAGTTGAGTCTATTCTCGGGCTAGCAGATATTATTTGCTCTTGTTTAACTCTTGCGGCAAATGAAGAATCAGTATTCCTAGTTCTGCTGTAGTAAACATCTAGTAGATTATAGTAATTAGCGGCTAAGTTGAACTCACCTTGAGTGTTTAAAGAAAGATTGTCGATAAGGGGTTGCGTTCTGTCGATCTCTATTTTAGTGTCACTAAATCTGTTTTGATTGACATACAACCAAAGTTGGTCGAGCTGGTTATAGGCTAATTGGTAAATGTTAGCCGGTTGTTTTTCTTCCGAAAGATCAATAATTCGATCCATATAATATTGAGCCGAATCATACGACCGTAAGTCTCGGTGCATGTAAGACAAGACTTGAAGACCTCTGATTACATTACTTGTTTTCAGAGAGTCATTCTTGCGTTTAGCTGAAAAACGTCTAGGAATTTCTTCTGAGGCTATCTTGAGGGCCTTATGGTTATGGTATTTTTCTTTATCATAATCTTGAGGGTTTCTTGCGTAAAGACGACCAAGGTTTTGGTGTGCAATGATCTTCGCTCTAATAGCTGCCCCTCTATTTTCTAAGACTGCTTCTGATATCTCTTTTGCCTTTTCATAGTCTCTTTGGTAAATCCAATTTCTACCTAGTTCTGCCTGAGCTAGCGTTTTATTCCAATTATCTTCTATTTCAATGGAGAGCTGAATGGTCTTTTGAAAGTAGTTCGATGCGGAGTCGTATTGTTTAACACTGGCTAATTCGCGCGCTATTTTTATAGCATTATTGGGGTCAGTAACTTGCTCTTGAGCGATAATGGCAAAGGAACAAAACGAAAACAGTATGAATAAAAATCTTAGTGCAGTATTGATCATTTTATTTTGCCTTATACAATTATAATAATTATAACGCAAAAATTGATAATGGTAACGCTAGGTATTGTTAATAATTGAAATAGTATAAATGAGAATGATATGATTACTTCATCTTATTTGGGGGAATAAACTTGAAGCGTTGACCACCAACGGCAGCCTCGTACATTAAACCTCCTTTGGCCATCGTAAAAACGGCGACTCCCTCTGTATACTTGGCGTCTGCGGAGATACCTGACTTTAAGGCCACCGCCGATACCTGAGCGGCGAATTGTAATTCATTTTCCTGAAAGCGGTTAAAAGCATCAGCATTTTCAAAGAATATGATTTCGCTATAGGCTTGGCCTCCAAACTGAAAACCAAATGATATTTGAGTCATATTTACACCGCCTACAACGTCACCTTTTCTGTAAACTACCCCTTTACCAGCAGCTCCTCCTATTCCGATCGCTCCTTTACCAATCGAAGGGAAAATAGCATATCCGTAAGCTTCTGCTGCAAGTTTTGCGAATCCAGGATCTACTTTTTCAAATTCAGCAAGTGTTTGTTCTGCCTTTTGCGGGTCGTGCTTCTTTCTGCGTTGGGCTTCAGCCTCAATGTTCCATATGAAAAGACTTATAAAAACTAGGGGAACTATTCTTAAACGTTTCATCATGTTTCTTTCACAAAATATTTATCGCCTTGGGCAGAAGGTTCAATCGTAAGCAAGTTTGCCAAGACTAACTTTACTAATGTTCTGGATGCTATAAACTTTGGGATATTGGCTTGTTTTGCAAACGTTGATACATTGGTAAACTTGTCTTGTTCTAACAATTGCATCAGAATTTTTTCTTTTTCTCCATAATTAAAGCGCTCATCTCTAGCATCATTTTTTCGCTTAAGAATTTGACGCATTTCTTTAGACGCTTTTACACTTTCGTCACCACACCGAATAAACGCAGTGCCTATTTCTTGTTGAGTATTTTCTGAAGCGCGATATGGCTTTTGACTCCCTTCTGGGATATTAAAAATAGCTACGCCTTTTTTATCATTGATTTTTAATAGCTCCAACTGATAGTCAATGTGTGGTTTTATTAGTTCTTCGATAGCTTTTTCTAAAACAAAGGCTTCTCCTTCAATATTTCTAGTCCCTGAAATGGTTCCATCATCGTCAACACCGAGCAATAGCTTTCCACCATTGCTATTGGCGAATGCTACTATCTCTTTAACAATTTTTTCAGGGTAATTAGCCTTTTTCTTGAATTCGAGAAACTGACCTTCCCCCTTAATTGTTATTCTGCTTAAGTGAGCTAAATCCATTTAACTACGCTTAGGGTAATACTGAAAGCGAATTATGCTTATTCTAAATCATCTTCAGTTAGATCATCCAAATCTGGCATAGAAAACATACTACTGAGTAAGTCTTTAAATCTTGTTCCTGTGTCAAGTGCTGATTTACTGAGTTTACTATACTCTGCTAATCCGTGTAGTACAAATTCCATCAGGAATAGTGTTTCATGCATGTTAGCTTTAGGATGTTTGGCTTTCACCAATTCTGCCAACCCTGGAACAGCTTTTAAGCCCTCTTCATAAGTCGATCCTTTCAGGTCATTGAGGAGGTCTAGTGTGTAGCCTTCGCCAAACCATTCTATGATTTTTTTGTACGGATTTTCTGATTTCTCTTTAGACTTATCATCTGGTTTTGGGAAATACTCTGTGAACATGGTTCTAATGGCCTTGCCCACTAAATTGTGAGCTACAATGCCAGGGCCTTCTTGTTCGCCTTCATAAACCAATTCCACTTTTCCCGTGATGGCTGGCACCACTCCTACAAAATCGGAGATACGAATATAAGTCTGGTTTTCTCCGTTTATTAATGCTCTTCTTTCGGCAGCACTGGCAAGGTTTTCATAGGCCGAAATTGTCAACCGGGCTGAAACCCCACTTTTTTCGTCCACATATTCACTATCTCTTGCTTCAATGGCAATTTGCTCGATGAGGTCTTGAGCAATTTCATTGATCACCACTTTTTCCTTTTGCTCACCTTTGATATCCGCTTCTTGCGTGGTGATTTGCTTGCTGATTTCTAAGGTTTTAGGGTAGTGGGTGATAATCTGACTATCGATTCTATCTTTTAGTGGCGTTACAATGCTGCCTCTATTGGTATAATCTTCTGGGTTAGCGGTGAATACAAATTGAATATCCAGGGGCATTCTAAGTTTAAAGCCTCTGATTTGGATATCACCTTCTTGAAGAATATTGAACAACGCCACTTGGATTCTAGCCTGTAGATCGGGTAGCTCATTAATGACGAAAATACACCGATGTGACCTTGGAACTAGACCATAATGAATAACGCGTTCATCTGAATAGGGCAGTTTTAGCGTTGCTGCTTTTATAGGGTCTACGTCTCCAATAAGGTCCGCAATCGAAACATCTGGTGTCGCTAATTTTTCAGCATAGCGATCGGAACGATGTAACCATGCGATCGGGGTATCATCACCTTTTTCTTTGATCAGGTCAGCTCCAAATCGTCCCAATGGATTCAGTGGATCATCATTCAGGTCAGACCCCTCAATAATTGGCACATATTCATCCAGTAATTCGGTCATTTGCCGAGCAATTCTTGTTTTCGCCTGCCCTCTCAAACCCAACAAGTTCATATTGTGTTTGGACAAAATGGCTCTCTCAATATCAGGTATAACAGTATCTTCATAACCCCAAATACCTTCAAAAGTAGATTCCCCGTTTTTAAGCTTGGAAATAAGGTTATCTCTTAACTCATCTTTCACTGATTTACTTTCGTAACCAGCTTCCTTGAGTTCTTTAAGTGTTTTTATAGATAATAATTGATCTGATGTCAGTGCTTTATAGCTCATCTTAGAATCTTTTTCTTCTATTGCGTTTATAATCTTCAAATATGATGTGCCCTAATCCCTTTAAGCTACTGTAGTAGGCATTTCCATTATTGGCCGTCGTGAATTCTTGCACGAATTGCTTTAGGTAAGGGTCGGATGCAATCATGAACGTGGTTACTGGGATATTGAGTCTACGGCATTGCGTAGCCAAATTCAATGTTTTGTTTAAAATTTTAGGGTCTAGACCAAATGCGTTTTTATAGTACTTGATGCCCACTTTCATACAAGTAGGTTTCCCATCCGTGATCATGAAAATCTGCTTGTTTGGGTTTTTTCTCCTTCTCAGAATATCCATAGCCAATTCTAATCCTGCTATGGTATTGGTGTGATACGGACCAACTTGTAGATAGGGGAGGTCTTTGATTTCTATTTGCCAGGCATCGTTTCCGAATACAATTACGTCAATCGTGTCTTTCGGATACTTAGTGGTCACTAACTCGGCAAGGGCCATCGCCACTTTTTTCGCTGGCGTAATTCTATCCTCACCATATAAAATCATGGAATGAGAAATATCGATCATAAGGACGGTCGAGGTCTGGGTTTTATATTCTGTCTCTACGACTTCCAGATCATTTTCGGTCATCATAAAATCTCCGAAACCATTATTGATTTGGGCATTCCTGATCGAATCGGTCATCGCAATTTGCTGTATGGAGTCACCAAACTCGAAAGGCCTTCGGTCAGTACCGGTTTCATCACCTGTACCAGAGAAATTAGTTTTATGTTGACCTTTACCCGCCTTCTTCAGTTTGCCAAAGATTTCTTCTAAAGAAGACTTTCTGATTTCCTGACCTGTTTTACCAGTTACTTCAAATTTCCCATCCTGATTTTGTTCAGTGAGATATCCTTTTTCCTTTAGTTCGTCAATAAAGTCTCCTATCCCGTAATTATCGTCCGTAATTGAGTATTGCTTGTCAATATTGGTCAGCCAAGACAGTGTTTCCGAGACATCGCCGCCAGTAATGCTGATTAGCTGTAGAAAAATATTGAGTAGGTTATCGAAGGCTGAATCACCTTGCGCTTTTTCAGGTATATATTTAGAAAACCGGTATCCCTTCATAAGTTTTTAATTAACACCAATCTCTCTGAATTGGTTTAAAGAAGAATACAAGATTTGTAAAGTCTGTAAAATCAATTAGTTAGGTAATTGGTTACCTAATTCGATCAAATATATTAGATTGCTGTGTTTCTTTTGATTACGATATCGTTTTATGTCCAACTATTTAAAGCCTAAGCGTTAAACCAAGCTTGATTTTGACTAAATCGACCATATCGGAACTTACGGAAATAGAGCTAATTGAGAAGGCTAAAGGGGATAAGAAGTTCTTTGAACCCCTTTATAAGAAGTATTATGAGCAAGTTTTTAGATTAGTTTTTTCTAGAGTTCAAGATGTAGATTTGGCAGGAGATATTACCTCCGAGGCTTTCGGAAAGGCACTGTCTCATTTAGATGATTATAAGTATAAAGGATACCCTTTATCTGCTTGGTTGGCGCGAATAGCATTAAATAGTTGCTATGACTATTTCAGGTCGCAGAAAAAGCAACGGCACGTGTCGTTGGAAAATTACATATCACACGATATCGTCTTCGAAATTGAAATTGAGGAGAATGAGAAGGAGCTCTGGCTAACTATGTTGCCAGACGTGTTGGAGAAACTTAAACCCGCTGAATTAGAACTAATAGAGTTGCGATTTTTTGAGGGTAAGAGTTTCGCGGAGATAGGATACATTCTGGATATTACGGAGGGCAATGCCAAAACCCGGACTTACAGAATCCTAAAGAGGTTGAAAAGATATTTTAAGCGTAGTACATCGTGAAATACAAATTTGTAGATAAGGCGAAAAATTTAACACCTGATGATATCAAAGCTCAGATGAACTTTGATAATGTGGTGAAAGGTGCTTCTGTGTGGGCTGGGTTCAAACTTGGTTCAGCGCTATTGAAGTTAGGAGCAAAGGCTACGACGACCGTTGTGGCAGGTACTAGTACTGTTGTAGTTGCAACAGCCATTGTGGTGGGTACAACAACTGATGTCTTTAAGCCAAAGGAGAATAACACAGCGCATTTAGTACCATCGGAAATTCAAATAGAAGAGGAACCTAAAGAAGAAGAGTTAATTACTCCAGTTACAAAAGATTCCATTGCGAGTGCACCGAAGCAAAAACCGGTCGTACCAGTTCAGAAAAAGCCTGTACCAAAACCAAAGCCAGTTAGTAAACCTGTTGTAAAGCCAGCTATACAAGACCCTGCTCAAATACAGTATGAAGACATAAAGACAAATGCTCGGCCACTACCGAGTATTAGTGCTTTCAAGTCATTCATCGATAATGAGCTGATTTATCCAGCTGATCAAATTGCTGTTGGTAATAATGAGGCTAAGAATGTAGAAGGGTATGTTGAGGTTTTTTGGACGATAAATCGTAAAGGTGAAGCGACAAACTTTAAGATTAGAAAATCACTCGGTACAGCTTTCGATAATGAGGCAATCAGGGTAATAAAGAAATACAAAAACTGGGAGCCTGCTACTTTTAATGGCGAAGCCGTTGAAAGCAATATTACCTTCAAGATTTATTTTCGAATGAAATAACCTAAATGGGTAACCATAGTCCTGCGTGTCCAGAGTTCGTGGGGTTTATTTGAAGGTTCAATTCTATCTTTTTTCTTATATTCAAGGGTTCAACTTTTTGAAAACCAGTGCTTAATGGTTTTTCGCTTTCTATGAACCAACAGAGATTACTGTCTATTTTCAACTTCTTTTTGTTTACTTCTAGTTTACTGGATCAATTTAAAGTAGTGTTTCAGGCAGTAGGGGAGAACCAATTGAATTCAACTTTAACTAAATTTTTTTGATATGGATTTTTCAGCTATTAACTGGCTTGCGGTAGCAGTAGCGGCGATCGCTTTTTTTGCATTAGGGGCAATTTGGTATGGGCCTATTTTTGGTAAGGCTTGGCAAAAGGGCGCCGGACTTACCGATGATGATATTAAGAACAGCAATATGGGAAAGACCTTTGGTACGGCATTCATATTTGCCTTACTGATAGCGGTAGGGATGGCCATATTCTTTTTTGGCTTTCCCGCAGAACCAGGCTGTGAAGTAGAGATGACGGCAGGTATGGGCGCGATGTACGGCCTCATGACTGGCATTTTCTTCTTATTTCCTTCTATCGGCATGAACTATACTTTTGCCAAAAAATCTATGAGTTACATTCTAATCGATTCAGGGTACCACGTTTTGGCCTATACAATAGTAGGTGTGATTTTAGGTGCTTGGCAGTAATCAGGCGGCGTTAGAACAATAAAATAAGAGGCTTGTTAACCTCATAATACTTTTTGGTGTCTAAGTGTATATGATGTTTTAAACGTCTATACTATAGACACCAATACTTTGGGTAATGAACTAATCTTACCCAATTCTACGTTCTTCGGGGGTAGGGAAATTTAAAGGGTGTGGTATATCATTAAAACAATACCATGAAAATGAGCAAAATGAAGCGTTCAGTGTCTTCACCTAAATCTTATAAAACGGGTTTCCAAAAGGCACAGCAGGAATATGAAAGGTTCCTAGAGGTTAAAAACAGACTGAACCAAATCAAAGCTTACCAGCAATTAAAGCAAGGTGAGTTATTTTTAGAACTGATCGAAGCTTAAAAGTCTAACGGCGATTTTAAGTTCGATTCTTTAAAGTCACTGTCCACGATTTTGGATGGTGTAGAGGCTTCTTCACCCCAAATCGGAGGGGTAAACCCATACTTTTCGGCCATCTTTTCATGAACTTCTTGGCGCGTAGGATGGTCGGGAGAAACTAAATTATAGACTTGTTGCTGTTCTTGAATAGGCCACTGGGTTATCTGACTCGAAATAATTCTAATAATGTCATCTCGGTGTATATAGTTTACAGGAGTATTTGCGCCTTGAGTAACTTTCCCTGAGAACCATTTACCAGGAATCCTTTCGCCTCCCATCAATCCCCCACAGCGATAAATGATTAGTTCTTGTTCGATCTGTTTGATCTGATTTTCTCCTTTTACAACGCCTTTCGACGATCCATTGTCAAAGTCAGGCTTAGTAGAAGTATCTACCAAACCATCTGTATTTGGGTAGTAAGAGGTAGAACTAATGAAGATTACTTTCTTGACTGTGCTTTGCTGCAATTGATATTTGAGAAACTTGATTTGCTCCTCATAGAACTCTGGAGTATTCCTTTTTCTTCCCGGCGGAATATTAATGATGATTAGTTCGGCCTCAAAAAGTCTATAAAATGACTCCCCAACGGGCATTGGTTCAAGCTTGAGTAGTATTGGTTCAATACCAGCGTCCGATAGAGTTGATAGTTTCTCTTGGCTCGTTGTACTGCCGATGACTTTATGACCTTCGTTGATGAGAGCCTTAGCTAAAGGTAATCCAAGCCAACCGCAACCGATTATGCCTATCGTCATGCTAGAAAGGTTAAGAGCTTGCTAATACGGTTGCCGCTACGTCGCTATAGAATTTCTCGTAGATCGGTAAAATCACCTCTATGTCGAAAGTCTTGGCTTGTTCGAGCGCGTTGGCCTTAAATTTTTCTAAATGTTCTTCACTGAGCACGTGAAGCGCATTTTTAGTCATTTCTTCGATATTTCCGACGTTAGACGTAAAGCCTGTGACACCGTTAATGTTCAATTCAGGAATACCTCCCGCATTAGATGAAATGACAGGTACTTCGCACGCCATAGCTTCTAGAGCAGCCAATCCAAAACTCTCTTTTTCAGAAGGCATAAGGAATAAATCTGCTACAGAAAGTACTTCTTCTACAGCCTCTAGTTTACCTAAGAAGCGGACTTCATCATATATGCCAAGTTCTCTGCATAAGGCTTCAATATGCCCTCTTTCAGGTCCATCGCCAACTAGTAAAAGTCTAGCGGGAACTGTTTCTGAAATCTTATGGAAGATTCTTACAACATCGTCCACGCGTTTTACTTTCCTGAAGTTAGACGTATGCACGACTAATTTCTCTCCATTGGGGCAAATAGCCGTTTTGAAGTGATCTTTTCGTTGTCTTTTAAATTTGGTCAGGTCTATGAAGTTTGGTATTACCTCAATCTCACGCATTACATTAAAATGCTTGTAGGTATCTTTCTTCAAGTCTTCTGATACTGCAGTAACGCCATCGGATTGATTAATGCTAAAGGTTACGACAGGTTCGTAAGATGGATCTTTTCCTACAAGTGTAATATCTGTACCATGAAGCGTAGTAACTACAGGAATGTCAATGCCTTCAGATTTCAGAATCTGTCTGGCCATAACCGCTGCCGAGGCATGAGGAATTGCGTAATGCACATGTAATAGATCCAACTTTTCGAATTTCACCACATCGACCATTTTACTGGCAAGTGCTAACTCATATGGCGGATATTTGAAAAGTGGATAAGATCGAATGTTAACCTCGTGGTAAAAAAGGTTCTCATTAAAAAAATCTAGTCTTGTTGGTTGCGAATAGGTTATGAAGTGCACCTCATGACCATTTTTCGCCAGGCCTTTACCCAGTTCAGTTGCGACCACCCCACTTCCTCCGAATGTTGGGTAGCATACGATTCCTATTTTCATGAAAAATGTAGCGTTACGCTATGACTAACTCTATTCTTCGACTTTAGGTTCAAAAATTGACTGGTAAAGCAAATCATGGATGCGAGTTCTCACGTTTTCTTCAATCAATTTAAAGTTATCACTTTCGGGATATGTCCTATTGGTCAGGAATATAAAAACGAGTTCTTCTGCCGGATCAGCCCAAACTGCGGCTCCTGTAAAGCCAGTATGACCAAAAGTACTAGCTGACGCGTATTGGCTTGTAGGCCCCTCATCGGTGCCCGTAATTGGTTTATCCCAACCCAATCCCCGTCGATTTTCTAAAAACTGAGCACTTGTAAATATTGGGATGGTCCAATTATTAAAGTAGGTCTTACCAGCATACTCTCCCATTTGCATGTTCATTTGCATGAGAATGGCCAAATCGTTGGCCTTGCTGAAAAGACCAGCATGCCCTGCGACTCCACCCATCAACGTAGCGTTTTGGTCATGAACATTTCCACAGACTACAACATTCCTGAAATAATCATCAACTTCAGTAGGGGCTATTTCTTCATTGTATCCTTTTTCCAGCGGTAAGAATGCCGTACTGCTCAAGCCCAATGGGTTATAGAATTCTCGGTTTAGATAGTCTTCCACAGGTTCATCAATAATTTCTGAAATCAATTTATAAACCAGCGTATAGCCTAAGTCTGAATAGAGGTAGTCGTAGCGTTTTTTCTTTTTGGGTAACTTTCTCAATTCAGACTCAATGGTCCAATACCATACGGAATCACTTAATGATGGCGGGAGACTTCTTTGTTCGGCAATCTTAAAGTTATGGTTAGGACCCTGCGCATCGATGAGATATTCCTCTTTCATAGCGCCATCGCTAACCGTCTTTTCCCAGAAGGGAATATAGGGTTTTAAACCAGCCTGATGTGTCAGAATATCTCTTATGATCAGGTCTTTTTTATTTGTGCTGTCCAATTCCGTTAAATAGTCTCCGATCGGTTTATTGATATCTAGCCTTTTTTCTTCGTAGAGTTTCATAACGATCTGTGTGGTGGCGGCTACTTTAGTGATCGATGCTATGTCATAAATAGTGTTGTCGTCAATAGGTTTTTCTTCGTCGTAAGTCTGATAGCCAAAGTTCTTCTGATAAACCACCTTGCCTTTTCTTGCCACAATGACTTGGGCGCCAGGAGTTGCCTTTTCTTTGATGGCCTCCTCAATAATTGTATCAATTTTCCGAAGAGAATCTACATTCATACCAACTTCTGAAGGTAGGCCATAACTTAATCTCGACGTTGTTAGCGTTTCAATTCCCAGTCCTGCTTTGAAGTCTTCACTGGCCGAAATCGGCAGTTTACCTTCGGCTTTTAGCGCACCAAAAATTATTTGCGGCACTAGGTTTTGCGTTATATCATTGTCTTCATAAGTACATATGAGGTTTTTCACACCTTTGAAGTATTGTAGGCTGTAAGCATTGCCAAAGGCGACTACAATTACCTTAGTTCTTGCCTGTAGTTTCCTGATGAATTGGATTTCTGCCGTATCAACTCCGTGTTGATTTTTAGGTGAATTGGTAATACCATGATAGCCGACTACCACGGTATTAAATGCAGCAAGAGAGTCAAGCGCTGACTCGTCCAAGGAATCCAGCGCTACATGATCGAAACGTGCGTATTTATCAAGCATATTTTCGAACTCACCATTTTCTCCCTCACCCAATTGTAGAGAAGCCATCTGGTTGTCACCCAAATCGAATATCGGTAAGAGAGACTCATGATTATCTACTACAGTAATGGCTTTTTGATAGAGAATTCTATTTAGTAGCTGAGCATAGTCGTTGTTAATCCTTTTCGTGAGGTTAGTGGTATTTATCGGCGCGTATTCGTTTAAACCAAACCAATATTTTGCCCTTAAGATTTTCTTGACTCGTAGATCTATCGATGTTTGATCAAGAGTCTTTTTTTTGATGGCTTTTTTGACTTGCTTAATCGCTTTTGGCACATCTAGCGGAAAAAGAATCACATCATTTCCAGCTTGCAGTGCTTTGACGTCTGCTTCTCCCGGATCGTAATATTTAGCCACGCCCTGCATATTCATGGCATCCGTAAACGCCAAACCATCGAACTGTAGATCGTTTCTTAATAAGTCGGTTACCACTTTATTACTCAATGTGGTGGGCATATTTTTACGATCATCATAGGCAGGGACTTGCAAGTGGGCCACCATCACACTCATCAAGCTATCTTTCATTAATTGCTTGAAAGGGTAAAGCTCAGTTTCTGTCATTCTGTCTTTAGAATGAGTGATTACAGGTAAATCGTAATGCGAGTCGACACCAGTATCACCATGGCCGGGAAAATGTTTGGCATTAGCCATAATTCCATGATCTTGAAGCCCTTTCATGTAGGCAATGCCTTTGTCGGAAACCTTGTATTTGTTCTCTCCAAAAGATCGATAACCGATTACTGGATTATTGGGGTTAACGTTGACGTCTACAACAGGAGCAAAATTGATGTGCATGTTTAATTGGTGAAACTGTCTTGCCACTTCTTTGCCCATTTCGTAAATCCACTTATTGTCTTTTATGGCGCCAAGCGTCATTTGTTTCGGAAAGTCCATGACACTATCTAGTCTCATGCCAATGCCCCATTCGGCATCCATTGCTATGGCTAAAGGAACTTTCGATTTGGCTTGATACCGATCATTAAGTTTAGCTTGTCTGTAAGGTCCGCCTTGGAAAAATATGAGTCCACCGATGCTGTATTTGGTGATGAGCTCATCAATTTCTTGATAGTGCTTTTCATCACGGTTGGAGTAGGCTGCCACCATAAAGAGTTGACCCAAACGTTCGTCTGGTGTTAGGGCGTTGAAAATGCTATCTACCCATTGCTCTTGCGCCAATGTATCTATTTTCTGATAGATTTTTTGGCCCTTAACAGAGGCAATTCCAATCCATAAACCGAATAGGAGTAGGGTAACTTTTTTAATCATAGCAGCGTAAGCACTTTCAATACAAATAAATAAACTATATTTTTAGGACATAGTTAAAACGTTAAAAAAGGAGCATTAATATGTTGAAACTGCCGGGTTTAATGAAGAAAGCGAAATACCAGCGCTTCGAGGTGACTCCACGTTACTATGATCCTATCAAAGAAGATATAGAAAACAGAACTTCTCGGATCAAAGCTGAGCTGGGAATGCTGGACGATGATTCAGACTTGGGATACACCTCTCAAATTTCTGGTTCTTTTCGAAAAAACATGAAGCATGCGAAAGGCGATGGTATTGGCCAAACGGCTATGCTTAGGCTCATCATCATGATTGTTTTAGTGATGTTTGCAGGTGGTTTTGTTTACATAGGATCAGACATCTTTTATTTAGCCTTACTCTATATTCCGTTCTATCTTTGGAAGAAGTTTAAAAAATAGATTCCAGAGTCTCGAATGCCCGACATCATCAAGTTATTACCGGACAACATTGCCAATCAAATTGCGGCTGGTGAAGTTGTTCAACGCCCCGCTTCTGTAGTGAAAGAACTACTAGAGAACGCCATAGATGCGGGTGCTACGGATATCAAGTTGATTGTGAAGGAATCGGGTAAATCCCTAATCCAAGTGGTGGATAACGGCGTGGGTATGTCGAATACCGATGCCCGAATGTGCTTTGAAAGGCATGCTACTTCAAAAATCCGATCGGCCGATGACTTATTTGCGATCAAAACAATGGGTTTTCGGGGAGAAGCCATGGCCTCTATAGCCGCGATCGCTCAGGTAGAATTAAAATCTAGGCGCGCCGAAGATGAATTAGGTGTGCAGATCAATATTGAAGCATCAGAGGTGAAATCTCAAGAAGCAGTAGCTACACCAGTGGGTACATCTACCTGTGTAAAGAATCTTTTTTTTAATGTACCTGCCAGAAGGAATTTCCTGAAGTCTAATGCTGTGGAAATGCGTCACATTGTTGATGAATTTCAAAGAGTAGCTTTGGCCAACGCAGAAGTGGCTATGTCCCTTTATCAAAACGACATGGAGGTTTACCAGCTTTCTGGCGGTAAGCTGAGTAAAAGGGTAGTGGGGATTTTTGGCAAGAAGTACCAAGATCAGATGGCTTCTTGCGAGGAGGAAACTGACGTGATGCGTGTTTATGGCTATGTTGGGAAACCAGAATTTGCAAAAAAGACCCGTGGTGAGCAATTCTTCTTCGTCAACGATCGGTTTATAAAAAGTAATTATTTAAATCACGCGGTAGTAACGGCATTCGAAGGCTTACTTCAAGAGTCAACTTACCCTTTCTACACGCTGTTCATTGAAATTGACCCAAAACACATCGATATCAATGTTCATCCAACAAAAACAGAAATAAAATTCGACGATGAGCGCACTGTTTATGCCATTGTAAAGGCTGCTGTGCGTCAGGCTTTGGGAACACATAATATTGCTCCTGCTATTGACTTTAATCAAGACGTAAACTTTCGGTCTTTTCAAGCGCCCCCATCCTCAGGCGGTATGAAAGCCGCTGAGAGAGATTATGGGCAATTCAAATCTTTCGAGAAGAAGCAAGAGGTGGGCCAATGGGAGAAGCTTTACGAGGGGCTACAGAAAGAGATTTCGCAGACGGAACAGGAGAATGCACAGTTGGACATTCACCCTGAATCACAAAGTACAATTACTTTGGGCAGTGCAGCGAATTCTTTGGCTCCAGAGCCATCTAGAGAGGCAAAACCTTATTTTCAAATTCATCAGCGTTATCTGGCCACGCAAGTAAAATCAGGCCTTATGCTTGTTGATCAGCAGGCTTCCCATGAACGGATTTTATACGAGAAATTCCTCTTACAATTAGAAAATAGATCAGGAGCATCTCAGCAGAGTTTGTTTCCGCAAACGCTAACCTTAAATCCTTCTAATTTTTCATTGATTCAAGAGATTAAGGATGAGTTAAACGCCATTGGTTTTGAGTTTTCTGACTTTGGATCGAATACGATAGTGATTAATGGGGTGCCAGCTGACTTAAAAACTACGAATGAAAAGGTGCTGTTTGAAGGCTTTATTGAGCAGTTTAAACAAAATCAGTCCGAGTTAAGTATTTCTAATGATGAGAATGTAGCGCGGGCAATTGCCAAAAGATCTTCAATAAAAGTTGGTCAAGCGTTAACCCAAGAGGAGATGTCATCGTTAATTGATCAGCTATTTGCCTGTAAAAACCCGAATTATTCTCCGGATGGCAAGAAAACTACTTTTATTCTTGAATTGGAAAAGATAAGCCAGTTCTTTAATTAGCATTTATGTTCGGACGTATCACGCCAATTGTAAAGAATCTACTAATCATTAATGTGGCCATTTTTTTGGTGCCAACATTCCTCAATATGGATCTTGGCCGGGTATTCGGCCTCTATTTCATTTATTCAGAAAATTTTAAGCCAGTGCAATTTGTTACCTACATGTTTTTGCATGGTAGCAATATGCATCTTCTAGGTAATATGTTGCTATTGTTTTTGGCAGGTCCAATGTTAGAGTATTCGCTGGGCTCAAAGAAATTCTTAATTCTCTATATGGTGACTGGTTTAGGTGGAGGTATCCTGTATACTGCCGCTAATTACGCAGAAATGAGTGCTATTAAAAATGACGTAGATCGGTATATCAGTGCACCAAATTCTCAGAGTTTTAATGAGTTGATGGTGGCTCATTCTGATAATGTTTACAATCAAAATATCTACTTATTTACGGATCAATATTCAAGAAATGAGAATAATCCTGAGTTAATCAGTAGATCCATCGGCTATGCGAGAGGCCTTTATGCTTATTTTGGTAATTACCCTATGGTTGGTGCTTCAGGTGCTGTATATGGAATCCTTGCTATGTTAGGCCTTCTTTTTCCAAATAGACAAGTAATGTTATTGATATTACCACCAATTAAGATAAAGTATATTGTTGGTTTTCTGATAATAGGAGAAATCTTTGCTGAATTTCAGAGAACCCCAGGTGATAATGTAGCGCATTTGGCCCATTTAGGAGGGGCCCTCTTTGCTTGGGGGTTACTAAGGTATTGGCAAAAAAAAGGAGGAGTGTTTTCTTGATATGATCAATAGTATTCTAGACGATTTTAAGGTTTCTTTTCGAAATGGTAATATTCTAAATCAGATTATTATAATCAACGTTGTCGCTTTCATATTCTTTGGAGTATTTAGGCTAATTCTTGATTTTTCTGGTAATTCAGAATTATATTCGGTGATTGAGGGTTTCTTCAAATTACCTTCAAATTTAGGGAAACTAGTATTTCGTCCTTGGACGATTATTACTCATATGTTTATGCATGCGAGTATTGGGCATATACTATGGAATATGGTTTTCATGTATATGTTTGGGAGGATTATTACTGAATACCTTGGGCAAAATAAACTACTAAGCTTATATATCTGGGGAGGCATTGGTGGTGGAGTTACTTTTATACTAGCTTACAATCTTATTCCTATGTTTAGTAATTATGTTGCTGCAGCTCAGGCCCTGGGTGCTTCAGCAGCGGTTAATGCTATCATCGTGGGTGCCGCTACTTTTCAGCCAGAATATCAAGTTAGGATGCTGTTTATAGGTTTAGTAAAACTAAAATATATAGCAGCATTTTTTGTTGTTTCGTCTTTCTTGTATACGTCTGGTGCTAATGCTGGAGGGGAGTTTGCACACTTAGGTGGTGCTTTTCTTGGATATTTAAATATTAAACAGCTGCAACAAGGAAATGACTGGAGTAAGCCTGTAGTAGGCTTTGTACTTTGGGTAAAGAGCCTTTTTAAGCCACAACCGAAAATCAAGGTGTCCTATCGAAGCGAGAAGACTCAAAAGAAGCAAGCTTCCAGAAGAAAAGCGGCTCCAAAGGCCAAGCCAAGTAAAGAAGAAACGAGCCAGGCTGAAATTGATGCGATCTTGGATAAAATCTCAGAAAAGGGCTATGATGCACTCAGTAAATCTGAAAAGCAGAAGCTATTTAATGCTAGCAAGGATTAAGGCGGTTCACTGTAGTTTCCTTTAATACTTTCTACTTTTCGGCTTGTGATGCTTCAAACTAAGGTAACTATCGATCTTTTCCTTTCTGTGGGTATCTGCCCAGAATCGGTTAACCAGACCTGGGAAAACTTTCAATAATTTCTCTAACGCCTCGCCATTTACTCTTGTCCAGATATGCTCAGTACCTTTATCGGACGTGGCTTCTATTGTGACTTTTACCTTTTTAAATGCAGGCCGATAGTCGTCACTTAGATTAGTGACCATGTCTATTTCCTGCACTATATTATCTCTGATTTCTTCGGTAATTTTTTGAGGTTTACCATCATCTACTTTTAGAAACCAACTACCACTTTGGAACCATACTTTCATGAAAAAGGTCTTTTCATAGAGGTCCCCACTTTTCATTTTCGCTATAAACTTACCCTCTTGAAACTTCACATTTCAATACTACTAAATTTAGTAAAAAACTAAAAAAAATAGAATACTAAAATAATAAGGTTTGAGGGTCGGATGTTTTTCCATAATTACTCCAGTGCTGGCCAAGCTCAGGGTAGTACATGGGTTCCTGTACCTCTGGAATATTCGCGTTCACTTTATTGCTTTTCAATCCCTGCCGAACTGGTGTGGCTTTCATGCCATCTTCGGGGTATGGTTCGCAGAAGCTTAATACATCTTCGTAAGCCATTTCTCCATCTAGCCACTTGCGCCATTCTTCTGGAGCAAGCATTACGGGCATTCTAGATCCACTGTGTGCTTTTGGATTGTTGTGAATGACTTCCATCATGGCATTTGGCTTGGTTGTAATAATACTGCATGTTTTTACGGCTTCACCTGTAGTGGGGTCGGTCCACTCGTCGTGTAAACCTGCAAAGGCAAAAACGGGATGTTTTTTTAAGGTGATAAAGTGAGGGTAAGTCATTTTTTTACCTTCCATATGATAGAATTCATAAAATCCACTTGCCAGAATGAGACATCTATTGCCTTTATATAGTCGCTTCCAAGTACCTTTTTCAGCTAAACCTTCAGCCATAGCATTGGCCGTTTTTGAGTAGTAATTACCAAAATCCCATGGGTGTAAAGTTTGACCATTTTTCTCGATGTACTTTGCAAAAGGAGGAATTACCCCCCAACGCAGGAGTTGTACTTCTGAGGGCTCACTTTGAGTAATCACAGGCAATTCAGGATGCCAATCCTTATAAGCATCGATAAAGTAGAGCGGTTGTAAGCCTTCTTTTATGATTGATTCAAACTCATTTCCAGAAAGCTTTCCATAGATTTCTTGAATATCGAGCCATTGCTGATGGCTCATTTTTGCGGAGAGGGAATAACACATGACTCAGGGTTAGACCCAATTTAGCTAAATAATCTGAAGAGTGATCTTAGACAGAGTAGACCTCAAATTGATTTTAGCTGCTGGTCGAAAAAATATTTATTGATACTTTTTTTCGTCAAGAACCTTCACGAACAATTTTTATCGGTTACTAATCGATTCTCTGGTCTCTGCAATATGATACCGTCAACTTATTTGCTGAATTCTTAAACTGGCCATTGAATATTTTTTTGAGAGCGACCGATTGGAGGAGTTTATATGTCAGTACACAGACATAAACCTATCTAGAAAAAAAATACTTAGCAGCCAAAGCATCCTTTCCTCCTGTATACCACAATCGAAACCGCGACAAGGTCAACGGTCTAAAAATATTCAAGACAAAACGACCTCCGGTTCAAATGGAAAATTATAAGACAACAATAATTAGTAAACAGAGATGAAAAAATTTTTAAAGAAGGGAATGATGGGGGCCCTGATGCTTTCCGCCTTAGTATTCACAGCATGTGATAATGAAGATGACAACGGAACAGATCCAGCGGGACAAGACGTTACCGTTGTATTGAACGAAGTAAATTATGCTTCTGGTGATTGGATAGAAATATTCAACAATGGTTCTGCACCTGCAGATTTAAGTAACTATTGGCTTTGCTTAGGCCCAGGTTCTTATGTGGAGTTGAGTGCGATTACACCACAAACAGGATCAGTAACAAACCTGTTGTCCGGGGAATATTTAGTATTACCATACACAATGCCAGATACAGATGGTGGTTTAGGGTTGTACTCTTCAAATGAATTCACAAATTCTGCTGCTATTGTAGACTTTGTGCAGTGGGGTTCTGGTGGTAGTGCCAGAGAAGATGTAGCCGTTTCAGCAGGCTTGTGGACTGCAGGTGAGTACGTGCCAACTGTGAGCAGCGAGGATAACAGTATTATTTTCGATGGAGAGGGTAATGGTGCTGCTAACTGGGCAGAAACCGCTCAACCTACTCCCGGAAATGAGAATGTATTGATAGTTCCTGAGCCTGCACGCTCAATAGTGATAAGTGAAGTACAATATGGCAATAGAAACCTAGTGGAGTTGTATAACAATGGTGAAGTTACTATAGACCTAAGTTCGTATTGGTTATGCTTAGGACCGGGTGCTTATGCGCAAATTGGAAACTTGACACCGGAATTTGGTAGTATTCAAGTAGAAGCTGGTGACTTTGTAGTATTGCCATTCAATATGCCTGACGACGAAGGTGGATTAGGTCTTTACTCTATGAACCAATTCACAAGCCCAGATGCTATTATGGACTTTGTACAGTGGGGTGCCACTGGAAGTGCACGTGAAAATGTAGCTGTAACTGCAGGTGTATGGACAGCAGGCAACTTTGTGCCGACTGTAAGGCTGGATAGTTACAGTATTGAAGTGAATATGGAAAGTGATGGTAGCTTAGCATCAGACTGGTCTGAAGAGGTGAACCCATCTTTAGGTGCTCCAAATAATGAAGCTGTGGAAACCACCACATTTAATGTAACAATTAGCAACATGACCAATTACCTGAATGTACATACGTTCACTACTCCGGTTGGGGCTAATAGTGCTGGTCCACTTGGAGTAAATGGTGCTCAATATCAGATTGAATTTAAGGCTGTAGCAGGAACCAAGTTTACCCCTGTTACTATGATGGGAAACAGCAATGACTGGTTTTTAGCACCTACCGATTTAGCGGGTATTGATTTATTTCCTAATGGAACTGCTTTGAATAGCGTGGATATTGCCGACCAACTTTCGTTATACGATCTTGGGACAGAAGCTGACAATGATCCTAATAACTTTCCACCTGCAGGTACCAATGTAGGTCCTGCTGATTCAGATGCGACTGTAAGATTAGTTTCAGGCAGAGGCACAGGTGCGGACTATATGACGGCTATTTTGACCTATGCGGCAGGGGCTCAGAATGAAGCGGGAACATTCACCCTTACTATTACTGCAACAAATGCGCCTGATGCGAATCAGGCTGCTAGCCAGAATAATGGATTCATAATTACACCAGGTATGGTTGTATTACACGCCCTGCCAGAACCACTTTTTACCCTAGGTTCTGAAGATAGAGCTGTTGGACTTGAAAGAATTGCCGAAGATGGTATGCCGAGTGAATTATATGATTGGTTTAAAGAAACGGGTTCAAATGGTGCGCCGCTGAGACTATCTTCAAGCTTAAGTGTCTTTTCTCCAGGTTTGGTTTATGCATTCAATACGACAACAGACCCTTTATTTACACAGGGAGATGCTGCAAGAGCTGGTAGTGGTATAGAAGAGCTAGCGGAAGATGGCAATAATCAGATAGCAGTTGAATACATCACTAATTTAGGTTTACCAGTAGCTGCGAGTAATGAAACAGTAAATATTGCTCCGGGCGAAGATTTAACTTTTTCAATTGAAGTGCCTGCAGGTCAGAACTACAAATTAGGAATAGGGACCATGTTAGTTCAAACTAATGACTGGTTTGTTGCCTACAACAATAGCGGAGTTGCTTTGTGGGATGCCAATGGTGCACCAACTAGTGGTACCTCTAATAGCCAGAGAACATACTTGTACGATGCAGGTACTGAAGATGACGAGGCGGTTGGTTTTGGTGCAAATCAAGCACCACGGCAAAGCGGCCCTAACCAAGGTTCAGCAGATGGAAATACTGATATAAGAAGGGTTGGAGAACTTGAAGATGTCCAGTTTGGAAAAGGCTTGATTACTAATGGCCCTGGAACTACTTACCTAAGAGACCCAAGAGGAGGTTATAATATTATTAGAGTTGATATTCAGCCGAACTAAATCAGAGTGAGAATTCAAATTTCTCAATGTTTTAATGACATAAGTGAATGTTGTTTACTTTGTTAATTGCCCCTGACCGATCATGGTTGGGGGTTTTTAATTAATTCTTATTGGCTAATTGGCCGCAAGCTGCATCGATATCTTTACCTCTACTTCTACGAACATTGACAATAATGCCTTTGGCTTCAAGAATCCGTTTGTACATATCTAAGCTTTCGGGAGCCGCTTGTTGAAATTCCCCGTCATCAATCGGGTTGTATTCAATGATATTGACTTTTGAAGCTACTTTTCCACAGTATTTTGCTAGTGCTTTGGCGTGTTTTTGATCGTCGTTGATGCCTCTCCAAACCACATATTCGAAAGTTACTTTTCGATTCGTTTTTCTATGCCAGTATTGTAAGGACTCTGCGAGCTCTGCTAAATTACTTTTATCGTTAATTGGCATCATTCGCGACCTAGATTCGTCTATGGCGGAATGCAGCGATACTGCTAGATTAAACTTTACTTCATCGTCCGCTAGCTGTTTGATCATCTTGGGAATGCCCACCGTAGAAAGAGTAACCCTTCTTGGCGACATACCGAGACCTTCTGGTGAGGTGATTTTATCGATAGATGCCAAAACGTTTTTATAATTCAGCAAAGGCTCACCCATGCCCATGTATACGATATTAGTCAAGGGTCTTTCAAAGTAAAGATCACCTTGCTCCTTGATGGCGACTACTTGATCATAGATTTCATCTGGATTAAGATTACGCATCCGTTTAAGTCGCGCTGTTGCGCAAAAGTTACAGTCTAGACTGCAACCGACTTGGGATGATATACATGCTGTTATTCGGGTTTCGGTAGGTATTAATACCGATTCTACCACTAAATTATCATGAAGCTTGACCGCATTTTTAATCGTACCATCAGCACTACGTTGCATCTGGTCGACCTTGATGTGTTTAAAGAGAAAATGTTCTTTAAGCTTCTCGCGCATCTTTAGAGAGATGTTCGTCATCTGGTCGAAATCTTTAGCAGACTTCTTCCAGAGCCATTCATAGACCTGTTTGGCACGAAATGCTTTCTCACCTTGAGCCTCGAAAAAGGCTTTAATGTCGTCTAATGAAAGCTGGCGGATATCTCTCTTTTCAGATACTGATCTCATAGAGGCAAAGGTAGTATTAAACAGCTAAAGGCTAAGCGCTTAATCCATCAAGCTTGTTTTTGATCGCTTCAGGCATAGCACTTACTTTTCTAGTTTCGTAATTGTAGAATGCAATCCCCGTTTTTCCCAAAGCAATCAAACGATCAGGAGACCCGGTCGTTAATTTGTAAAATAGATCCATGCTTTTGGCTGTTGTATCACCCAGGTAAATGGCGGCTACTATTTCATCACCATGAAAGCCCTCTCCTTTGTATTGGATAGCGGTGTCCACTTGAATCGTACCCACGCCATCAATGTTCAGTTCATCAGTGTAACCAAGGCTTTTGTAGAACTGAAACCTTGCTTCGTGCATAAGGCTCAGGACGCTATCATTGCCTAAATGATTTCCGTAGTTGATATCAGAAATTCTAACCCTAAGTATGGTTTCAAACACCTGATTTTCCGGTAATTCTATTCTTATTCTTGACATGACTCCATTTGAGAGGTCAAAAATAGGGAAGAAAATGAAGCTATACCTTAAAGGTTCTTTCTAATGTTGAATCGCGATACGCCCGTGCCAGTAATACCATTTTTAGAGATACCCTGAATATCAATAAACACATTGGTGTTTTTATCGTGGGTATAGAATTGTACTCTTGCTTTACCTTCTGCATCTGTCGTGATCATTGGCGCCCAAAATAGTGTGGAGCGCTCATCTGGAATAAATTTTTGATCGTTCGAGTCGTCATATTTTGGTGCATAAAATTCACGTGCTGCATGATATCCATTCGCGGAAAGTACGTCGAAGCTCTTTTCTTGATTTTTGAACATTTTTTCGCCTTTTAGGGTGTAAAAAGCAATAGCACCATTGAAACCGTTCACCCCGAATACTGCTGCAGAAGCACTCTTATAAACTTCTACATAATCAATTTCTGATGCCCTTAGATCATAGACGGCATCGAAACTAACTGGCACGTTATCAATAAGGATGAGTGGTGTTCCTTGATATGGCCCTTTTCTTAAAGTAGGTACTCTAAACATTGGGTCGCCTTGAGGCTGACCAACTGCGCCGCCGATTCCTCCCGTACCAGAGATTACAGATCCACTACCAGCACTGCCACCACCTGATACTCTTACATTGGAATTTCCACTTGCTGTGGCGCCACTACTCGGGTTACTTAAACTAAAGCCAGCGATACGTCCAAGCATCATGATAAATGGGTCTCGACCTTGCTTAAATCGCTCTGGTATTTTGGCGAAATTTAAGTAAGATTCTCCTTTACCATATTGTGAATTTAAGGTCCTGTTTCTTTCTTCTTGTTTGCTCGCTGTTACATAGACATCGTCAAGATATATGATGCCGTTTTCTCTTCGGTAGGTACTATCAATGAAAATAGAGGTAATCGCTTGCTTCTTTAAAGCGCTGATTCTGGCCGGATTATCGGCAGAAGGGTTTACATTAAATCTCTTAAGTCCGAGTTGCTCGTAGCCTTCTTCTATGCGAAAGTTGACATTTTTTACTCTGTCTTTTTGAAACCCTTGTAACGTGAGTTCGGTGGTGTCATAGTAGACTAATTCCTCGAACTTGAAATTGCCTAGCTCATCTGTTTCTGAAAATCGCGGTAGTACAGTTTCTTCTGACGGGTTAATCAATAGTACTCTACCGTTTTTTATTTTTGAACCACCTTTCTTTGTTACCGAACCGACTAAACTAAGTCCTGTTTCGAAGCTGTACGCTGGATCCGAAATTGGTTTCCCAATTTTTTCCCAATCAAACCTTCTCCAACCATTAACCATCATGAGTAGGTCAACGTTCTGCTTTGTGTCGCTATCGTTCTTGAGGTATTGCGATGGGTTTTTGATATATCCTTTCAGGTCGGAGCCCAAGAGCATATGCGCTCGGATGTTGTAGTCTATTTGATCGTTTTGTACCAGGTTGGCATCGAAAACTGACATAGAAAAGGAGCCCTGCACGGGGTTTCCTTCACTATCTGTCACGGCTAAATCTATGCTGGCAAGTTCACGAGTATCATAATTGGGCGAAGTAGTACTGACATTAAGATTAAGTTGCTTATCGTTATTGATAAATGCGAGTCTTTCAGCTACCGGATTCATACTTGCGTCTAACAAGGTGATGTGAGAAATACCATCTGGTAAGGTCTTTTTGTCTACCCTACTCATGCCCCTCATACCTTTCATCTTCACCTCTGAAGCAAAAGTGATATAACCACGTGTGTGTACAAGCAGATAGTAAGAATCGGTACTAGGCGCACCAGTTTTCAGGAGTATATTCATAAATGTATCTCCCTGGTTATTGACAGATAAGGCTACACCAGTTTGCTTGACTTCAGGTAAGTCAAAAACTGCATCTACTCCATCAATTTTCGCATAATATCCGTCCTCTGTGGGTAGTAAAGGGAACAAGCCCTTGCCTTCGTGAGAAGTTTTGAAGCCAGCTACTTCTTCATCATTTCGGTTATATACTTTGCCAGAAACTGGGAGTTGATCACTAGTCATGCCTTCTACTTCGAATGCAATTTTACCAGCAACTCCATTGATCATATCACCACCTTCAGGATAAAAGCTTACCTGTAATTGTCTATCTCTCTTTTGCTCCTTGATCTGTATATTTTCTTTCAAGGATTGGATTTTGATTTTTTTATTGAAGAAGTACTCTTGTTCTTGATTCTTCATCCAGTTGGTGTAAGAGCGTAGGTAATAATAGCCAGGTTCAAGGCTTTTCTGTATGGCCAAACTTGCTTTAGCGAAACCTTCCTCACTTCTTAAATTCAGCCTCTCTTTTATATCACCATCCTCATTGACCAGCTCTACATAAAGGTTTTTGCTGAAAGGTGAGGGGATATGGCCCGATCCAGCCACTAGGTAAGATTTCATCCAGATAGTTTCCCCCAAGGTGTACTCTGACTTATCTAAGTGAAGAAAAACCTTTTCTGTGGGCAACTCGGTTTGATATTGTGCAAAGTCTTTGAGCCAATTTTGAAATTTATTGTCTTGAGCCGATAAGCTAAAAGCGATTGAACTGATAAGACAAATGATAAGTGTGTGCTTCATGTAATTCATAGGCCTAAGTTTTACTTTACATAATATACTCATAAATGTTACTTTTTGACAGTGAAACTTGATGATCCGAAGCCCGAAACTCCATCAACGGCAACTCCTTGAATGTCTATGGCGATTTCAGTTAAGTCATCTGAGGTGTAGAAACTTAACTTTGCTTTTCCATCTTTATCAGTGACAATGTTAGGTTCCCAATGCAGGGTGTTTCGCATGTCTGGTTTGAAAGAACCTTCCTCAGAACCGTCATGAATGGGTTTATAGAATTCTTTACCCACATGATAACCTGGTAATTTGCCGGTAAAATAGCTAGGTCCTTTAGGGATCGATGCGTAATAAATTTCTGGTGGTAGTGTATAGATGTATACAGCACCCGGAGGGCCAGCAGCTTTATAAACACCAATATATTGAATTCGAGTTGCACTTATGCCTTGAACATCGGTGTATTCGACTTCTTGTCCATCCAGAAAAATCGCTGGAGTAGATTGCCATCGGCCCATCCCCAGCACAGGAATACCAATTTCTACACCATTTGGTCCATTGGAAGCCAAAAGCATAAAACCCCCAACTCGCCCTAGCATGATATCAAAGGCATCTCTATTTTGTTTTTCTTCATAAGGGAGATCCTCTACCATCAATACGTTCATAGACCTATTCTCTCTTTGATTCAAAACCGCTTCGCGACCATCTTTTGCTGTTACTACTACGTCACCAAGAAGAATTACACCATTTTCCCTTCGGTAGGTGGTATCGACCCGTACGGATGTTATCATGTATTCTTTGAAGGTAAAAAGACGAGTTGTGTCTGGCGGTGTATAGCTTTTGTTGTATACCGTTAAGGGAAGTACGTCATACTTACTCGAATCTAGTGCGAGGTTGATGTTTTTCCTGCCATTTTTATGGAATCCCTGAATTGTAATCTCCGTGGAGTCATTGAATACTTTATTGGTAAATGTGAATTCACCTTTCTCATTTGTTATTTGTAAATCTTTTGATTCGTTGGGGTCTAGCGAACTGAACATAAACACCTGCCCGTCTTTCACGATGTCCTTTCCATTTCGATAAAGCCTTCCACTTACAGTAAGTCCTTGTTCAACGAAATGTGTGGGTTCGGGAAGATTGTCAATGAATACCTCATCCCAATTAAATCTGCGCCAACCATTCACCATCATCAATAGATCTGCACGCTGGTTAGCCAGCGTAGTGTTTTCAAAGTACTGTGACGGGTTTTTGATATGGCCTTTTAAATCTGATTTTAGCAATTGGTAGGCTCTAATGTTATAATTATGTTGATCGTTTTGAACAAGAGCCTTATTGGTAGCCGTAAGCGAAAACGACCCTTGTATAGGTCGACCAAAACTGTCCTTCACGGAAATCTCCAAATCTACAAGTTCCCTTTTCTTATAGGTTTGTTTGTCGGTATTAACGCTGATGTCCAAGCCACGATTATGGTTAATGAAAACAAGGCGCTCAGCAACCGGTAATTGATTCTCATTGAAGAGTGTAATCGCAGTGATGCCTTCTTCAAGAGTGTTTTTCGGAATGGTTACTCTCTCCTTTTTATCTTTTAGGCTTATCATTGCTCTATAGGCCATTTCGCCTCTAGTATGCGCAAGGAGGGTGTATTTTCCTGGTAGTGTAGAGCTAAAAGTAAGTGTAATGTCTTCTTCCTGAGCGGTGTTGGTAGTCATCACAGTACCCTTTTCCGAAACTGCGGGCAGTGGCCACTTACCTTCCATGTTATCTATTCGCGCGTAGTAGCCTACTTGCATAGGTAAAAAACGGATTCTACCTCGGCCTTCATGTTCTGTTTTAAAGGACGTAATCAAGGCATCGTTTTGGTCATAGATTTTTCCATAAATGGTGTCCCCCATAACGTGTTTTACTTCGTAGGCCAGCCATGATTGAAGGCCTTTTACCAAGTTTCCACCTTCGGGATAGAATCGAACGATCGGTTGGGGTGCATTGGTTTGTTCGAGTACGGACTGACTAGGGTCGATTGATAAAATTTTGATCTTCTTTTGAAAGAAAAACGATTCATCTTGATTTTTCATCCAATTAGTATAGCCTCTCAAATAATAGTCACCTTGTGTCCAGAGCGAATCTATCTCTATACTAGTCTGGCCAAAACCATCGATGGATTCGGCGGTGATTCTTTCAACAATAGACCCATTCGCATTTAATAGCTCCAAGTAAATCGTTCTACTCAGGGGTGAGGGTAAGTGGTCGGCTCCCGCCATTAAATAGGTCTTTATCCAAATGGTTTCGCGTTCCGCAAACTCCGTTTTGTTTAGGTGAACAAAGAGTTTTTCAGTTGGTAATGCTTCCTGGTAAGCTTCAAGGGCTCTTGCCGATCGAATGTCACTACTATTTTGGGCGATTAGCGCAGTTGAGAATGCTAGGAAGATAAGGGCTGTGAAGAGATTCTTTTTTTCCATAACCTGTGTGTTATAAGAAAAAAACGGACTCGAAATTCTTTTGTTTAGTCATAAAGTGTTCTTAACCTGACTTTTACACGTGCGGCAATTTGGAAAATGAGAGTAATTGGTTTTCTGTCTAGCCATTAACCTTTCGGGAAATAAATGACAAAATGGCCGTTTTTAACTCGTTTAGGCCGAAATCAAGACAAAATTTCCGAATTGTTGAAATGGAGTATTCTTTGTTGGGCAAGGTTGTCTGCCAAGTAGGTAGGTTAAATTGAAGCAAATGGATTTTAAGAATTATACCATCAAATCACAGGAAGCTATTCAAAAAGCAGCCGAACTTGCTACTGGAAATGAACAGCAAGCGATTGAGCCGGGACACTTATTGAAAGCGATCCTTTTGTCGGATGAGACCGTAATGTCTTTCCTGATAAAGAAATTGAGCGTGAACAGGGTACAACTTGATAGTAAGTTGGAGGAGATAGTGATGGCTTATCCAAAAGTAAGTGGTCAGAAACCTTATCTATCGAATGATGGACATATGGCTTTGACCAAAGCATTAGACTATTTAAAGGAATTCAAAGACGAGTTCGTGGCCATTGAACACATTGTACTCGGGCTCTTGAACGGAAAAGATAAAGTAGCCTCATTATTAAAAGAATTAGGCTTTAGTAAAAAGGAATTAATTGCTGCCATTAAAGAGTTAAGGGGTGGCGCAAGTGTTACTGATCAGCATGCAGAAGGAAAATATCAATCCCTGAACAAGTATTCGAAAAACCTTAATGAGTTAGCCAAAAACGGTAAAATTGACCCTGTAATTGGCAGAGATGAGGAAATTAGACGCGTATTGCAAATTCTGTCCAGAAGAACCAAGAACAATCCTATGTTGGTTGGTGAACCTGGCGTGGGGAAAACTGCCATAGTAGAAGGGATGGCACAACGAATTGTTGACGGTGATGTCCCCGAAAACCTTAAATCTAAGATGATTATTTCTTTGGATATGGGCTTGCTTGTAGCCGGAGCAAAATTCAAAGGTGAATTTGAGGAGCGTTTAAAAGCAGTGATCAAGGAAGTCCAAGATTCAGATGGAGAAATAATCCTTTTTATCGATGAGATTCACACGCTGATTGGTGCGGGTGCAGGAGATGGCGCTATGGATGCAGCTAACTTGCTAAAACCAGCCCTTGCTCGAGGCGAGTTGCATGCGATCGGTGCCACTACTCTGAAAGAATATCAGAAACACATTGAAAAGGACAAGGCACTAGAAAGAAGGTTTCAGACAGTTATTGTTGACGAGCCCGATCAGGAAGACGCTATTTCAATATTAAGAGGAATTAAGGAGAAATATGAAGTGCATCATGGTGTTAGGATTCAAGATGATGCCGTGATAGCGGCAGTTGAATTGTCTAGCAGATATATTTCTGATCGCTATTTACCAGACAAGGCGATAGACTTAATGGACGAAGCTGCCGCTAAACTGAGAATAGAAATAGATTCTCTCCCACAAGAATTGGATGAGTTGAATCGTAAAATCATGCAACTCGAAATAGAAAGAGAGGCTATTAGGCGCGAGAAGAATAAAGACAAAGAATCGGTGCTTTCGAAGGAAATCGCAGAATTGTCCGAACGTCGAGACGCGCTGAAAGGTAAGTGGGAAAACGAAAAAAGCGTGATTACTGGCATTCGGACAGAGAAGGAAAATATCGATAAGTATAAGATGGAAGCTGAGAAGGCCGAACGTGAAGGAGACTTCGGTTTAGTGGCGGAAATCCGATATGGGAAAATTACCGAGGCCGAGTCAAGGTTGGAAAACTTGAAGCTGAAAATGCAAGAGATGCAGGGTGGTGCTACTTTGTTAAAAGAGGAAGTAGACGCAGAAGACATCGGAGAAGTAGTGGCAAAATGGACAGGTATTCCGGTCTCAAAAATGTTGCAGTCTGAAAGAGAGAAACTGTTGCATTTGGAAGAGGAATTAGGCAATCGCGTAGCTGGCCAAAGTGAAGCTATTGCTGCACTTTCAGATGCTGTTAGGCGAAGTAGGGCTGGTTTGCAAGATCCAAAAAGGCCAATCGGCTCATTTATATTTCTAGGCACTACGGGTGTAGGGAAAACAGAATTGGCTAAAGCGCTGGCTGAATACCTTTTCAACGATGAGAATAATATGGTCCGAATCGATATGTCTGAATACCAAGAAAGGCATGCGGTGAGCCGACTGATTGGAGCGCCTCCCGGTTATGTTGGTTATGATGAGGGTGGTCAGCTAACCGAAGCTGTTAGAAGAAAGCCTTATTCAGTGATTCTTTTAGATGAGATTGAAAAAGCGCACCCTGATGCTTTTAATATCCTGCTTCAAGTTTTGGATGATGGCAGGCTAACCGATAATAAAGGGCGTGTGGCGAACTTCAAAAACACGATCATTATTATGACAACCAATATAGGGTCGCACTTGATTCAGGAGAACTTTGAAAAGATCAATGAAGACAATGTGCTTGAACTGATTGAGGATACCAGAAATTCTGTATTCGAATTGTTGAAAAAGTCCGTTAGGCCAGAATTTTTGAATAGGATTGATGAAACCATCATGTTTATGCCACTAAGCAAGGATAACATCCGACAGATTGTTGCGATCCAGTTTGGTCTGATTCAAAATCAGTTAAAGGAAAACGGAATTGAAATAGAGGCAACGACTGAAGTGCTCGATTACCTCGGGGAAGTCGGTTATGATCCTCAGTTTGGAGCCCGACCTTTGAAGCGTGTTATTCAAAGGAAAGTCCTTAATGAACTTTCTAAGCAGATTCTTTCTGGTAAAATCCAAAAAGACTCAGTCGTCAGTATTGAGATGAATGATCAGAAAGAAGTAGAGTTCTTGAATATCGAGAAAGTAGAAGAGCTCTAGTAAGCATATAAATCATAAAAAAAAGGCCAAAACAATGGGTTTTGGCCTTTTTATTGTCTTTTGGATGAGTACTACTTCTTCTTTAACCAGTCTTCGCGCCTTTTTTGGGCTTGTGCATCGGCATTTTGATCCCATCCAGTACGCATGGAGGTATTTGCAGCCAATGTTACGGTCTTGGTCATCTTTTCACCCCATCGGTCTATTTCAACACTTACTTGATCGCCCGGGTTCAGGCTAGAAATAATTTCGTTCACGTTCTTTAATCCGACAAGCGATTTACCATTGATGCTGATCAGCTTATCTTCCCGTTCAATACCTGCCTCATATAAAGGAGAGCCTATTGTAGCATTTCCAGTCAGTCTACCTATACCATTATTTATCCTTATAAATCCGCCAAGCGTAGGAGCGTCTGGGTTGGTGTTTTTGAAGGTCACACCCATCTTTTTAAAGAGTCCTTCATAATCAGGCATGTCACTCTTGAAGATGTAGTTGCTGAAAAATTCATCAGCGAATGCTTTGCCAGCGTATTCTTCCAAACGATTTTGTAAATCTCTTACGCTATAAGGAATCTCGTTTTTACCCTGTGTTTTCCAAACGTGCTTCATGTAGTCGTCCAGATTTTTACCGTTATCCATACTTCTTAAAGACATATCCAGCGCAAGGCCAAGAACAGAGCCATAAGTGTAATAAGAGATGAAAATATTAGCGTTATTATCTGGGTCGATCGATGCTGCTGCATCCACAAAAGGTGCCCGATAACTCATTTCAATAGGGTTAAAATACATTCTGCCAGGTGCATTTATGACATAACCAACAGCACCACCTAAACCATTTACATACTGCTCTTTGGTGATGTTTCCTGAGCGTGCCCGAATCAGATTGGTGTAGTAACTAGTAAAGCCTTCAGCAAACCAGAGTTCACCAGACATATTTGCATCTTCGAAGTTAAATGGCTCTAGAGAAGCAGGTCTGATTCTTTCTACATTCCAAGCATGGAAAAACTCGTGAGACATAGTTCCCATACTAGTATTACCAAGTGCTCTGTTTATTGGTTTGCTGCTCACCACAAAGGTTGAGTTTCTATGCTCCATACCGTCACCGCTAGCATTGGGCATATAATTGGACAAGAAAGTATACTCTCCGAAATCGAATTTTGGAAGTTCTCCAAATACTGCTTTCTGTTGTTCTACAATTTTGATCACTTCTTCGAAATAATCATCGACTTCAGCATCGGTGGCACGAGTATTCAAGGCTAGGCGAATATTCTGCCCGTCAATCATTCTTTCCCGCATGTGCAAGTCAGCGATCAGGATAGGACTGTCCATAAAGTAGTAAGTATCAGGGGCATAATATGTGTTGTTCCCTTCGTCTTTGAGCTGGGTAGCTACTTTCCAATTTGAACCCTCGGGGATATTGATTTTAAGACGAGTAGGCCTATGCCCTAGGTCTTTCGCCCAAATAAAAGTAGCCGGAATATTCAAGTGAGCATGCAGTTCGTCGATTCCTGAGTAAGTTCCGCCAGCCCTATTGGCATATAAGGTGTATTCAAAATTTACCGTACCGTCATGATTGGCAATATTCCACTGGCTCGGGTCCGATCGGGTAACAGTTAGTTCATTTCCCTTGCTGTCGGTAGCCTTCACAGCATACACATTTTTAGCAAACTCATGTACTGCATACCGACCTGGTGAACTTCGGCTCATGCGCACTTCTAATACCTTATTCTCAAGGTTAGAAAACTTAACCTTGATGTTGGCTTCGTGATGTACCCGATTGCCAAAGGATATTTCATATTCGTTATAAGTTTGCCCATGAAGGCCAAAAGCTGCCAACATGAGCAGCGCTACAAAAAATGAGTTAAGTTTTTTCATGTTTTCTTTTTCTAAGAAAGGTTAAGGGTAAACAGCTCTTACTTCTATTTCGATAAATTTATTTGGGTCGACTAAAGTGTATACGCCAATAGTAGACCTTGCTACTTTATTCGGGTTGTTATCAGTACCGAAGTACTCGCCATAGGCTTTGAACCAAGCTTGAAAATCGGGTTTACCATCATTTTCAGGATCTGGCGCCACATAGACTTTCATAGACACAACATCTTTTAGGCTAAGGCCTTCTTCGGAAAGATAACTTTCGATTCTTTTTAAAGCACTCACACTCTGATCATAAGTATCACCAAACCGACCTCGATCACCAACAGGTTTACTACTATCTTTTTCAGTGGCCACAATACCACTGGCCAGATAAAGAGATTTCCCTTCAGGCACTTTAACTCCTTTTAGAATCGAAGAACTCTCTCTTTCAAAACGAGCTACTTCTTCCTTTTGCTGTTCTTGGTTATTGTCTGGAGCTTCGCAAGCGGTTAAGCAGAAAAAAGCCACAATAACAGATGAAATCAATAGTTTAAGTCGCATATAAAAAGCCGTTTCGACCAATATACAAATCACCTCCCAAAATGTCGCTGGTTTTTACTCGTGGCAATGCCTATCTTAAGGATTCAACCAAACATATCGGCTAGGAACACCAAAGCCTTCCGATTTTAAGACGATTATCTATGAAGACGCTTCGAATTTTTTTACTAGTTGCTCTAACTGCTCTTTTTTGTTCCCCAGATACTTTTGCACAACGCCGCAAAAGAAAAAATCAGGCCCCAGAAGGAGTTTCCTACGACACCACACTTTACAATTCGATGGAGTTTCGCTTAGTAGGACCTTTCCGTGGCGGCCGTGCGACAGCAGTAGCTGGCGTGGTTCAAGACCCAATGACTTACTACATGGGCGCAACTGGCGGTGTGTGGAAGACAGATGATGCTGGAGAAAGCTGGAAAAATGTGTCTGACGGCTTTATGAAAACCGCTTCCGTTGGTGCGATCGCCGTTTCTGAATCTGACCCTAACGTGGTTTACGTGGGTATGGGAGAAGCTCCAGTAAGAGGAGTAATGACATCCCATGGTGATGGTGTTTACAAATCGACCGATGCTGGTAAAACATGGAAAAATATCGGTTTAGAGAAAACAAGACAGATTTCTAAGATCGTAGTTCACCCAGATAATCCCGATGTCGTCATCGTCGGTGCACAAGGAAGTCCTTATGCTGCCACTGAAGATAGAGGTATTTACCGATCAGAAGACGGAGGGGAAACATGGACTAAAGTTCACTATATAGATGAAAATTCTGGGGTAAGTGATTTGAGTATGGATATGACTAATCCTCGGATTATTTATGCTGCTTACTGGGATCATAGAAGGTTCCCTTGGAAGGTTCAGAGTGGCGGACCAGGCAGTGGAATTTGGAAATCTGCCGATGGTGGTCTGACATGGAAGAAATTATCGAAAGGCTTGCCAAAAGGTGTTATGGGTAAAATTGGAGTGAGTGTTTCTCGTGCCAATCCAGATAAAGTTTGGGCCATTATTGAAGCTGATAAAGGAGGACTTTATCGATCGGATAATGGCGGTAAAAATTGGAGGCTCATCAATCCCGATCGTCTACTAAGAGCCCGATCTTGGTACTACATGCATATTCAGGCACATCCAACAGACGAAGAAAGTGTCTATATCATGAATGCTCCGCTCGTTCAATCCACCGATAACGGTAAAACCTTCGTGAACCTGAATACACCTCATGGCGATAATCACCAAGTTTGGATTAACCCTGAAAAACCGCAGTACATGATAAATGCCAACGATGGCGGTGCTAACGTATCCATTAATGGTGGCAAAGACTGGTCAAGACAAGACAACCAACCGACGGCTCAATTCTATAGAGTAAATGCCGATAGACAGTTTCCTTACAGAATTTATGGCGGGCAACAAGATAATAGTTCGGTTTCAATAGCGTCCCGAGTCAATGGTGGAGGAATTAGCAATTCGGACTTTTTTCCAGTTGGCGGTTGCGAAAGTGCTTACTCTGCCTTCGATCCAGACGATCCGAAATACGTGTATTCAGGATGTTATCAAGGAATTATCGACGAGTGGAATGCCAAAACTAAGCTCACTAAAGATGTTATGGCTTATCCATTTCAGGGCTTAGGAACCAATCCACGTGATATAAAATATCGTTTTAACTGGAATGCACCGATCATTGCTTCAAAGCATGATCCTTCGGTAATTTATCATGCAGGAAATAAGCTCTTAAAAACATCTAATAGAGGAATAACTTGGACCGAAATTAGCCCAGATTTAACCAGAAATGATAGTACCAAGATAAACTGGGGTGGCGGGCCGATCACTAACGAAGGTGCCGGTGGAGAAATTTATCACGCTATTTATTATGTAGCGGAATCGCCGCATACACCAGATGTTATTTATACTGGTGCCGACGATGGTATGCTACACATTACTAAAAATGGTGGTGCGGATTGGACAGAAATTACGATTCCGAATACTGGTGAAGGTATGGTGAACCAAATCGAAGTGTCTCCACATGATCCTGGTACAGTATACGTGGCTTTCAATAAGTATAAGTTCAACGATTTTACACCACATATCTTCAAATCCACTGATTACGGGCAAACTTGGAATAGAATTGTCAATGGAATCGCCAGCGAAGCGCATGTAAGAGTTGTGAGGGAGGATCCAAAGCAAAAAGACCTTCTTTTTGCCGGTACAGAACTAGGGCTTTATGTGTCTTTTGATGGTGGAGTGAAATGGAACGAGTTTCAACAAAACTTGCCAATTGTTCCTATTACAGATTTAATGGTACACGGAAATGATCTGATCATAGCCACTCAGGGTAGAGCTTTTTGGGTAATGGACGACCTAAATCCTTTATATGAATTAAAGGCAGCACAAAATTCCGATTTCTATGTCTATGAGCCTGAAAACGCGATTCGGGACAATGCTTTCCGCACAGGAAATACATCGATAGGTCAAAATCCATATCCAGGATTTTCCATCATGTATTACATCAAGGAAGATGCTGATTCAATTCCGTTAAAAGTTGAATTTATGGACGCTTCAGGTGCAGTAGTCAGAAGTTTTGCCTCTGATGCTACCAACCGTCAAGAGAAGTTGACCAAGAAATCAGGAATGAATCGCCTGAATTGGAATTTATCAAAAGTGAATTTTGATGGCGTACAAGGTGTATTTGTCGGGCTTGGCGCGGGAGGTCATCGGGTGGCACCAGGTGCTTACACCATGAAAATGAGTTATGGAGATCAAGAGATTGTAAAACGATTAAATGTGGCTCCGGATCCAAAATGGGAAGCTACTACGGCGCAATATCAAGAGCAGCAACAATTGCTGGAAGAGGTTCGCGAGATCATAGAGGAATTGCAAAGCACAGCGAATGATATAAGATCCGTTAGAGCGCAAATCAATGACCTGAAATCGAGAATTGACCCAGACGACTTTGCTAATGTGCATGAAGCCATTAAAGAATTGGTGGAAATGATCAATGAATTAGAGGGTGAATTTGTACAGCCAAAGCAAAAGACATTTCAAGATGTAATCAATTTTGAAAACAAACTGGAAGTACAGCTATTACATATATATGGTACGATAGACGGCATTGAGCCACCGGTTACCGATGGTCAAAGAGCTAGAGTTGAAACGCTGAAAGCAGAGTATGTGACGGCAATCGCTGGAGCCGCTAAAGTAAACCAGAAAATGGAGGAGTTAATGGAGCTAATCAGAACGGAAAAAGTGCCGTTTATAGCCCCGAAAAAGAAGAAGTAATTGGGACGAGATATTATAGAAGAATTGGGTAGTTTGGCACTGGCTACCCGTTTAAAAAACCTAAGCGAGCGATTGGCTAAAGACGTTTCTCAGGTTTATAAGGAGTCCTCTTTAGCGTTTGAGCCACGGTGGTTTACCTTGGTTTATGCGCTCAAAGAAGGAGAAGAACTATCCGTGACAGCACTGTCCACAATGCTTAAACAGACACATCCGGCAGTCAACCAAGTAGCCAATGTTTTAGTAAGTAATGGCATTTTACAGGAAAGTAAGGACGATGCCGACCAAAGAAAGCGTTTGCTAAAACTTACCGATAAAGGTCATGCACTCGTGGCCAAAATGACAGACCTTTGGGGTCAGATAAAAAAGGCCAATGATCAATTGGTGAGCGAATCAGGTGGCGATCTACTCAAGAATTTAGATAAGGTAGAATCAGCGCTTGATGAAAAGTCCATGTATGAACGTGTCCGTTCGCTTCAGTAGCTAAATCTAAAATTCAAGTATTTAAATGTGAGTTTTTATAACTCCTTTACTATTATTACGTAAGCACTTACGTAAAAAAATCTAATGAAGAAGTTCCTTGTCCTATTTTTTGCCGTGACAGCCTCCGTTTCTGCACAGGATTTCGATAAAAAGAAAATAGTCCGACGTTTGGCAAAAATCATGAATGAAAATTATGTATATCCTGAAAAGGGAAAGGCAATGCATGATTTGATCATCTCTAAGCTCAAGTCGAATCAATACAATAGTTATGATTCCGAAAGTGCCTTTGCGGCAGCTTTAGAAACCGATTTAAGATCGGTGACGGGTGATAGGCATATCCGTGTTACTCATGATCACGCACATGCTGAAAACATTAGAAATCGAGATTTTGGGCCTGGACCTGAGTCGAATGGTAAATTTGGTTTCGAAGAAGTGAAGATACTTCCAGGAAACGTTGGGTATCTGGACTTGAGGGGTTTCATGGACATTGGTATAGCGGAAGATGTGGCTAAACCAGCCATGGATAAACTTATACAAGCAGACGCCCTAATTTTTGATTTAAGAAAGAATGGTGGGGGATCACCCAACATGATTCGTTTCATATCAAGCTACCTATTTGGGGATGAAAAAGTGCACCTAAATACGTTCTATTGGAGGCCTGCCGATCGCTACTCGGAAACGTGGACCGACCCTGAACTAGCCAGTCAAACCAAGCCCGATATTCCGATTTATGTGCTTACGAGTGACTACACCTTTTCAGCGGCAGAAGAATTCACCTACAACCTCAAGAATCTAGAGCGAGCTACCATCATTGGAGAAACTACTGGTGGTGGAGCCCACCCGGGAGGCCCATCGATAATTTCGGGTGATTTTGTGGTTAACGTTCCAAGAGGTAGGGCCATTAACCCCATTACAAAAACAAATTGGGAAGGGGTAGGTGTGATACCAGATATCAAAGTCCCAGCTGAAAAAGCACTGGAGAAAGCTATTGAATTGGCAAAACTGGAATTGAATAAGTAACCATTTTAAAAGTGGGAGGTACTAATGCTACTGGAAGACTTAAATAGTGTAGTAACATCAATTTTTTTATTAAGGGTCAAAAACTAAATCATGCTAAAAAACTATCTAAAAATCGCTTTCAGAAGCCTCTTTAAGAGCAAAAGTACATCTATAATCAATATCCTAGGGTTATCTATCGGCATCGCTTGTTGTATCATAATCTTCTTATTCGTTCAAAATGAAACAAGTTTTGATAAGTTTCATAAGAAGTCAGACGAGATTTTCAGAGTCTTAACGATCGACGAAGCCTTAGGGGTGAGTAGTAACCTTGTGGGTATCACAATGCCTGCTTTGGGAGATGCCATGGAAAATAATTTTCCAGAAGTTGAAAATAGTGTTCGCATGTTAACGCAGGGTAGGCGACTTCTCACCTATAATCAGCAGGGATATTACGCAGAACACTTTGCATTTGCCGAACCATCACTTTTCGAAGTATTTGACTTCAAATTGATCGACGGGGATGTGGATAAAGCACTTTCTGAGCCCAATACAGTGGTCCTTACCGAGTCCATGGCAAAAAAGACATTCGGCAATGAAGACCCAATCGGTAAACAACTCGAACTAGGTGGTCAGACAGGACTAGAAGTAGTAGCAGTGATGGAGGATGTACAGGAAAACTCCCATCTCAACTTCGATGTAATCGTCTCTATGCTACAAGCAGATACTACGTCAAATTTTGCTCAATTCATTCAGTCATGGCGATCCATCAGTATGACTACCTACGTCCAGCTTGCCTCAGCGGAGAATGAAGCCACGGTAGAAACCAAAATGGAAGAGCTAATTAGGGCTAACAATGTAGGGGAGAATTTTAGTGTCACGCTACAACCACTGGCAGATGTACATCTAAAATCTAGTGGTATTCTTTTCCAAAACTACAACCTAAACCAAACAGACATTAATTATGTGTACACGCTGGCAGCGGTTGGACTATTCGTAATGCTCATTGCTTCATTTAATTTCATGAACCTCTCAACAGCCAGATCTACGAACAGAGCCCGCGAAGTGGGAGTTAGGAAAGTCTTTGGTGCATTTAGAGGACAACTGATCAATCAGTTTATGGTGGAGTCCGTAGTCATATGCTTTCTGTCATTATTGCTTGCTTTTGGTTTTGTAGTCGTTGTTAGTCCATTGGTTAACCTGCCAATAGAACAAAACTTAGCGTTGTACTTTTTAGGCAAAACAGAGTGGGTTTTAGGCGCTGTACTTTTTGTGCTTTTTCTAGGCCTTTTTTCAGGGAGTTACCCAGCTTTAATGCTCTCAGGATTTAATCCGATAGGTATTTTAAGAGGATCATTTAAGACGAGTGCGAAGGGCGTTATGCTCAGAAAGTCCTTGGTGATTTTTCAATTTACCATTTCAATAGCGATGATTATAGGTACCGCGATCGTTTACGACCAGCTGCAACATCAACGAAATATTGACAAAGGATTCGACCCAGAACAGATTGTCACCCTAAACGTTGGGCACCCCAGTCTACAGCAAGCACTGCCTGTGTTTATGAATAAGTTGGACGAGATTCCTGATATAACGAAAACAGCTCGAACAGGGGGGATGCCAGGTAGAACTTTCGGGAGAAATCGTGTAAGGCCAGAAGGTGTTCCCGCGGAGGATACATGGATAATTTCTGTATTTGGCTTCGATGACGACTTTATGGATTTGATGGATATGGAGATGGTCGAAGGCAGAGGATTTGATCGCGATATGCAGACCGATGCGCAGCAGGCGGTTTTAATCAATGAGGCCATGGCTCAAGAATTGACATGGAAAGAGCCTGTCGGCAAGACCATAACATTCGGGCAACAAGAAAGAAAAGTCATTGGTGTGGTAAAGGATTTTCACTTCACCAATATGCGGCATAAGATTGAACCTTTGGCCATGCTATATAATCCTACTAATGGAGGCAATTTGGCTGTGAAATTCAATACCAGGAATGCTAGCAATACAGTGCAGTCAATTCAAGCGGCATGGAATGAAGTATTTCCTAATAGCCCTTTCGAGTATCGGTTTTTCGATGAAGAGTTTGGTCAGCAATATGCTTCAGACGAACGTTTTGGGAAGCTGGTTTTTAGCTTTACGTGGTTGGCTATTTTCATTGCTTGCCTCGGACTATTCGGACTCTCCGCTTTTACCGCAGAACAGAAAACCAAAGAGATTGGTGTGCGCAAAGTATTGGGGGCAAGCATTACTGGGATTATCCTACTTTTATCAAAGCAATTCTCGCAGTTGATTGCCATAGCGATTTTGCTTGCCGTGCCGATCGCGTATTTCTTAATGAAATCTTGGCTCGGAGACTTTGAATATAGAGTGGATATAAACTGGGCTTGGTTTGTTATCTCAGCCGTTGTGGCAATGGCTATCGCATTGTTAACAGTGACCTTTCAATCAGTAAAGGCTGCTACCACGAACCCTTCAAACTCCTTGAGATATCAATGATTTTGCATTTTTTAACATCCATTCATACTAAAGTTGAAACTACTTAACCCGCTTGTGGTATTATACTTGTAGTGAATCAAAACATACCCAGTGTTTTAAGGTGATTTTCATTACATTTAAAACCCTGTCATGGGTAACGTTTAAGAAAAAAACGCGTTCAAATGAAGATGATTAAAAAGTTATTGTGGTTACCAATGGTAATCTTCTTTACCGGTCCGACATTCGGCACGGAAAGAGATTCTACTGAATATTTACAGCCAACGGCTGCACACATAAAGGAATCTAAGATTATAGTTCAGATTTTGGACTACTTCCACTACAGAGAAACTGATCTAGATGACTCCTTATCTTCAGTTATTTTCAACAACTTCATAGAGACACTCGATGGCAACAAAAGCTACTTTTTAGAAAGTGATATTAAATCGTTTGAAAAGTATCGATACGAACTTGATAACAGATCAAAAGAAGGTGATTTAATTCCTGCTTTTTACATCTTCAACATCTACAAAAAGCGCGTAGATGCACGCTTAGAATATGCCTTGGCTCATGTGACTGATAAGTTTGATTTTGATAAAAAGGAAAGCTTAGCCTTTGACAGAGAGAAGGAGCCATACGCAAAAAATGTAGCCGAATTAGATGAAATTTGGAGAAAAACGATCAAGAATCAAGCATTACAGTTAAAGCTCAGCGGTTCTGAATATGATAAAATAGTAGACGTATTGACCAAGCGTTATGAGCGCTTTCAAAGCAACGTTTCCAAATACAACAGCAACGACGTTTTTGAAATGTTCATGAATTCCGTAACGGAGGCATTTGATCCACATACCAACTACTTCACGCCGCTCAATGCTGAGGATTTCCAAATGCAAAGTAGCAAGTCTCTCGAGGGAATTGGCGCTACACTTCAGCAGGACAATGATTTTACTAAGATTACAGAACTAAGACCTGGTGGCCCTGCTTTCTTGAGTGGTGAAATTCAAGCAGAAGATAGAGTAACTGGTGTTGCACAAGGTGCCGATGGTGAAATGATTGATGTCGTAGGTTGGCGTTCAGATGAGGTTGCTGGACAAATTAGAGGCCCAAAAGGCACCTTAGTTAGATTACAACTTTTGCCAGCTGGAGCAAGCCCAGGATCTGAAATGAAAGAGGTGATGCTCGTACGTGATAAGATCAAATTGGATGAGTCAAGAGCGAAGAGCAAGGTTGTAAAATACACTGAAGGTGGTATTGATTACAACTTTGGAATTATCACTGTTCCTGACTTTTACCTCGACCCAGAAGGATACGATCAAGGAGGTGAAGATTACACGAGCACGACTAATGACGTGAGGAAAATAATCAAGGAATTAGAAGCTGAAAATGTCGATGGTATTATGCTCGATTTGAGAAATAATGGTGGAGGGCAGCTAGTTGAAGCGATAAGCCTTTCCGGATTGTTTTTACCAGGTGGAACAGTGGTGCAGGTAAAAGATAGTCGCGCACAAATTCAAAAATACGATGATGAGAACAAGGGGATGACATACGAAGGCCCAATGAACGTGATGATTAATCGTTTTTCCGCTTCGGCTTCAGAGATTTTCGCAGGCGCAATTCAAGACTATAAAAGAGGCGTGATTGTGGGAGAGCAATCTTACGGAAAAGGAACGGTTCAAAATGTTCGAGGACTGGAAGACTTCCTAAGACAAAAGAGTGAAGATAAACTGGGACTCTTGAAATTTACGATCGCCAAGTTTTATAGAGTTACAGGTAGCAGTACGCAACATAAAGGGGTGACACCTGATATAGAATACCCTTCGGTTTATAGTGCGGACGAATTTGGGGAGAGCTCTAAGCCAAGTGCATTGCCTTGGGACAAAATTGCCTCTGCTGATTTTAAAACCTTAGACTATGTAGATCAAAACATGCTTTCGATGTTAGAGAAAAGGCATAAGCAGCGTTTAAAGGAAGATCAAACGTTGATCGATTTGCAAGAAGATATCAGTGAATTAAGAAAAAACAGAGCTAGAAAATATATCTCCTTGAATTATGACGAGCGCAAAAAGGAGCAAGATGATTTTGAGAAGCGTAAAAGAGATAGAGAACTGAAAGCTACGGTAAGAATTGGTGATTCGCTAGATGATGCTTCATCTTCTAATGGGCGATCATTAGCTGATATGAAGGATGCTTATCTCAAAGAAAGTATCAAGCTATTGGCAGATCAGATTGTCATCAAAAAGAAGAGAGGCTAAGTAATTAAGCTTAACACAAAAAAAGCCCAAGGTTAAATCAACCTTGGGCTTTTTTATTTTCTGGTAACTATCGTAGCCTATTAAGATCAGCTTCAGCAGCTATATATCCGAATGCCGACCAGGAAGTTCCTTGAACAACTCGTTCAAAGATTTCTTTTGCTTTAGCCTCGTCACCCTGATACAAATACCAATTGCCTAAACCATAACCTTGAGTGGCAAGGCTGAGTGCTACATCGTCTCCCGAACCCTTGAGTAAGTCATCGGCAGGTAAGGCTCCTTGATACATGCTTAATCTTTTTAAATAACTATCATTTTCAATAATCTCCATTGACGGATCGATCGTCGATAAAAGGGCATCAGCTTCATCCGTTTTTCCTTGCCTTCTTAACGTCATGTAAAGCCAATCGGATGTCGCTACCCTTAAGTCTGGATTGCCAGAATAGTCCATGCATTCGCGATAGATTTCCTCTGCTTTTTGGAAATTTCCAGAGAGATAATGCGCCAGTCCATAGTGGTACAGAATATTGAACTGAGTATTTGATAGCGGGATGTTTAAACGGTTTGGAGCACCATCAGGCTCAGTTTCTTCCACCCCTTTCGGCATCAATTCATAAGCCTTTTCGTAATCGCATATCGCTTTATCAAATTGTCGAATGCTAATGTAACGGTGTCCTCTGTGGCGATACAATTTGTAAGACTCAGGGAAGCGCGAAATGCCATCGGTAAATACATCTATGGCTTTCTTGTAATCGCTTAAATAAGCATACCGCCTACCTAGCCAAATGGTGTTCATTTCATTACTATCAAGATTGAAATCATCTAAAGCCTTGTCGATATTCATCTTCAGAATTGAATCCTGACGTTCCGTTCTTTCGGGGATTTTTAGCGAATCGCCCAAAAGAGACATTGCCTGAAATGATTCAGGTACGTAAACCTGATCTTCTTGCTTATCGCATGCATAAAAGATACATGTCAATAGAAATAAGCTGATTACGATTTGTTTCTTCATGGATTTACTTGGTTGTCATTTTAAAACTCAAACCATTTTTCTTCTCTTCCACCATCTTTCTTACATCCTCTAATAGCTGTTTGGCGTCGTACACAATACCATCTTTCACAGTCCATTTTACGCCTCCAACTTTCGTTACTTCGTTATTTTCATCTAACCTAAGCGCACCTGTACCATAAAGCACCTTTAAGTTCTTTAGAGGATTCTCTTCTACGATAAAGAAGTCGGCATATTTACCCACTTCAATGGTTCCGATTTTATCCTCCATACCTACAGCTTGGGCTCCATTTAATGTAGCCGACATGATTACCTCAAGTGGATGGAAACCAGATTCCCTCAAAAGTTCTAACTCTCTTACATAGGCAAAACCATAAAGCTGATAGATAAATCCAGAATCTGAACCTGCCGTCACACGTCCACCACGATTTTTATACTCGTTGATGAAAGTCATCCATAACCTGTAATTCTCCTTCCAAGCTACCTCTTGTTCTGTACCCCAATCAAACCAATAAGAACCGTGAGATCTACGGCTAGGTCGATAAAACTCCCAAAGCGATGGGAGGGTGTAGTCTTTGTGCCATTCGGCACTGTAAGCCCTCATTAAATCTCGGTTCGCCTCATAAATATTAAAGGTAGGATCAATGGTAAAATCTAGAGAGATCAGCTCATCCATCACTTTGTTCCAGTGATCAGAATAGGGCTTAGCTGCTTGCTTCCATAGCTGGCCAGCCTCGCCAAACCGATCTTGCTCGTTGCGATAATTGTAATCGAGGCTATAATTCTGGACGATGCGGTCTGTAAAAAGTGCCTCAGGTAGTCCGTACCAATGTTCCATTGAAGTAAGGCCAGCCCGAGCAGAGTTGAGCACGTTCCACCTGGTTACATCCATTTGAGCGTGGTGCATTGCCGATCGTAAGCCAAGCTTCTTGTTTTCCTCAAGCGCAGCTTGCATAATATCTGGTGCTGCGCCAAAAAACTTAATGCCGTCAGCACCGTTTTTTGCGTTGTCTCTTACCCATTGCCTGGCTAATTCGGGAGTCGAAATTGGTTCTTTCGCTCCTTGACCAAAACCAGTATAGGCGAGAATTCTAGGAGCAGTAATTGTGTTTTTGTTGCTCTTTTCTTTATGCTCCAAAACCCATTTTAAACCGTTACCAGCCGATGGGTCTCTGATCGTTGTAATCCCATGAGCCAGCCAAAGTTTAAATACATATTCTGCTGGAGTTCCTTGCCCGGTACCTCCAATATGGCCATGCATATCGACAAATCCGGGAAGTAAGTACATACCTTCGGCATCTAATTCTTGATCGCCGGGATTTGCCTTCGGTCTATCTCTTTCTCGAATAGGCAGGCCTGGATAACCAACATTGTAAACACCTTTGATGATATTTTGCTCCACGACGATATCCACTGGACCTGTTGGTGGAGCACCATTTCCATTGATGAGGGTAACACCTCTTACGATTAATCTTTTGAAAGGTCCCTCTCCCTCAGTACGATCTGGGGCTTTTTCAATTTGAGAGAAGGATGAATTGAATGGTAGGAATATCAGACAGAGTATTCCCAAAAAATAGGTTCTAATTCGCATGTTGTTAAAGGTTGACTTCTCAAAAGATAGAGAATATGACAACCTTTAACAACCTACTTTAATGCCAACTAAGCCTTTAGCTCTTACCTGTTTTCTTTGCTTTAGTCAAAACAGCATCAGCCGAACCACCACCTTGGCTCCATTTGCCTGTGATTTTTCCATCTTTTAGTGTGCCTTCAAAGCTTGCTGGAAGTAGGTTTAAAACCATTTTGATTTTGTCATCCTTAAATGAGGTGGAATCAACCTTTAGTCCCATGGCTCCTTGCTGAGGAACATCTAGTGTAGAGGACAATTTGCCATCAGTATTCGTCACGTGGAAAATTATCTTAATACTTTGTCCTGGAGCTTCAATTGTACCTTCCCAATCGCCAACTACTTTTGCAGGGTCGCTTGATTGTGTCATCAAAAAGGCCCCGAGGATTAATGTCATTATTGCTTTCATAGATTTTGTATTAATTAGGTGTCAATGTTAGTAAAAACTTTTTTCAGTCAGGTGTATGTCCATGCTGAATGGGGAATCTCAGCGTTAATCGCTCACATTTGACTATTGAATTTCATTTCTTAAAACTTCCAAAGGCGGTTTACTAATAATACCTCTACTGTTAATTAACCCGATGATAATCGTTAATCCAGTAATTATAATGTACACAAGAGCGATCGGGAGTAAGTTGGGTACAAAGGTCGAATCAAAGGAATAATAGGCGAGCCCCCAGCTGCCTAGCATGGCCAAAAGTATACCCGATAATGATGCAAGGCTGCCCAAAAAGAAGTATTCTAAGCTATTAATACTGAGGATTTGATTTCGGGTGGCGCCCATTGTTCTAAGTAACACACTCTCCTTAATTCGCTGGAACTTTGATAGAATTACTGAACTGATCAGTACCAAAAGCCCGGTTAGAATGCTGAAAAGCGCCATAAATCGAATCACGAATGCAATTTTATCCAGTATATCATCCAAAGTATTTAAAATTAAGCCTACATCTATCACCGATACATTTGGATAATTTTTGACAACCTCTCTTTGAAAAAGTGCGCCTTCTTCAACACTCTGCACCCTGGTGATTAATACATGGAATTGGGGAGCAGACTCTAGGACATTATTGGGAAACAAACCCAAGAAATTTGTTTGAACTCTATTCCAGTCAATTTCTCGAGTACTGCTTAGTATCGTAGCGATCGGTACGCCCTGAACGTTCCACACCAAGGTATCGCCTAACTCTAATCGGTTTCGCGTAACATAATCGTCCTCCAAGCTGACCGCCGGTAAACTGTCCGATGCAGGGTTATATCGCTGAAGGCTTCCCTGAACAATTTCTTCCGAAGCAATGAGACTGTCGCGATATGTGACTCGCCACTCTCTACGGAACATGCCGCCTCGAAAGTTTCGAATCGTATCTTCCATGGCCTTTTGATAGGAAAGTCCATTAATAGATTTTAATCGCATCGTGACTACTGGCACGCTTTGCATGATCGGTAGATTCGACTCCTTTGCCAATTGAGTCAGTGCTTCTACCTGATGGCTTTGAATATCGAAAACCATCAGGTTAGGACGATCCTCGTTAGTCGTAATTTCCACCTGACTGATCAAAAGGCTTTGAATAAAGTATAGCGTGGTAATTAGCGCTGTTCCTAATCCAATGGAAGAAATCAGAATCAGGGTCTGGTTGTTGGGCCGGTAAAGGTTTGCGAGACTTTGTCGCCAAACATAACTCCAGCTGCTAGGGAAGAATTTCTTTACCAGCCACATGAAGGCTTTTGCGATTAGGGCTAGAAACCCAAAGGCTAAAGCTATAAAAAGAGTGAACCAAAGACTGTCGATTAATGAGCCAATCTGAATGAAAGCGAATGAAATAACGAAAACAAAAATGGTAGTGTAAATCAATGCCTGCGCTTTGTCTAATTTCCTCGTATTTTTCTCGTCTACACCCCTCAGTGTGATTAGTGGCGACGCTTTACGGATAGAAACCAAAGGAGAAAGCGCGAATAAGATGGACATGAAAAGCCCTGTGACCACTCCGCCAATGATCGATGTCCAAGACAAGGCGATCGTTACATCCACTGGTAAAAATTCAGCGAATATACGTGGGAGAATCGTCTGAATGAAAGTACCCGCTAGTGCTCCTAAAACAGAGCCCAAAAGACCGAAAATCCCTATCTGGGTCAGGTAGATATAGAATGCGTCCTTGCCACTGGCACCAAGACACCTCAAAATAGCCACCAGTCTGATCTTCTCCTTAATATAAATATGAACTGCACTGGCCACGCCCACGCACCCTAAAAGTAAGGCGACAAAAGCGACTAAATTCAAGAAATCCGCTAGATCTTCGAACGTCCTGCCGGTATCTTCTTTTCGCTCACGTATAGTTTCACTACTGATTTTCCATAGCCTTAATGAATCGCTATCTGCTCGTATTTGCTCATCTATATCAAAGTCACTTGGCGGATCAATAAATTTGTAAAAACGTCTATAGTAAACCCTACTTCCCCTTGTAATCAGTCCTGTTTGGTTTAGAAAGGACATTGGGATATAAACTGCAGGTGCTACTAGTGTGGCGCCCATCGATTGGGACGGAGAGCTGATTAGCGCCCCCTCAATTTTGAAAGTTACTTGCCCGATTTTTATGGAATCACCAATGCCCACATTGTATTGCACAAGTACGCTTTTATCAACTAGGGCTTTTGGGAGACCATCTCTAAATGTAGCTTCTGCCGTCGCTGGTTCTGTTTCTAGTTTCCCATAGTACGGAAAACCTCCCTCTAAAGAACGGACGTCAACCAGCCTGCTTTCCTGATTTTTAGGGAAAAAGATCATGGAAGCAAAGCTGTTTTCATAGGAAACTTCCGTCTGCATGGAATCTATAATGGCGTAACTGAAGTTCGGGTCGTTGCTTGCCAATTCTAAATCAGCACCCAGCAGTTCTTTTGCCTGATTATTGATATCGCTTTGGAGATTATCGCTGAATGAATTGATAGCGACAAGGGCTGCTATACCAATAACAATGGAGGAAATAAATAGCAATAGCCGCGATTTACTTTTTCTAGCATCGCGCCAAGCCATCAGGAGAATCCATCGCTTAGATACTTTTTCAGGAGTAACACCTACTTGTTTGTCCATTATTCTGCCACCGAAGTTTCCGAAACAGTACTTTGTAAAATTCCCCCTTTCAATCGAATAATTCGATCTGTCTTTTGCGCAAGTTCCAAGTCATGAGTCACCAATACCAGCGTAGTTCCGGACTCTTTATTTAGATCGAAAAGGAGAGATTCGATTTTTACAGAGGTTTCTTCATCCAGGTTACCCGTAGGTTCATCGGCGAAGAGGATTTTAGGATCATTTGAAAAAGCTCTAGCGATAGAAATTCTTTGTTGCTCTCCGCCCGAGAGCTGAGTCGGGTAGTGATCGTGTCTTTCGGCAAGTCCTACACGGTCTAGAAGGTCTAAGGCTCTTTTTTTGATTCCTTTTTCTCTTCTTAGCTCCATTGGCACCATTATATTTTCTAGTGCTGTCAATGTGGGTAGTAATTGAAAGTTTTGGAAAATAAACCCAACATGTTGGCTTCTCACAAAAGCTCTCTCGTCTTCTCCAAGATTATCCAGGGAAATACCATTTAAGGTAACCTTGCCAGATGTTGCTCTATCTAAGCCCGCACATAAGCCAAGTAGTGTGGTTTTACCACTACCAGATGATCCCACAATACTGATTTTATCGCCTGTTTGGATAGAAAAACTTATGTCGGAGAGTACCGTTAAAGATTTTGATCCGCTAGAGTATGTTTTAGTGAGGTTAGAAACCTCAAGAATATTTGACATATTCGAGATTCAAATGTTTGATATAATGAAGACGAATGTAAGTCGATTTGGTTCGTCAGTTTGCTAATATATGAGACTCAATATACAATTCTTGAAATTCACGAGTTCACTGATACTTTCTATAACCGTCTTGTCAGGAGTAGGCAGCTCTGTCAATCAAGATGATAAAAAGAAAATCATCTTCTTTGGCGATAGTATTACAGCAGGGTATGGGCTGTCGTCGGAGCAGGCCTTTCCAGCATTAATTCAGCAAAAATTAGATTCTAACCAAATGGCATATGAAGTGATCAATGCCGGATTGAGCGGAGAGACATCAGCAGGTGGTTTAGGCAGAATTGACTGGATTCTTAAAACTAAACCAGATGTATTTATCCTTGAATTAGGTGGCAACGATGGACTAAGAGGGTTGAGTTTGGACGAAACAGAAAAGAACCTAAAGGCAATGGTAGGTAAAGTAAGAGCCAAAAATCCCGACGCGGTTGTAATTTTAGCGGGTATGCAAATTCCGCCAAACTTGGGTCAAGATTATACAAATCGCTTTAAAAATCTATTTGCGAAAGTTGCGAAAGAAACGGATTCCGAACTAATCCCATTTTTGTTGGATAAGGTTGGCGGCTACCCAGAGTTGAACTTGCCAGATGGTATTCACCCAAATGTTCGAGGGCATCAAATTGTTGCAGAAACGGTCTGGAATGACATTAAAAAATATTTGAATTAGCGCCTGAGAAATGCTTTGTATCGCTCAAGTATTTTTTGAGTGATCTCATACTCGCTTCTCCCGATTATTTCACCATCTAGGAATTTACAAAACTCCATAAATTCATCGATTACCCGATCGTCGATCCTCGTCACTTTCTTCACAATATCTTTATTGAAATACTTGAGTCTTTCTCGCTCTCTCAGGGATAGAAAATTCTTGGCTTCCTCCATTTGCCTAATAATTCTAGCTTGTTTTGGGTTTCGGCTTAAATCTTGAAAAATTGGAATGGTGGCGATGGGAAAAGTAAAAGGAGTATTTACTGGTGGCCCAATATCATCTGGAAGACCTAGAAGCGGAAAATCCATAATATTTTCAGGGAGATTCAGTTTGAGTGTGTCTCTGATTTTCCTTCTCAAATAGAAGTCATCTGATAATTGAAAAACCTCTACATCATCCAAATTGATTGCTTGCGGGCTTACTTCTATGATGATTACTTCATTGCGACTTGCCATTTCTGCACTCACGGCGAATGTATAGTCGGCATAACCAACCGATGAAATACGAATTGAGTCTCCTACGAATATTCTGAAGTTAAAATTCCCATCGGGAGAAGTTGCGGTACCTTTATTTTGCGTGATCACAAATACACTGGCAAAGGGAATTCCTTTTGATTCTTCTTTGTCTACAACCTTCCCTTTAAATAAGAAATCACCCTTGGATTGAGCCTTTAGTGCACAAGTGAGTAGCAGAAAAACTAATATGTAAAGGCCCTTATTCATCTAATTTATTGCCAACGAATTTCAGCAATAAAGTTTTAGAAAATAAGCGGTTAACCGTTTTTAACCTCGTATCAGTTTTGACGAGTCAGGTATCTATTAAAGAAGAAGGCCATCCAAATTACACCTACACTCAATAAAGAAATATACTTGTAGGTACTGTTGAGACCTATATTCAAGGAAAGTTCGGGAACAGGTAAATCAAGCTCTTCCGTACCTAGATTTAGCCCTTGGGCAAAAGCCAAATAACCGATTGGTGTGAGAACAATGACGGCAAATAGCACCTTAACCCAGATTGGAATGATTAAATGCTTGGCCTTATCAGCAGCTTTAGCTTTTTCTAGAACAACCCTGTTAAAACTGAGAGACGGCTCTTCTAAACCCTCACTTTGAAGCAGTGCTTTCAGTTCTTTATCGGAAAGATTGAATTCGTTCATAATAATGATCTTACTTCAGTGTCTAACAGTTGCTCTAATACCTTCAATAATCTTTTTCGTGCTCGATGCAATCTAACTTTTACGTTGGATAATTCCCAGCCTGTAATTTCGCAAATTTCTTGAAGAGAGTTCTCGTTTAAGTAAAACAAGGTAATGGCCACCTGATCGTCTGGGGATAATAAATCCATGGCTTGTTTTATATATCCAGAACGCTCCGCTTTTTGTAGTCTATTCCATTCTTTATCTGATTCACTATAAGAAGATAGCCTCTCCTCATTATGGTCAGAAATCTCACTTGTAGAAATTTTCTTCTTCCTTAATCTTGTTAAAGCCGTGTTGTAAACAATTGTATAGAGCCATGTGGAAAATTTTGAATTACCTTCGAATTGTTTGATGTTCTTATAGGCTTTTAGAAACGCGTCTTGAGCAACCTCTTCTGCGTCTTCTCGGTTCTTCATCAACTTCAAAGCCAAAGTAAACGCCATGGCTTTATGTTCATCAATGAGCACATTGAATGCAGCCATATCGCCTTCTTTAACCTTTGCGATAATCAACTCCATGGCATATTGCTCATTATTGGCTTTCATTTTTCAGATTTGACTATGCGATGTTCAGATTGGTTACAGGTAGAATATAGAAATCTTTTAAATGTTCTTCATTTCAAATTTCCCAATTAATTTTCGCCGAAGGTGTAACTTGATGATCACAAAGGGCATCAAAGCTTTTGAAACTAATTTGAAAAAACGATGAGCGACGGATTTGCAGCATTTATGTTTATGGCCTCCATAATAATCTCTTTAGGTGGAGTGATATTCTTTTGGTTATTCACTAGGCATAGAGAAAGAACTCAACTAATTGAGAAGGGAGCCGATGCTTCACTATTTCAATCAGACCCACGTAAAAAATCTTATTTCTTCGTGATGCTTCTCGGGATACTATTTATATGTCTTGCGCTGGGTATAGGTCTAGGATTTTTTATCGAGGATGCCCTACAGAGTAGTGGTGTATTAGGGAGAAACCATAGTAGCCCAGGCCCATACTTCTTCGGTATATTTTTAATGCTTGGTGTTGGCTTTGTGGCGGCATTCTTTGTAAACCGTAAGTATATTAATAAGGAATAGAATATCGGATTTGGATGTAATAAAGCCTCTCCATTCAATGGAGAGGCTTTTTGTTTTTAATTACGTTTAACCATTAGCAGGCCAACTGCCGCTACCCAACTAGCGATACCGTAAATAAACACGCTGAAACCATGCAAGTGAACCAAGTCTAAGCCAGCGATCAGTGCTATTAAGAATCCAAGTCCTAAAATTATACCCAGAATGGCCACCCATTTTGGAAAGACCTTTTCTTTCAGCATCACGAAAGACCAGCAGAGGAATGCCTCGCATAATGCACCGATAAATATGTAGTCGAATGCTTGGTTTAAAGAGAAGCCATAGCTCAGTATAAACCGCGCTTGATCCTGTTTTTCAGGACTGATATCTGATAAACCTTCAACGAAGAAAGGGAGTGCCAAGCCATTAATAGCCCCAGCAAGCATAACTGCAAATAGGCCAACTGCACTAATAATAAACGCTAAAACCGATAGCGATTTATCGAACCCAATCCGGCGAGAGAGTCCCCAGAAACCAAATAGTATAAAAGGCACCGAAAATATCGCAATGATATGACTAGTCAGGATTATCGGTGAAACCTTAATAAGGTGATCGATACTACCCCCGACCGGGTGCAATGCCATGGTAACAGTGGCTAAAAATGCTCCAGTTAACAAGGAGATGCCAGCATGTTTGTGAATAGAGTTTTTCATGAGATAGATTTTGTATCTCACAAAAGTGATTGAGTAAGCACCTACTATTGCTTGATTCAAATCAAGAAAGGCTAGTATTTAGCCCTAACTCGGCTCAATGTTTCAGGTGTCATGTGCAAGTAAGACGCAATATGTTTAAGTGGGAATTTTTGCAGCAATTGCGGCGCTGTAGTCAATAGTTGCGCATACTTTTCCTCTGGCGATAGCAGCTTTAGGTCGTCGAGGCTGCGAGGAGAGTCTAATATTTTACCTAGTCTGAAAAATGAAGGAGACTTTGAGATCAGTTCATGCATGGCATCCATACCGAATTCAATCAATTCACAATCTTCAAACGCCTGAATATGGTTTTTAGAAGGTTTCTGGCTGGTAAAACTCTTATGATCCAGCACCCAGTCCCCTTCTGTAAAGAGATTGACTGTCAGTTCATTGAATCCATCAATGTCTCTAAAGTGTCTTATGCTGCCTTGATTTATAAAGTATGTAGTTCGACTTATATCACCTTGCCTCAATAGGAATTCGCCTTTGCGGACTGTCCTTTTAGCCATCACATCGCAGAGCATTTTTTGTTCCAGTTCACTGAAACTGCCAAATTTTTCGATCGATTTAAGGACTTGCTCAAACATGACTCAAAAGATAGTAATTAACAGTTTACCCTGCCCATCCTTCTCTGTCTAAGCTACGGTACTGGATAGCTTCCGCTAAATGCTCAATTTGAATGTCATCTTTTCCTGCTAGGTCGGCTATGGTGCGACTTACTTTTAGGATACGATCATATGCTCTAGCCGATAACCCTAGTCGCTCCATGGCTTTTTTCAAGAGAATTCGACCTCCATCATTGATTTGACAGACTTCTTTGACCATTTGACTACCCATCATGGCATTTGAGTGAATTCCCAATGATTCTAATCTTTCCTGTTGAATTTCACGCGCTTTTATCACTCTTTCACGAATTTCTGCGCTACTCTCTGCCTTGCGATTTTGCGTCATTTGGTCGAAGGAGACCGGGGTAACCTCTACATGCAAGTCAATCCTATCTAAAAGGGGACCACTGACTTTGTTGAGGTATCGCTGAACTTGTCCTGATCCGCAGACACATTCTTTTTCTGGGTGATTATAGTAGCCGCAAGGGCAAGGGTTCATGCTTGTGATTAGCATAAAATTACTAGGAAAGTCTACTGTTAATTTCGCTCTAGAAATAGTGACTTTTCTTTCTTCAAGCGGTTGGCGCATTACTTCTAAGACCGTTCTTTTGAACTCAGGAAGTTCATCTAAAAATAGGATACCATTGTGTGCTAGCGAAATTTCTCCCGGTTGTGGTACGCCACCACCTCCAACCAAGGCGACATCAGATATTGTATGATGTGGACTTCTATATGGCCTTTGGGTAATAAGTTCGGCGTTGCTTCCTAACCGCCCAGCTACAGAGTGAATCTTAGTTGTTTCTAGAGCCTCATGAAGGGAGAGTGGTGGTAAAATTGAAGGAAGTCTTTTGGCTAACATGGTTTTTCCGGCCCCTGGTGGGCCAATCATGATAACATTGTGACCTCCAGCTGCAGCTATTTCTAGCGCACGCTTTATGTTTTCTTGACCTTGCACGTGGGCAAAATCGGCTTCATAGTTATCCAGGTTATCATAGAAATGCTCTCGCGTATCATAGATTACAGGGTCAATCTGTCTTTTATTATCCAAGTAATCGATCGCCTCTTGTAGGCTTTTTACACCAATAACGTCTAGATCATTAACGATCGCTGCTTCATTAGCATTTTCTTCTGGTAGAATGAATCCTTTAAAACCTTTCTTTCGGGCTTCAATGGCAATTGGTAGGGCACCTTTGATCGGGCGAAGAGTGCCATCTAACGCCAGCTCGCCCATGACGACAAATTTATCAAGTGATTCGGCTTGAATTTGACCCGATGTTTTCAATACACCGAGTGCGATCGGGAGGTCGTATGCCGAACCTTCTTTACGGATATCGGCGGGTGCCATATTCACCACCACTTTTCTACGTGGCATACGGTAACCGTAATACTTAAAAACAGATTCTATTCTGTGCTGGCTTTCTTTGACTGCGTTGTCTGGAAGACCTGATAGATGGAATTTTAATCCGTCAACGATATTAACTTCAATCGTAATTATTTGAGCGTCTACGCCGTAGACAGCGCTACCGAATCCTTTACTGAGAATCAAGGGTTTGTTTTTCTATCAATTGAATTAAAATGTGGATAATCTTGATATGGATTTCCTGAATTCTGTCAGCATAGCCAAAATGGGGTACACGAATCTCAATATCGGCGACATCGGCAAGTGGCCCTCCGTTTTTGCCTGTCAATGCCACTACCTTCATCTTTTTTTGCTTTGCCATTTCGGCCGCCCGTAAAACGTTTTTGGAATTGCCGCTCGTGCTAATCCCTAAAAGTACATCGCCGGCACTTCCCAAACCCTCTATATATCGCGAGAAGATAAAGTCGTAACCAAAGTCATTAGAAACACATGAAATATGACTAGGGTCTGAAATAGCAATCGCTGGTAGTGCTTTTCTGTCCTCCCTATATCTTCCAGTCAATTCTTCGGCAAAATGCATGGCATCGCAATGGGAGCCACCATTTCCACATGAAAATATCTTCCCTCCATTATTTATAGCATCAGACATCGTTTTTGCTGCACTTTCTATTAGAGAGAGGTTAGCATCATCTGAAAGAAATTGATCGAGCACTTTAGCTGCTTCTTTCAGTTCGTCTAAAATTAGTTTCCGATGACTCATATTATAATTATTAGTGGAATAAACTGATTTTAATTTAATAAAACAAGAATCAAGGCCTTTAAGCTATCGACTGCATATTAATGAGTTTATCGTAGATGCCTTTTTGCTGAATTAGAGCCTCGTGGTTTCCTTGTTCGACAATTTGCCCCTTGTCCATTACCAATATATTATCGGCATGTTGGATGGTACTGAGTCTGTGGGCAATTACTAAAGAAGTTCTGTTCTTCATAAGGTTGGTAAGTGCCTCCTGGACTAGCTTTTCTGATTCTGTGTCTAGGGCGGAAGTAGCCTCATCCAAAATCAAAATTGGTGGGTTTTTCATAATCGCGCGTGCAATGCTGAGCCTTTGTCTTTGACCGCCAGAAAGTTTCCCGCCACGCTCACCTACACTTGTTTCATAACCATTTTCAAGTTCCATGATGAAATCGTGCGCATTTGCAATTTTAGCGGCTTTCACAATGTCATCCTGATTGGCATTTGGCATGGCAAACGCTATATTTTTAGCGACAGTGTCATTAAAAAGGATAGACTCTTGCGTCACAATGCCCATTAGGTCTCGCAAAGCGTCCACTTTTATATCTTTAATCGAAACACCATCAATGGTAATATCTCCTTCGGTGGTATCATAAAAGCGAGGAACAAGATCAGCTAACGTGGATTTTCCTGCACCTGAAGAACCAACCAAGGCGATCGTTTGGCCTTTTTTGATGGTAAGGTTGATGCTTTTTAAGACAGCTTCTTTTTCGTAGGTAAAGCCAACATTTTTAAAGCTAATCTCAGATTCGAAATTTGTCTTATCCTGAACCTTGTCGCTATCCTGGATAAGAGGTTTTTCGTCTATTAACTTAAAGATTCGCTCTGCCGAGGCCATTCCACGCTGGATATTACTGATTGATTGTGAAATACTCTTGGCCGGGTTTAAAATCTGACTGAAAACCACGATGTAGACCAATAGACCAGGTGCCTTCATGGTCGTTTCTCCATCTAAGACAAGGTTTCCTCCAACCACCAATAGTGTGGCAACCACCAGAATACCCAAGAACTGCGAAACAGGTGAGGCTAGCTCATTTTTACGAGCCATAGAAACGTTGATTTTTCTATACGTCCTAGTTTCTGTTTCAAAGAGGTTTCCCACATAATCTCGTGCATTAAATGCTTTAATAACCCGCATTCCACCAAATGTCTCATCCATCAGGTTTACGATTCTTCCTAGACTTTCCTGGCTTAGCTTGGCCTTTTTCTTGAGTTTTTTGACGATTTCGGAAATTATCAATCCCATGATCGGGAAGAAGATCAGCGTGAACAAAGTGAGCTTTACCGATGAACTAAATAGAAAAGCTAGGTAGAGAATTATTGTCGCAGGCTCTCGGAAGAACACCTTAATGGAACTCATGAGTGTAACTTCAATTTCTTGCACGTCATTAGTCATCCTAGACATAATGTCACCCTTTCTCTCTCCAGCAAAGAATCCTAAATGAAGCTTTGAAGTACTATTGAAGACCTTATTACGGATTTTTTCGATTAAATCTGCTCGCATATAGCCCATAATCACATTTGAGATATAGGTGAACAAGTTTGATAACAGTGCAGATATGCCGATCACTATACTCACATAGATCAGCATGCTACTTTGTCCATAAGTATCTCGAAACTTGATAAGTTCTTGATAAAAACTAGCCTTTATATAGTCTACACCAAACGACAACCCTGTGGTGTCAGCGAGTTCGGCTAGGTTTTTTCCATCGTCATCATTTTCAAATATTACTGCGAACAAAGGTTCGAGTAAGGCAAGGTTTAACAAGCTGAAGATGATAGCCAGCAAGGCAAAAACAATGTATTGAGGGAAGTACCTGTGATAAGGCTTGGCGTATGAAATAATCCGACCGTAAGTGCTCATAAGCAGTAATTCGGTGGCAAGTTATGCATATTTAAATCAGAATTCATGCTGTCTTTGTGGAAGATTCCATCGAAGGGAAAGCATGGTGATAAAGCTAGTTTTGGTGCGCGAACTGATGTCACTGTCAAAGCTTCTATAGATATTCCTGAGGTCGACAAACAAATTTTGCAAAAGCATGTATGAAGCTGATACTTCCAAATAGGTATTTGTGGTAGCTACACCTTGACCAATGCTGTTGCCTAAATTCCCAATTCTATCGTCAGTACTGAGTAATAAGTTTCCACCGTAATTTAGGCCGTTTTGATCCTCTCCGAAGTTTGTTCGAATGATTTTACCCACCACAGATAGTTTGCTCAGGGGTTGGTATCGACCGGCTAGGACAAATTCTCTAAAGTTTGCCCCCATCGGGTGTGCAAGCGGGTTTCGGTAGTTTGTGTAGCTCAGTACGCTTGTATCTGATGCATAAAAATAAGGTCTAGCCACATTAAATTCTGCTTGAAGATCTAGGTTAGGTACGTCAAAGGCATCTATATATTTAGCCCCCAGCTGTACACCAAATTTATTTCGCCAATCTCCATTACCACTTCTCAATGCATCAATCACAAATTCATCAATCATGAATTGACCGTAAAACTGATACTTACCTTTTAGGTTTACATTAATGTCTAAACCAATCAAAACGTTATCAGGACTACCTTCCTGTTGTTCTACTGCTCGATAAAAGACTATTGGATTAAAGTAGTTGATGTTCGCTTGGCTTGAGATTATTGTTTCAAACACTCCGATCTCCAAGCTATTGGTAATATTCACCCCAAGGCGATGCATACTCAAGTATTTCTTGGGGTAGTCACCATCACCAGGAGAATTTGCATTTGCGAAGATGATATCAGAAGTAAGTTGACCGAACAGGTTCGTATACTGAAATTTACCAAGTCTTGTATTGATCTGACCAAACAAGAAAGGGCTTGAGAAATCCGATAGCACCATTGATCTTAATCCATGCCCGATAAACTTTTTATCGTACCCAGCTTGAATATCTATGCTCTTCGATAAGTCAAAAGTTATATAACCTCGCGCATGAGTAAGGTCGTATTCTCCGTCATCTCGTTTCCAAAAACCCTCATTTGGGAAAGCGTTTCTGTCGAGAATTCTCTGCCGAACGTAATAAGGAAACACCGCCTGAGTAGTAGTCAAGAATGTGTAAAAACCAATTTTGTCATCGATCATTCCTTGTGCTTCAATGCCTCGCGTATTGGTGAAGACGCGTCTAATGGCATCTGGGTCGTTACCAATGGTAAATTCAGCTACAGGATTTATCCTTAGGCTAAAATTGTCTGCCGTGTAGTAGAATAGGTCTGATTTTTTGGTGTAGAGCAGGTCCCACCAAGATTTATCATTTTCGTTGTACGGAGAATTTGTCCATTCCCAATTATCATTCATCAAGTATTCGAAATTGAACTTATCTTGAGCGGACAAGGAGTCATAATTTGAAGCGATTTTCAGCAGGAACTCAGAAAGATCTTCTCTTCGGATGGGTTTGAATGTAGTCTGTAATAAGTTTTCTTGATTTCCATATTTAATCTGAAACCGATCAATCAGATGATAGTAATCTCTGTTATAAGGAATAAACGTACTTTGGGCTTGAACGATGCTTTGACAAACCACAATAAAAAATAATACGAGTAGCTTTTTCATAGGCGTAATGTGGCTGAAAGATAGTGACTTGAATTGTTTAGACCAGTGATAAATCGGGTTAGATGGATTTCTTTAATTTATAAAACCAATATGTTTGTTAAATATTCTACAAGTCACTACATTTGCAATCCTTTTTGAGGGAAGTAAAATTTAATACAATGAAAAAAGACATTCATCCGGAGTACAGCCCAGTCATTTTCTACGACACTTCAAGTGAATTTAAATTCTTGACGAAGTCGACTATGACGTCTAGTGAGACCATCGAATGGGAAGACGGAAATACATATCCTTTGATTAAAGTAGAGGTTTCTTCAGCTTCTCATCCTTTCTATACTGGTAAGAAACTATTTGTGGATACTGCTGGTAGAGTTGAGAAATTCAACAAACGTTACAAGAAGAAGTAGTTCTGCATAGGCAAAAAATTAAGAAGCCTCCCCGATTAATCGGGGAGGCTTCTTCTGTTTATACGCACTTATCCCTTAGTTCAAGGATCAATAATCTCTATCAATTTATTGTTTGCGCTCACTAACTCAGCATTATCTTTTTTCTTGACCTCCGCTAATTGATCGAAGACTTTGTTTGTATATAAATCTACTCGGTACTTAGGTTTTTGAGGATCGTTCACCCTCAATTTAGTTTTTACAAAGTAGGAGAAATCATTGGCAGTATATATTGCCAATTCTTTGTTAGGAGTGATTTTTCCGTCAATAACCACCATAAATTCTTCCGCGTTTGTCCAATTCTCAGTAACATCTCGACTTGGTCGTTTTGTATAGAGGCTAAAGCTACCGTTCTTAAGACCCTTTAATGCATTTAATTGGGTAGTCGAAAGATCACTCATTTTCATCTCTTTAGATACCTCTTCGTAATGATCTACGAAGAGAATTTTATTCTGGTCATATATAATCTTGCCATACTTAGATTCTTTGGAAAACATTAAGAGACGTGTTTCTCTTTTATCCATGTCGAATTCTGTTCTTAGCAAATAACTGTTTACCTCAGCGGTGATTTTCGAATGACTTAATACAACTTCAGTGTCTCTCGTAAAGAAAAAGTATTCATCAGGATCTATTTGAGCACCATTCTTAATGACTTCATAGTGTAAATGAATATTTGATTCTGGGATTGAATTACCGACAGTACCGATCATTTGTCCCAAACTGACCGTCTCGCCCTTAGATACATTTAACGCTTCTAGAGATGCGTAGACCGACTCATAAGTGTCGTTGTGCTTTATTCTTATGAAATTTCCATAACGTTCATTGTTTGAAGAAGCTATAACCACAAGTCCAGCGGCAGTAGCATAAACCGGAGTGCCTCTTTTCGCGCGGAAATCGACTCCTTCATGGTCGTGCATGTCTGGTGTTCCATAGCCAACAGTAGCACCAAAAGGTAGGATCATTTTAGTACCCTCTTCTTCTAGTTTTACTGGAGAAATCTGAGGTTTAACACTTTTGCCGTAAATAATTTCAACCTGGTTCTTATCCTGCTCTGTATCTTGTAGTTTTTGGTTGTTAGTAGGTTTTAAAGTGAAAGACATACCTACTAGGCAGATAGCCAGCAAAGTGAAAACTGTTTTGAAAATGGTAGACGATCTTGAGTTCTTCTTGGTCATCATAATAAATCGCTTTTGTGTGAATGAATAATTGAAGGGTGAAACCATTGAAAAAGTGCTCGTTTGGTTTCTTTTTACAAACTCGAAGAGCAGTTTCTGATATTTTGATATGCTCTTATGTTTCCGAATAACCTCATTATCAGCCAAATACTCATGGTTTTGACGAATAGCCTTACTAAACCAATAGTAGAAAGGATTGAACCAGAGGATCGCTTTGAACAATTCGGTTATCATCACATCAATTGAATGCCGTTGTTTTACGTGTGCTAATTCATGTGTCAGTATTTCGCTATGATTTTCCTTTTGGTCAAAGTCTCTTGAGTAGATGTATATGGAATTGAAAAAGCTAAAAGGTGTCGTCAATTCGGGTAGCAGGATAACTCTGGTATCGTTGTGCCTTATTGAAGGGTTCTTTTTGGCAAGCCTGAGAAGCCGAAAGGTGTTCAAGCCCAAACGACCTAATAAGACAACACTCACTAATATGTATATAGCAAAAGTCCCTTGAGGTATTGCTTGGGAGTTTGTAGTCGTTTTAGCTTCTAACTTTTCTTTGTCAATCGAAAGCTCTTGATTTTGAGAGGGCTTAACGAAGTCGTTTGTCTGTTTTGAAGTGAATCTATCTATCTTATTGACAATAGGTTTGGTGTAAGTTTTAGTCTTGATATATGCTGGTGTAATAGTCGTTGGAAGCTTGATTGTAATGAACGGAACAATGACAGTTAAGCATAAGGCAAAGATTAGATAGTATCTTTTGAATCGATGCAAAGATGACTTTGCGAGGGCCAACTGATAAATGCTCAAGAACAAAAGCGAACAGAGGATAATTTCTAGTATTGTGTGCGTCATTACTGATCCTTTTTGATTTGAGCGTCAATTATTTTTTTCAGTTCTTTTAATTGATCAGTAGAAAGGTTGGCCTCAGACGTGAGAAATGAGCCTAGTTGCTTAGCAGAATTGTCAAAGAAGTCGTTCATCAATCCTCCCTTATGCTTTGAGAAGTATTTTTCCTTAGTAACAAGTGCATAGTATTCTCTGGAGTTTCCGAATAATCTGTAGTCGATAAAACCTTTGTCTCTCATTCTTTTTAGCATGGTCAAGACAGTCGTTGTCGCAGGTTTGGGTTCAGCAAACTCATGAAGTAGGTCTTTCATAAAGGCCTTTTTAAGTTTCCAGATATGCCGCATTAATTGTTCTTCGTTCTTTGATAAGTTCATGCTCTACTTTATTAGAGTGTACTCTACAAATGTAGAGTAATAAAATTATTTTCCAAACTTTAACCCTTAGACACAGATAATTCTGGCTCCTTAAGCTTTACTTTGAAAGCTTTTCTATTTTTACTCCATGGATATTACACTATTTGATTCTCCAACTATCAGGCATAATTTGTTGCCATTTACTTTTACCAGACCCGTAGCCCAAGTGCGTGTTGGTATATTGAAGATTTCTGAGAAATGGGAGACTTTTGGCTTTTCAGTGGGGTATGAAACTCAAGATTATCTGCAAGAAAAGTTTCCAAATAATCAATCCGATCTTAAAATCAATGGTGCTCTGTGTCCAAATGATAATCTTGTTGAGGCCATAAAATCTTTAAAACCAGGTCAGCGACTTACTGGGCAGGAAGAAGACCTAGCAATAAACGGTAGCGGAGAGGAGTCCATCAGTTTTGAAGGAGACTTTCGACTCATCACACAGCCTTGGGAGATATTTGGGTTTAACAAGGAAGAAATAATAGCCGACTTTTATAAAATCACTTCGGGAAGGAAATCTGCAGAGATTACCGATGTACATACTATAGTTTACGGTAAGGAAAATCTGTTTGTGGAAGAAGGTGCGACGATCAAAGCAGCCGTAATTAATGCTGAAGATGGCCCTGTTTATATTGGTAAAAATGCCCAAGTGCATGAGGGCGCTATTATTAAAGGCACGTTTGCGCTTTGCGAAAGCTCACATATAAATATGGGGGCTAAAATCAAAGGGGATACAACTGTCGGCCCACACTCAAAAGTGGGGGGTGAGGTGAGTAATTCTGTGATTTTTGGTTTTAGCAATAAGGGTCACGATGGCTTTCTGGGTAATTCTGTGATCGGCGAATGGTGCAACCTTGGTGCTGATACCAATACCTCTAATTTGAAGAATAATTATGCGGCCGTCAAACTCTGGAGCTATAGCACAAATAGGTTTGCCAATACTGGTTTACAGTTCTGTGGCCTTATGATGGGTGATCATGCCAAATGTGGTATTAATACTATGTTTAACACAGGCACAGTCGTGGGGGTTGGGTCTAATATTTTTGGTTCTGGCTACCCAAGAAACTTTGTTCCTTCATATGCTTGGGGAGGAGCCAACGGGTTTACTACCTTCCAGCTTCGTAAATTTTATGAGGTTGCCGCCGCTGTAATGAAACGACGCGGTATCGAACTCGATGATATTGAAAAGAACATACTATCGACTATTTTTGATGCTTCTTCCGTAAATCGAGTGTGGGAAAATAAAGGATGAGATTTCAGGATATTCCAGGATTAGAAAGTACAAAAGCAAAACTGATAGATGCAGTGGCTAATAACCATGTGGCGCATGCACAGTTGTTTGTAGGTATGGAAGGTTCGGCCAATTTGGCTATGGCCTTGGCATTTTCAAGTTATCTGAATTGTGAAAACCCGACCGATACCGATGCTTGCGGAGAATGTCCGTCTTGTCAAAAAAACGCCAAATTTATTCACCCCGATGTCAATTTTATATTCCCATCGGCGGCCACCCCAAAACTCAAAAGAGAAGATGCAACAAGTGAGAAGTTCCTAACGGAATGGAGAACTTTTCTAGAGCAATCAGTTTATGGGAATGTAAAAGATTGGAGCAGTCACTTTGGTTGGGAAAATAAACTTTTGATGATTCCGCGCCAAGAAAGCCGAAATATAGTGAAGGCCCTTTCCCTTAAAGCGTTTGAAGGTCAGTACAAAATCATGATTGTATGGCTTCCAGAATTAATGAATGGAAATGCGGCGAATGGCATATTGAAGATACTTGAGGAGCCACCCGAAAAAACTATTTTTCTGATGGTGTCTAGTGAAGCTAATAAGCTTTTGACGACAATCACATCAAGAACACAACAACTCAGAATCCCTTCTTTCTCAGATGAAGATGTTTCCAATACGATAGTTCCGCATGGTATCACCCCAGAAAGAGCCGATCGTATCGCCTATATGTCTGAGGGAAATATGCGTTTGGCACTGCAAATGGTAGGTGGAGAAGATAATGAGACACAGGAATATTTTAAAAATTGGTTTAGACAGTGTTTTACTTTCAATTTTCAGGAATTGACAAAAATGGCCGATGAGTTTCAGAAAAAGGGCAAGGAATTCCAAAAGGAATTATTAGGTGTTGGAACAAAAGTAATGCGTGAGTCTTTGATTAATTCAGTGTCGCTGGATAGTCTTTCAAGGATTCCTGACCAAGAAAAGGGGTTTATAGAGAAGTTTTCAAGCGTTTTTACCGCAGAGAAGATTATGAAAGTGACTCCAAAGCTAGACGAAGCCCAATATCACATTGAGCGTAATGCAAATCCCAAAATTCTCTTCCTTGATTTATCAATGACGATTGGCCAAATTGCACGATCGTAATTTGACTGAATGAGTAAAAAATTAAAGACAATTGGCAGGTCGGATATAGTCGACTTGCCTGATCTAAACTTGTCTGATATTAAAGCAAAAGTTGATACTGGAGCCTACACTTCCTCCATCAATTGTTCAAGGGTGAAGTTAAAGGAGGTTGATGGTATTAAAACATTGAGTTTTTACATTCCAGGTAGCCGAATTCATGAGAAAAAGGCACGCAAATTTACAACGACTCAATTTCAGAAAAGGAAAATCCGTAGTTCTAATGGGATGACAGAAAGTAGGTATGTTATCAAAACTAGGTTAATCATTTTTGGCAAAGAAAGGAAACTAGAGTTGTCATTAGCAGATCGCAGTAAAATGAAATTCCCAATCCTTTTAGGAAGAAAGTTTTTGACTGACCGTTTTATTGTGGATGTTAGTGTCAAGGATATTTCTTACAACCTCAAAATTGGCTCATGAAGGTAGCTGTACTATCCAGAAACCCAGAACTATATTCTACAAAAAGACTTATCGAAGCGATTGAAGCAAGAGGTCATACTGGCGTTATTATCGATCATTTGAAATGTGATTTAGTAATTGAATCGGAAGGCCCAGCTATATATTACAATCGAGAGAAGATCAATGATATTGACGCTGTTATTCCCAGAATTGGCGCTTCGGTAACTTTTTATGGAACAGCAGTGGTTAGGCAGTTCGAGATGATGGGAGTTTTTAGTACTTCTTATTCTCAAGCGATCGTTAGGTCAAGAGATAAATTAAGAAGCCTTCAGATACTATCTGGAGCAGGGTTGCCAATGCCAAAAACCGCTTTTACCAACTATTCAAAAGAGGAAAAAAGTTTGATAGATCACGTGGGAGGGCCACCAGTTATAATCAAACTATTAGAAGGCACTCAAGGCCTGGGTGTGGTATTAGCTGAAACCAGAAAGGCTGCCCAGTCTGTGATCGAAGCCTTCCATGGTCTAAAGGCAAGAATTATTGTTCAAGAATTCATTAAAGAAGCTAAAGCTTCGGATCTTCGCATCTTTGTAGTAGATGGGAAAGTTGTAGGAGCCATGAAGCGGACCGGTGTGGAAGGAGAGTTTAGAAGCAATTTACACCGAGGTGGATCGGCAGAACTAGTAAAACTCAGTCGTAAGGAAAAATCAGCGGCTATCAAAGCGGCCAATTCACTAGGTCTTGCTGTGGCGGGCGTTGATATGCTTCAATCCAGTAGAGGTCCATTGATTCTCGAAGTGAATTCTTCTCCTGGACTTGAGGGAATCGAAAAGGCAACCAATATTGATATTGCAGATGAGATCATAAAATTTATAGAAGCAAATCAACCTAAGAAAAGAGGCGTAAAGTCGAAATTAAGAACTTCATGAGCATAAGAATAGGAACCAGAGGCAGCCAACTAGCGCTATGGCAGGCGCATCATGTGGAGAAAAAATTACAAGATGCAGGTTATGCTACAGAGATAGTGACAATCGAAACTAAGGGGGACAAGATTCTAGATGTGTCTATCTCCAAGATAGGAAGCAAGGGCGTTTTTACGGAGGAAATTGAAGCACAACTAGAAAATGGGCAGATAGATATTGCGGTACATAGTGCTAAAGATATGCAGTCTACACTACCCGAAGGCTTTGAATTGATCGCTTTTATGGAACGCGAAAAGCCAAACGATGTCATCATCAGCCATAAGAAAAACCTTCAAATGAATGGTACTACACCCTTTGTTTTAGGGACTTCTTCAACCCGAAGGGTGGCCACGCTCAAACACTTAATGCCAGCTATAGAAACTACACCTGTTCGCGGAAACCTTCAGACTAGAATTCGCAAAATGAAAGAGGGCGCTTGCGATGCTTTACTATTGGCATATGCTGGTGTTCATAGAATGGGTTATGAGGATATGATCGTTTGCGAGATGCCTTTGAATATGTTTATCCCAGCGGTAGGCCAAGGCAGTGTGGCCATTGAAGTACATGAATCATTGGAGAACAAGAAGTCGGAAGCTATTCGATCAATTCTCAACCATGAGACAACAGAGCAATGTATACGGGCCGAACGTTCTTTTTTGAAGGTGGTAGACGGAGGCTGTAGTATTCCGGTATTTGCATTGGCACAAATAGAAGATAATCAGTTGAGTATAGAGGGGGGTATTATCAGTCTTGATGGTAGCGACAAAAGAGTGAAGAAATTTTCAGGTGAAATAAAGGCATCTGAAGAATTAGGAAGACAACTCGCGGAAGAAATACTATCTTCGGGCGGAGAAAGAATTTTGAAAGAGATTAAAAATAAAATCAATGAAAAATAGATTAGCTCAGGCTTTAATGATGGCGTTTGTAGCGCTTATGATAGTGGGATGTGGAGATTCAAATTCCTCATCAGAATCTGTGGAAGGAAATGACTTTCTAGTAACCATTGCTACAGATTTTGGGGACATGAAGGTGATTCTTTATGATGAAACACCAGAGCACAAAGCGAACTTCCTTAAGTTGACAAATGAAGGCTTTTTCGACAGCCTATTATTTCACAGAGTGATAAAAGGGTTTATGATTCAAGGTGGAGACCCTGAATCCAGAGGAGCTACGCTCGACCAAAGGTTAGGAAGTGGAGGCCCAGGATATAAAGTTCCAGCAGAGATAAAGCCAAATCTTTTTCACAAAAAAGGAGCGCTTGCTGCGGCACGTGAACCAGACCAAGTAAACCCAGAAAAAGCATCAAGTGGTAGCCAATTTTACATTGTTCATGGGAGTGTAACCCCAAGAGAAAGATTAGAAGGGGTGAATCAGAATAAGATTTTTGAAGCTTACCGTCAACTAATGACCAATACGCCGAACGATCCGCTGGCGATGGAGTACAAAGAAACGCTTACCAATTATCCAGGTAACGACTCTATTCAGGCCAAAGTAGATGCTACGTTGGATCAGTTAAGCGCAAAGACGGGAATACTTTTCGAATTGCCAGAAGAACAAATAGAGGCTTACTCTACTATAGGTGGTTATCCTCCTCTTGACGGTGGTTATACTGTTTTCGGAGAGGTAATTTCAGGCTTAGAAGTAATCGATGCAATTGCCAACGTTGAAACTAAAGCCAAGCAGGTTGAAGATAGGCCGATAGAAGATGTCAAAATGGTCGTAAGTGTAGGAGAAGTACCTCGTGCGGAAATCGAAGAGAAGTACAACTACAAATATCCAACTTCAGTAGCTAACCAATAATCAGTTCTGAGGTAAGCTTAGAAGTTAAAATGCAAAAAACACAACTTTCGTCAGGCGAAAGTTGTGTTTTTTGGTTTATAGCCGTTGGGCAATGAGTATTCCTAAGACCGTCCATATCAAATCACCTGATGAAAACAGATAATTTTTAACGGTGCACCAATAATTGAATAAATTAGGCATTCGAACCGAATATGCTTGACATGAAAAGTATTAAGATGATCTGCCTAGTCGCAATCCTTGGAATCATAGGTTGTGCACCTCCCGAAATGGACGAAATTGTCGTTATATCTACCCCTTATGGCGATATGACAGCCGTATTATATGATGAAACGCCCCTGCATAAAGCGAACTTTCTAAAGCTTGCCAAAGGTGGTATGTACGACTCTGTGATATTTCATAGAGTGATTGAAAACTTTATGATCCAGACTGGAAACTTAGCGACTGGCAAATTGGAATCAGGTGTCGACTATCGTATTGATGCTGAGTTTATGCCCGAAAAGTATATTCATGAGAAAGGTGCCCTGGCCGCAGCCAGAATAGGAGACAGTGATAACCCGACTAAGAAATCTAGTGGTTCGCAGTTTTATATTGTTCAAGGTGAAACGTATGATGATGAGGGCCTAAAATCTAGAGCAGATAGGAGACATTACCTGAAGGTAAATGGCCTGTTCCAGCGAATGCTTGATTCGGAACGCTACCCAGAGCTAACAGAAAAGTACAATTACCATGTACAAAAGGCGCAAGAGGATACGGCCTATGACTTTCAAACCGCTCAACGAAATCTAGTCTATAACTCCATGGATGTCATTGAAAAGCGTTTTGGTGATCAAACGGACCCTGGTTATCCCGATTTTGCCAAGGAGATCTACGCTACCATAGGAGGAACGCCTCATTTGGACGCTGAATACACTGTTTTCGGTAAAGTGGTAGAAGGTTTAGCGGTGATTGATAAAATTGCAGCCGTGGAAACTAATCGAAGAGATAAGCCACTTAGTGATGTGAGAATGGAAGTAAAGGTAGTCCCTATGTCCAAGTCTGAGATCACTAAAAAGTACGGCATCACCTACCCAAAAAATTAAATGAGAGTATTAATAACTGGTGCTAATGGCCTACTTGGTCAAAAGCTGGTGAAGTTGATTTTGGACAAAGGTACCGATGAACTTATTGCTACTGCAAGAGGTGATAATCGATTGCCCTATTCGGAAGACAATTATACCTATGATCAAATTGACATTACAGATCGAGGCCAAGTCCTATCCGTTATAAAAACACATCAACCAGACGTCGTAATCCATACGGCAGCCATGACAAATGTAGACCAGTCCGAGATTGAGCAAGAGGCTTGCTGGAAGCAAAATGTGGATGCTGTTTCTTATGTGATAGAAGCTTGTGAACAAACGGGAGCGTTTCTTCTGCACTTATCGACCGATTTTATTTTTGATGGAGAAGATGGCCCATATGATGAGTTAGCTAGTGCTAATCCGATCAGTTATTATGGGGAAAGTAAATTGGCAGCCGAGAAACTACTTTTTGAGTCCAAAATTAAGTGGTCGATCGCTAGAACAGTGCTGGTTTATGGAATTGCGCACGATATGAGCCGATCTAACATAGTGCTCTGGGTGAAGAAAAGTCTCGAAGAAGGGAAAGAGATTAAAGTGGTAGATGATCAATTAAGAAGCCCTACGCTTGCCGAAGACCTAGCGATAGGATGTTACTTAATAGCCGATCAGCGTGCTGAAGGTATTTATAATATTAGCGGAAAAGATCTATTAACGCCTTACGAAATGGCTTTGGAAACTGCCAAGTTCTTTCAGTTAGATATCAAAACAATGGAACGAGCAGATGCATCAACATTTACCCAAACCGCCAAAAGGCCTCCAAAGACAGGTTTGTTAATCAACAAAGCCATCAAAGACTTGGGTTATTCCCCTAGGTCATTTGTCGAAGGTATAGCAATACTGGTCAAGCAGATGTCATAGAAGTGCCGTCTGACCTAATTCGAATTGCAGTCTGCTCTATTTTGGATATATTGAAAAGATATTTTTATCTCAACTAAACCTTAAATACTAATTCTATGGCAATAAATGCTTCTTCCGACAACCGCGGGCAGTGGGGATCCAAGTTTGGATTCATCATGGCTGCAGCTGGTTCAGCAGTCGGATTAGGGAACATTTGGCGTTTCCCTTACATCACTGGAGAAAATGGTGGTGGAGCCTTTGTGCTCGTTTATTTGGCTTGTGTAATTCTGATTGGTGTACCGTTACTCTTTACAGAAATGGGCTTTGGTCGATTTACCAAGAAAAGTACCATTGGTGCATTTAAAGACACGGGTGCGAATCCATTTTTTATGGGGTTAGGGGCTATTCTTGCCGTTTTGGTGAGCTTCTTCGTGCTTTCTTATTACGGTGTAATTGCAGGATGGACGATCGGTTATATTGGTAAATCAATTTCTGGTTCTACAGAGTCATTTGCAGATTTTGCTGCTAACCCAACAATGACAATTCCGCTGATGGCTGCCTTTACGCTAGTCACGATTTTTATTGTCAACAAAGGTATTTCAGGTGGTATAGAAAAGGCTGCTAAAGTTTTAATGCCTGTTTTATTCATTCTAATTGCCGTAGTAGCGATTAGAAGTTTAACACTAGAAGGTGCTATGAAAGGGGTTGATTTCTACATGAACCCAGATTTCAGTAAGATCACTGGTAATACGATTCTAGCCGCACTAGGTCAGGCATTTTTCTCTATGAGTATCGGTTGGGGTATTATGGTTACCTACGGATCTTATCTACCAAAATCAGCGAACATAGTAAGTAGTGGTGTATGGGTAGGCTTTATGGATGCTGGAGTAGCGCTATTAGCTGGATTTATGATTTTCCCTGCTGTATTTGCTTACGGGCTATCTCCTGAAGCTGGGCCAACTTTGGTGTTTCAAGTGCTTCCAGAGATATTCTCACAAATGCCTGGTGGCGCTGCCATAGGGGCATTTTTCTTCCTGTTATTAACTGTAGCAGCTTTGACCTCTTCAATTTCGATGTTAGAAGTACCAGCATCTTACTTTATGGATGAAAAGAAATGGAGCCGTAAGAAATCGGCTTGGGTTGTCGGAACTGCATTATTCATAGTAGGTATTCCTTCGGCACTTTCTTCAGGAGGAGCAGCATTCTTTTCAGAAATGGAAGTCACCATTTTCGGTGGTACTTACACCGGTTTTATGGATATCCTTGACTACTTCTTCGGTACGTTCTTTATTGTTATCGTAGCGCTTGTTACATGTATTTATGTAGCTTGGAAAATGCCAATTGACAATATTGTTTCTGAGATTGACCAAGGGTCTAAATGGACACCAGGTACTTTAGCATCCAATGCATTTGTATTCTTTATTCGTTTTGTTTGCCCAGTAGTTATTCTGCTAGTGTTACTGAACATGATGGGTATTTTCGGAATTTTTGCTGGTGGAGGTTAATCTCAACGCATCGTAAAAGACTAAAAGTCCCAGCCACTGGTTGGGACTTTTTTATTAGCTTAGAATATGGCAAAAGATCACACTAATTTTTTCAATAGTGTTTACGATGTGGCCCGTTTAATTCCTCCCGGTCGTGTAACCAGTTATGGGGCCATAGCCCACTATCTTGGTTCAAAAGGGAGTGCACGAATTGTGGGTTGGGCAATGAATGCTTCGGGTATTCATGAAGATGTACCAGCACATAGAGTCGTAAATCGAGCCGGAATTTTGACCGGTAAACATCACTTTGGAACGATTAACCCGATGCAAAAACGGTTAGAGGCCGAGGGCGTAATAGTAGTTGATGATAAAATTCAAAATCTTGATCAAGTATACTGGGATCCGACTGTAGAGCTCGCCCTTTAAATCCCTTAAATTTGTTCCTAACTTACACTACCAATTCTTTTTAAACTTAAATGGAAGTCTTATTTACCTCTGAAGGCGTTGTCGCCTTATTAACACTCACATTCTTAGAAATTGTGCTCGGTGTTGATAACATCATTTTTATCTCAATCATTTCGAATAGACTTCCAAAAGAGAAGCAAAGAAATACTCGAAACCTTGGACTACTGCTAGCCCTAGTGATGAGAATAGGCCTACTTCTAGGGATAAGTTGGATAATTGGTTTTACAGAGCCTTTATTTACTGCTTTCGACTATGAGATTAGTATCAAAGACTTGATTCTCATTGTTGGTGGTCTTTTTCTAATTGGAAAAAGCACTACTGAAATCCATGAGTCACTAGAAATTGATGAACACGAAGAAACGCAGAAAAAAGCTACTTCAATTGCTAAGGTTATCCTTCAGATTGTCGCGCTTGACATGGTGTTTTCCTTTGATTCAATTTTAACTGCAGTAGGTTTGACTGAAGAGATATTAATTATGATTGTGGCAGTTACTATTGCAATGGTAGTGATGATGACTTTTGCAGGTAGAATTAGTGACTTTATAAACAAGAACCCTTCTCTTCAAATGTTGGCCATGTCCTTCTTGATCTTAATTGGATTTATGTTGGTGCTTGAAGGCATTGGAGAACACATCCCTAAAGGTTACATCTACTTTGCGGTATTCTTCTCCTTGGCGGTAGAAAGTTTGAATATGCGTAGGCGAAGGAAAGTGGAAGCCGTGAAGCTTAAGAAACGTATAAAACAATAAGTTAAGCCTCTTTTCCTGTTCTGGAAATTGCTAGCAATCCAAGGAAAGTTAGTGCCCCATTTAAGGCGAGTACGAAGAATCCAAGCCACCCATCTGTGTTCATATCAATAAGGTAAGATAGGATGGGTGCAGCTATGCAAACGGCTAAAACATATTTATCGCGAACGACCCTTTTGGTTAATAAACCAAAAGAAAATAGACCAAGTAAGGGGCCATAAGTATATCCTGCTGCTCGGAAAATAGAGTTGATGACGCTATCATCATTTATGCCATTAAATATTAGAATGATAATGAATAAAGCTACTGAAAAGGCGATATGAACCTTTAGTCTTACCTTTTTCTTCTCGCTTTCCTCACGTTGCTCAAAGTTTAGAAAGTCCACACAAAAGGCGGTTGTTAGGGCGGTTAAAGCAGAATCTGCACTTGAATAGGCAGCTGCAATTATGCCAAGTAAAAATACAATGCCAGCAAAAGTACCGAGGTGATTTAAGGCCAATAATGGGTACAATCCATCCGTGCGATCTGGGATAGAAATGCCATTTTGTTCTGCATACAAGTAAAGTAAGGCACCTAAACTTAGGAATAAGATATTCGCGATAATTAGCACCACGCTAAACCAGAAAATGTTCTTTTGTGCATCTTTCAGTGACTTACAAGTCAAGTTCTTTTGCATCATATCCTGATCTAAGCCAGTCATAACGATGGCGATCAGTGCACCAGAAATAAATTGCTTAGGGAAGAAACGAGCGTTACCCCAATCCAGATAAAAAATCTTGGACATTTCACTGGATTGAATTTCAGCAATGGTTTCTCCAAACCCCCAACCAAGTTCTTTGGTGATGATGTAAATCGTGGTGATCACGGCGATTAATAGGAAGGAGGTCTGTAAAGTATCCGTCCAAACGATCGTTTTAATACCGCCTTGGAAAGTGTATATCCAGATCAACAAAATCGTCACAGCCACAGATACCCAAAACGGAACCCCGAAAGCATCGAAAAGAGCTGTCTGCAGGACTATCGCTACCAAGAAAAGCCGAAAAGAAGCTTGAATTGTTCTAGACAGTAGAAAGAATGCTGATCCAGTTTTGTAAGACCAAAACCCGAATCGTTGTTCTAAATAACCGTAAATGGAAACTAGATTTAGCTTGTAGTATAGTGGGAGTAATACTTTGGCTATTACGAAATAGCCTAATAAATAGCCCAATACGACCTGAAAGTAAGAAAAGAAGCTGTTGCCGACTTCTCCCGGTACAGAAATGAAAGTTACACCAGAAAGTGATGCACCAATCATACCGAAGGCTACCAAAAACCATGGTGATTGCTTATTCGCAGTGAAGAATGTCTGCGACGTCGCACCTTTCGATGTTACGCGTGCTATAACTACCAATAGTGCAAAATATCCGGCTATTAGACCGATTACCAAACCAGGGCTCATGAAATGAAGGTATTTGTATAACTTTCAATATGATTGATTTTTCGAGAGCCACCAAAGGCTTATAAATCTTTATCTTTCTGAAATGAGTAAGGCAACGAAACGTAAAATTCTAAAAACACTCGATCGAGCAGAAGAGGCAGACACCTTAAGTAAACGGTTTGACATGTTGATTACGACATTGATTCTACTCAATGTTGCTGCCGTTATTATCGAAACGGTAGATTCTATTCATGATCAGTATAGCCTTTACTTTCATTACTTCGAGGTCTTTTCAGTTGTTGTATTTAGCATAGAATATGTAATCAGGCTTTGGGCTTGTACAGTATTAGAAAAATATAAGCATCCTGTTTTTGGACGGATCAAATACATGTTCTCGGCCTCAGCTATTATCGATCTTTTAGCTATTCTGCCTTTCTACCTACCGTTTGTTTTAAATCATTCAGATGGACGGATTGTTAGAATTTTAAGATTGGCTAGGTTAGTCAGAATCTTTAAGTTAGGCCGATACTCTCAAGCTTTGACACTGATTTCAGACGTGATTAGAAAGCGAAGAGAGGAGTTAATCGTTTCGCTGACTTTGCTCATTATCATGTTGATATTTGCTTCAACACTGATGTATTACATTGAATATGAGCCTGATAAACCAGGTTTTCAGAGCATTCCAGAAACCATGTGGTGGGGTGTAGCTACACTAACTACCGTTGGTTATGGAGACGTTTATCCAGTAACGGCCCTAGGCAAACTCCTTGGTGCGGCTATAGCCATTATGGGAGTCGGTCTTTTTGCGTTACCCGCAGGTATAGTGGCTGCTGGATTTGAATCGGAGCTTAGAAACAGAAATAAAAAGAATAAGGGTCAGGATGAGTAATGTCTTCAAGGGCAACGTGATGATAGCTGGATGGAGCCTTGTTGGCTATTGCCTCGGCTATCCCGTGTTACTTGCAAATTACTTTTATGAGAAACCGCTGATCGATATTTTTGGCTATTTGTTCATTTTCTTCAGTGGTATATTCTTGACCAGAAAGTTTCTTCAAAAATGGTCTGGACTTCGGTACATGGCCATCGCACTGATAATATTGCCATTAGCTTGGCTTAAACTCGATTACTGGCTTTATTCCACACTTTATTCGCCTCAATTTATACTCTACTTAGAACTTCTATTGTTGAGTGTTTCAGCTTATGCTTTGTTCCGATATCCTATTGTACCTAAAGCACCCAAGTGGACGCTTTTAGTCTTGGTGCCGTTTTTTCTTTTCGGGTTTTTACTGAGCTTCTTTTCTAAAGAACATAGCTTTTCAGAAATGTTGGTGCTCTTTTTTGCAACAGGTTTAATAGCTCATTATTGGGAAGTAAAAAGGTCTATTGCTGTAGTTACTGCTCATGGTGCGATAACATTTTTAATTGGTTCAAACTTTTTTGATCCTCCCAAATTCTTTGAAACCCAGTCAAATTTTCATGACAAGGTCGTTTACTCCTATACCACTGATATTCAGCGGGTGGATATTACGGAATGGAAAGGAGATCATTGGTTTTATGCCGATGGTGTGAACCAGTTTAGCTCAATAGACGCTTGGCTTTTTTATGAACCTTTTGCATTTCCAGTGTTGAACTTGGTTTCAGATGTAAATGAAGTTTTAGTAGTAGGTGGGGAGAATGGCATGTTGGTTAATGAGCTTTTTAAAGCGGGCTTGGAGCATATTGATCAAGTACCGATCGATGGGAAACTCTTGGAATTGGCGTCGGAGGAGGAGTTGTTTTTGAGATATAACCGAGAATACCCAGCCGACAAAAAAGCACAGGTCGTGGCCAGTGATATTTTTGATTATTTGAATTCGAGTAACCGAAAGTATGATATCATTTTTTTAGATGTGGCGGATCCGATCGATATAGAAAGGAACCAGTTTTTCACTCAGGAATTTTACGAGTTAGTTAGTAGAAATTTGACCATTAAAGGCTTGGTGGTGACGCAGTCAGGCAGTCCATACTTCGCCACCGAGGCTTACGATATTGTATTAAAGACAATGGAAGCAGCAAACTTGAATGTTGTTTCCTACCACAATCAAATCTTGACACTGGGTGAATGGTCTTGGGCTATTGGATCAGCTAACATGGGTAAATCAGATATGAAAAGCCGATTGGCGAAAAGTAAATTTGAGCAATACCCTACCAAATGGTTAAATCAAGAGGCGATGCAAATGATGTTGAGTTTTGGTAAGCCTTCAAGAAAAACTGAAGCTTTAAAAATCAATACAATTAAAGACCCCGTCTTGTACAAATATTATTTAAATGGAAATTATGGCTTCAAATAGCGAGGGACTGAACCTATGAAAAGAAGGAAGTTTATCAAACTATCGTCACTGGCTACTTTGCCGATTATTCTGCAATCATGTGATTGGGGTGACGACAAAAATGGTTTTCCGATTTCCGTTGACACAGATATACACACTGGGCATTTGATTTTCAAAAGTCAGGACTTTCAAAAAACCAACACCATCAATGTAGAAACCGTGATAGTGGGTGGTGGAATCGCAGGTTTAGGGGCAGCATTTACGCTAAAAGATCAAGACTTTATGCTCTTCGAGCTTTCAGAAAGGCTTGGTGGCACCTCTTCTTTTTCCGAAGTAGGAAATACCACATTTGCTCAAGGAGCACACTATGATTTAGCATACCCATCTAATTATGGGCAAGATGTCTTGTCACTTCTGGAAGAATTGAAAATTATTGAATTCCAATCTTGGAAGGACAGTTGGAGTTTTAGGGACAAACAGTATATCATCTCGAATGCTAGAAAAAACATTTGCTTTGAAGCAGGTAAGTTCAGAGGAGATGTTTTAAAGGATGGTGAGGAGAAAGAGAAATTTCAACAAATTCTTAGGCCTTTCTACGGGCAAATGGTGATGCCAACCACAAATATTGAGGCAAAGCACCAATCTTTAAACGACATGAGCTTTTTTGACTTTTTAAGTACTCAAATGAGCTTGTCACCTGATTTTAAACGTGGACTGGATTATCATATGCTCGATGATTGGGGAGGAACAACAGAGCAGGTTTCGGCACTTGCTGGAGTTCACTATTTTACTTGCAGGCCATATGAAACCCAAGTTGTAGACCTTTTTTCACCGCCAAGCGGTAATGGTTATTTCATCAAAAAAATGGCTGGTAAACTCCCTAAAGAGCGCTTACAAACGAATCAATTGGTGAAATCTATCCGAAAAGTGGCCGATGGTTTTCAAACTGAGGTAATTGATGTTGAAAAAAGTCTTGTGAAAACCATTACCTCCAAAAACGTGGTTTACGCAGGCCAAAAGCATGCACTTAAGTACATCATGCCAGATCAATATGAATTCTTTCAAGACAATGATTATGCACCTTGGCTGGTATTGAATTTTGTATTGACCGACGCGCTTGAGAAGAAAGGTTATTGGCAAAATGAGATGCTGATGGAAGATGAGACTTTTATGGGCTTTGTGGATTCGGATATGCAAGAGACCGATGATACTAGTAACCGTGTTTTGACGGCATATTATTGTTTGCCCCCATCGGTAAGAAATGATTTAAAAAATGTAGAGGCTAACCGTGAAGTGATCGTCGCAAAGACACTGGGTTACTTGAATCAATACTTTGATCAAGATCTTGAGGGTTTAATTGAGCATGTAAATATCAAGGTAATGGGTCATGCCATGCCTATTCCAAAGCCAGGCTATCTTTTCTCCGATAAGAATAAGAATCGTCTTCATAAAAACATGACTTTTGCCGGAGTGGATAATGCCAGGCTTCCACTACTTTTTGAGGCGCTGGACTCAGGAATTCAAGCAGCAAATCTACTAGGGGAATAGTTTCGTTAAGCGGATTTTTTCGCTGATGAAAATACCCAAAGAGAACATCCTAATGCTTATCTTGAAGATGCTTTTAAACCAAAATTTTGAAGTATGTATTTCAGTGCCCGAATATCAATTGACCCATCCCAGCTCACGAAAATTGAGCGAGTTGAGCCTGATGAAATGTTCAGGAAGTTTCTACACTATGTTACCGCTGGAGCTACCTCAAAAAAGGTAGAGCATGAGACTTTTACCACGGTTTCAGTGCTACAACAAATGAATCGGCTTTTTTGGGAAATCGATATCAATAATATCATTCGGCTCTCTCACGATGACATAGATATTTACTATGATAAAGAAGGTAAGAAAGACGACTTAAAGGATGCTCTAGATGCCTATGAACTCACGGTCAATGATGCCATGTCTCACCATTTCAAAACGCTACACATGGTGTTGGAGCATGAGGACAACAACTTTGTCTACCTGATTGAAATTGATATAAATCGAATACATGCAGTGGGGGTGTACCCAATTGAGATCAAAGTAAATGCTTTGATGAAAGAATTTAGAAAGCGAGAGGGAGAAGATGAGGAAAGCGTAAAGGCAAAAATGAAAACGCGTTTTTCTGGACAAGATGTGCTCGATCAATTTGTACAAGAGCAACACTTAGCTTTTGAGACATTCATCAATGACCTTGGTTTAAGGGTCAGAAAGCACATGAAGATCGATGACGTAAAGATTCAAATTGACAAACGTGTGGTTATGCCAAAAGCCAAGGATAGAAAGCCTGTCTTTAAAGGAAGAAGGAAAAACCCGACACGGGAATACGATCCTGTTTTTGATGGCTACCATGGTTTTGGTGATATTTTACTCTATAGCTTTCTATGGTCGACCCTACTTCACGATCATCATATGCATGTGAGCGATGTGACTTTGGTAGGGGATAACGCCGATGTTTTGGGATCAATCGGAGCCGAAGGAATTGATGCTGGCGATGCGGATTTGTTCAATGCCGATATGGATTTCGATTCCATTGGAGCCGATAGCTTAGGTGATGTTGGTGGGTTTGACGCTGTAACCGATGCTGGTGCAGATAGTAGTTGGTTTGACTTTGGCGATATCGACGTAGGTGGTTTTGATATCTAATTGGCCAAAAAGGGGGCTATAAAAGGCTCAGATTAATAAAGGTCCCACTTCCCTTTTAAGTAGTACTTGTACAAAACTGGATTGTGAATTCGATTGGTTTCCACCGGTTTATCATCATCTGGGAATACCTTCTTCCCAAAAGAGGTCATTAAGGTCATTGCCTCAGTGTTTAGCCACTCAGTGGCAATTCCTTCAAAACTAAGACTTTGAAGTGCCCGTTTTACCGCGCTCTTTTCTCCATCTTTTACGCCAAGTACCCATCCCCATTCTCCGAGTGTCACTACCTGATTGTGAAGCGGTACTGTAGTAAATCCAGCTTCGGTCATGGTCTGATCTATGCAGTTAAACGCTCTGGCTGCGTAGTATGGAGAGCCAGCTTGGGTTGTAATTACGCCATTGGGCCGCAGGTGATTATGGCATAGCTGATAAAATTCATAAGAATAAAGCCTTCCTAATTCAACTGTTTTAGGGTCTGGTAAATCTATGATTACCGCGTCATAATACTGATCGTTGGCCTCGAGCCAAGTGAAACCATCGGCATTTATGATTTCAACTTTTGGGTCGTTCAACGAGTTTTGGTTCATGCTCACCAACCAGTCTTGAGATTGCCCTAGTTCTGTCATTCGGGGATCTAAGTCCACCAAAGTAATTTTTTCAACAGAAGGGTATTTTACGATTTCTCGAACAGCACCACCATCGCCGCCACCCATAACTAAAATGTGCTTTGGGTTTTTCAGTAAGCCCATGACCGGGTGTACTAGTGGCTCGTGATACATAATCTCATCTATCGAGCTCAATTGCTGATTGCCATTGATGAAAAGCCAATGTGCTTCTTTGGATTGAGTAATAACAATGCGCTGATACTTCGTCTGTTCTGAAAAAACAACCCTATCCTTATACCTGAGTTCTTCCCCAAAGTCAATGATACTTTTTGCCCAAATGGCGCCGGCACTAATAATCAATATAACACCAGCTATGAGTCCGATAAGTCTAGATCGGTACTTGGTATCTATGGACCTCCAAAGGACATAAATTAAAAGACAAGCGACTAAAAAGTTGATACTCCCGAGGATAAACGGGGTATAAGTAAGGCCTAAATAGGGTAGGCCGATAAAGGCGAAAAAGACGCCGCCAAGCAAACTGCCATAGTAGTCTTTCTCCATAACTGAGGATACGTTTATCTTCAGTTCCTCGTGCTCATCGTTTAGCCGCATAACAATGGGAATTTCCATGCCGATTAGTAGGCCAACAAGAATACTCATACCATAGATTATCACCGTATTGTCTCCATAGTAAGCTGAAGAGAGGTAGGTGATGACCGAAACGAATGCTGTTAAAAGGGATAAAGTAAATTCTATATAGATAAATCTTTGAAGCAGGTCGCCCGATATATAGCGGCTTATCCTACTTCCTAATCCCATAGAAAAAAGCATAATGGACACGATCATTGTCCATTGAAAAACAGAATCACCTAAAAAGTAAGTGGCAAGTGTCGAAAGGACGTATTCGGCTACTATACCAGAAAGTCCTGTCGCAAATAGGGCTAACTTAAGTATGTTCGATTTCGACATTTAAAGGAGTTCTCCTCTGGTGAGGATTATCAAGAAAATTATAGGGCCCAAGTAATTAGCACAGAGCCACCGATATAGGCGAATGCTTCAACTAGCGCCGCACCTTTATTTGGGTTTTCTTGGTTCACGATTTCGTCTGTTAACTTTCTGCCTGGAAGCAGGATCTTATCAGTAAGTAAACGTGCCAATGGTAAGAAAGCAAGTCCGATGGCAACGTCAATTGCTACGTCTTCTACTGTTATCAACCAACTTTCAAAATCATGCATGAGGGCAAACCGAATCAAATTCGCGATAGCGACCATCGCACCCGCCATTGCTATGCCTACTGCTACATTATCTTTTTCAATTTCATCGTGTACATCATATGGAGTAATGGCGCTGTATACTTTCGCTGTGATATAAAGTAATACTTGACCTAATAACCAGTACAGCACCCCTGTCACGATCGGTCCTCCAAAACCATGGCCTTCACCATGAATAGCCCCTAATACGATTAAACCTGTAGCTACAGCATTGGCTCCTTCAATCACGCCTGTACCTACATTCCGATCTTCAAGAATTTCCTTTTTTACACTGAACTTGTTGAGGATTAGTTTGTCGTTAATAAGCAGTGATAGGTTCAAAAGAACGATGGTCAAAAGACCGTAAACACCCATGTCCATTAAATCCAACTGCCATCCATTGGATTCTCCATAAACAGCAGCGCCCAGTGCAATCACTAGGCCGATATAGTAGCCGACATAGGCTACCGAAAAAGCAAAATTGTCTCGTACAACAAGTTCCTCCGCAACTTTGATTTTTGGGTGAAAGAGTTGATAAGCTACTTTGCCAATGTAAAAGAGAATAAAAGAAGCAGCTAAGTATAAAATTGAATAGATTATTCCGTCAAGGTATTCCATAATAGTCAGTGTAGATTGAAGCTTATTTTCCGAACCCTCCGCCTCTAGAACGAGAGCTTGATCCGCCGTATCTGGACGATGATCTTGATGTTCTCGAACTCGAAGTACTGGACCTTGAAGTTCTGCTGTTTACTCGATTTTTGAAATTAGAGCGGTTACTGCTCCAAGTAGAATTTGGTTTAGAAGTTCTATTATAATTACTGTTGGTACCATAATAGGATCCGCCAGTAGTGGTTCTTGGGCCATAATAAGAGCGACCTCTTCCGTAATAATTACCTCTATAATCGTTGTAGTAAGACCTGTTTACAGGGTAAGTAAACATTCTAAACATCGAAGACATGAAAGCATATTTTCCATAAAATTCCCAGAAACTACCCCCATCTCTTTGGACCCATTGCCCGTATTTTTCGTTGCCTACATAGTTATTATAACCTGGAGGGCTAACATCCTTAACAAGTTTTCCATCTTCCCCTCTAGAAGCGAGTTCCATGCCCATGTCATCGACATGTTTCTTGAATTGGTTTTCAGAAACTTGCATCCACTCCGTAACTCTCTCTTCTGGTTGGCCCGGAGTTTTTTCTTCAATTATACGATATTGATGAAAGTAGTCTTCGAAGAAGTTACCCTCAACATTCATGTCATATAATTCAACAGAGAAAACTCTGTCAGTCGGCATGTCTCGGATAATATCGTCTAAGGGGTCTTTAACGAATTTTTCTCTTCCACCACAGCTCGTTACAAAGACGAGTAGTAAAAGAAGAGAAGCTGTTTTTATGTATTTCATAAATTTGAATTCTTGCTTATTTGTGCTGCAGATTCAGGTATAAATAGACAAGTTAGGGAAAACCTGTCAGACAACCCTATGCATCTGGGGTGATATTCGATATCTCGAAATGTTGAATGACATTACCTGCAGAAGCTTCAAAGTTGCGTTCGTCCCATTGGGTAATAGAAATGCACAAAGTTTCTTCCTCATTTAAGTAGTCATAACTTATAAGTTCTTCCCATTCGGAGCTCTTAGCCGTAACATCATTAAAATAGCCAGCAGAATCTTCGTCTAAAAAGTACTTTGTTCCTTGATACATCAGTTCGGCAGGAGCCTCTTTCTTACGAATCTCTTCTCGAATTCCATCACCAAGTTCTTGAATTTTAATGGATTTGGTGACGCTAATGTCTAAGTCACCATTGTCAGAAACGCTTAAGTAAGCCACCTCGTCACCAGAGTCTATCTTGTATTCTTTAGTGAATACATTTTTCCCCCAATCGTATTGGTAGACCTCTTTCACAACCCAACTTTTTAAGTTGTAGTCAAACACAAACCCTTCATCTAGGTCATTCACACTTAAGTTAGTGACATCGTATTTTGGTTCTTGCTTCTTTTTTAGAAAATCAAATACTCCCATGTTAGTCGATAAATACTTTTCTGATTAGATAGAGGATTCCCAAACCAATTAATAATATGATGCCGATTTTGAATAGGAAACTAAAAAGGAATCCAAAAACAAAGACAATAACTATTATAGCCAGAATGGCCCGAATTAAATTTCCCATATAACTTAAACTTCTCATCTCACTGATTTAAATACTGATTAATTTGTATAGATAGCGCCGTCATACTGCTGCCATAAAGTACTGGCACCAGAACAGCCCTTGAGGCAATCGTCTTTAGCCGGCTTCTCATTTCTATTCTCCTTCCTGTGACCTGCCAGATCGATAGAAGGGCGACTACAATACCAATTGTGAGACTTATATACTTTGAGTTATTTGACTTTTGAGCAATCATGACCGAGGATTGTTTTTGGTTGAAGGAAAACTAAGAATGGATTACTCCATTCCTAGTTTGTTTTTTAGGGCAGCCAAGCTGTCTGAAGCTTTAGCTTGGTTTTCGCCTCCCTCTAATGCTTTATCGATTTCGTCATCAATCGACTTGCTTTCGTTAGCTATTTCACCGTAAGACTCAGCTAAAGCTTCATCTTGAGCAACTTTATCCTTCATGCGCTCCAGCATAGTAACAGTGCTTGAAGAATCGATTTGAGCCATTTGCTTATTCAACTTTTTAGTGGCTTCGCTAACTTTTACACGAGCTTTCAAAGTTTTTAACTCATTTTCGTACTTACTGATCGTAGATCGAATTTTCTTAACATTCTGATCTAGTTGACCAATGTTTCCTTCGAATCTGTTTACCTCTTCTTGAGACCTTTTAGCCTGCTCTAATTCTTCCTCTTTCTTTACTAAAGCTTCGCTAGCTAATCTATCTGCGTCAGCAGCTTCTAAGTCGCCATTTTGAGCTTTCTTCAAAAGAAGCATCGCCTTGTTTTCGTAATCTTTGGCTTTGTTCTTAGAAGTCTGTAGATCGTTTCTAGATCGAATAGCCATGGCTTTTACCTCAGCCAGTGCTTTTAAACTTGAGTCAAGGTCCTTTTTTAAATCTCTGATGCCCTGCTCAGTTAATTTGATTGGGTTTTCTAATTTATCTAGGGCCGAGTGCGTCTCTGCCTGACCCATCTTGAAAATTCTTTTGAATACGTTCATATCTATGTTTTTATTTTTCTGCAACTTTTAATAATTCGTCTGAGTGTTCGCTCAGTACTAAGGCCAATGAGTTAAAAGAGGCCTCTAATTCATTCAGGTCTAAGTTTTCTAGTTGTAAAGTATCCCTGAAAATCACACGTTTACCCGTTTCATCTACGACAAATGCACCATGTACCATGTCTCTGTTTTTCTGAAGCAAATTAAGGTAAGTGGCCGCGGACGTATCGCCTAAGTTGACGAGTGACTGTTCTATAATGAGTAAAGGTTCTTCCACGCCAAGTACCAAATTCTTGATACCGTCTTCTTCGCTTTCGATGACCATTAGACCGTCAGATTCATCTTCCATGAGAATTGAGAAGTCTAGGTCGAGTATGTAGTTTTTTACTTTTTGAAAATGATTATTCATTCTTGAGTTGATTTTGTTGTTCGTTTTATGATAACATCAAATTTAAAAATTTAAGGTTACCCTGAGTTTAAGGTTTCAGAGAATTGGAGGGTCTCTGAAACTTTTGATTTGATGCCGCTGGGGCGTATTTTTAATCATGACCGTTTATGTTTTGAATTAATTACTCTATGTTTACGATACAAAGATGTAAAAAGTTTTAGATATGCTCAAAATATTAGCAATTATTTTTATATGTCGTTCATAGGTCAGAATATTAAGCGTATAAGAGCCGTTAGAAACCTGTCTCAGGCTAAATTTGCTGAGTTATTCAATTTGGCACGTCCGAGTGTTGGGGCTTATGAAGAGGGTAGGTCAGAGCCTAAAATCCAAACCGTCATAGATATTGCTCATTATTTTGGCTTATCCATCGATGTATTATTGACCAAAGAACTTACCGTAAAGGAACTCTATAGTTTCAATCTGGTCAATCAGAAGCTAGATGCGCTTCATCAAGGAGTTCCTGTTCAAAAGGTAACAAGTTCGGTAAGTTTAGTCGCTCAAAGTCAACAGTTAGATTATCTCGTCAATTATCAGAAAAGAGATTACTTAGAAGGTCTACCAAAATGTGAATTACCTTATATATCAAAGCATAGATTAAGACTATTTGAAATGATCGGTGATCACATGGTTGTAGATCAACAGGGGATTCACCATGGTGACTATCTACTTTGTGAAAAATTCGATAATAATTCAGAATTGAAACCAACTGTTGGGGAGGTACTCTTAGCGGTTACTAAAGACCTGATTGTAGTAGGTAGAATTGAATCGGAGGAGTCGCTCGTCTTAATACCAGATAATACCAACTTTAAACCGATTACCATAGTTGACGATCGCTTGTTAGAACTTTGGCATGTAAAAAGTAAGCTCAGTCAAAAACTTAATTCACCACAAAAAATGGAAGTTAAAGTCCATTCGGTTGAGGAGCAATTGAAATCTCTAATGCAGCGAATGGAAAATATAGAAAAGAATAACCAGTAGTGCTGGTTGGCTTGACTGCCGAAATTTTAGTAAATTTGACAAAATTCTAAATGATGCAAATGAATTATCAAGAAGAGGAGGCAGTGGAATTATTAGAGGTTGCCGTTGAAGACGATCTTTGTGATTTAGTTGTTTTCAATGATGATGTGAATACATTTGAGCACGTATCGAACATCCTTATTAAGGTTTGCAAGCATTCAGCAGAACAGGCAGAACAATGCACACTCCTGATTCACTATAAAGGGAAGTGCACCGTGAAAACTGGTTCTTTCGCTGAGTTAAGACCAATGTGCGAAAACATATTAGACGCTGGCATTACTGCCACAGTCATGTAATTCTCTCCCTATAATCATTACTTAAGACGTTGAATTTTCCTCCAAAACTTGTCGATAACGCAATAGAGGAGATATCTAAGCTGCCGGGAATTGGTAAGAAGACGGCCCTACGGTTGGTGCTTCATTTACTAAAACAGGATCAGCAAACCACCCAAAATTTATCGGAATCGCTAACTAGGCTGCGCGAGCAAACACAATATTGCAGTACTTGCCATATTATTTCCGATACTTCTGACTGTACTTGTAAAACCATAAAAAGAGAGTTGAATACAATCTGTGTGGTTCAAGATACCCCCGATGTAATTGCGATTGAAAATACCGCACAGTACCGTGGCTTGTATCATGTGCTTGGTGGTGTGATTTCACCCATAGAGGGAATAGGCCCAGATGAGTTGAATATTGACACTTTAATTAATCGGATAAAAGATAGTGAGCCAAAAATAGAAGAGGTAATTTTGGCGCTTAGCCCTACCATGGAGGGAGACACTACTGCCTTTTATCTGACCAAGAAGTTGAAGGAATTTGGTGTGAAAATCACTTCTATAGCAAGAGGTATACCGATAGGCGGAGAGCTTGAATTTGCCGATGAGGTAACTTTAGGTAGAAGTATAATGACTAGAACGAACTACGAATAAATCCAAAGATTGAAATGCTTTCAGATCGCGTAAAAAATATGGCCGAGTCAGCTACGCTGGCAATGGCAGCTAAAGCTAGAGAATACAAATCACGAGGGATAAACGTGATTAGCTTAAGTTTGGGAGAGCCAGACTTCAAAACGCCAAAGCACATTCAGGAAGGTGCTAAAGGGGCCATTGACGAGGGAAAATATTTTGCTTACCCTCCAGTTAATGGTTACGCCGATTTAAGAGAAGCCATCTGCGATAAATTCAAAAGAGAAAATGGCCTTGATTATGGTCCAAATCAAATTGTAGTATCTAATGGGGCGAAACAATCCATAGCGAATGTTTTCCAGGCCATCATCAATGAAGGCGATGAGGTAATCGTATTTGCACCGTTTTGGGTGAGCTATTCAGCTTTGATTGAATTGGCAGGAGGTGTACCAGTCCTAATTAGTGGCGACATTACAACAGACTTTAAAGTAACAGCTGATCAATTGGCTGCCGCTTTTACCGCTAAAACGAAGGCCGTCATATTTTCATCTCCATGTAACCCTACAGGCTCAGTATTTACGAAAGATGAGCTAATACCAATCTCAGAAGAGATACTCAAGCACGAGAATGTTGTGGTAGTGGCAGACGAGATTTATGAACATATTAACTACACTGGCGCACATGCAAGTATAGGAACCCTACCGGGAATGCTGGAAAGAACAGTGACTGTGAATGGTATGGCAAAAGGTTTTGCTATGACTGGCTGGAGGGTCGGCTATATAGGAGCACCTCTTTGGCTAGCCAAGGCTTGTAACAAAGTACAAGGTCAATTCACTTCTGCTAATTGTGGTATTGCCCAAAGAGCAGCTTTAACAGGGTTAACTTCCGATTTAGGCCCTACAAAAGAAATGGCCAAAGAGTATTTCAGAAGAAGAGATTTGGTCAAAGAACTACTTGATGAGATTCCGGGCTTTAAGACCAATGTTCCTCAAGGAGCTTTTTACTTTTTCCCCGATATCAGTGCTTACTTTGGTAAAACTGATGGTGAAACCACCATCAACAATGCGAGTGATTTAAGTATGTTTTTGCTTGATCATGCCCATGTTTCACTAGTTACAGGCGAAGCTTTTGGAGACCCTAATTGCATTAGGCTTTCTTACGCGGCCTCTGAAGAAGATTTGCGCGAAGCGATCGCTAGAATAAAAAAGGCACTATCTAAACTGTCGTAAATGAGTTTCTCCAACGCCAAATCACTTTTTAATGTCTTCGACAAGCTGAAAATACTTGTGATAGGCGATGTAATGGTAGATTCATATATATGGGGAAGTGTAAGTAGAATATCCCCTGAGGCACCAGTACCTGTGGTATTAGCAGAGAAAAAAGAGAAGAGATTGGGAGGTGCTGCCAATGTGGCTCTAAATGTTCAGGCTTTGGGTGCTACACCCATACCTTGTGCAGTGGTTGGAGATGATCTAGATGGTAAGTTTTTTCTAGATCGTTTAGAGGAGCGAGGAATTCCGGGAAAAGGAATGATTATCAGTGCAGAGAGAAGCACGACCGTGAAAGAACGAGTACTTTCAGGAGCACATCAATTACTTCGAGTAGATACTGAAACCGATAAGGAGTTAAGTAAAATAGAGCAAAAGAGCCTCTTGGCTCATATCAAGAACCTACTTCCAGAATGCGATGCCGTGATCTTCGAAGATTACGATAAAGGGGTGATTAATAAGAAAATCATATCAGAAACAATCGCTGAGGCGAATAAGCTCAATATTCCAACAGTTGTTGATCCGAAAAAGAAGAACTTTTTAGACTATAAAGGTGTCACGCTTTTCAAACCAAATTTAAAAGAGCTGAGAGAGGGTTTGGAAATAGAATGCGATCCAACCAATCTAGCATCTGTGAAATCAGGAGCAAAGGAACTTCAGGATAGGCTGGATGCTAAAATGGTGATGGTTACGCTTTCGGAACACGGCGTATTCATGAAGGATAACGGTGATACTCATCTTATACCTGCCCACATAAGACAGATTTCTGATGTTTCTGGAGCAGGAGACACCGTTATCAGCATTGTGGCATGTGGATTAGCTGCAGGCTTAGATGCTAAAAGAACTGCCGCATTGGCTAATTTAGGAGGGGGGCTCGTCTGTGAACACGTAGGTGTGGTTCCCGTAAACAGAAATGACTTAGCCGCCGAAGCTGACGAACAAAACCTCTTTGACTGATGCCATTTATTAATTTAGAAGATATAGCATCAAGAGAATTACTCCCTGGCTTTTCTGTTAAAATGATTCATTCAGAGAAGATGACGTTGGCCTATTGGGATATTAAAGCGGGTAGCGTACTTCCTGAGCATAGTCACCCACACGAACAAATTGCAGCACAGGTTATATCAGGCGAGTTTGAATTGATTTTAGATGGTCAATCTAAAGTTATGAAGTCAGGTGATGTAGCAGTTATTCCTTCAAACATGGTACATAGCGGAAAGGCCATCACCGATTGCCAACTTTTAGATGCTTTCAGCCCTGTGCGAGAAGATTATCTCTAGAAAGTATTGAGAATTTAGTAAGACAAATTACTTACACTCACTACCTAATATTGTTATTTTTTTTGTTGTAGATCATCGTGGCTATTCCAATACAAGCCAGAAGTCCAAAGAATATCATGGTAGAGACTAGGATGCCTCTCTTCAAATCATAATTCTTATCGATTACTTCGTCTAGAATGCTCAACTGGAAGATATTTAAAACAACGAATCCGATAGAGATCAATATACCAATGGTTTGAAACTTTTTTGATGTCAGGGTTAGTACAATCTTATCTTTATCCATAATTCCTTTGCTTAATTTTTAAAGGCGTTGTTTTAATTCCTTTTCTCCCCATAATCAACCGCCATTCTACTCAAAAGTTTAATGCCGTTTAGCAAGCCAGAGTCATCTACATAAAAGTCAGGCGTATGATGTGGTGCAGCCGTAGAAGGGTCTTGACCCTTTTTCATACCACCAATGAAAAAGTAAAGCCCAGGAATTTGCTCTTGAAAGAACGAAAAATCTTCAGCACCTGTGATGGCGTCCATATTTGATTCAACGTTATCGGCACCGGCTACTTCAATAAAAGTATCGGCCATCATAGCGGTCAAATCAGGGTCATTATAGGTGACTGGGTATCCCTTATTAATCGTTAGTACAGCTTCGGCACCGTTACTTTCTCCAGTATTCTTTACAATTCTTTCAAACCTATCGAAAAGCGTTTGTCTCATGCCAGCATCAAGGGTTCTGATGGTGCCTACAAGTTCAACTTCTTCCGGAATAATATTACTTCTAACGCCTCCTTCTACTTTACCGAAAGTCAAAACAGCCGCTGCTTTTGTAAGGGGTAAACTTCTACTCACAACTGTTTGGGCATTGTTAATGATTTGAGCTGCCGTAACGATTGGGTCTACACCAGTCCAAGGAGTAGAGCCATGAGTTTGAACACCTTTGATTTTAATGCTGAAACTGTTGACAGCCGCCATAATACCAGCTGATCGATAGCGAACCTTTCCTGCTTCCGTTTTAGAATTAATGTGTAAACCGAAAATGGCGTCCATACCTTTGGTCACGCCCTCTTTCACCATAAGCTCAGCACCGCCTTCTTCTCCTGGAGGAGCTCCCTCCTCCGCAGGCTGAAATATAAATTTGATGGTTCCTTTTAAGTCAGACTTTATTTCGCTCAATACTTCAGCCACACCCATCAAAATAGCCACATGAGTATCATGACCACAGGCATGCATTACAGGAACTTCTTCACCATTATATTCCCCAATTTGCTTAGAAGCCCAAGGAATATCTGCGCGCTCTTTTACGGGAAGCCCATCCATATCAGCCCTTAGGCCAATCACCGGACCCGGTTTTCCTCCTTTCAGAATACCTACTACACCAGTTTTTGCCACGTTTTCTTGAACGTCGAAACCAAGACTCTTTAAGTGTGCCGATACATAAGCCGCCGTTTTAAACTCTCGATTCGATAATTCTGCATTCTCATGTACCCAATGCCGCCAGTTGACAACTTTTGGTTCAACTTTCTTTGCCAGTTCGAGCACTTTCTCCTTCAGACTGGGTTTAGGATCGTTTTTGAAATTCGTGGAAGACAGCGCCGTTGTGAGTAAAATGGCTACTGCAATAGATAGGATTCGCTTCATCTTGTCTGCTTAAACACACAAAATAGCGGAATCGATTAAGAAGTAAAAAGAAAAACTCGCCAGAGACTAGTTGGAGGTACTGTGCATGACAGCGCTATACTCCTTAACCGTGTTAATAAACACCTTTACCTTTTCTGGGTCGGTATCCGGATAAACCCCATGACCGAGGTTGGCAATGTGTCTGCTTGGCCCAAAGCCGTCGAGCATCTTTCTAGTCGCAGTTTCTATTTCTGTGGTAGAACCGTATAGCGTACAAGGATCTAAGTTACCCTGCAAAGTCTTATTTTCCCCGATTAGGCGTCTGGATTCTTGAATATCCATATTCCAATCAAGCCCAACTGTTTGACAATTTAAGTGACGCATCTCTTGTCTGGCAAAATAGGCTCCCTTGGCAAATACAGTTACTGGAACTTCCTCAATGGCGTCGCAAATTTGAGCGATGTACTTCATTGAATATTTTTGGTAATGATCGGGAGGTAAAATGCCCGCCCAAGAATCAAATACTTGTACAATGTCTGCTCCTGCAGCAATTTGAGCTTTCAAATAATCAATAGTGCTGTCAGTGATGAGTTGTAATAGCTGATCGGCAAGGAGAGGCTCATTGTAGAGCATTCTTCTAGCTTTCGAAAAAGTTTTGCTTCCTTGACCTTCAATCATATAGCAGAAAATCGTCCAAGGCGCTCCTGCAAAACCGATCAATGGCACGCGACCATTTAATTCTTTCTTAGTGATTTTAATAGCTTCAAGAACATAGCCCAAATCAGACTCAACATCAGCTTTCCTTAGCTTGTTAAAATCGTCATATCCATTGACGGTTTCTGGAAACCACGGGCCCTTTTTTTCAACCATTTCGTATTTAAGCCCCATGGCTTCTGGGATCACCAAAATATCTGAGAATATAATAGCGGCGTCCACACCCAAAATATCCACAGGTTGGATAGTGACTTCCGCAGCTAGCTCGGGAGTCGTCACTAATTCTATGAAACCGCTAAGTGAATTTCTAACCGCTCGGTATTCTGGTAAAATTCGACCAGCCTGACGCATAAGCCAAACTGGAGTTCTTTCTGTTTTTTCACCTTTCGCCGCTCTTATTAGTAAGTCGTTTTGCAATTCCATGCGGCAAAGATAATGATAGTTTGATCTAATATATCGGCTCTTTCAGAATTGTGAATAGTCTTTTCGCACGCTCAATGTTGGAACACACGTTGGATATTAAACACATTAATCCAGCAATCGGATTCATCTTTAGATCAGTCGACAAGAAGACATGGATAAGATACAATTCACCGATTCAAATCAATCGTTTGCACAAAATGACTTAGCTTTGGACAAAAGAATTTGAGATGAGTTACTTGTTCGAAGACTTTAAGGGGTGGAAGGCTTACTGCATGGATAATGATATTTCATTACCGCAATCAGTCATTGAATATGAGGTTGACCAAAAGCAAGCCACGGAAGAGTTGATGTGGGTTGGTTTGGAGAATGCCTACAAAGTGATGAAGGAGGCCGTTCAAACAGGGTTGACAGAAGAAATGACTTCACGTTCTGGAATGATCAATAATGGCGCTAAGAAGGTTTTCAACTACCCAACGCCTGTATTATCAAAGGAATTTCAAGTGCTTATTTCAAGAGCATTGGCCGCAAAAGAGGTGAATTCCTGCATGGGCAGGGTAGTAGCTGCACCCACCGCGGGTGCTTCAGGTATTTTACCTGGTGTAATGGTTACTCTTCAAGAACTGCATGATTTGCCCGATCGCTCCATTATGGAAGGCCTTTTGGTTGGTGCCGGAATTGCCTTGATCATGGAAAAAAGAGCGTCTATAGCAGGAGCGGTTGGTGGATGCCAAGCGGAAACTGGAAGTGCTGCAGCGATGGGTGCTGGCGCTATGGTTTATTGCCTCGGGGGAAGTATTGATCAAGTTTTTAATGCCGTGGCCATTACCATACAATGCATGTTAGGTTTGGTTTGCGACCCTGTGGCAGGTTTGGTTGAGGTACCGTGCGTGGTCAGAAATGCTAGCGCGGCAGCTATTGCCAATAGCTCGGCACAAATTGCCTTGGCTGACGTGAGTGCTGTAATTCCGGTAGACGAATGCGTAGAAGCTATGGGTGAAGTTGGGCAAAGTATGGAAACTAGATATAAAGAAACTGCTTTGGGTGGTTTAGCGGCTACAAAGACGGGTCAGGCTATTTCTAAAAAAGTATTGATTCAGGATATAGAAATGCTGCCCGACGAGGAGTAGCAACTTAATGCGAACTTACTAGTCCCACATCCATTAACCAGTCTACAGAATAAGTCCATATAGTAGACCACATAATTCCGAAAAGTAGCATGTAGAAAAAGACCTGCTTACGTGGAGCGCCAACAGAAGAAACTAATAATGCCCCACCCGGCGGAGATAGAATCAGAGGTGTTAGAAAACAGACACCAACGATGCCGTATTTCTTCCAAATACGAACCATTCTCCTACTTTTTGGAGAAAACTTCTTGGGGTTTTTTATGAAAACAGGAATGACATGTTTTTTGATCTTTTCGCCTAAAAAAGTGAATAGCGTCACACTAGTCATTAATCCAGCAAGCGTAATCAAAATAATTTCCAGATTCGTCATTCCTACTTGAGGACCTAATACAGGTGGGAAAATTGATTTAAGACAGGCCAATAAAAATATGCCAATATAAGCCAGTACCTCCTCCATAGCTATTTCAGGATCATGAAGATGTAAAGACCATAAAAAGTCAGCAAGATGATCCCTGATAAGGTGCTCAATCTTCGTCGGAAAAGCATCAATGGAAGAATTCCTAAGGTTAAACCCAGCATCCAAATCAAATCATTGTCAATGATCATTGAATTCACACCGAGTCCGTGAACCATGCTCGTAATGCCGAGAATAGAAAGAATATTAAAGATGTTGGAGCCAAAAAGATTGCCCAATGCAAGATCCGTTTCTCCTTTTCTAGCTGCAATTATAGAAGTAGCGAGTTCTGGTAAGCTAGTGCCCAAAGCAAGCACGGTTAAGCCGATTACACGTTGGGAAACCCCTAAATCAGTCGCTAGAGATTCTGCTCCGCTGATAAACCAGTCTGAACCAAAATAAAGGCAAACACCTCCTAGGCCTATGTAAAGTAAGTCTTTTGCCTTATCAGCATTCGAATCCTTAGACCTGTCGTAAGTGACATCAAGTTTGATTTGATCCTTCTTTGTGATAACCAGCAAGTAGCCCAAGTAAGCGATTAGGCAAGAAAATAGAATGGCTCCTTCCCATAGAACTAAATCGCCATCTTTAGTAAAAAAGTATAGCAGAATCGAGGCAAGCATAGTGACCAACCAGTCTCGTCTGGCGGTGCCTTTTTGAATAGGTATATAACCGAATAGGCAAGCGGTACCGAGCACTAATGAGAGATTGGCAATATTCGAACCAACCACATTGCCCATCGCAAAGTCAGGTACTTCTTTAAAAGCCGCATTTAAACTGACCAGCATTTCAGGAGCAGAAGTACTAAAGGCTACAATCGTAAGGCCTACGATCATCGGGCTCACATCAAACCGCAAAGCAACTCTTGAAGCACCCTTTACCAGCACGTCACCGCCCAAAATGAGCGTCACTAGCCCAACAATTAAAATTAGAATATCCAACAACATCTATGGTACTATAATTTTGGCCCAAAAGCCAAGTCCCCTGCATCACCTAACCCAGGAATTATGTATGATTTTTCATTGAGTTTTTCATCTAGGGCACACGTCCAGATGCTGAAATCTAATGCTAAGTTTTCATTTATAAATTCGATTCCTTCAGGAGCGGCAATTACAGATGCTAAGTGTACACTTTTTGGTGCTCCATTGGCACTGAGACTTTCCACACTTTTAACAAGCGATTTTCCGGTGGCTAGCATTGGGTCTACAATGATCACAGTTTTACCCGTCAAATCAGGAGCGGCCAAGTAGTCAAGGTCCACGTCTATGGTCTCTCCGGCTTCCTTCCGCGCTGCACCAATAAAGCCCACTTCGGCATTATCAAATACAGAAACAAAACCTTCAGTAAAAGGAACAGCGGCTCGAAGAATGGAAATAATTACTAAGTCGTCCGATAAAGTATCGATTGAGGTTTCGGCCAAGCTGGTCTTAATTTTTTCGGGGGAATAGGATAGCTTTTTTGAGACTTCATAGGCCAATAAAGTACCGAGTCGCTTTAAGTTTTCTCTAAATCTAAGTCGATCATTCTGAATGCCTTCTGCCCTTAGTTGAGCCAAGAAGTTATTCGCTACCGATCGCTTTTCGTTGAGTACAAACATAGGTCAGGTTTCGAAAGGCAATTTATATTTTTCTATACTTCAACAACAACAAAGTGTTGCGTCTATCTTAATTTTACTTGAAATTATTTACATGGACTTTTCACTCTTAGATCAACTATGTGGAATTCATGCTCCTTCGGGAAATGAAGTGGGTATGAAAACTTTCCTTTTGGAATATATTAACCAGCATCAGGCAGAGTGGAAGGTGGTGCCAGAAATCCACGAAGGAGACTTATTTCAAGATGCTATAGTCTTGAAGTTTGGAAACCCGAAAACAGCGATTTTTGCCCATATGGATAGTATAGGGTTTACCGTCCGTTATCAAGATCAGTTGGTGCCGATCGGTGGGCCAAAAGCTGAAAGCGGTTATCGATTAGTTGGGCAAGATAGTCTGGGATTTATCGAATGCGAATTACTAGAAAACGACGGGGACTTGCATTATAAATTTCCTCGAGGAATAGACAGAGGGACAGAGCTAGTCTTTAAAAAGGATTTTCGCGAAACCGATGAATTTGTTCAGTCCTGTTATCTAGACAATCGTTTGGGTGTATTTAACGCGCTCAAGGTTGCCGAAACCTTAGAGAATGGCGTGATTGTCTTCTCGTGCTGGGAAGAACATGGTGGAGGTTCTGTTCCATACCTTGCTAAATATATTTATGAAGAATGGGGAGTGAGGCAAGCCTTAATTTCTGACATTACTTGGATTACAGAAGGGGTTGTACATGGAGAAGGCGTGGCTATTTCCATGCGCGACAGAAATGTCCCTCGAAGAAGTTTCATTGATAAAATAATAGCGATAGCTAGAGAAAGTGGTGTTGATTTTCAGTTGGAAGTCGAAGGGGCAGGTTCCAGTGATGGGCGCGAACTCCAAGTATCGCCATACCCTTTCGATTGGTGCTTCGTGGGCGCCCCAGAGGACAACGTACATAGTCCAGATGAAATCGTTCACAAACATGATATTGCCTGCATGATTGACCTCTATCGAGTGTTGATGCAAAAATTATAACTACCTTCTGTCGACCAATAATTTTCAAGCTGGGTGAATCATATTACAGTACATAACAAAACATTTGAGCCATTTCTTAGAGAAGACGAGATACAGCAGGCCGTCCAAGATATGGGCAAGCGAATTTCTTCTGATTATCATGGGAAATCGCCGCTTATTATTGGCGTTTTAAACGGAGCGTTTATGTTTTGTAGCGACCTTTTTAAAGAAGTATCTATACCCTGTGAAGTCACCTTTGTAAGGCTATCTTCATACGAAGGAACCAAGAGTACAGGAGAAGTTCGTACCGTTATGAATTTGCAGGAAGACGTATCTGGGCGAGACATTATCTTGGTGGAAGATATTGTAGATACAGGTCTCACGATGGAGAAAGCCCTCAAGTATTTTCATACACTAAATCCTAATTCAATCGAAATTGCCACGCTATTGGTCAAGCCCGATGCCTTGCAATGCGAGCTAGATATAAGGTATCGCGGTTTCGATATACCTGAGAAGTTTGTAGTCGGTTATGGGCTCGATTACGACGGGTATGGAAGGAATTTTAAAGATATTTATCAACTAAAGCAGGACCAAGTATAATCCTTATATTTGCAGCTTGTTAAATCCAATCAATTAATGATCAACATTGTATTATTCGGTCCTCCAGGTGCAGGAAAGGGAACGCAAAGCGAGAAAATAATTAACCAATTCGGGTTAAAACATATATCAACAGGAGATTTATTTAGAAAGCATTTAGGTGAGGGAACTCAGCTTGGTAAAGAGGCAAGATCCTACATGGATAATGGCAAACTAGTGCCAGATGAAGTGGTTATCGGCATGGTAGAGGACTTTCTGAATGACAATACAGGAGCCAAGGGTTTTATCTTCGATGGATTTCCAAGAACGGTGGCGCAAGCAGAAGCCTTGGATGTACTACTAGAAAAGCATCAAACGGCTATCGGCTGTATGGTTATGCTGGATGTACCGCAAGACGAACTGAAAAAGCGACTGTTAGAACGAGGTAAAACTTCAGGACGTGCTGACGATCAGAACGAAGAAAAAATCAACGTTAGAATTCAAGAATACACCAATAAGACCTTACCAGTGGCCACTTTCTACGAAGGTCAGGGTAAAACATGTAAGATAAATGGTGTGGGTACTATTGAAGGAATCTTTGCCGATATCTCAGAAGCGATCAGTTCGCATATGGCGTAATGCCGAATAAAAACTTAACTTGAAGATGACCCTAGGGTCATCTTTTTTTATTGATTCTAACAATGGCGAGTTCAAACTTCATAGATCACGTAAGAATATACTGTCGTTCAGGAAATGGCGGTCCAGGTGCTGTGAGTTTTCGAAGAGAAAAGCACGTGCCAAAAGGAGGTCCAGATGGTGGAAATGGTGGTCGTGGTGGTAATATAATCCTTAGAGGTAATACGCAACTTTGGACATTGCTTCACTTAAGATATCGCAAGCATGTAACAGCCGAAAATGGCGAAGGAGGAAGTGGCCAAAGAAGCTCGGGAGCTGATGGTAAAGATATTTACCTAGATGTGCCCTTGGGGACAGTAGCAAGATCAGAAGAAACAGGCGAAGTGCTTGTGGAAGTTACGGAAGAAGGGCAAGAGGTTATTTTATTACCTGGTGGAAGAGGTGGCTTGGGAAATGAGAATTTCAAAACAGCTACCAAACAGACACCGCGTTACGCTCAGCCTGGAGAAGAAGGTCAGGAAAAGCTATGTGTCCTTGAATTAAAACTTTTGGCAGATGTAGGGTTAGTAGGCTTCCCAAATGCCGGTAAGTCAACCTTACTTTCAGTGGTTTCTGCAGCCAAACCTGAGATCGCCGATTATCCATTTACAACACTAGTTCCGAATTTGGGCGTAGTGGCCTATCGCGATCATAAGTCTTTCGTGATGGCAGATATTCCCGGAATTATTGAAGGAGCAGCAGAAGGAAAAGGGCTCGGTCTTCGGTTTTTGAGGCATATAGAGAGAAATTCTATCTTACTATTCTTAGTGCCTGCCGATGCTGATGACATCAAAAAAGAGTACGAAATACTATTGGCAGAATTGAGGAAGTTCAACCCTGAACTACTCGATAAGAACAGAATTCTAGCCGTTTCAAAAAGCGATATGCTCGATGAGGAGTTAATAGAAGAAATCAAGCAAGATTTACCAGAGGGTGTCGATACATTGTTTATCTCTTCGGTAGTTCAAAGTGGACTACAAGAGTTGAAGGATAAAATTTGGAGTTTGATTAACGCTTAATTGACACTATTCAAAAAAGCCGCTTAGCACAACCAAAATAAGGTCGCTAAGCGGCTTTTTTAATGACTTAATTCTGGTTAAGGGTTAATGTCTTCCCCTTTTTCTAGCTTATTGATGAAGTTTTGAATCGCAGGGCCATTACCTGGAGGAAGGCCAGGATTATTTAAAGCCATACGCTCAAATTTCAGTGCCTTTTTAAAGTTGCCTTTAGCAGAATAGGCTCGGGCCAATCCGTGTTGTGCAAACACATTGTTTTCAAAACGTTTATTCATCTTTTCGAATAACGATAATGCACGATCATCTTCGTCCTTTGTCAGCAACTGGACGCCATAGTTGTAAAAGTTATTTGGTTGGGCCGTCGGGTGATCGACCATTTCATCCATGGCGGCATAAGCCTCTTCATTTTTGTTTGAAGCGAAAAGGATTTGCCCTTTTAAACCAAGGGTATTAGCGTTTTTCTGCAACGCGATCGCTTGATTTGCCCAAGTCAGTGCTTGATCTAACTGAATGTTATTGCTCGCCAAATACTGTGCTGCACTTAATGGACCTTGAAATCCAAAGCCAGCTGTGCTTCTTAATTCGTTTTTGGCATTTTCAACAACGATGTCATGAACGTCAAACGCTATATTGATCGGGAATCTCTTGTTTTCCCAATCCAAAACGAGGTTAGCTGAATTTGGAGTCAAATCAGCAAAGCTATAAGTCAAAGATTCAGTGAATGCATGATCAGCAGATTTGACCTTCACCCTTAAAGCATCTTCGGACTGTAGATAAAAATAACTACCCCAGGACGTCGTATTTTCAGAAAAGATAATCTCGGCATCACCGTTTTCGAAAACTGCAATGTGTAAGCCATAAGCTCCTGCGGCTAAATCTTTGCCCTCTACTTTTACATCGTGAGAAAAAGTAATCACAGTGTTTTCATTGGCACCAGCCCTCCACGGGTTATCACCTCCATTACCAAATCCAAGATTTGTATAACCATAAGGTACTAATTGACCCCAAATCTTACCCGTTCTGCCATTGACAGAAGGTCTAGAATAATTGACAGAGACTTTTGAAATACCGATTGTTTGGCTCACCTCAGCTGCTGGACTAGCAGCGCGGGGTACTGTTACGCTTCCCTGTGCCATTGCGCTTGTACCTGCAAATGCAAGCGCAACCATACATAGTAAGGAATAAATGTACTTGTGTTTCATAGTTGATTTTTGGTTTGTGAAAAATATATAAAGCCCCACTAAAAAATCCTTTGGATCGGAGGGGCGGGCGTTCTAATGTCCCTTAGACGAGTATTTCGGGCTTTTGGTTGTCCCCAATGATTAAAGGGTGATTTGAGTATGCGCCGATTTCGTGGCTGATCATGTCATATTGACACTTATTTGGCATTGGCAGTAAAATTGCTCAAGGCCAGAAAGTTTAGAATAAGCAAAAATGGCAAAAGATAAGGAGACGAAAGAAACGGTTGAAGAGACAACTAACGCAGCAACTGAAGAGCAAGTAGTCGATACTGCGGAAAACAGCGATTCAGAAGTTGATAATGATGCTGAATTGGAAGAGGAAGTAGAAGAATTGACAGCTGAGGAAAAGCTTCAAGTAGAATTGGCAGAAGCAAAAGATAAATATCTTCGTCTGTATTCTGAATTCGAAAACTTCAGAAGAAGAAATGCGAAAGAAAGAATCGAATTAGTCAAAACAGCTTCGGCTGACCTAATGACAGATTTACTGCCAACAATTGATGATTTCGAAAGAGCCAATCAAGCCAACGAAAAACAAGATGATGTTGACTCTCTAAAAGAAGGATTTAGCCTCATTCACAATAAAATATATAAGACGCTCGAAGGTAAAGGCCTGAAAGTGATGGAAACTAAGAAAGGAACTGATTTCGATGCTGATTTGCACGAAGCAGTGACTCAGTTTCCAGTAGAAGAGAAAAAGTTGAAAGGTAAAATCATTGATACCGTCGAAAAAGGATACTATCTGGGAGATAAGGTAATTCGTTTTGCAAAGGTGGTTATAGGTTCCTAAAATATGGCTAAAAGAGATTACTACGAAATTCTAGGGGTTAGCAAAGGTGCTACGGAAGATGAGATGAAAAAAGCTTATCGGAAGTTGGCAATTAAGTTCCACCCCGATAAAAATCCAGACGATCCTACGGCAGAAGAGAAGTTCAAAGAAGCAGCAGAGGCGTATGAAGTGTTGAGTAACGCAGAAAAAAGAGCTCAGTACGATCGCTTTGGCCACGATGGCATGAGAGGCGGCTTTGGAGGCGGCGGCGGTGGAATGAATATGGAAGACATATTCTCACAATTCGGCGACATCTTCGGTGGTGGCGGAGGCAGCCCTTTCGATAGTTTCTTTGGCGGCGGCGGAGGCGGCCGTAGACAAAGAAAAGGATCGGCCTTAAGGATCAAGTTAAAGCTTAATCTAGAAGAAATAGCCAACGGCGTTGAAAAGAAAATTAAGGTAAACCGACTGGTAAATGCCTCTGGCGTGACCTTTAAAACCTGTGGTACTTGTGGTGGATCAGGCCAAATGAAGAAGGTAGTAAATACTATGCTCGGTCAAATGGTTTCTGCTACAACTTGTAGCACTTGTAGTGGTAGTGGTCAGGTGATTGATAAACGACCTCCGGGAGTAGATAGCACTGGGTTAGAAATGCAAGAGGAAGTAATTCCTATTAAAATACCAGCTGGTGTTGGCGATGGAATGCAATTATCCATGTCTGGCAAAGGAAATATGGCCCCGGGTGGAGGAGTTCCAGGAGATTTGTTAATTGTAATTGAAGAGTTACCACATGAGTCACTTCAAAGAGATGGTACTAACGTGGTTTATGACTTGTTCGTGAATTTCGCAGATGCAGCCTTGGGTCAAAGCATGGAAGTACCAACAATAGATGGTAAAGTGCGCATTAAATTGGAACCAGGTACGCAGAGTGGAAAAATACTCAGGTTAAGAGGGAAAGGTATCAAGGATATTAATGGCTACGGCAAAGGTGACCAGTTGATACATGTAAACGTCTGGACGCCTAAAAAGCTATCGCGCGAAGAGTCAGAGATGCTCGAAAAACTGCGCGTTTCAGAAAACTTTGCCCCTAAACCAGGCAAAGGAGAAAAGGGGTTCTTTGATAGAATTCGAGAGTTCTTCTAAGAAAAATTTGATTCAAAAACTTAAAGCCGCCTTGAGCGGCTTTTTTTATTCGAGAAAATCATATTGATTTATGAGTTGTTTGGGTAATCACTAACATATTTTTGTAACCCAAGCGTTAAACCAAACGTAACCAACTGAATGCAAAAAGTACTTTTACTGTTAGCCGTAGTAGGAATTGCAGGGGTGAATGTGTTGGGGCAAACAAAAAAGCATTTTACAGTACAGGATAGAGATTCCTGTTCTTTTGTAAATTTTTATCTCAAAGCCGCCTCTGGCACCTGCGAAATCAGGACTCGAAAGGGAAACACGCCCATTAATATCCTTGGCAATCACAAAGAAGAATATATCACTAGCGAATTTGGTCAGCTTCATCGTGGAGAAACCTTAAATGCTTGGTTAAACCTTAAGGACAATGGCAAAGAAGGTTTCGGTACCAAGGTTTCTAAAATCTTGGGAAGAAAGAAGATGGATGACGACAACTATTGGAACATCTATTTTACAGATTATAAACCCTATAGGTTAGACTTAGCCTATGGCGTTGGTAAAGCATATATAGACCTATCAGATATTGCCGTAGAAAATTTGAAAGTTACTTCAGGTAATGCTCATGTAAAGGTGGGATACCTCTCCAAGATGAAAAATAAGATGGAGATGGACACTTTTATGGTAAGTGTTGATTTGGGTGACATAGAAATCGAGCGATTGAATCTAGCCCGAGCAAAAAATATCCTTGCCGAGGTCGGAATTGGTTCTTTAGTTCTTGATTTTGAAGAATCTCCGCTAACATCTAGCGCCATTTGGGCAAGAGTAGGGGCAGGCTCATTAGAAATCAATCTACCAGCCGATGATTTGCCAATTATCATCAGGTTAAAGGGTACATCTTATCGTAAGTTCAAAGTCCCACCAGGTTATTCAGAAATTCGCAAACGAGTTTTTGTCAGTGAAAGCTATGAGGCAGACGCAGAGAATTTACTTGAGTTTAATATTGATGTTTCCATGGGAAGCGTACTGTTTGCTAAGTAAGCCAACTCTCAACGGTCAAAAAATCCGAAGGCGCTGATAATCTTCCGCTTACCGTTATTTGATTCTTAGTATTCAAAGCATTTTTCAATTTAGGGTGCTTTTTAGGTTTGATCCTTTAAAGGCATTAATTTTAATCACCACTAAAATTGACACGGCATTGAATATTCTTGAAGCAAACAATGTCACGAAGAACTACGCGGCCCATAAAGCCCTAGATAACGTGAGCATTGCTATACCCAAGCAATCCATATTTGGTCTACTAGGACCAAATGGCGCTGGAAAAACCACACTCATCCGTATTATTAATCAGATCATTATGTCTGATGAAGGTGAGATCACCATTAACGGTGAAAAACTCAACCCCAAACATGTAACTACTATAGGTTACTTGCCAGAGGAGCGTGGCCTTTATAAAAAAATGAAAGTTGGCCAGCAATTAATGTATCTGGCGCAGCTAAAAGGGCTATCTACATCAGAGGCCAAAAGAAGGATCAAGCACTGGCTTGATAAAATGGGCCTTACCGAGTGGGCTGGTAAAAAAGTCGAAGACCTTTCGAAAGGGATGGCACAGAAAATTCAGTTCATCGCTACAGTAATGCATGAGCCGGAGATTCTAATCTTGGATGAGCCTTTTTCAGGGTTCGATCCAGTAAATGCCAACCTCATAAAGGATGAGATTTTTGAATTAAGAGAAAGAGGCGCTACAGTCATATTTTCCACACATAGAATGGAATCTGTAGAACAACTCTGTGATGATATTGCCTTGATCAATAAATCTCAAAAGATCCTTGATGGTACCAAAAAGGAGATCAAGAACTCTTATAAATCAGGTAAGTACGTCGTGAGCTATAAAGGTTCATTGAACGGGCTGAGTGCCAATTTTGACGTAATGAACACTCAGACCTTAGAAGATAACCTTTCGGAATCTACAATTCAAGCAGGAGAGGGACATTCACCAAATGATATTCTAAAGGAACTTATAAGTCTTGTAGAGGTGCACTCATTCGTTGAAGTGATACCATCAATCAATGACATTTTCATCAACATAGTAGAAGGAGGGCAATCATGAAGCAGATATTTTTAGTATTAAAAAGAGAATACCTGACAAGAGTTCAGAAGAAGTCGTTCTTACTGGCTACAATTCTTACCCCGCTAATATTTCCGGCTATTATCGTAACGATCGTTTACTTTTCGACAAGAGAAAAGGACGCTAGAAGTGACGAAATTTTAGTACTCGATAAGAGTGGCCTTTTTCAAGATGTATTTGATGTCAACAGTTACAACTTTAAATATATTGAAGGAGAGCTTGAAACTGCTAAAAATAACTTTATTGACGAAGGCGCTTTTGGCCTGCTTTATATTCCTGAAGTCGACTTAAGTGATGTATCTGTAAAGAATTTTGATGGTTTTGAACTTTACTCTAAAACGAACGCTAGTGTCTCCTCCATCGATAGAATGGAGCGAAATATTAGAAACAAACTAGAGGAGATAAAGCTCGAGAAATCTGGTTTAGACCCAGTCGTTATAGACAACCTTCAAGTGAGTGTTAACCTAAGTTCCTTTAATGTATCCGAATCGGGAGAAACGAAGAAGAGTAATTCAAAACTGAGTTTCGCGATCGGCTATGGTACTGGCTTTTTGATCTACATGTTCATATTCATATACGGATCGCAGATTATGCAATCAGTACTGGATGAAAAGACGAGTAGAATCGTAGAAGTTATAGTCTCCTCAGTGCGCCCGTTCCAATTAATGATGGGTAAAGTACTTGGTGTAGGAGCAGTAGGCTTTACTCAACTTTTAATATGGTTTGTACTGATTGGCGGACTCTCAACAGTGGGTCTGAGTATCATGGCGGGAAATAGCGATGCCATTATGGAAGCCGCCTCACAACAAGTCCCAGGAGAGGCCATAGAACAACTGACGGAGCAACAAGAGATGGTTATGGAGATAAGAAGCCTTATTGGCTCTGTCCCTGTGGTGAAAATCTTACTGTGCTTTTTGTTCTACTTCTTAGGGGCTTATTTTCTATATGGGGCTCTTTATGCCGCTATTGGTTCAGCGGTTGATAGTATTCAGGATGCCTCTCAATTTATGTTTCCGATTATACTACCGATTCTAGCGGCTATCATGTCAATGTTTTTCGTATTGGAAGATCCAAATGGAGGATTGGCAGTAACGCTGTCATTAATACCATTAACATCACCGATTATTATGATGGCCCGATTACCATTTGGGGTGCCAGATTGGCAACTCGCCTTATCGATGGTATTGCTCATCGCAGGGTTTATGGGAACTATCTGGTTCGCAGGTCGAATTTATCGAATCGGAATCTTGATGTATGGCGTGAAAGTCAATTATAAAACATTGGCCAAGTGGTTCACAATGAAAGTGTAGGCCTCGAATAAAATAGTGAGAAGCCGTCTTGAAGAAATCGAGGCGGCTTTTATTTTGCCCAACCCTGAAATAGAGGTCAAAATTTTTTCGTTAGTTTATTACATGAAAAATCCTTTCAAAGGTTCTTTCAATATTGATTTTTACACAAACCAGTCCACCATTAAATGGATTGTGTTGGTTGTGGCCGTCATTATCGGAGTTGGTTCTATCATTTACACCAATAGCCTCGTGGCCAAACTGAAAAAGGGAGAAGAGGATAAAATCAGACTTTGGGCAAAAGCCGTAGAGTTTTCAAGCTCGCCAGATGCCGATCCATCCGCACTTACCTTTATTTCACTTAATCTCATTACACCCGATAATACACTACCCGTCATTGTGATTGACTCAGCCACGCAAGCCATCAACCAAGTGATGAATGTGAGCGAAAATCTAACGGTCCAACAACGCGTCTTGGAAAAGATGAAAAAGGAAAATAAGCCTTTCAAAATACTCATCAGAAATGGAGAAGGTGGTACTATCTCGGATGTTCAATTTGTCTATTATCGAAATTCCTATCTACTCAGACAGTTAGGCACTTATCCCTATGTGCAGCTATCCGTGATCGCCATATTTGCTTTCATTGCCTATTTGGCATTTAGTTATTCTAGAAAGTCAGAACAGAACCGTGTTTGGGTGGGAATGGCTAAAGAAACGGCACATCAATTAGGAACTCCCCTTTCTTCCCTGATCGCCTGGGTAGAATACATGAAAGGTATGGCCGAATTAGAAGGTCGCGATGATATTATAGTCGAGTTGGAAAAGGATATCAAGCGTTTGGAAATGATTACGGAACGATTTTCAAATATTGGTTCCGTACCCGTCTTAAAAAGCCAAAACGTTTTTAGCGTCATTGATAGTTCTTTGAACTACTTAAAACCTCGAGTTTCGTCGAAAGTGAATTTTAAGATTAATACCGAAGATCAGGAGTTGACGGCAAAACTGAACAAGCCACTTTTTGAATGGGTTTTAGAGAATATCGTTAAAAATGGAGTAGACGCCATGAGCGGAATTGGTAACCTGAATGTCACGATCGGTGAACTATCGGAAAGCGAAATTTTTATTGATATCGCCGATGATGGAAAGGGTATCGTGAAAGGAGGAACAAAAGATGTTTTTAAACCAGGATTCACAACCAAAAAACGTGGCTGGGGATTGGGGCTAACATTGGTGAAAAGAATCATCGAAAATTACCATGAAGGGCGCATTTTTGTGAAATCCTCACAAGCCGATGTAGGTACTGTTTTTCGTATCGTTTTAAAGGGCTGATTTTGCTTCAAAATACATGGGCTATTTTCTTCATATCCCTTTGCTTTAATACATTATAGATTTACCTTTGCCCCCAGAAAAATTAATCGCATTTTTCCTTTTACAATAAAGAACAAATGGCAAACCTTGGAAAGATCACGCAGGTAATTGGTCCTGTTGTAGACGTTAGTTTCGATGCAGCTGAATCAAAACTACCTAACATTCTTGACGCGTTAGAAGTAACCAAAGAGAATGGTCAAAAAATTGTTTTAGAATGTCAACAACATCTTGGTGAAGACAGAGTAAGAACCATCGCTATGGATTCTTCTGAAGGTCTTACAAGAGGAATGGAAGTAACCGATACTGGTTTAGCCATTTCAATGCCAATTGGTGACGACATTAAAGGTAGACTCTTCAACGTAGTTGGTGAGGCTATCGATGGTATTGCACAACCAAAAGGAGATCAAAGACTTCCGATTCACAGAGCTGCTCCTAAGTTCGAAGATCTTTCTACTTCAACTGAAGTTTTATTCACAGGTATCAAAGTAATTGACCTTATCGAGCCTTATGCAAAAGGTGGTAAGATTGGATTGTTTGGTGGTGCTGGTGTAGGTAAAACTGTATTGATCCAAGAGTTGATTAATAACATTGCAAAAGGTCACGGTGGTCTTTCAGTATTTGCCGGTGTAGGTGAAAGAACGAGAGAAGGAAATGACTTGCTTCGTGAGATGATTGAATCAGGTATCGTAACATACGGTGAAGAATTCAATGAGTCTATGGAGTCTGGTGGATGGGACCTTTCATCTGTAACTAGTGAAAAACTTGCTGACTCGAAAGCAACATTCGTTTTCGGTCAAATGAATGAGCCTCCAGGTGCGAGAGCAAGAGTAGCCCTTTCAGGACTTACTATTGCTGAGTACTTCCGTGATGGTGAAGGTGATGGTCAAGGAAAAGATATCCTTTTCTTCATCGATAATATCTTCCGATTTACGCAAGCTGGTTCTGAGGTTTCGGCACTTTTAGGTCGTATGCCATCAGCGGTAGGATACCAACCAACATTGGCTACAGAGATGGGAGCCATGCAAGAAAGAATTACGTCAACGAAGAACGGTTCAATTACATCAGTACAAGCAGTATATGTACCTGCGGATGACTTGACTGACCCGGCTCCAGCGACAACGTTTGCTCACCTTGATGCAACTACAGTACTTTCAAGAAAGATTGCTGAGCTTGGAATTTACCCAGCGGTAGATCCACTAGATTCTACATCAAGAATTTTAACAGCTGACATCTTAGGTGACGAACACTATAACACCGCACAGCGTGTTAAAGAAACACTACAGCGTTATAAAGAACTTCAAGATATTATCGCGATTCTTGGTATGGACGAATTATCTGACGAGGATAAACTAGTAGTATCAAGAGCAAGACGTGTACAAAGATTCCTTTCTCAACCATTCCACGTTGCTGAGCAATTTACTGGATTGAAAGGTGTACTTGTAGACATTAAAGATACCATCAAAGGATTCAACGAAATCATGGATGGTAAGCACGATGACCTTCCTGAAGCTGCATTCAACTTGGTGGGAACCATTGAAGAGGCTAGAGAGAAAGGTGAGAAGTTATTGGCTGAAGCTGCCGCTAATTAAGATCGACCATGCTATTAGAAGTTGTAACACCCGACAAGAAAGTATTCGAAGGCGAAGCGTCTTCAGTAATATTTCCTGGAAGTGATGGAGAGTTTCAAGTACTCGATAATCACGCACCGATGATCAGCGCCTTAGGTAAAGGCAAAATGACTATTTCTGCTTCAGGTAAGCAAGATGTAGTTGTGATCGATGGCGGTGTTGTAGAAGTGTTAAACAACAACGTAATTGTTTTAGCAGAGTCTGTAATCGAAGACTAAGAATTCATTCAATATATAAAATGAAAGCCCTGACGAAAGTCGGGGCTTTTTTATTACACTTCTTTAATTCTCCTCTGCCTTGTATTCAATCCGAAGATTTGGGAATTCTTTTTGGTATTCTTCCATCTCGTGGGGGTCATAATGATTCCCTATTAGAATTAAATGCTTCAGGCTCTTGAGTACTTTTAGCTTACTAAGCTCTTCTGGGAGTTCTAATTTGTTAAACGATAAGTTTAGTATTTCTAAATGCTTTAGTTGTGTTATTGACTCTGGAAGTGTTTTAATGTCTAGGTCAACTAAAATTAAAGACTTTAGACGTTTCAGCTTTCCCACTTTGTCACTTAATTCCCGATAAGGTGGCGTAAATTCTACAGTTTCATACCATGACAAAGGAGAGCGTGTGCTCCACTGCATATTAGCTCTTGTTTTTTGAATAGTGAGTTCCTCGAGTTCTTCGTTATTCCAGAGGCTATCAGGGATTTCCTTGGTACTTAATTCATCTAATGTTAAAATGATCGAGCCTTCCCTTAATTCATCTCCAAAGTAACCCTTTGAGTTCATGTCTTGAGTTGTTACTTAGAATGTATTGTAAGCTGAAGAATAATCATCATAAGGAGCAAAATTCATTATTGCGTAAAAGTGAAAAATCGAGTTATCATTTTTGAGATAAGGTGATTTTGGAAATTATTGGATATTCATAATCACTAGTAAACTGATTTTGAAGTATGTGGACGCTATAATTATAGTCTAGTTTCCAAAGTAACCTTGTAGAAGGCGAACCTAAAGGCTCTAGATACTTCTCTATTATTTGTTCATAAACTTTGACGCTATTGGCACTGAATGTAATGTGTCGTTCAGGAAGTTCAAAAGCAACGACTCTCTCATCAATTATACTGTAATATTTAGGGTAAAAAGGCATTAAATTATTATGAGCCTTATTTGGATGAGCAAATGACACTGAGATATTATAAGTTCTGACAGTGTCGATTCTAGTACTGCCTATACCAGAGCCTTCACGGATCATCCAATCAATTCCAACATTTAGGTAACCAAAGCCTTTAGCAAATAGAGTGTCATTTTTACTTTCCAAGGTTAAAATTGACTTGATTGATTGAATTAGTAGAGTATCCTCTATCGTGACATATTGAATATCTGCTTTAAATGTTTGAGCATTAGTTAGTTGTGTAGAGTAAATAAGTGTGCTTATCAAAACTACTTTCAAGTAATTCATTAGTTTATCTTCTTACAAGTTTCATCAATGTTACCTAATTTCTTATTAAAAAAAGAGTTCTTGGTTCCGTTATATTCACCAATGGCATCACAACCAATTACATAATGTTTTATGAGGGTATGAGTTGAAGCGAATACCTTGTCTTCATTTCCTACGTTATGTGAAATACCATTTGACTCGTCTGATCTGCATGGAGAATGCGTATGCACGCTTGCACTTACTGGTATGAGGTAATATGGGTTACTTGATGGCCCTGCTTTGACCATGCCAGCGTAGCTTTGAGAGGGTTTCCCTTGCGAAGCTGGATATGAATAATAACTAGTCCCCTCATACTCGTAAAGGCCACCCGCAGAGCCTCCATTTTCGCTAAGTATATCCGTCATTATGACTTTTCCATCCGTCGTGATATAACCGAAAACTTCTTGATTAGGATATGAATTCCACATATCCTGAAATCCACTACACTTGGTATTATACTCTTTCAAAGGCTTTTTCCCTTTCAGGTTTTTTAGTCTTGTCATATTAATTATTCGTGTTCCTCCACCGCCTCCGCCTCCAGCATCAAGGATTTCTGGTTGACTTGGAACACGCTCCCACGTCCAAGTTGTCTGACAATCAATGTTTGTTAATTCTTGATAAGGGTCCTCTCTTGTTCCAGTAAAGGTGAAAAGACAATTCTTGGTTCCCACCCATTCCTTTTCAATATGATCATTAGATGGTTGAACTAGTGTAAAGGCTTGATTCTTCTGGCCACTTGACTCAGATCCTATGATTTCGGAAACAAGAGATGAATTATTATTAAAAATGACCTTATCGAAAGAAATGAAGATATTGGCTAATGCATTTAGTGTAGGGAGTTCGTTGTTGCTCAAGTTCCATTGGTCATACGGAAATAAATATCCCCTTTCAAGCAAAGTATAATGAGGAGTATCTTCTTTAATTGTTGATATTATAATTGCTTCTGTATGTTTACTATCCTTTCTAAATACAGGTATAAAACCAACTAGAAAGCCAGTGTTAGTCTTGAACTTCGCAAAGGCTTCCATAAAGGGAGAACCTAATCTTTCATGAATGGCGGCTGAAACACTTTCCCCTTGTCTATTCAGCGCAAGGGCATCATTAATTCGTTTCTCAAAAATTAATAGCGGACTATTCTGTATTTCAGTGTCATTTACTGTATTGTAAGAGGGATCGACCTCTTGATTTACTTGGCAGGCGGATAAAAAAAGTAGTAAAAGTACGCAGATCTGAAATGATTTTCTGTTCATAATTGAGATTTTCTGTGTGTTATTGTATAGTTATGATATTTTGAATTTTAATCAAATTAAAAAATAATTATATAAATAATATCAAATATGTAAATATTTATAATTAATAAAATTAACAAAAATACTGGTGTTGTAATTAGATTACGAGATTAGACTCTGGTCATAAATTCAAAGACTATCTAATATCCGTCAAAGGGATGTTCATTGAGCCATAAAGGAAATGGTCTTGAGCGATTAAGGCGCCAGAAGGAAGTGTCAGATAGTTTTCCCAAGTGAATTCCATTCCACCAATAGGTAAGATGGAGGCCCACATTTTTACGGCCACGGGCTTAAAATCCTCTCCGAGAATCCAGACATAGGAATCGCCAGGTGTACTGCCTCCAGTGGTATAAGTGACTTTTAGGGCTTTTTGACCATCTTTTAAAACAACAATACTTCTTTCGACTCCAGGATCAAATACTTTGAACGGGGCATAAAGCCAAAAGCTATCATTGTTAAAGAAGTCGTAGGCAGTTTTGATCAAAGCATCGAATTGATCTACGGAGTATTCATTCTTACTGCTCACTACTAGTCCGGATTCTGTTTTAGTATTTAGCACCACTTCGTATTCGTCCCAGCGCACCTTAACGACATCGGCGGCTTTATCCCACTCGTAGAAGTGAGTGCCTCTAAAAGTCCAACTGATGTTTTCAGTAAGCTCCCAAGCCTCCATATTCAAGGCTGTAGTCATTTTTTCAGCTAATACATCAGCTTCTGGTGAAACCTCACCTTCGGGGAGTTTCTCATTCAAAATGATGTAGCCGATAAACAACAGAACGATCAAACTTAAGAAAGCAATACTGACAATTCGAAGTGTCTTTTTCATATAAGGAAGGTTCTTTTGACTTATCTGATCCAGTAATTAATACATCTTGTCGACGTACTTGTCCTTTACTTTAATATCGTCTAAGGTCAGGAATTGTTCCCAGAATTGATCGTTTGGTAGTCCAGCTGTTATAATAAGTGGCTCTTTTTTAACAGGGTGCTCAAAATACAATCGCCTAGCATGGAGGTTGATGCTTTTATCAGGGTTCGGTTTTGGAAAACCGTACCGCAAGTCACCGCGAATAGGGGAGCCCATTTCTGCCAAATGAACTCTAATCTGGTGTGGTCGACCTGTAAGTGGTTCAACCTCAATCAAATGGTGGTTATTGAGTTTTCCTAGCCATTTAAAGTTGGTTTCGGCTTTCTGACCGCCTTCAACAGGTTCCGAATAGGCACTTGTAACGTTGCGTTTGGTGTCTTTTACCAGCCAACTGACTAATTTTCCCTTTTTCTGAGGAGGGTGTTTTTTCACAATGGCCCAATAAGTCTTTTGGACCTTGCGACTCGCAAAAATCTTATTCATACGCTCTAACGCCTTAGACGTTCGCGCAAAAACTATGACACCACTCACTGGGCGATCTAATCTATGGACAGGATGAAGAAATACAGCCCCAGGCTTATTGTACTTCTTCTTAATATATTCCTTACAGTGCTCTACCAAAGGCGTATCGCCAGTAGAGTCTCCTTGTATGAGGATTCCAGCCGGTTTGTTAACAATCAACAGGTGATTGTCTTCGTAAAGGGGTTGAACAATCTTTTCCATTAAAATTCGCTTGTAAAGTGGAATTCGATTTCTGGGAAGTTGTCTTGCACCATTTGGAGCCAAGCCTTGGATTCCGCCATGAAAACAAGCTTTCCGTCCTTGTCTTTAGCAATGTGGCGTTGCTTGGAACGAATGAATTCATCAAGCTTTTTCTCATCCTGAGATGAAATCCAACACGCCTTATACAACTGCATACCCACAAACTCAACCGTAGCACCATACTCATGCTTAAGTCTGTGTTGGATAACTTCGAATTGAAGTTGACCTACGACACCAACCGCTTTTCGACTTCCTAATTCGAAGTTGAAAAGCTGGGCAACACCCTCGTCCATCAATTGGGTTAATCCTTTTTCCAACTGCTTGGTTTTCATCGCATCCTTGTTGATCACTTCTCTGAAAATCTCTGGGGAGAAGCTAGGAATACCTCTATAGACTCCATTTTCACCATCAGTGAGGGTGTCACCTATTTTGAAATTTCCAGTGTCATAAAGGCCAATGATATCTCCAGGGTACGCCTCATCTATGGTTTCTTTATCCTGTGCCATAAAGGCGGTCGCTTGGGATATTCTAAATTTCTTGTCTTGCCTTGTGTGGTAGTAGTTAGACCCACGTTCAAATTTTCCAGAACAGATCCTTAAAAAGGCGATTCTGTTTCGGTGTTTTGGGTCCATATTCGCATGAATCTTGAATACAAATCCGGTAAAGGCTTTATGATCTGGCAGGACTTCTCGCTCGTCCATCATTCTAGCGATCGGCCGTGGAGAGATTTGAAGGAAAGCGTCCAATAATTCCTTAACTCCGAAATTATTCACTGCGGAACCGAAAAAGACAGGAGCAACATCGCCATTCAGGTAAGCATCTACATCCAGTGGACCATATAAATCCAACAACATTTCCGCATCTTCTCTAAGTTGTGCTGCATGGGCTTCGCCGATAAATTCTTCTAATCTAGGGTCGTCTAAATCTTCGAGTTTAGTCGCTTCTTCGTGCAATTGCTGCTGCTTGGCTTTAAAAAGTCTCAAGCTCTTATCGTAAAGGCTGTAAACACCCTGAAAGCTTTTGCCCATACCGATCGGCCAACTCAGCGGATGTACATTAATGCCCAATTTACCTTCAATTTCATCGAGTAAATCATAAGGATCTTGCCCTTCACGATCCAGCTTATTGATAAAGGAGATAACTGGGGTTTTACGCATTCGGCAAACCTCCATCAGCTTTTCGGTTTGAATCTCAACTCCTTTAACGCAGTCGATCACCATGATCACGGAATCCACGGCCGTTAAGGTGCGATAAGTATCTTCAGCAAAATCTTGGTGACCAGGTGTATCCAAAAGGTTGATCCTTTTGCCTTCGTATTCGAAAGCCATAACGGATGTAGCGACAGAAATACCCCTTTGCTTTTCAATATCCATCCAGTCCGATCGGGCATGCATGTCAATTTTATTCGACTTTACCGCGCCAGCTTTCTGTATGGCGCCACCGAAAAGCAGAAGTTTTTCTGTTAATGTGGTCTTCCCTGCATCGGGGTGACTAATAATGCCAAAAGTTCTTCTTTTGTCTATCTCCTGCGCTAAACTCATTGCAACCAATTTGAGCTGCAAAAGTAGCTAAAAAATGCGATTGAATAGTGCTAATGAGTCGTCCAATGACAAATGCATCTTGGACTTCAAACAGCTTATTGGAAAGCGATTTCGTCTATAAAAAGCCAAGCAGGAGTGTCCTTTCCTGGGTGCCATTCAGGAAGATTGCCATAATTTTTGGCAATGACACGGAGGTACTTAACCTCTTTGGCCGGAAATGCCAATTCATGAATAAGCATATGTTTAGGCTCTGGGCCTTCTGGCGGTGTAATATCCAGCGTTTGCAGTTTCGTCATGTTATTGGCATCTGTTCCACCCCAAACCTCAAGTCCTGTGGGTGGGAAAATCCAAGAGCCAGTATCATCGAGGGTACTAATAAAAACAGATGTTAGTGTTCGGCTTTCGCTGAGGGTGATTTTGGCGACCATGTCATCGCCATTAAAACCAAGCCATTGGCCATCGCGGAAGTTTTCGCTTCCTTTGGTGAGGTCGAAAAGTGTTTCAATACCCTTGGCTTTGTAGGCGCCTTTTGGTCCAAATTGAAGTGATTTAGCAGCGAGTGAATTTGGTTTTACTTTTATAAAGGCTTGCGTAGTTTTCGGACTGTCATCCCATCCTTCTTTTTTGGCAAAGACTGTCAATTTTGCGCTTTTCGTTAGCTTAATTTCCTTCTTATCGAGCAGTTTTGGTTCGTCTGCGCCCAATTCGTAATAGAGCTCAGTATCTGCGAGACTATATGGTATTTCCACAATCATTTCATCGCTGAAGAAAGTGGATTCGTAGATCATTTGAGGTGCATTGAGTTCGGCTTTCGTAAAATCAGAATTAGCCGAAAGTCCTCCGTTAATATCGATTTCAGGGAAGTCTTTTTGCAGCATATCGACCTCAGTTTCGGTTACTTGGGATTGCCAAAGGAATAATTTTGATAGGCTTTCGAGCTTTAAGGCTTGAGCTGCTCCTTTTTTAGAAACTTTGGTGCCATAAAGATTCAAATAATCAAGTTGGTCTAACTTTTTGATGACCCCAATCATATTATCATCTACATCTGTATTGTCTAGATAAAGTCGATTAAGGTTTTCGTATTTCGCTACCTCTTTAAGAATTGATTTATCGACTTTGCTACTACCTAAGTCGAGGGAGAAAATCTGCTCTCGAATTCGTCTGAGAGTTTTCATTTCGGCCAAGGTTAGGGAATCGTGCTGGCCGATATACACTTCCAAATAAGGCTTATCCTCTTCAATTTGCTTAACACTTATTTTGGTAGTGTTCAGTTGGGCTAATTCCTTATCAGAAACAAAATCAATATCAATTTCTTCTTCTGGGGCGAAGTAATTGGCCAGTGTCGTCTGGATTGGGTCATCAGATGGCACCTCGTTCAGTAGTTTATCGAATGATGCCCCGTTGTCTACCCACCAAGTCAGCATTTTAATTTCTTCATTGGTCATTTGAGGTTTGCCTTTCGGCGGCATGTGCTTTTCGTCTTCTGAGGGTAGCAGTAAATGGCTGACAAGAATGCTTTTATTAGCATCACCTGGAATTAAGACTGCTCCCGTTTCTCCGCCTTTCAGTAGTCCCTCCTGAGACGCTAAAGAAAGTGATCCTTTGAGCTTGTTTGGGTTATGACAGCTTTCACATTTCGATCGAAGTAGTGGCTGAACGATCTGGACAAATACAGGTTCGTCGAGTACCAAATTTAGGGCTGGCTCTTCTTCAAAAACTTCGGTTAAAAAGTTTTCACCATGAGTGAGCGAAGCGCCATAATGTCCTGTTACGATGATTACTAAACAGGCGACACCGAACAATGGTAGATAGTAATTTTTGGAGGCCAAATAACTTTTACCCGTGTAAAGGATAGTCGCTAACCAAGACATGGTCAGTCCCAGCCATTTATGTAGTTCGAAAGTTTGCCCCGAGTAGTTGGCACCTGAGGATAGTAGGAAGCCAGCCAATGCACTGACATAGGCAGTAGCAGCGCCAGCAATCAATAGAAATTCAGCAGGCTCTTTCCAATTCGGTTTTCTTTTGCCATAAATCTCGAAGATGAAGGCCACCAGCAGCAATACTAGAGGAAAGTGAAGTAGTAATGGGTGTAAACGTCCTACGAATTGGAAAAAGACAGGTGGTTCAGCAAAGGGTACTAAGTAGAGTAAACTTAGTAGGGCATTGCCAGCCAAAAGAGAGATATTTAGTCCTTTTTTTAAGCTCATTGCTGAATAAATATTTCATCAATAAACAGCCAGCCTGGTTGCCCTTTGCCTGGATGCCAATTTGGTATAGCAGAAAGTGGCTTAATTGTTATTCTTACATACCTATAGGGTCCTTCCATGGCGAGATGCCAGAATCGTTTGTAGGCCGTTTCGGTTGAGATCATCCCAATCATCCCAATTCTGGTCTCCTGTTCAAAGTCTTTTCCGTCAATTGAATGCGTGTAGCTCAAGTATTCTGGCCTCATAATCCATGAATCTGGACTTACAAGGGTGCTCAAGACTAACTTTTCTTTTTGAACAACCTTACCCAAGTCGATATCAATAGTAACAGGTCCTTTGTTGTAACCTACCCAACGACCATCCCGAAAGTTGAAGGAACCTGCCTTTTGGTCATTCAATGTTTTGGCTCCTTCGGCCATATAGGTACCGCTAGGTTCGGGGCTAAGTTTGATGGAGGTTAGTGGAGCCGTCATTTTGAAAAGGTCCAGACGAACAGTTTTCGAAGCCTGAAAACCATTTTTGAATGCTTTTACTTTGATCGTTGTAGATTTTTTGATTGTTAGTGGCTTTTTGTAGCGTTTTGACCTTTGATTAGGCTCACTATCATCTAATGTGTAGCGAATCACAGCTCCCTTTAAATCGAATTCACAGCGAATGATAGCACTATTTTCAAAGAAGCTTTCTCCCTCAACTTTCACTAATGGCTTTGCCAACTGATACGTTTGGCCGTTCAGGATAAATACTGAACACAACAGAATTAGTGTCAATATTCTTTTCATACCCTAGTTAGTTTATAGGGGTAAATGTGCCCTGAATTCCATTGGGCAACATATAGGTTTTCGTCGTCATCTACGCAAACGTCATGCGGGTATAGAAATACTTTTATGGTTTGATAGATTTCTTGAAGCGTGTTACCAGAATAATTTGGTGTCGATCCTGCCAAATTAGAAATCACTCTATTTTCTTTATCCAAAATCGTGACAAAACCTGATGGGTCACCACCATAGGCTCTAGATTTTAGAACTGCTGCATAGAGGTAATCACCTTTAATAACCGGTCGGCATACATAGGCGCCAGGAAGGGGGATGGTTTCAAGGTATTCTCCGTCCAATGAGTATTTTTTGAAGGCATTTTCTTCTCTCGCCGATACAATCAAGCTCGGATTTGCTGCATTTCTCGTATCCAAACAAATACCGTGAGCGTTTTGTAAGTTTTCTTTCCCAGTACCACGACCACCAAATGAGCGAATGAATTTTCCCTGATGATCATATTGCGTGATCCACTGTTGGCCGTAGCCATCGGCCACGTAAATATCGCCATTGGGGCCTATTGCTACTTCCGTAGGAATGTACTGTTCTGGCTTTTGATAGTGTCCCGATTCTTCTGGATAATCCAATGTCATCACCACTTTTCCATCAATAGTGGTTTTAATCACCTGATGCCTGTTGTTATCCGAAATGAATAGAAAATCCTCACCGTTTTCCTTTGAAAGCGTAAGTCCATGAGCACCAGGGTAAGTGGTACCCCACGATTTTAATAGCTTGCCAGATTTGTCATAGACAAGCACATTGTTTTTTGTCTCGTTGGTCAGTAAAAGAATTCTGCCTTGGGAGTCTTGCACCATTTCATGGCAATCTTTGACTGGATACTGCTCAGGATTTAGTTTGCCCCATTGCGTATCGATGGTATAGCGATGCGAATTATGGCCTAAAATGAGGTTGTCAGTTCGGTTAGGAACGATTAACGATGGCATAGCCGCTAGCCCCGCCGCCGCGGTCAAAGATTTTTGTACAAAAGCCCTTCTATCCATCATCTTAAGCAAGAATATCATGAATGATTCGACCACTGACATCTGTCAGTCGGAATCTTCTGCCTTGGTATTTATAGGTTAGTTTTTCATGATCAATTCCTAAAAGGTGGAGCATAGTCGCCTGAAAGTCATGAACATGTACTGGGTCTTTAGCAATGTTGTAGCCAAAATCGTCGGTTTCTCCGTAAGACATGCCTGGTTTTACGCCTCCTCCAGCCATCCAAATGGTGAAGCACCTTGGGTGATGATCTCTTCCGTAGTTTGTTTCAGTCAGCGTCCCTTGAGAGTAGTTCGTTCGCCCGAATTCTCCACCCCAAATCACTAAGGTATCATCTAACATACCGCGCTGTTTTAAGTCTAGAATCAGTGCTGCCGATGCTTGATCCACATCTTTGGCCTGTTTTTGTATGGCGCCCGGCAGGTTATCATGTTGATCCCAACCCATATGATAAAGCTGAATAAATCTTACGTCTCTTTCGGCCAATCGTCTTGCTAAAAGGCAGTTTGCGGCAAAAGTGCCAGGTTGTGCCACATCCGCCCCATACATGCGGTAAATATGGTCTGGTTCCTTGGAAATATCCATGGTTTCGGGCACAGAAGTCTGCATGCGATAAGCCAATTCATACTGAGCAATTCTAGCGTTGATTTCTGGGTCACCAAATTCAGCGGAGTGGATGGAATTTAATTGCGAAAGATGGTCAAGCATGCTACGCCGATCCATTTTAGACATGCCTTTTGGGTCTTTCAAATAAAGCACAGGGTCCTTTCCAGAACGGAACTGAACGCCTTGATGAACAGAATTTAAAAATCCATTACCCCATAACCTTGAATAAAGTGGCTGACCTTGCGGCCGGCCGCTTCCACGAGAGAGTAAAACGGAGAAAGCAGGAAGGTTGTCATTGTCGCTGCCTAAGCCGTAGCTGAGCCATGAGCCCATGCTCGGTCTACCAGGCTGCTGCGATCCGGTTTGGAAAAACGTAATGGCTGGATCATGGTTAATGGCTTCGGTATGGAGACTTTTGATAAAGCATAAGTCGTCCACCACTTTCGAGGTGTACGGCATAATGTCGCTCACCCATGCTCGGCTTTCACCATATTGTTTAAAATCGAAGATAGATCCAGCGAGTGGAAAATTCTTTTGCCCCGATGTCATGCCCGTAAGGCGCTGACCATTTCTGACAGATTCGGGCAGTTCCTCGCCATTCATTTGCCTAAGCGTTGGCTTATAGTCAAAGAGTTCCAATTGTGACGGACCACCACTTTGAAAAAGGTAGATCACCCTTTTAGCCTTCGGTGCCACATGCCTAAAATCTTCTGGACCAGGTGTGCTTGATCCACCGAACAGGCTTTTCGGGGATAAAAGTGACGCCAATCCAAGGCCACCCAAACCAAGGCTTGCTTTCGATAGAAAGTGTCGCCTGTTCATGTTATAATGAAAATTCTTCTCTTCCTTGTGCATCTTATGTTTTAGATATAGCCTCGTCTAAATTAAAAATGGTATTAATCACGGACATGTAGGCGGCCGCTTCTGCAGTTTGTATTTTTTGCGGATAATTACCCACACTTAAATAGGCTTCAGTATTTTCTGGTGAGGATTTAAATCGATCAAGTTCCTTCTCTAAAAACGCAGTCAAAATTCTTTCCTCTTCTTCTGAAGGAACTCGGCCTAGAATCTTTTCAAAGACATAGCTTATCCCTTCTTTATTACTCTTTTTCTGGTCGATCGCTTGGTAAGCCAGCACCCTTGATGCCTCTAGCACTTGCGGGTCATTCATCATTACCAAAGCCTGAAGTGGTGTATTAGTTTTTTGGCGATCTACCTCGCATAAATCCCTAGAAGCCGCATCGAAAGTGATCATAGCGGGTGGCGGCACAGTTCTTTTCCAGAAAGTATAAAGGCTTCTTCTATACAGTGCATCACCATCGTCTGGAATGTACTTAGTCAAGCCAACTCCAGAAGTTGTTTCGGCCCAAAGCCCTTCAGGTTGATACGGTTTTACACTCGGTCCACCAACTTCTTTATTCAGTAGGCCACTAACCGCTAGCACATTATCCCTAATCATTTCAAAAGACATTCTGTAGCGAGGGCCACGGGTCAGCCATTTGTTTTCTGGGTCTCTTTCAAGTAAGTCTTCCGTCACCTTAGAGCTTTGCTGATAAGTGGCAGATAGTAGAATTTTCTTTTGAAGCGCCTGCAAATCCCAGTCAGATTCCATGAATTCATAAGCGAGGTAATCCAGTAACTCTGGGTGGGAAGGAAGGCTGCCCTGATTTCCGAAATCGCCCGGCGTATCCACTAAACCAGTACCAAAAAATGACTGCCAAATTCGATTGACGGTCACGCGTGCCGTTAATGGATTCTTCTTGTCAAAAAGCCATTTTGCCAACCCCATTCTGTCTTTGGAAAGGTGATTGCCAAAAGCCTTTACTGCTTTTGGAGTCGTTGGGTAAACCTGCTCACCTGGAGCGTCATATTGGCCTCTGTTTAAAACGAAAGTTGGCCTAGATTTTACGGAGTCTTTCATGACCATCACACTGAGGTCATCACCTTTGAAGTTTTTAGCATTGACGAATTTGAGAATGCCTTTCAAGTCTTTATCTGTGATTTTGATTTTTGGTGCTGGAATTTCTCCGTACTCAATTCTACCTTTTTCTGGAATCGAGTTGAAAAAAGAGTAGACGCTAAAAAACTCTTTTTGGGATATAGGATCGTATTTGTGGTCGTGACATTTGGCGCATTCAAGGGTAAGCCCCATAAACGCTTTGCCGAAAGTGTTTACCCGATCAGTAACGTATTCCACACGATATTCTTCTTGAATTACACCACCCTCTTGCGTGATTTTATGATTTCTATTGAAGGCCGTGGCCAAGATTTGTTCTTTGGACGGGTCTGGCAATAAATCGCCAGCCAGTTGCCAAGTCACAAAAGTCTTATAAGACATATTTTCATTAAATGCCTTGATCACCCAGTCTCTCCATGGCCACATTATACGCTCCAAGTCATCCTGATAGCCATGTGTGTCAGAGTAACGTGCTAAATCCAACCAAGCGGTGGCCATATGTTCGCCATAGGCAGGAGAGTCCATTAACTTGTCTACTGCTTTTTCAAAGGCATCGGGTGAATTGTCGGCCATAAATGACGCTCGCAATGCATCGCTTGGGGGTAACCCAGTCAGGTCGAAGCTGGCTCGGCGTAGTAGTCTTGCTTTGGAGGCTTTTTCCGATGGAGAAAACCCTTTTTCTTCAAATTTCTGAGCTATCCAATGATCAACTTCGTTTTGCGTCCAATCATTTCCATCAGGTAGTTCTTGCGCAGCAACAGGAATAAAAGACCAGTGCCTTTTCCATTGAGCGCCTTGATCAACCCATTTCTTTAAAATTTCTTTTTCAGTGGCCGATAAAACCAAATTTGAGGCTGGCGGTGGCATCACTACATCTGGCTCGGTGGCGGTAATTCTTTTGATTACTTCAGAATTGGCGGCATCTCCCGGCACAATCCCGAAAACGTCTGGTTTATCTTTCAAGGCAGCGTAAGCGCCTTCCTCTGTATCTAACCTGAATCCAGAATCTCTTTTATTGGCATCCGGTCCGTGGCACGCAAAACATCTGTCAGAGAGTAGCGGCCGCACATGAAGGTTGAAGTCTACAACCTCAGGTACGTAGTTCGCCTGACCCGAAAATTCATGGGTTAGCTCACTTTGAACGTTCTCTTCGCTTTTTTGCTGACAAGACTTTAAAACAACAAGGCTCATAAACAGAACCGATGCTACAGCCACGTGTTTAAAGCCTATTTTAAGATTTGCTCTCTTTAACATATTACTGAAATCTTAATTTAATTATTCAATCTCAGCTTTAGAAACAGTTCGCCTTTTTTAGGCCAATTCTATTGATGATTGGCGTCAGTGAAAGGACAAATAAAAAACCATTTGAACACGAGGAACAAATGGTTTTTGAAAAGGGTAGCTTGTTGAATTTTATTCTTTGAAAAGTTTGAGTACTTGCCCCTCGTTTTCTTTGCTGATGGTAATCAGGAGCTTATCTTTTCCGAGTGTAGTCTCCTGATAAATTCGCGTACCGACAGGTAAGGTCTCCTTTTTCACAGCTTTCGGGCCGATCGGTGCTCCATAACCGAATGGTTTTTCCACAGGACCTTGGAATTTAATATGGCGTCTTCTCAACGTGTTGTTCTTCAATTTCACCTCTACAAACTCAACAGGAGTCTTTTCTTGATTTAGGAATTGCTCGTACTCAGTTACAGTAAAATCAGCGTTTGTTGATTTAGCATTCAATTCTGGCGATCCTAAGTAAATAAGCTGTCCAAAACTCTCTCCCTTGTAATTGATTTCATCAGCGTTCACAATGATCCTTCCATTGCCATTAATTGTTGTTTTGGCCTTTTCCGCTTGTAATTTGTTTAGGTCTACCTTTCCAGAATTTGTAGTCACGGTTACTTCTTTCAGTTTACCTATCATTTGCAAAGTGCCCACATTCATTTGCGCATCAAATGATTCTTGATTTACATTAATTAGCCTTATGTGACCCCATGCTGTGTTTTTGAGTTTTTTAAGTCCCTGGGCTCCGAATATTACTTTGATATTTTCTGTTGGTTCAATCCAATCTTTTTGATCAATATGCAGCGTATTGCCTTTTTGCTTAATGATCATGTGATCGAAAAGGTTATTGTCTACACCCACAAAAAGTTCGCTTGAACTGGATAGATCAATCTCGGCATCAACTGTCACGTTGAAAACGATCTTCTCGATATTTTTCATATCAAAGGCTCTCATTTCAGTTTGACCGTTGCCTTTTACTTGTGCTTGCGCTAATTGACCGATGCAAGCGATGAATAATGCTGTGATGTATATTTTAATGATTTTCATGATTTTTTACTTTGGCTTTCAATAGCCAAGCGATGTGCCAATCATGCAAGGCACTGTAAATCATATAGATATGATTTATTATACTGCCAGCAGTGTTTCTAAATGGAACACACAGGTGTTTTGGATAGAAACACTAGGTGTCTTCAGACTTTCTTTTTCTTTTCCAGCGTTTGTGTGACCACAGCCAATATTGCGGGTCTTCCAAGATTTGTTTTTCTAATCGCCTGGTATGGGCTTCTGTAATTTCGCCATGAGCACACTGGCTAGGATCTTCAATGAGCACTTCCATAGTGAACTCATAATGGCCTCTTTTTACTTTACTGATAGCCCCGTATACTACTGGAAGATTTTTCTCCAGCGCAAACTTTTCCACGCCGAACATGACGGCAGTTTCCTGGTTTAGAAAATTTGTCCAATAAACCTTTTTCGCGATACTAGGTGACTGGTCTGCTCCAAAAATAGTGACCGTTAAGTCCTTTGACTGAGCGAAGAAATCCTTCACTTCCTGTCGAGAAATCATTTTTAGGCCATACTTACTGCGCGATTGTAGCGCTTTTTCGTTCATGAACTCATTCTTCATGCGATGGTAAATGGCCACACTTTGGTGATCTATATAACAATCTAGACCTACTGCCAGCATTTCCCAATTATTATAATGTCCGCCGACAAGAATGACGCTTTGTCCTCTGTCGAAGTACGGTTTTAGAATTTCTGGGTTCAGTGCTACAAACCTTTCTTTGGCTTCCTTTTCACTAATGCTAAATATTTTAAAGCTCTCCAGCATAATATCGCAGAAGTGGCGATAAAAATCGTTTTGAAGTTGCTTGATCTCGCTCGGTGATTTATCGGGAAACGAATTCGTTAGGTTTTTATGCACTACACTTACTCTATAGCGGATAATCTTGTATCCCACCAAGTACAGTAAGTTAGAAATGCCATATACCACAGACCAAGGAAGCAGTGAAATAGGCTTAATGACCAAATAGTAGAAAAGTCGCAAAAGTAAATTCTGTTAAGTGCTGCAAATATAACATGTGTCAGGTATGATTTACTCGGTTAGGCCCATTTCTGCCAATGTGTCACCAAATGTCAGCCAAAACCAATTGGCACAACCATTGATAAAAGGAGCGTGTTGAATAGAATTTAGAAAGACATTTATTTATAGATCATGGGAAAAATTATTGGAATTGACTTAGGTACTACCAACTCGTGTGTAGCGGTAATGGAAGGTAACGAGCCAGTTGTAATTCCTAACAGTGAAGGAAAAAGAACGACACCTTCGATTGTGGCGTTTTTGGACAACGGTAATGGTGAAAGAAAAGTTGGTGACCCTGCGAAAAGACAGGCGATTACTAACCCGAAAAACACTATCAGCTCGGTGAAGCGTTTCATGGGTAAAAAACACAGTAACGTTTCTGAAGAGTTAAGAGGTATTGCCTACGAAGTAGAAAAGGGTAATAATGACACCGTAAGAGTAAAGATCGGTGACAGAAATTATACACCACAAGAATTATCAGCTATGGTACTTCAGAAAATGAAGTCAACGGCTGAAGATTATTTGGGAACAGAAGTTACTGAAGCTGTAGTGACTGTACCTGCATACTTCAACGATGCTGAGAGACAAGCAACTAAAGAGGCAGGACAAATTGCTGGCCTTGAAGTAAAAAGAATTATCAACGAGCCTACTGCAGCGGCATTGGCTTACGGTTTAGATAAAAAAGATACAGATCAGAAGATCGCTGTTTACGATTTAGGTGGAGGTACATTCGATATCTCTATTCTTGAGTTAGGTGACGGCGTTTTCGAAGTAAAATCTACCAATGGTGATGTACACTTAGGTGGTGACGATTTCGATCAAGTAATTATCGATTGGTTAGCGGGAGAATTCAAAGCTGATGAAGGCATTGACTTAACGAAAGACCCAATGGCATTGCAGCGTTTGAAAGAGGCTGCTGAGAAAGCAAAAATTGAATTATCATCTTCTGCTTCTACCGAAATTAACTTGCCATACATTATGCCGGTTGATGGTGTGCCGAAACACTTAGTAAGAACACTTTCAAGAGCTAAGTTTGAGTCTTTGGCCGATAACTTGGTGAAAAGATCAATGGAGCCTGTGAAGAAGGCTATGAGCGATGCTGGATACAGCACTTCTGACATTGATGAAGTAATCTTGGTGGGTGGTTCTACTAGAATCCCTGTGATTCAGGAAGAAGTTGAGAAATTCTTCGGTAAAAAGCCTTCTAAAGGGGTAAACCCAGATGAGGTAGTAGCGATCGGTGCAGCTATCCAAGGTGGTGTACTAACAGGTGAGGTAAAAGACGTATTACTATTAGACGTAACGCCACTTTCTCTAGGAATTGAGACAATGGGTGGTGTTTTCACTAAGTTAATCGAGTCTAATACTACGATTCCGGCTAAGAAATCTGAAGTATTCTCGACAGCTGCCGATAACCAGCCTTCAGTGGAAATTCACGTATTACAAGGTGAGCGTCCGATGGCTAAGGATAACAGAACAATTGGTCGTTTCCACTTAAGCGATATTCCACCAGCACAAAGAGGTGTTCCTCAGATCGAAGTGACTTTCGATATTGATGCCAATGGTATCATGAAGGTGTCTGCGAAAGACAAAGGCACAGGAAAAGAGCAGAACATTAGAATCGAAGCTTCTTCTGGCTTGACAGATGCAGAAATCGAGAAAATGAAGCAAGAAGCTGAAGCAAACGCTGAAGCGGATAAGAAAGAGAAGGAGAAAATCGACAAGCTAAACGGTGCGGATTCATTAATCTTCCAAACTGAAAAGCAGTTGAAGGACTACGGTGATAAATTGTCTGACGAGAACAAAAAGCCAATCGAAGAAGCTTTAGCAAACTTGAAGACAGCACATGGTAGCCAAGATGTTGATTCTATCGATACGGCAATGGAAGCCTTGAATAAAGCTTGGGAAGCTGCATCACAAGAGATGTACGCTGCTCAGCAAGCTGCTGAAGGTGGTGCTGGTCAGCCAGGCCCTGATGCAGGTGCAGCTGGTGCTGATCAAGGTGCTTCAGCTCCAGAAGGTGGCGCAGATGACGTATCTGACGTAGAATACGAGGAGGTAAAATAAGCCTCTCTTTAATATAGATATGAAGCCTCAACATTTGTTGAGGCTTTTTTTGTGTTATCGATAGACCATTCAGTCTAATTTTATATATTTGAAATGTGAATACCAGAGAAAAACTTGTTTCAACTACTTCCAAACTCATTCGAAAGAAGGGCTACTTTGGTACGGGTATCAATGAAATACTAAAATCTGTCGAAGTACCGAAAGGTAGTCTCTACCATCATTTTCCAGAGGGTAAGGATGAATTGATTCAAGCTGCAATTATATATGGTGGTGAGGCCATGATGCAAAAATACGGCGATGCAATTCGTGGTAAAGATGCCGCCGAAGGGTTAAGTGCAATGGTGGATGTGATGGTAAAGGAGCTTAAAGACTCGGATTTTGAGGATGCTTGCCCCATTGCGGCAGTGGCCCTAGCTTCTGGAGTCATAGATGAGAACATCCGGAAAGCTTGCGATCGGGTATTCAAAGGCTGGCAAAGTAGTCTGGCAGGTTACCTCGAGAGAAGGGGGGTAGAGAAAGCTGAAGAAAAGGCTAATGAGCTTTATGCCATGTTTGAAGGTGGTTATGTTTTGAGCAAGGCGCACAAAGACTTGAGCTACCTGGAACTGCAGAAGAAGTTTATCAAAGTAATACTAGAGGCTTAAAAAAATTTAAATATAATTAGACCGACTGGTCTGTAAAGTAACACACTATGAAGGATATTAATAAAAGACCATTTAGCGTGAAGACCATCCGATTTCAGGACTGTGATCCTTATGGTCATCTGAATAATGCCAAGTACTTGGATTATATGATCAATGCGCGCGAAGATCACTTGCTTCACGAATATGATATAAACGTATTTGCCATGGCCAAAAAGGAACAAAGGTCGTGGCTAGTAGGGCACAATGAAATTGCCTACTTAAAACCCGCCCATGTGATGGAGGAAGTTAGCATTGAAACTTCTCTGATTGATTTTACGGAACGATATGTAAAAGCAGAAATGGCTATGCTAGACAAGGAGGGCAGCCATGTAAAAGCTGTACTCTGGACCAAGTTTTATCATTTTGATTTCAAGCAAGGGCAGGGGATCGAACATAGCCCTAAAATGATCTCACTATTTGAAAATATTAAAGTAGATGTGGTGCAAGAAAGTGTAGAGGCACGTGCGAGATTTCTAGCACGGAATCTAAATGCACCGGCTACTGTAAGATAATACTCTTCTTATTTCAATGAGTTGAGTTTGGCAAAAGGAAAGGCCTCGCATCCGAAACGTCGGGCGAGGCCTTCCTCATTTATTTTGACATACTTGCCGCTGCTTGGTTTACTTTGGCAGGAATGGTTTTTTGGATCGCGCTTTTAAAGCTGTCGTCATAAATGATGAACATCCAATCCGAGAATTTAGGGTCTTCTATCGCTAAAAGGAATTTTTCCCCTTTCACATTCACAAAGCTTTCGGCCTTGTTATAGTCTACATTTTCTTTTCCGAAACTACTTTCAATCGCAGGAACTAGTAGAGCTGCAATTCCTTTCAAATCATCCGTATCAAGCGGTAAGGTCATATCCATAGCATACTTGATGAATACGTATTTGACGTCATTATCAGATGGCAAAAGCTTTTTATCGGTAATATTCAGCTCATTGAAATTCAATTTGATGCCTGCTTGCTCCAGCATATTGAAAACCTGAAACATTCCCTTTTTATCGGTATGATCGAAAAGAGGCGGGTAAATGTAGTCGGCCACGTTGGAGTACTTTCTGGCCTTAATTAACTCCAAAAAGCTTTCTGTTCGTTTTTCTATGGCTTGATCGTCTGTGCTGCTCAACGTTTGTCCGCTAAGACCAATCGTGGTAAGCGCTAGTACTAGACTTAATAGGATTCTTTTCATGGTTCAATTTTTCTATCTGTAAACAAAAGACGTACCAAGCGACATATTGTTTACTGCTGACTATTTTATTCTTTCAGAAGCCTTCTGGATAACTTCTGGACTCAATAACGCTTGAATGATAGCTGGATTATCGGTATTCCATTCCATAATATACCACTCTGGACCGTAGGCTTCTTCCTTTATCAGCACCATGTGTTTTATTCCAGATGCTTCGAATTGTTTCTTTTCTTCATTATAGCTGACATTTTCTTTGCCATAGGCGTTGACAAAAGAGGCCTCTAAAGAAGCGATCGCTTCGGGTTGTGCCATTTGACCAGATACGCCAATCCTCATTTCTGTACTATATTTAACTAAAGCATACTGGTCGTTACCCGATTCATGTAATGCTGAGATTTGTTGGATTTTCATGACATCTACCATCATATTTAACCCCATATCTTCCATACTTTCAAAAGTAGCCAGCATCATTTCTTTGCTTGCCATGGTAAATAATTTGGGGTAGGTAAATTCTAGTAGTCCAGTATAGTCCTTGTCAATTGTGCCTTTAATAAAGGCTTCTACTCTTTTTGTGATAGCCGACTTTTCGGTTTTCGTCAGGGATTGAGCGGAAATTGTAGTCGAAATGGCGACTATGGCGATCGAGGTAAATAGTAATCTTTTAAGCATAATTGATATTAGTTAGAAGGACCTTTATCCTTCGCTTTTTTAGTTATAATCGGATTGTAAAGTTGAAAGTTTTGTGTTGCGAACCAGAACCCATTGCCCTGTTCGTAAACGTCTCTGTTTTTTTGCCAGATACCATCGTAAAAGTAGGTGCCACAGCCGAGCTGAACGGCGGTGTCTGAATAAAGCGTTTTCCGATGTGGTGGAGAATCAATCCATCCTTGTACCAAGTGATCGGCCAGTTCTAAATAGCTTCCAAAGGTTCGCCCACCAACGGCGGATATATTCTCTGCCACCGTCGGGTTCTTGACCCCTGCCAGGGAAGCTCGTTTTTGCGGATCGCGCCTCTTTTTGTCCTTCTTGTTATAATGATCGAAGAAATCCTTTTTAGCCATGCTCACCGAGTGATTCCAAGCCATGGCTTCCAAATTTGGGTGATATTCTAGCGCTTTAAGTCCTTGCTCTAGGCGCGCTTCGTTTGACACAAAGAAAACAGCCGCATCCAGTAGTTTATAGTCAATTTTATTGAGGTTGATGGACTTTTGAAAGAGCTTAAAATCTCTGAATGTCTCATCGGTGAGGGTGGTATAAAAACTGTCTTTCCATTTACACTGTGCCAGCGTGGCGGTACTCACGCCAATCATCAATAAGAAGAGGAAAAAACCTTTTTTCATTTGGCTAGCAATTTAAAGATTTGTCGATAGCTTCTATTGATTAATACTGATTTCATCAATTGTCTTATTTTTGATAAACCAAAGAGAAATACGTTGTCTACCGTCCAAAAGCGAAGTATTGGCCTATTAGTTATATGTGTGCTACTATTTGTAGGCTGTGCTGGAAACACTTCGCGCAGCAACAATATAAAAAGGGTAGTACAAACGGCCCGATCTTACACAGGAACACCCTATAAATTTGGAGGAACCACCAGAATAGGGATGGACTGCTCAGCGTTGATCTATCATGCCTACCGAAGTATTGGCGTAGACATGCCGCGTGTGACAGCCGATCAATCCAAAAGAGGGGATAAGGTGCGTTTAAAACAGCTAGCGGTAGGAGATTTAGTGTTTTTTGCCACTGGCAACAAGAAGAGAAAAGTTACCCACGCAGGAATTGTAACTTCCGTTTCTGGTAAAAACCAAGTACGTTTTATCCATGCTTCCTCGTCATTGGGGGTGATAGAAAGTAATCTGTATTCGCCTTATTATATCAAGCGGTTTTTGAGTGGCCGACGAATTCTTTGATATAATCAGGGGCAATCCTATATTTGCCACCGCTTGGGGGATTAGCTTGTCTGCCGATAGGCAGGGTCAACTGGCATTGGCCAGCGCATCTTTTAAGCAAAAGGCTTGTGATCAAGTCATAATGGGGGATTAGCTCAGCTGGCTAGAGCGCTACACTGGCAGTGTAGAGGTCATCGGTTCGACTCCGATATTCTCCACTAAAAACCCATAAATAATTGTAAATCAATAAGTTGCGAGTTTTATTTTGTGACAGTTTGGTGTCAGATTTGGACCAATTCAATATTTGAAATATCTATGGTACTTTTTCCAAGCCGCGAAATGCTGTTGAACAGAGTATCCTCCGCTCTTATTACTTTTCTTGACTTCTATTTTATAGTTTAGCAATGTTGTTATTTCTGTTTGGCACAAGGCAGCATAGATTTGTAATCTTTCTTCGGATATAGAAGTGTCGTCTGAAACCTTAATTTTTTTATCTCTCATATAGGTCGACCAAGAGATTGTAGATCTCCCAACGAATTTTCTCTCACTAAGGTCGCTTTTGTAGGCACTTATTGAGATCAAAGGATTGAGTAAATACTTAAGAGGGTGATAAGTGTTATAGGGAGTTTTTATTATGTTATACGACATATAATTGAACTTTTAGGGTTTAACCGACTATGAAAATCGGGATTCAATTGAATATGTTATTAAAGCAGAGCTTTTTGGATTAATTTGGGCAGGTTAAAGGGGGATGAGAAGAAATATGAATTCTTAAATTTGAATATATTCTTTTGTGAGCAATGGCAAAAGCTAATTGTTGTTATTCCTTACACCCAAGATGTTGGCCTTTTTAGCTCAAAGCCACTCTTGGTTTTTATAGAATCTGGTAAGAGGCTTGTTTTGAATCTTTTCTTCCAGTGCTCTAAATAAAGTGCATTATCACACACAGATTTAAGGTGCAACCCTGCTCTTCTTGGAGGAAAGTAAACATAAACTTGATGATCAGGACTATGGTTTTTGATAAATTCTATAGGTGGGGTTAAGTCAGAATCTCCAGAGACTATTATACTCTGGTCGCATTTTTCATAAATACAATCGCCAATCATATTTGTTGCAATATTGACATCCGTTTTTTTCTCCTCTGGAACTTGAAAATCGCTGTGACATATTTGACAACTTACATCTTTAAGTACATAGCTGCCTAGTATCAATTTGAAACGTTTGTTGAGTTTATTAGCCGAAAAAAAGGCACTTTGCCGTTGATATTTGCCGTTGATATTTGCCGTTGTGTTTTGTTGGTGCCGAGAAGTATTTGACGGATACCAATTCTTGATCTTCATTCATGAACGAATCAAAGAATTTTACGAGATCAAGCCAATAGTACTTTTTCCAATTAGCATCCTTCAGGCCATAATAGAAATTATAACCATCGACATAGACAATGACTCTCTTTTTTGCTGTGTGCATATAAAATAAAAGCTCTCCTTATGAGAGAGCTTGGCCTAAGAATATTTCATCATAGGGGGGTAAGGGAAAGGACAAATTTAAATTAATATGTCCAGCTTACACAAATTTTTACGTAAAAATGTGGAAAACGTTACGAAAAATGTGGAAAACTGAGCAATGAACTCATGGGACTATATTGTATGACACATATGCAAACGGTTGTCGATTAGTAATTTTTTAAAATGCATAAAGCTTAAATTGTGTGACGCACTCGTTGTTGTACGTTACATGAGTATCCAAATAGCGTTAATTAAGAAACTGAACCTGTCAGTTGCGGACATCTGTTTTCTACCCTGAATGGAATTACTTTTGACCGAACTTTTGATTTATTCTCTGGAGAGAAACATCTTGCAATATGTGTAAATATTTCTCTATGATGAAGCTCACCAGAACCATTACCCTTTCCGTCATGGTGTCGAATTGTAATTCCTTTGCAATTGTTAGGTTCGAATATTTCTTTTAATAAAACTCGATCTGACAGCCCACATGAATGTCCAATTATATCGACCCAGTAACTGCCTTTTTTTAAAAAGCTCTCTAGTTGGTGGTAATTCTCAGTTCTTGAGTAATGAATAGATTTAAAATGTTCTAGAGCCTTATCATCATTTAGCGCCTCTATTTGAGAATAATGTTCTTGCATTTCATCTCCGTACCCAAAAATTATTGGGTTATTAGGGTTACCAGCTTCGCCATGTATGTCTATAACTTGTGCTTGTGTGATCATTTTTCCGGCTGTATCAAATTCAGGTAAGCTATAACGCCGCACAGTATCAGTGTAATTGAAATTCAGAATGAGAACTTCTGATACTTCATGGTGCTCGTAAGTCATATCATCTATGCTAGTCACCTTTCCTTTTATTTTTTTACTAAGAAAAAGTGATTGAAGACTAACACTCTTTTGTTTAGGAGCTGATTGGTTCACCTTGGCTATGTAATTGGAAAATTCAACTTTTACTTGATTGAACTGTTCGTTGAGTGAATGAATGGCCTTAATTCTAAATTCTTCTTTCTTATAGTGTCCCTTAAAGATTTTCAAGAAATGTTTATAGTAGTTGTGCTCGAATTCAACCCAGTTGTTAACAGACGTATTACTTAAGACTGTTGCGAAAAACTTATTAGGGTATTCGAACTTTATACTGTTCCTTAATTTTAATTCTAGAAATTCAGGTAAGTGAAGATTACTTATTTTGAATAGAGATTTTACGCGAATTTCATTGGTGATATCATTGATTGGTTTAGTGAAGTCTATCTCTTTGGATGTTATTTTGACTCCTTCATCTACCTGGTCAGGAAGAGATATTTGAACGAGTTGACTTTCTGAATCTACACCATGATCAATTCTAGAACGTATAAGGTCTTTGACAAAATCATCGAAAGAAGTTGGCATACCATGAGCTAAATCGAAGCCATTACCGATAAGGAAAACTCTATTCATTGTGTGATATCTATTTAATAATAGTTAGAACTCAATTCTTGAACAACTTTTGAATTAACTGTTTTGGCCTAATAGTTGTCACAACTATTGGCACACTTAAGTTTTGACAAAGCATTAAGAAGCGATTTGAGTTAAAAAGTCACACTATTGAATTGAAAATATAACTATCTGTAAATGAGAGAGAAAGGTGTATTTGATACAAAAAACAAACTAATCCGGTATTCTCCACAAAAAAGCCCCACATTTGCGGGGCTTTTTTCATTATCGAAGATCAATTCTCTTTGCTCAGCGTATATTTTAGCTTAACCGTTTGGTCGCTAAACATATCAACGCCACTATTTGATTGCGCCTGATTGGCATTTGGTCTTCTGCCACCAGCTCCGCCACGGCCTCCTCCACCGCGACCGCCGCCAGCGCCACCTCTACCACCGCCGCCACCTCTCAGCGATGTGCCTCCACCACCAGCACCTTGTGGTCTTTCGATTCCATTGACCGTAATATTAATAGCTAATTCCGTGCTATAGACTTTATCCCAGTTGGGAGCCATGCCGTAGAGTGTTTTTAAAGCAATCTTTATTTCATAACCAAAAGTCGGTGCTTCAGTGGTTTCATCCATGCCTAAAGCCATTTCTACACCATCTAAGTCGGTTAGTAGTAAATGTCCGTTGCTAGCGCTAAAACCCTTTAGTTTTGCTTGGTTTTTGGATTGAAGCTGTCGCTCTATGCGTTCTTTGAAAAGTTTTTCTCGATCTACCGCTTCTCCAGAATTTCTTTGTCCTTGCGCTGCGCGTTGGCCTTGTCCTCGGTTACCACCTTGTGCTCTTACTGTCTCCAGAGGGAATTCAAGCTTGGCATTTAATTTCGGTTTTGTCTTGGCCTTAAATGTGATTTCCATACCCGCCTGAAGTAGTTTGTTTATGGCTAATCGGTCTGCGGTTTGGAAAAGGATATAAAGGTTTTCAGAATCATTGCGTATGGCAGTCGTGAACTTAGTTTTCTCGTCTACCGATAGTATTTCTTCAGACCAATCGGCAGAAAGGCCATCAATGGCAGAACTTCCAGTAAAATAAGTGGTGTTTTGGGCAGAGACCTGATGGGCGAAGAAGCTAATCGCCAGCAGCACAATGATTCTTTTCATGAAATGGACATTAAATATTGCTTGGACAAGTCAGTGCCCTTGAGGTTTAATTCGCCCGAAACTAAAAAAAGCCATTACCTGCTGAGCGCATATTTGAGTTTTACGTTTTGATCGCGCGTCATGTACTTGCTATCCTTCAATTTGTATTGATAAGCCTCTGGTTTTTCAACACCAGCAGGAACACCTCGTTCTTTTGATCGATTATTTATGGCACCCCCTGTTTTCACGTAATCGTCCGTTTTAAAAGGTATTTCAATGCCTTTTACGGTAATGTTGATCATCAATGCAGTTTTATAAACTTTATCCCAGTTGGAATTTGGACCATAAAGCTTGCTCAATGCAATTTTTAATTCATAGCTAAAAACTGGCTTCTCAACCGTCTCGTCTATGGCGAGCGCCATTTCAATTCCTTCAAGGTCTATTAACGATTTACGCCCATTTCCCGCATCAAAGCCATTCAGTTGTGCTTCTTTTTTTGATCTAACCTGTAGTTCACGATTAGCTTTAAGCAGCACCGCTGCATCAACGCCTTCACTAAGGACTCTTTTCTCGCTAGAGTCACCTGCATTATCCTCTTCAGTCACTAAAGGAAACTTCAATTTGGCATTCAATTTCGGTTTTGTTTTAGCCTTGAAAGACACTTCCATGCCAGCTGCCAACAGTTTATCAATAGCCATTTGGTCATCTGTTTGGAATAGGATGTATAGGTTCTCAGTGTCGTTTCGTACTGCGGTGGTAAATGCAGTTTCCCGATCGAAATTTAACAAGTCTTTGGACCATTCAGTAGACAATCCATCTATCGCGGCTGTCTTGGTAAAGTAAGCATCGTTTTGCGCAGAAACATTTTGGGTCAGTAGACCGATCAATAGAAATACTAAAATATTTTTCATGGTGGGTGGGTTTATTGTGTTTTTCTATCACTACAATCTAACGGTAGAATAGAAGTATTATCGTAAGAGCTACATTTTCAGTGATTTAGTTATACGTTTCTTATGGTTGGCCATCGTTAGAAATCGGAAAAAGTCACTGCCTGCTGATCCTATATTTGAGCTTTACATATTGGTCGTCAAATATACTTCCTCCTCTATTTGAAACCGTTTGATTCGCATTTGGGCTTTGGAAAGTCTTTGGCGTGCCAGCAGTGCCAGCGCGTCCAGCTCCACGGATTAGCATTGCATATTCAGTAGTATTTTGGCCTCTAGGGATATCATTTACATTGATCTTGATATTTAATGCAGTTTTATAGACCTTATCCCATTCGGGATTTGTCCCGAATAACGTTGCCAATGGAATCTTCATCTCGTAGCTAAGCGTAAGTATCTCTTTAGTTTCATCTTTTGCTAAAGCCACTTCTACCCCTGGCAATTTATTCAACGAAAAACGACCATTTCCTGAACTAAAACCCTTGAGCCTAGCTTCATTTTTACCCATCATTTGAAGAGTCATTCGTTCTAGAAAGCGCTTCTCGAAACTAGCGTCGTCATCTTGGCTGCCTGAGCCCTTGTATCCATCCACAACATCTGACGCGGTCTCTATTGCCAAAGGGAATGATAGTTTAGCGTTAAGCTTCGGTTTAGTCTTAGATTTCAACGTTACTTCCATGCCGGCTTGAAGGAGCTTGTTCATGGTAAATCGATCCGAGGTTTGGAATAGTATATAGAGATTCTCAGTGTCGTTCCGTACCGCTGTGGTAAATTGAGTTTTTCTATCAAAAGTGAGTAAGTCTTTAGACCATTCTGTAGATAAGCCATCTATAGCCGTTGTCTTGGTAAAGTAGGCATCGCTTTGCGCAGAAACTTTTTGGGTCAGTAGACCGATCAATAGAAGTGCGAATAAATTTTTCATGGCAGGTGGGTTTATTGTGCTTTTCTATCACTTCAGTCTAGAGGAAGTGTAGAGGGTTTGGTGTAACAACTACATTTTCAGTGATTTAGTTATTCTTTTTATGTGAAGAATTGAAGCTTTAGATCGCGGAATGCTTTTACGTTGTAAAACGCGAGGAATCGGGTCTCAACCGAACGTAACGCCGTTTGAAAGACTGCTCAAAGAAAAAGGCCAGTTGACACTGGCCTTTTTAAATATCTTTTATTTGATCGCTTCGAAAATTGGTTCCCCTTTAGCACCGTTTGGCACTCTAATGCGTAGGAGCATGCTCAGTGTTGGGGCAATATCAGTGATGTGCATTTCTCTGACAGAAATACCTTGTTTCACTCCCCATCCATAGAAAATGATCGGCACGTGGGTGTCTAAGGTCCAAGCATTGCCATGTCCAGTTCCTTTATCTCCGCCACGCTGCCATGCTGGGTCCAGAATAGTCTTAATATCACCAGATTCTTTAGGATGAAACGATTCTTGCATGAGTGAACGGGTCTTGTCATTATAGCTATTACGGACAAGGTCGGTATGGGTCAACGCCAAATGAATTCCTTCGAATGCCATCGCTTTTCGTGCCACGAACATTTGTATTTCGTAGAGGTCAACATTTTTTTCGGCCACTACATCGTGATCTAGAAATAAATCATAGCCCATTGGCCCTTCAAACCATTCCGCTTCACCGTACTTCTCGTTTACTGCTTTTTCAAGGTATTCTGAATATCCACGACCATTCAGGTTGTCCACTCTGAATTTATCGTCTTTCATGCGCTTAGAGTTCTCCGCCACTGCGTGATCTGCCGATAGAAAAACTACATAGTTTCCTTTGCCGACTTTGCTATCTAATGTGTTCAGGAGTTTTTCGATTTCCTTGTCTAGGCGAATGTAGGTGTCTTGAATTTCCTTTGATTGTGGTCCGAAATTATGGCCGATATAATCGGTGCTCGAAAAACTTACAGCAAGAAAATCTGTAATGGCATCGGCTCCTAAGTTTTCTGCATCTATGGCAGAAATCGCGAATTCATTAAGCAATTTATTACCGAATGGCGTGCTCGATAGTAATCCAAAATTTCCGTTTTGAGCTCTAAGTGTCGACAAGTCATAAGGGAAGGTAGGTGTTTCTTTGCCCCTAAATCCTCTTTCGTAAGGCGAGTTATCCACGCCGCTTTCGGTATACTCGGCCATCGGTTTGTAGGTATCCCAAGTTTGGTTTAAATACTCATTGGCGAGTTTCTGTTGATTGAATTTCACTACCCAATCTGGGAGTTCGTCCATATAATAAGAGGAAGTCATGAAAGTACCCGTTCTAGAGTCGTACCAATAAGATCCATCGGAATAATGCCCCCCAGGAAGGGCAGAACCTCTATCTTTTATCGACATGGCGATCACTTTGCCCTGTTGCATGGTAGAGATTTTTAATTCATCGGTAATGGTAGAACTGTAAAGGTTCATCGGGGAGATTTTACCGCTTCTGGCCGATCCGCCCACTGCCACTACAGAAGTATCTTCCGCACAGTAAACTGTTCTATTTAGCAGTCGACTATACCATGTATTTCCTACGATTCCGTGTACAGAAGGCGTGGTACCTGTGTAAACCGAAGCATGTCCAGGGCCTGTGCTAGTGGAAGCATAATTATAATGTCCGTTTTGAGCTGAAAAGCCATCTTTCAATAATCTTTTGAACCCGTTTTCACCAAAATCACTTTGAAAACGCCAAATGTACTCTTGTTTCATCTGATCAACCATAATCCCAACAACGAGTTTAGGTCTGTCATTTTGGCCTTTTAGTGCAATAACAATAGTAAAAAGGCACAGTATAAATAAGGACTTCTTCATGATCTTGTCATTTTGATGGGCAAACTATTCTAAAATATTCGTCTTGCCGAAAGCTCTGTGTGAAAAGTTTGTTACCCTTTTTGTCAAAGTAAATTACGACATAAATATTTGCCTCTGCCACGAGCTTCATAGCAAAATAAATTGGGTTATCTGGAGTGCCCAAGATTTTGATTTGCGTGTAGGTGGGTTCCACTATTTCACCCGCCGTGGCACTATAAATTCCCTCACCCGTGGCTGTTTTTACTTTTAGTAGCTTATCCTCACCTGTATTTTCGAGCAATTCAAAGGATTCAATACCCTCAAGTAAGGCTTCGTCCATACCGATGTGGTAAATCAGCCATTCGTCTTCTATTCTGGTTAGTGCCACCGTATCCGAAAAGTATTTGACCTCATCAAACTCAAAAGTGGTCAGTTCTTTATTGTCTTTATTGATAAATCCCTTGTATTTGCCATCCGAGGCTACCAAAATCGTGTCGGCATAGGGCTCTATGAGCTTTTCGTAGAACGGCGCTATTTTAATATCCTTAGCGGGGTTAATCACACCCACTTTGCCCTTATCTAGTATACTTACATAGCCCTGATTGCTCGATCCTATACCGTCATAAATAAAGTTTAACAAGTACTTACCAGTGCTATCGGCCAGTGCCGCATTACGTTTTTGTAAGCGGATCATATTTGGCCCAAGCGCTGTCACATCCCTGTATGTCGATGAGAGTATTTCGCGGCCGGTATCATTATATATCTTTCGAAAATTCTTGGCATTTGACACCATGAAAAAATCTGTGGTTGCTTTTTCCCCAGTGGCAATGTACTCCTGCGGAATAAGGAGTTTTGGTGTCCAACTGCGCTGCATCAGCAGTTTTTTACCGGTTTTGAATTGTGCCCAAGAGGAGTCGTTTCTAAAGAGCATGACCATGTTTTCGCCCCAAAAAGCTAAAGAATCATATCCGCTTTCTGGCTGAATTTTGCCTTGCTGATCCAAGAGCGTCCAGGCACTGTCTTTTTCTAACGCTAGCCAGCGGTCATTCTCTAAAACCTGAGTAAAAGGTGCTTGCTCCGCTAGGCCATTGTAGCGTTTATGGATGATCGTGATACCATCGCTTGAAGCAATTCGCCAACCATAATCTCGATCGTAAACTTCTTGTTTTCCCAATGCAATCAACGGGCTTAAGTCTTGATTGATGACGCCTTCCTGATTGTCTTTTGAAACCCAAAATTTACCATTTGGTAGTAGCTCCAACTCATCAAACATCGGTTGGAATTCAAATGCCTGACCCTCTAGTACTGCAAGCAATGCATCTGGGGAAACTAAGGCGATTCCCGTAGAATTTTCTAGCCAGATGTAAGTGCTAAAAGTGTCAATAGCCACATATTCATTAGGCAAATATTCAGCACCGGCATAGTTTTCTAGGCCAAAAAGACCTTGAGTTTGCGTGCGAATAAAGCGATTGTCTAGCACTGAAATACTTTCTTTCGGTTCATCGATGACCACCTCACCAGATTTGTGTATTAAACGGTCTCCGGCAGCACTTTGCACCCCTATAAATCCGTAGCCAAGGTCTGTGGCTTTATCAAAACTTCCCTCATAAATCAACTGGCCATTTCTGCCCCATAATTGGCTTGTCGCACCCACTGATCCATAAACAAAATCCGTCGATTGTGGAGTACAACGGCAATCTTCGGGAATAGACTTAAAACTGGTCTTTAGCTTCGTTTGCCCCGAATCATCCATGAAAGAAATATTCCCATCCTCCAGTTTGGGCAACCAAATACCACTTTCTACGCTCATGGCCCGCTTTAAAGAATCTGTATTTAGGCCAAAGTCAAAGTCTTTGAGAAAATAGCTATCCGGATACTTCTGTTTGTAGATATGATAAGCCCGATCGGAAAGTGTTTTGCTGTACTTCTTATTCGGATAATTCACTAAAAAAGACCTAAAGGACTCCAGTGTATTGACGCCAGTAGCGAAAGGAAAAATATTGTCCACAACTACGGATCGATAAGGTGAATTCGGGAAGTCGGTTAAGTAATCGACTAAATTGTCATAACTGCCATCCGCAGTTCTTTCCTCATACAAGAGTTTCATGTATCGGTTACTAGCTACCGTAAAATCCTCTGCCAGCGGGTATTCTGTCATGAAACGCTCATATCCTTGCCAGGTATTTACCGCTTCCGCATTTTCAAAAGCGATCCGGTTTCTTCTGCTAATGGCTTCAGGTCTTTCATCGGCATCGTCATAGGCCATCACAAAATCATTGTAAGCTTCAATCGTGTGAATAGCTTTGACTTCGATAAACTTGAGGCTATCAATTCTATCTTTTAAGTTTTCTAGAGAAAGAGAGTCAACCTGTAGGTCTCTAAGGGAAGAAATATCTTTCGCTTCTGTTACTAGTGGCAGCTGGCCGATCGCTTTTTTGGCATAAGCATAAGCCGTATCGACATTATAACTGCTAAAGGCAGTATCTGTATAAACCTTGGCATAGAGCATATATGCCCCAGGATTTAGGGTGTCCTTTTGCACCGATTTCTCCAGTGCTTCCACGGCTTTCACTATGTCCCCCTTATCATACAGCCTAAAAGCACGTTTCGGAATTTCAATATTCCAGAAAACGGTGATGGCCGCAATACTGTAGATCAGAAATAACTTTTTGCTTAAGGCTGTCATTATTGAATTTCAAAAGTAATAAACGCCAGTTCAAAAGTGGTATTATTCAACCCTTCAATGTTCCATTATTCGGCATATGACGTTTTAATTACATAGTCAATACAAAAAGCCGACCGTTTAGAGTTTATGAAATCGTTTGCATAGAGTAAATGTCTAATTTTCTATCCATAAAAGACTACATTGAATCGATTGCACTTAAAATCTTAACCACCTAATAACTGAGACCTTATGCAAAAGGGAATTAGATACCTCATCCTGTTGATGCTCTTCTCAGTATCGATGCTCACATATGCACAAAATACCAAGGAAGTTATGATAGGTGACCCATCAAAAACTTCTACCGGAAGAGCGCGTGTTCAAGGTAAAATAACCTCAAAAGAAGATAAACAAGCACTTTTTGGAGCCACTGTCGCTGTAAAGGGGACAAACATTGGAGGGGTTTCAGATGAAAATGGAAATTACGAGTTCAGCATTGCGCCTGGACGCTACGAATTTATATTTCAGTTTGTGGGTAAAGAGACGATTACCTACAATGTGCAAGTGGTCGGAAATGGTCGGCTTGATGTAACGTTAGTAGATGCCAGTGTTGATCTAGATGAAGTGCTCATTGAAGGGGAAGCGGAAGATCAGAATGTGCAGCGAATTAGTGCGGGTGTAAACCGACTAAATATAAAAGAGATTGAAAGTCTACCTGCTTTCATGGGTGAGGTAGACGTTGTAAAAAGCTTGCAATCTTTACCAGGAGTTTCTACCGTAGGTGAAGGGGCTAGTGGTTTTAATGTAAGGGGTGGCCGAACAGACCAAAATTTGATCCTTCAAGACGGTGCTATTCTCTTTAACGCGTCTCACGTACTCGGTTTTTTCTCAACATTTAATCCTGATGCCACAGAAACTTTCTCCCTATACAAAGGAAATATGCCAGCCCAATATGGAGGTAGAATCTCCTCTGTTTTGGATGTAACCATGAAAGAGGGGAATAGTGAGAAAGTGAAGGTAAGAGGGGGGCTCGGAATGGTCGCTAGCCGATTGGTAGTAGATGGGCCATTAAATGGAGGCCGTACGCGGTTCCTCGTCGCGGGCCGATCGTCCTATTCTGATTGGGTATTAAGTCAAGCCAGAAACTTCGATGTACAAAATAGTGCCGCTCGTTTTCACGATGTGAACTTGAAATTGAGCCATCGTTTTGGTACTAAAAACAAATTAACCGCAAGCTACTACCGCAGTGGTGACTTCTTCAGGTTTACCCAAGACTTCGGGTTCGAATGGGATTCTGATATTTTCAATTTTAACTGGCAGAGCAGTATCACTGATAAACTGATCAGTTCTACTCGATTTGTGAAAGGTGTTTACAAAAGTACGCTCTTTGATCCTTCAGGAATAGACGCTGCCGAAGTGGCCAACGGTATGGATTACTACCAAGCCAACCAGACATTTTTCTATAACCCAAGTGACAAACACAATATCAATTTTGGAGTCGATTTTGTCAGGTATGACGGTTTGAACGAAACGGCTACACCGATTGGCCCAGATTCAGGGATACCCGCAGAAACGGTATTCAAAGAACAGGGCAATGAATACGGATTTTTTGTGAATGATGAAATTACTTTGACCAAAGATCTTGCTCTTTCAGTCGGTCTGAGGTATTCAATGTTTGAGAACAGAGGACCTTATGACGTTTTTCAGTATGCCGATGGTGCTCAAAGATTAGTGGAAAATATCACGGACACGATTTCCTACGGAGAAGGTGATGTGATTGCGCGTTATGATGGCTTTGAACCGAGAATCGGTTTACGTTTCAAAATTGATGAGGAGAGTTCAATTAAAGCCAGTGTCAACAGGACGAGGCAATACATTCATACACTTTCTAATAGTACAGCGGCTACTCCAACTGATATCCTTCAGCTAAGCAATAGCTATCTAAAGCCGCTGGTTTCTAATAATGCCTCGATTGGCTATTTCAAGAACTTTAAAGATAACCTCTGGGAGACGAGTGTAGAAGCTTACATCAGAGATATCGACAACTTACTGGACTACAAAGATTTCGTAGACCTGCTCTTGAATAATCATCTAGAAACGGACTTGTTAGCTGGAAAGGGAAGGGCCTATGGCTTGGAATTATACGTTAAGAAAAACAGAGGCGCCATGACGGGTTGGTTGTCTTATACGCTATCGAGAACGGAAATTCAGATAGAAGGAGAGAACTTAGACGAAACTATCAATAATGGTGAGTGGTACCCTGCCAATTTCGATAGAACGCATAATTTCTCATGGGTTTCTAAGGTGCAATTGAGAGGTCAGAGTTCCTTTAACTGGAATGTGGTTTATAGTACAGGCCGACCGATTAACGGAATTGTGACCAATTATAGAATCGGCAGTACAGTGGTTCCTCACTTTTCAGAGAGAAATGAGTTCAGAATTCCAGACTATTTCAGAATTGATTTGAGCTTTACTTTTGGCCGAGATATTCTGAAGGCTGAAACAAGAAAAAAATTAGAGGGTAGAAACTACAGTGGTACTTTAACCATTGGTATTTATAACATCCTGTCTCGTAAGAATGCTTTTTCAGTATTCTTTAGAAGACCAGACGATTTAAGTCTAATACCACGCCCACACCGATTGACAGTGCTAGGTGCGGCGTTTCCAAACATCACATACAATTTTAAGTTTTAGAAGGATATGAAGCGGATTTTATTGCTGTTAGGATTTGTCTTTTTTAGTCTCGGCTGTGCTGAGGTCATAGAATTAGAGAATGACAGAATAGGCGGGCAGTTGGTGATTTTTGGGAGAATTACCAATGGTGGCGACGGAAATATTGTAAATATTACGCGCACCCAAGAAGACGGTCAGGCACCACTAGATATCAGTGGAGCTACGGTAGTGGTAGTAGACGAGAATGGCAACCGTGAACAGTATGTAGAAATTGGGCCAGGTACTTATGAGTTGAATAGAAGTCTGGTTGTTGGCCAAGTAGGTGGGACTTACCATTTGGAGGTCATGGTTGATGGCAAACTTTACACTTCCTCGCTTCAAGAAATGATGCCTGCCATTGCCGATGATGAGTTGAGGTTTGAGGTAGATATTAATGAGGATATTTCGCCAACGGGTGCCTCAACCAGAGAAAACGTAATTAGGGTTTTCGCTACCAGTACATTTCAAACCTTACCTGAGGAGTTTTACTTACGCTGGAAAATGGAAGAGGTCTACACCACCTTTGGAATATCATTGCCACGAGGCAATTTCCCAAGGTACACTCCACAGCAATGTTATGTAACCAATGAACTGAGTGCTCAGGACATATTTTTAGTCGATGGTACAGCGGTTAGAAATGTGGAGTTAGCCAACAGAGAGGTTGCCGTAAGGAAAATGGATTTTAGCTTCGAGAGAAAACACTATTTCAACATTATTCAATTTGGTTTGAACGAGGAGTCACATGAATATTGGAAGAAACTTCAATCAATTACTACCAGACAGGGTTCTATTTTTGACGTGGCTCCTGCTGCGGTACCAGGTAATTTTACCAGTTCAGACCCTGAGGAAGATGTATTTGGATTCTTTGAAGCATCTAGTGCCGATACCACAAGAGTCTTTACCACACGAAACGATATCCCATTTGCATTCGTTGATCCTTGTCAAGTGACAAGGGAAGAGTTCTTTCTGATGACAAGAGTACCATTCGAATGTTTGAGCTGCCTTGTCGAAGAGGAAATAGTTGAAGCGGAATGCCTATTCTGTTCTTTGTTACCGAATAGTAGCCTGCGTAGACCAAGTTACTTTTAGAAAAATTCTTTTTTGATGGCAAACACACCAAATATTCCAAAGCAGTTTTACAAGGCAGCGGGGTTGGTGTTTTTTGTCTTTTTGATCATCGCGAGTTGTTCTGAAGTCATAGAACTAGACATAGAAGCTTCTGCCAACGAAGTAGTTATTTATGGCCGTATCAGCAATAGTTACGATGCCAACGAGATATTCATCAGTCGTACACAAGGCGCTGAATCAGCGGCCCTTCCTATATCCGGGGCAAGTGTACAAGTAATTGATAATAATGGTTTGGTACGCGAATTTCTCGAGAACGAACCAGGCGTTTATGTGATGAGACCGTCAGATGCTCCGGGAGAATTTGGAAGCTCTTATCGGTTAGAAGCAGTCATTGATGGTAAGGTATATAGCACGGAGTTTCAAGAACTCATGCCGGTGATCTCTCAAGATGAATTGAGATATGAGATTGGAGTTGAACGCGATATTACTTCCACAGGAGCAAATATTGAAAACGACGTGGTTAAGATATTTGCTGACTCAAAGTTGCCAGACGATCTGCCAGAGGATTTCTTTATTCGTTGGGAAATCGAGGAGGCATATTCCACTTTTACGGCTTTCTTACCTGTTTTTTGGTTTCCTCGCGCCCCACCGAGAACACAATGCTATGTGGTGAATAAACTGGGAGCGGATCAAATTTTCTTACTAGATGGACGAGTCATCAGAAGAAATGATCTCAATAATCGCCCGATCATCACAAGAGTTATTGATAATAGCTTTCAGAACAAGCACTATTTCAACCTAATTCAATCATCAATAAGCCAAGAGAATCATGATTATTGGGATGATGTGAGAAGCCTGACGATAAGTAACGGTACTATTTTCGACCCGGTCCTTGGAAAGCTACAGGGGAATATTTCAAGTAACGATCCAGGTGAAGAAGTCTTTGGATTCTTTGAAGTAATAGGTATCGATACTACACGACTTTTGATGACAAACAATGATATTCCAGTCTTTTTTGTTGATCCATGTTTGTTCCTAGGCGATCGAGTACCACCATTATTAACGGTGCCACCCAATTGTGTACAATGCTTAATTGACGAAAAAATAGTAGAGGAAAGCTGCATATTCTGTTCAGCCGTACCTAATTCTACTAGCCGGCCAAACTATTATTAGAAACATGCCATAACTTGATGTCGTATAGTTAAAAACCGACATTCAGACCTAATTATTTTAGATGACGACAATCAATGAAAGGGTATCAGCGCTAATTAGTGCTTTTGGCGACTCAGAAAGTGCCTTCGCTAAACGTATCCAAGTATCTAGTTCGGTTATGTTTAACATCGTAAACAAAAAAGGTCGGTTAAGCTATCCTAGTGGTCCAGTCTTAGAGAAAATCCTAAGCTTGGAAAAGGATGGAAAACAAGTCTCAGCCGAATGGCTGATGCGGGGAAATGGAGAAATGCTGGTGTCAGGAGATGGTCTACAAATTACTAGTCCAGAAGCAGCACTATCCTACCTAGAAAAGACAATTATTGATTTAAAGGCAAAGACTAAGTGAAAGGCAGGCTAGAAAGTGACAAAAGTCATTAGTCTGACAAACATTTACTTGATATCTTTGCACTGATTAAAGGAGAAGATTATGAGAAACTTATTATTACTAGCGCTCGCTATTTGCATGTTTTCATGTGCAGGCCAGAAAGAAGAGCAGCAAGCAGAAGTGGTAGGAACTTACGGAGAAGAAATTAACAATAAAGGAGTTATTACAGTGGCTGAAATGGAACAGCAGCTGGCGAAAGCTGATACTGTCTTTGTGAAAGTAAAAGGAGAAATAACAGCCACCTGTGCTATGAAAGGATGCTGGATGAACCTTGTGCTCGCCGATGGTGAAGAAATGAGAGTGACTTTTAAAGATTATGGGTTTTTTGTGCCTAAAGAGGGTATGGAGGGCAATGAAGCACTCATAGACGGAATGGTGACTAGAACGGTAACAGACGTGGAAACTTTAAAGCACTATGCAAAAGATGCTGGTAAATCAGAGGAAGTTATCGCGGCAATTACTGAAGATAAGGAAGAGCTTGCCTTTGTGGCCAACGGTGTCATTATTTACAAGACTGAAGTGGCGCCTCAATAGAGCGATTAATCTTAAAATATTGAAGCCATCACAATGTATGTGATGGCTTTTTTTATTTGAGGGGGTAGGGAAGATAGCATGCAGATGTATTCAAAGGCATGCAACCAAATAAATCATACAAAGCCATAAGTGCCCTTCTTTTGATCCTTCCGTTGGTTTGGATTGGTTTAAGAATAGTCACCAATACCAGCCGCGTAGCGCTAGATGAGTTCGATCATCGATATAATCTGAATTATGAGTTTACCATTCGAGGAGACAAAGCCTATTGGGTAGAAACCTTCCTTCCACAGAGTGATGACCGTCAAGTCATCGAAATCGCGAATCAGGAAATTCCACCAGTTGTATCTCAGGTAGCTTCGAATACCGTGGCAAGGTGGGAAGGCCAATCTGAAGGACTTAGTCAAATAAATCTCTCGTTTTTATTTCAGGGTAAATCTGTGGAGTATCAGATTTCAGATGAGATCAATTATGCGCCTTATATGGTCATAGATGATTTGGAAACGCTTTCGGCGACTGATTATATCCAATCAGATACTGAGGCCATTAAAACATTGTCGGATAGCCTGAAAGGTGAGCTCAAGGGCGTGAAAGATATCTTAAGAGGCTTCTATAATTATGTGCATCGCCTGCCATCCAATGGTACCAACGAACTTACGGATGCACTTACCGCGCTAGAAGATCAAGAAGCCTCCTGTAATGGCAAAAGTAGACTTTTGGTCGCCCTATGCCGTGCGCAAAGAATTCCGGCTAGAATGGTTGGTGGTATAATCATGGAAGATATTGAGAAAAAGACCTCTCATGCCTGGGTGGAAATCAAAGTGAATGACGCATGGGTGCCGTTCGATCCATTAAATGGATATTTTGCCGCACTTCCTGCCCATTATTTGAAGTTATATGCGGGCGATAACTTCCTAATCACACGGAGTCCCGGCATAACATTCGACTATCAATACCAAATTCAAGAACAAAGGAATAATACATTTCCCAAGTGGGCTTTATTAGACCTGTGGGCGCTAAGTGAAGCACAGAATATACCCCTAAACATGTTGAAAGTATTGTTGCTGCTGCCACTAGGAGCACTCCTGATTGGGATACTCAAGAATGTGATTGGTTTCAAGACCATTGGAGTTTTTCTACCCGTATTAATTAGCGTAGCCCTGATACAAACAGGTTTAGTTACCGGCTTAGTGCTTTTTACGGGGATTGTGTTTTTAGTAGCTGGGTTGAACTATCCGCTTACCAAATGGGGTGTACAACACACAGCCAAACTTACGCTAATGATGTCGGCCGTGGTAATAGTAGTACTTGGACTGGTACAAGCATTTTCGTTAAGCACGAGCTTCTCTGCGGCTACACCACTTTTCTTTCCATTCATAATCCTGACACTGGTATCCGAAAAAGTAGCTAGAACAATAGATGAAGATGGATTGAGAACCACTATGGAAATGTTCGGACAAACATTGGTTGTCACCGTGATCATCTACTTTGTCCTTAACTCTACAACCATTCAAAACTTCCTAATCACTTTCCCAGAAATCATCTTGTCTTTTGCAGGTATCAATTTGCTCCTCGGTAAATGGATCGGCTTTAGAATCTTGGAGTATGGAAGGTTTATAAACACGGTAAAAGCTTAAGCCATGAGAGAATTTTTTAAAAACATCAAAAGAATGGAAGCCGAAGTAATGGGTATTAATGAACGAAACATCGATTTCATTTACCAATACAATAAGCGATCGGATTATAAGCTGGCAGATGATAAATGTCTGGCGAAAGAGATCTTTTCGGCCCATAATATTCCTTGCCCTACTACCTATGGCGTCATCACGCATTTATCAGAGATAGATTTAGTCTGGCAGTCCGTACAGTGCCACCAGAAACTGGTCATAAAACCCGCTAAAGGTGCTGGAGGAAAAGGGATTATGATCCTTAGAAAAGAAAAAGAGCAATGGTTTAGTGGTTCGGCAGCCGTGAGTGTCGCACAAATTTATCACCACGTGGCCAATGTATTATTTGGACTTTACTCCTTCGGAGATAATGACAAAGCGATTATCGAAGAGTTTATAAGCCCACACTCATTCTTTGGAGATATCTATGCTGATGGTGTACCTGATTTCAGAATCATCCTGTTAGAAGCAACTCCGCTCATGGGGATGTTGCGCATGCCAACGAGTGCGTCTGATGGAAAAGCAAATCTACATCAGGGAGGTTTGGGCATCGGTATCGACATGGAAAATGGCCTGTTGAAAACCGCTTACAATGGCAAAAAATATATGAGTTACCACCCAGATAGTCTGCAGCAGATAGAAGGACGACCTATTCCTTATTGGGACCAGCTACTACGCATGTCAAAAGATGTTGCGGAGGTGTTTCCGCTAAGATATTTGGGGGTTGACTTGGTGATAGACCAAGTAAAAGGACCCATGATTATGGAGGTAAATGTGAGACCGGGCTTAGGTATTCAGCTAGCTAATAAAAGTGGTCTTAAAAGCACTTTAGAAACTATAAAGACGAAATAGAATGAGACTTAATAAATCAAAATCACTTTATGTATCGGTCTTGATGACCTTCTTACTCATAGCATTTATAGACTATCAGGATAGCAAGAGCGATCAATTGACATATTCATTGCACCCAGTGCAAAAAACAGAAGTGCTAGTTGCCTCTAACGCAACTGAAAACATCAACCAAAAACAACAATTAAATGAAACGGATCACAATTATAGCAGCCTTATGCTTCCTTGCAGGTAATGAACTTGTGGGGCAATGGCAAAAGAAATTTGTCGCTGGAGGATTTGCTGGGTATGAGCATAATATTTTCCTAAGTCCAGGAACATTACTTAGAGACGGGGATCAATTGACAAGACAAGACCTCCTAACCAGTGGGTTTTACGAAGGCGTATCCTTTAAAGGCGATTTTGAAAACAAGTTTAAAGAAGGCAGATGGAAGTTTGGTTTTGCCACTTCGATAGCGAATTTTCATACAAATCCCGATGCCGATCGATTTACATTAAGCTTAAAATCTTCTTATCGTAAACGCTATGCCAAAGGCAAATACTTCGAAATAGCCCCCGAGTTTTCCCGTAGATCACAGCAAGGAATCAATGAATCGGATGGGGTATTAAGGACAACATTTTCTTACACCAAATTCTACTTACCTCTTCATTTAGACTACTATTTGGGTAACAAGACCTGGTTTAAAACTGAAACAGCCTACACCTTCAAAGCATATGACCAAAACGATTTGGGAGAGAAAGTCTCATATCATTCCGCTAAAACAGGCCTCAATTTCAGTAAGAAATGGGATAAAAATGAAGCTATAAATAAGCTGACCTTTTCAGGCGGTATAGAGTATAGGTATTACACAGATTTAGAGTTAGAAGATGAAGATGATGAGGACATCGAGGAGGAGGATGAAGAGGACGATTTTGTGGCAAGACCCAATAACCCTATTGCTTTTATTGCAGAAGAACGTCAGTGGTTCTTTTATACCATGGGTTTGGACTACAATGTGAAAAATGACCGAACGAATTTCGACTATACGCTTGGCCTATACTTTGTAGGGAGAGGCGATTCTGAAAAACGTTTCGGCTACCGAGAATTATCACCAGCACTGAGCATGCGCTACAGTAAAAAGAAACTGTCGGTGACGGCATCTTTGAAGTACGGCATGCGAAAATTTTCAACCCTAACAGTAGGAGACAACGACCAGCTCCTGACTTACAATTATCTGAGAGGTAGTGTCCGATTTAACGTGGCACTTCCAAAAAATAAAGCCTGGTACATTAAAGGAAATTTGGTTAATCGCACGGCGAATAATAACAACATTAACAGTTTGGCTTTTCGAGGCTATTTAAATAATAGCATAGAAACAGGAATTAGCATTCGGTTCTAGTATCGAAGTGATTCAAGAAATTTTGGTTGATTAAAAAGGTTCGGGCAGACGGTTCGGACTTTTTTTATGCAACCTTCTGAGTTCAAATTACATCTATTAAAAAAACGATGTAACCAAAACAACGTTTTTAAGTCTATTATAAAAACTCAATCAAAAGGTCATGAAAACAAATAATATTTTTAGAACAGTGTTCTCTGCATTGTTCATGCTCGCTATTATATCCTCATCAGTATTTGCACAAAAAACAGTTGATGCATCAGAGATAATGAAAGCACTAAAGGACGGGAAAGATGTTTCCTATAGTGATGTCACTATTACAGGTATCTTGGATTTCACTTTTATGGATGAAAAACTTGAGGATTTGCCAACGAGAAGAAGATGGTGGAGAAACGGAGGTAGTAACAAGGTGGAAGAGTTAATTGAATCTAAAGTGTCATTTGTGAACTGCACATTCGAAGATGATGTGTTAGCTTATTTTCACGACAAAAGATCGGAATACACCTTTACCGCAGACTTCGCTGATGATGTGAAATTTGAAAACTGCAAGTTCCAGAGAAACGCGATGTTTAAATATTCTGTATTTGAAAAATCAGCGATTTTTACTGGCTCATCATTTGAAGAAGAATCTACCTTCAAGTATGCAGAATTCGATCGCGAAGCTCAATTTGCCAATACTTTCTTCGACGAAGATGCCATATTCAAATACACAAAATTTAGAGACGGGGCTAATTTCAACCGTGCTAAATTTGATAGATCCCTTGACATGAAATACACTAAGGTTCAGGGAGATTTTAACATTGATGGCTTAGATGTTAGATGGGATATTGACTCAAAATATGCCAAAATCAATGGTCGAAGCATGACACGTTATCTGATCGATAATTGAGTTAAATCGATCAACCAAAAAGCTGCTTCAAATAATAATCTAGATTTTGGAGCAGCTTTTTTATCTCGACTGTTTAATGAAAGCATTGGCCAACATGCGCATTTGCGTCTTGTAAGGAATAATTCTTCCTAGTGCCTTATAAGCCTTAGGCATAAAGCCCGGAATAGCGACTGGCCTACCCCTGAAAGTTCTGTTGAGCGCGTATTCCGCAACCTCTTCAGGAGTTTGTTGGGTCATTTTAGAAGCTCTGCCCATCTCTTTGTCTCGTTGAATCACATCAGGATTTGTCAACACAGCGGCAGGGCATAGCACGGTTACACTAATGCTAGTGTCTTCCAATTCCTTTCTTAAAGACCTAGAGAAAGAATACACAAAGCGTTTAGAAGCTGAGTAAATCCCTTTGTAGGGTATGTCGAAAAAGCTAGCCATACTACCGACATTTAAAACGTAGGCCTTCGAGTGGCTTTTCATTTCTGGCAGAAACAAATGAGTCAGCATTACCAAAGCCACCATATTCAACTGCATTTGGCCAAAGTAGAAACTACTATCCCTACTTAAAAATGGTCCTGAGTTTCCGAGCCCAGCGTTATTGACCAGAATGTCTACATCGTAATTGTTGGATTTACACCAATCATAGATTTGTTGAGGACTGTCTTTGTCCATCATATTGGTCCCTAAGGCATCGAAAGACTGATTAGGGTATTGCTGCTTTAGCGCAGCAGTTACTTCGTCTAGTTTTGGCTCAGGTAGTGCGACCAGTAACACATTAAAACCTCTAGCAGCGCAATTCTCTGCCAGTGCCTTACCTATGCCATTACTGGCTCCAGTTACTAGTGTATATACTTTTGAAGGATTACTCATTACTTTCTTTTAACCAAGCCACTGTCTGCTCAATTCCTTGTTTAAGCGGAGTGATTTTATAGCCGAGCTCTTTTTCAGCTTTGGCACTAGAAACACTCCATTTGTAAAGATACTTTCTTACCCAGCCTGGTGTAATTAGTGGTTGTCGGCCAAAATTCTCGGCTAAGAATAGCTGTAGCTTCCCAAAGGCCAAAAGGATACCTAGTGGCATATGATATAGCTTGTACTTTCTTCCACCTATTTCGGCAATGGTGTCAAACAATTCATGATATGTAGCATCGTCACCGCTCAACAAATAACGTTCGCCTGCACGCCCATTGGCCATGGCTAGGATATGTCCATTGATGACGTCGTCAACGTAGACATAGTTACCCGTGCTTTTGCCATCACCCGGAATAAATTTCCATTTGCCAGCGATATATTGCTTAATAAGTTTAGTGACAGAGTTACTCACATTCAAAGGACCAGGTCCATACACTCGTGTTGGATTTACGATAACCACATGTTGGCCTTCGGCTACGAGTTCTTTAATCTTTAACTCAGATTCGTACTTAGTGCTTTCATAATCAGTAAAGAAATCTACCTGTCTTGGGGTTTCTTCATTCACTGGGCCATCAATGGCAGGGCCAATAACACCCGCAGTTGACGTAACGACTACTTTTTCTACACCTTGAGCTTTTGCCGCTGCTAAAACATTTAAAGTCCCGTCAATATTGACAGTTTTGAAGGTGTCTCCTTTCGCCCATACGCTAGCAAACGCTGCCAGATGGTACACCTCTTGACAGCCTTCCATGCCTTTATTAAGCGCATCGATGGCAAAAAGGTCTCCCGTGACAAAAGTGATGTTAGCATGTTTTAAGTCTTTCGCTTTTCCTTCTGATCGAATCAGAGCGATAACCTGGTTCCCTTCGTCGGCCAGTTTTATAGCCAATTTTCTACCAATAAAACCTGTGCTACCAGTAATGAATATACGCTTTGCCATTAGATTACTTTCATTTCAGGATGATGCTTTAGCGAGAAGAAAAAATTTGATAGCGCTAAAGTGATATGTACAAAAAATGCTACCCAGATGGTACCCGTGGTTAATGTGATAAGACATAGAATAACGCCGAGCGGTACAGCACCAATTGTTTCTTCTAAATTTTTAGGGACATGCACTAAGGCGTACAAGGCGGCATTTAAAATAATCGCGGGCCATTCTCCCAAAAGAGGAACCGTGGCAAAAAGTAGTAAGCCGCGGAACATCAGTTCGTATCCAAAAAGGTAAGCGCACCATGTAAATGCATTTTTAACCACCATCGGTTTGGTCCATTCCTTCTCTCTTACATTAGGATAGAAAGCCAAGTTCTTTTCCTTTTTTGAGTTAAAGAAGTTCATCGGGATGATGATCGCTCCAAGACCAAGAATCCAATAAAGCGACAAAGCATGATTTTTGAAAGCTACGCCATAGGCAGATAGATCTTTATCTAAAACCAGAATCATAATAATAGCTGGAATTATGCCGATCGTCATGGCACCTAGGTAACGGTAAAACCAAGTGGCCTTAGTTCGTCCACGAACTTCACCGTATTTTTCTTGATAACGTTGCATCAATTTATCTGAAATTGAAGCGAAATGATAAATGCTAAAACCTAGAGTCACCAAAGCGATCGCTAAGACGGGTTCTAAGTATTCTGCTTTCCAAGCGGGGATGTCCATTAAAAATAATTGGCTGTATAAAGCGCAAAAATAAAACATCTACTGTAATAAAGACCCAAGGGTTTATAAATTACAGTTTAAATCATTTCGCATGAAGAAGTTAGCCCTAACCCTTTGCCTTTCTTTTTTTCTCTTTCAAAGTTATGCGCAGTCTATCACGCCACAGCAGTTGGTTAATAGAGCTATCGCATTTCACGATCCGGACGGGTGGTGGAGCAAGGTAAAAATGGAATATGTGATAGAAATGGAGAGCCCGAAGATTACGCCTAGAACTAGCCATGTTGTGATCGATAATATTAAAGGAGGCTTCCATTTGTCTGTTTTAAGAGGAGGGCGATTGCTTGAATGGATGGTAGATGGAGAAGGAAATGGTGACTTTAAGCTGAATTTTACTAAACCTACTACCCCTGAACAGGCAGATTCATTGAGCTTAACCGAGGATAGGGCCCGATGGTGGAGAGACTATTATACTTTTTTGTATGGTATGCCTATGAAGCTGACAGAAGAAGGAACTGTTATAGGAAATGAAGTGATAGAAACGACTTTTATGGATCAAGAAGTATTAGCAGTTCGTGTGACGTTTGATGAGTCAATAGGCAAGGATATCTGGTATTACTATTTTAACCCGAATACCTATGCAATGGTAGGCTATCGCTTTTACCATGATGAAGCGAAAAACGATGGCGAGTATATTGTACTGAGCGATATGATCATTGAACAAGGTCTACGAATCCCTAAAGACAGAGCTTGGTATACCAACGCCGAAGATGAATTACTCGGAACTGATAGACTAATAAGTTTTAAGGTAGACAGAGGTTGGTAAAAACCGCTACTTCTTCTTTTTCTTTTTCAAGGAATTGATAAACTGACCCCATGCAAATGGATTGAGCAAAGGATTGGCTCTTGGGCCAGCTCTCTGTTGCAGATTATTAAACTGCTGATTGAGCATGTAACGATAATTTGCACTCGGGCTCGCCGTGAGCGGGGTAGAGCGGATTAACTCTTGAATTACCTCAGGGGCAAAATTACTCATCACATTTTCTTGATCATCCGTCAGATTCATGGCCAGGATAGCCTCTTTGAACAACTCTTCAGATGGAAATGGATTTACTTCTACAGGATCAAGTTCTCGTGCTTCTGATTCTAAGGCAAAAATTACCGTCCATTGATCACCAATATCTTCAGGTACTTTAACACGCTGATTCTTAAAACCGACTGCACTAATTGTAAGGCTGTCACCAGCGAAAAACGCATGGTTTATCCATCCTCTAAAATCTGTATTGTCTCCTCTACCGCGCTGATTGAAAATATGAACAAAAGGGATGGTGCGCGTACTATCAGCATTCATAACCAAAGCGGATAGTTGCACGATCAAGCGGTCCTCATTGTCTTGCGCCTGTAAACTACCAGAGGAAAAGGCCAATGTGAAAATCACAAGGCTTAATGTTAGGTAATATTTTAGCGTATTTCTTTTCACAAAAACAAAGGTCCACTTTCTTGTACGGAAATTAAATCAATTGGATTTAACGCTTGATTTACCTTTCTCCTACAATGATAACACTCAAAAAGCGGAAATTGATTGGTGAATTAGATTTATTCTACTCAAATTAACAATTCTTAACCCATGCGTCTCAAGAACTTCAGTTTAAGCTTCGGTAGCCAAATATTTAAATCAGTTTCTGATGAAGCCCGCCTGCGCATATTGCATTTGCTACATAGAAATGGAGAATTGACTATTTCTGATTTGGAACATATTCTTGAATTCACTCAAACCAAGACCTCAAGGCACATTACTTATTTGAAAAACTCGGGCATGGTAAGCGCTAGAAAAGTCGATCAATGGGTTTTCTATGGTATTCGAGAAGAAGTGGAAGAAATGACAAATCGAATTTTTGAGTTCCTGATCAAAGACAGCACTCTTTTAAAAGATCAGGAGGTATTCGAAGTCCTAAAATCTAACCGTGAACTAGCACAGAGCCGAATGCAAAATAGAGGGTTGGGTAGGTAATAACTAATTATCAACCTATTGGTTATTGATCCGAATTAAGTCTTATATTTAATTTAAATAAGTCAATTTTCTGAGCTGCTGATCAATATGAGAAAGATTTATGTTCTACTAGGTTTTCAATTTTTATTTAACTCATTTCTAATGAGTTATCAAAAGCCCAAGGAGTTCACCATTAAAAATGATGTAAATAGGAATCTAAATCTTTCAGAGATCGCAACGTCTCTTGAAATGATAATCTTAGATTCACCCGCTAAAGGTAAAATTGAGGACATATCCGAATTTATCCTTACTTCCGAATTCATTTTTACCTTAACTAGATTAAGAATTGAGAGCAAGGATTTTACAAGAGTTTTGCAATTCAACAAGAAGGGTGGATTTATTCAACAGGTTGGGGAGGACTTTAAGGGAGGGAGGAATTTAGTTCATAATCCAACAAAAGAGGCAATCGGAATTAGCGATGGTAAAGAAGTTGTGTTTTACAATTATGACGGCCTTCGAACAGGAGTGGCTAAAGCATTTGCAGTTAGGCAAGTTTATTTTAATGATCTTTTTTGGGGTGTGAGTAGTATTTATTCTTCGAATCAATGGCAATATACGCTAAAGAAGAGTGACGTAAATGGTGTGAAATTTGAAGAAATTTTCAAGTTTTCCGACCCTGATAGGAATATTATTGGTCCTCAAGTTAGTCTTTCTATTAGAAAAGGTCGCCTTTATTTTTGGGAAATGTACAAAAAGAGTTTTTACGAAGTAAGGGGCAATGAAGTGATTGAAAAATTTAAATTATCGAGTAGTCCGAAAATCGGATTCCACAGCAATGCCCAAATTAAAGGTGATTGGATAGTGGTATCAGGAATTAACCAAATTAGGAGAAAGCAATTTTTGAAGCTTATTAATATTAAAAGTGAAGTACAATATTCAGTGCCTTATCATGCGAGGGAAGCTTCTGGTATTTTAGATGATATTTCTGGCGCCGGGTTTTTGAATGTATTTCCGAGTGGGCCAGTTTATGGAGAAGTTGCGAATAAACTTTTCTTTGTAGAAAAGAAGAAAGATGTACCGAGCTTATCGGATAGTCAATACCCGGAAGATAGTCTAGTAATCTTTATAGCAACATTAAAATAACCTCAGTATGTATAAGAATACCATTTTACCCTTGTTGGCGGCACTGCTGTTTTTATGGAGTTGTGGTAATGAAGTTGAGCAAACTGGATTGGAGGTTATTAAGGTAGATGTGAAGAATGCGGAGGAAGTATTCTTATCAGATATAGCATCTGATGTAAAGTATATACCGCTAGAAACGACTGATGATAACTTGATTGGCTTCATAAGGGAAGTTGAACATAGTAATGACTTTGTCTTTATTTCAGACTATAATTCACTTTATCAGTTCTCCCTTGATGGCAGTTTTGTACGAAAAATTTCTCGAAAAGGAGAGGGGCCTGGGGAATTTCTGGCTGTAAATTCATTTACTATCGATGAGCAAAAAGGACACATTTATCTACTCGCAGGATTAAATGGGAAACTACTCTGTTATGACTTTGAAGGTAAATTTCTTTCAGAAGTTAAGCTTCCTGTTTTAGGGACACTAAATGTCATAAATGGGCAATTAGTACTACTCCAAACAGCTTACAGTCTTCCTAGTAATAAGGAGGGTATGAGAAATAATATTACCTATAAAATTACACTTTCAGATAATTTAAAACTTGGTGATAGCACTATTGTGAGTAAGGTATTGGTGAAGGCAGGAACTGGCGCGGCCATGCCAGCTGGTATGTCTTTCATTTCCGCTGTGAATAACAATGAGTATGTTTACTATCCTTCCCCGTATGAAGAAACCTTCGTTAGAGATACCTTATATCAGATTAAAGAGGGTAGGTTGATTCCCGATGTTAAAATGGATTTTGGTATTAATGATAAGACGTCCTCAGGGTTCTTACTTCTGAATATTTTAAGAACAAATGAATATTTGATTTCAACATATTCTTTAAGAAGGAATTCGAGATTGACTCTAATTCATTTGCCAACATTAAATTCTTACACCGTGGAAGGAGGTTTCCAAGATGACTTTTTTGGCACAGGAGAAGCGAAACTAGTACCATGGAATTCATCAAAAGATGAGTTCTATTTTATCAAAGATGCTTATGACCTCGAAGGTGTTATTGACGAAGTGAATGTAGATGGTAACCCATATATTTTTATCGCCAGCCTGAAGGAATAGCCTAAGATAGAAGAAACTGATTGTGAAAGAGTTGTCGAATAACGCACGAATTATACAAAACATCTCGAATGCACAGAATTAGATTACTATTATGTTTTTTTGCCCTCTCAGCTTGCAACAGTTCTAGGCAATTTAATGATCAAAGTGATCTTTTAGTGATAGACCTAGAAGATGCCTTAAACAATTCGGCTCAATTGAATTTGAGTTCTTTTGTTTCAAGTCTATCATATATTCAACTCGAAACAAGTGATCAAACATTTTATGATTTTCTCAGGGTCACCGATATTATTAATGATTCATTGTTAGTAGCTATTTAGGAAAATCTGCGTTAATGCTATATTGATATCAATACAATCAGAAAATGAAAAAGAGGCTCCTATTACTTTCACTGCTTTCATTATTCCTTGCCTGTGAAGATAAAATAGAGGGCATTCAAAGTATTCCTGTTATTCAGATTGCAGAGGCTTTCGATAATCCTTCGCCGATAAACCTAAGCGAATTGGTTTCGGACGTTGAATACGTGCAACTGGAAACCAATTCATCTACGCTCTACAGGTTTCCACACATATGTGGCTTAATTGGGGATTCCCTCATTTTGTTAAAAGCTAGTAAAAGAATATCTCTGTTTAACAGAAGAACAGGAGGGTATGTTAAGGATCTCGGTCACGCCGGTGACGATCCAGAAGGCTATAGGATGAGTGCTAGGAACCTTGGTGTAAATACGTTTACAAATAGCGTTTATGCCAGCCGGAATCAGGAAAAACTGATTGGTTACCCATTAGACGGTAGAAGTGCTTTAGATTTTGTGAATTTACCAACGATCATAAACCAAACAGACGATATGATGTCTGCTGGATTTTTAAGTGCTTATAGCTATTTGGATAGTACCCATTTCTTAGGCTATATCTCTAATATGAGTGGTAGTGAGAAGAATAGAATTCTAATTTTCGATAGATCAGGAGATGTTAAAAAGAGCTTTCCAAATCATTTGACATTTGAAAATAACCCTAATCGTATTCAGTTTTCTATAACCTACTTTCAAACTTACAACAACGAGGTTATGTTCAAGGAGACTTATAATGACACTATATTCCATATTTCTCTAGAAAGTATGGAAAGTGCATATGTGATGAGTTTCCAATCATACGGCATTCCGTACGAAGAACAAGAAACCGTGGTGGGAAATGATTTAAAAGAACGCATGCGCTTAACAGGGATCTTAGAGAGTGATAAATTTGTCTGCTTCGAAATCGATTTTCAGGGTGTCTCATACTCTGGTTTGTTCGAAAAGGCTAGCGGTGAAACACGTATAGCGAAAAACAAGGAACTTAGTCATGGTTATGTGAATGATTTAGATGGTTTTGTTGCCTTCAAACCATCCTATATATCTAGAAATGGAGAACTGATTTCGACAATTCCTGCTGAAAGAATAGCTGAATGGTTCGAAACACACCAAGATAAGATTTCATCATTACCTCCGCATATTCAAAAATTACAGAATGTGCAGCCAGAAGATAATCCAATCATCATGATTGGTAAATTGAAGTAATTTTTGGTCGCAACTCAAACTTAAACCAGAGGTGTTAGTTCTCTTCAAAAACTATTTTGTCTAAATACAAGCATATCTTTTTCGACCTTGATCATACCCTTTGGGATTATGATGCCAACGCCACCGAGGCCTTGGGTGATTTATACGATCAGCATAATTTCCAAAGACTTCAGCTATTCGATAAAACTGATTTGGCCAAGACCTTTTTTGAGGTCAATTATGGTTTATGGGATTTATATAATATCGGTAAGATTCAGCGACCAGATATTCGCGAACTCAGGTTTAAAACGATCTTCGAAAAACTTGGGGCAAAGCCATCCGATATGCCTGTTAATCTTGAACAAGAATACATTCAACTGGCACCCACGAAAGAAAAAGTCTTTGCCGATGCGTATGCTGTGCTAGATTACCTTGCCGATAGATATCAGCTGCATGTAATTACTAATGGCTTCGACGATATTCAATCAACCAAAATGAATAGCTCTGATTTGAGGAAGTATTTCGATGTGGTGGTGACGTCCGAAACTACGGCATATCGAAAGCCTGATAAGGAGATTTTTGAATTAGCCATGAACTTGGCAAAGGCTCCCTTGGAGGAATCGATCATGATAGGGGATAATCTGGAATCAGATATCGCTGGAGCAAAAAATGTCGGGATGGATTATGTGTGGTTTAACCCCGAAAAACAAAAGGCGAATTCTACAATTCAACACGAAATTCAGAACTTAATTGAGCTGAAAAGCATTCTATAAAAGTCGGTTTCATAACAGTGAATTGAAACTGTATATTTGCGACAATCATTTTGATCAAAATAAAAAAGTAAACTATGGCAACTGGATTTTTCAATGTACCCACCCCAACCAACGAACCTGTATTGAGCTATGCGCCAGGATCTAAGGAAAGGGAGGAGCTGAAAGCCGCTTTGGCTGCAGCAAGGGCCAAAGAAATAGATGTACCGATGTACATCGGTGGAGAAAGAGTGACTACGGATAATAAGAAACCGATGTCGCCACCGCACGATCACCAACACATCTTAGGGCATTATAATGAGGGCGGATCGGAGCACGTGGCTGCGGCTATTGATGCGGCGATGGCAGCGAAATCTGCATGGGCTGATTTGGGCTGGGAGCATAGGGCTTCTATCTTTTTAAAGGCAGCAGAATTACTCGCTGGACCGTACAGAGCTAAGATTAATGCAGCGACCATGTTGGGTCAGTCGAAAAACGCATTTCAGGCGGAAATAGATGCCGCTTGTGAGTTTATCGACTTTTTGCGATTTAATGTGCAATACATGACTGAGATTTATGCTCAGCAACCTAATTCAGCACCTGGTATTTGGAATCGTGTGGAGCAGAGACCTTTGGAGGGATTCGTTTTTGCTTTGACGCCATTTAACTTTACCGCTATTGCTGGTAACCTGCCTACTTCTGCAGCTATGATGGGAAATACCATCGTTTGGAAGCCATCTAATACTCAGATTTATTCTGCTAACGTGCTGATGGAGGTATTCCAAGAAGCGGGAGTTCCCGATGGTGTGATTAACCTTGTTTACGTAAGTGGTCCTACAGCTGGAGATGTGATCTTTAATCATGCTGATTTCGGTGGAATTCACTTCACAGGTAGTACGGGCGTATTCCAGCATATCTGGAAAACAATCGGAGAGAACATTTATAAGTACAAGTCTTACCCTAGAATCGTAGGAGAAACTGGTGGTAAAGACTTTATCATGGTGCACAAATCATCAGATGCAAAAGAGGTGGCTACGGCTATTTCTCGAGGTGCTTTTGAATACCAAGGTCAAAAATGTTCTGCGGCGTCAAGAGCTTATATTCCATCTAACCTTTGGGATGATGTGAAAGACTACGTTGTAGCAGATTTGGCTACGTTCAAAATGGGGCCAACTGAAGATTTTGGAAACTTCATCAATGCCGTTATCGATGAAAAATCATTTGATAATATCGCGGCTTATATAGATGGTGCAAAGGCTAGTCCTGATGTGGAAGTAATTGCAGGAGGAAACTACGATAAATCGAAGGGCTACTTTGTAGAGCCGACCGTTTTATTAACGAAAGATCCAAAATACACTACTATGTGTGAAGAGATTTTCGGTCCTGTGATTACAATATATGTGTATGATGAGAATGAGTTCGAGGCGACTATGGAATTGCTAGATTCGACTTCTCCATATGCGTTAACAGGTTCTATTTTCGGAAGAGATCGTTACGCTGTAGAGCAAGCGACTAAAACACTTCAAAATGCTGCTGGTAATTTCTATATCAATGATAAACCGACAGGTGCGGTAGTAGGGCAACAGCCTTTTGGAGGTGCAAGAGGATCTGGTACAAACGATAAGGCTGGTTCAATGATCAACTTATTGCGCTGGGTGTCTCCTAGAACGATTAAGGAAACATTTGTGCCACCGAAAGATTATAGATACCCATTTTTGGGAGAAGACTAATTGAATTGTAAAGGCTCCGTTTATCGGAGCCTTTTTTTATTTTAGAATATGGAAGAAACACAGACGGCACAGCTATTTTTTCAAGAGGAGGTTCCTGATTTACTGAAATGCCTGAGGGCAGATCAAAAACCGCTATGGGGATTTATGACGCCTCAGCACATGGTCGAGCATCTAATTGTCATTTTTAAAATGTCTATTGGAAGAATTAACCTGCCTGTGGTGTCAAAAGAGGAAGATTTCCCAAGGTTGAAGGCCTATTTGATGAAGGATAGTCCCATGCGTCGATCTGTTCCTGCCCCCAATGGGAAAAATGAATTACAGCCATTAAGGTCGGCGAATCTGGAAGAGGCAAAGGAAAAGTTATTGAAGGAAATAGAGGTTTTTTTGGCATTCATGAAAGATAACCCTGATCGCGAGCTCAATCATCCTTATGGCGGCCCAATGAAGCCCAGTGAATGGATACTTTTTCACAGAAAGCACTTTAAACACCATTTTATTCAATTCGGCCTTATTCCTGACTATGAGTCTTGAGCATTATAGAAACTTAGAAAATATGTTCCATGCCGCGCCAATTCAGAAAATCCTGAGTGGTGCTGAAATGAAGGTTTCTGAAGGCAAGGCCACTTATAAACTTGCCATCAAGCAGGACTATTTTCATGCGGCAGAGGCTATGCATGGTGCTATTTATTTTAAGATGTTGGACGATGCTGCTTACTTCGCTGCTGCATCAATGGAATCCACCTATTTTCTATTGACAAAGACCTATAACATAGAATTTATCAGGCCCGTATTAATTGACCAATTGATCGCAGTCGGGGAGATCATTTCCGTTGAAGAAAACAGATTTTTGTCTAAATCAAGTATTCAGAATAGTGCCAGAAAGGTTGTAGCCACAGGCGAAGGCATCTTCGTCAGGAGTAAGAAATTATTGGCTAACCAAGGAGGTTACTTGCCATTGATCTAAAAGGGTTGATATCAATCTTATGACTATCAATTAGTTAATGTGATTTAATCATGCTGATCATTTATATGCTCCATACAACCGCCTTCTAAAACCGTTTGGGTTCATCACTTATGGCTTCTGTAACTTTTTGCTTTTATTGGAGTCTTTAAAGAGGATACTTAAAACTCAAATCAGGTCAATATGAAAAAAATCACAGCAGCACTACTACTGGTTCTAGTAAGTGCATCGTTAACAGCGCAGTCAAAAGTTAGGGAGAAAGATGTTCTGGGAGAATGGGATGTCATTATCGATTTACAAGAAGCAAGAGAAGAGGTCGAAGATGATCTTGAGGAAGAAGACTCTTGGATTGCCAGAAGATTTGCCAGAGGCATCAGTAATTTTGCCTTTAACATTGTTGAAAGCATTGATATTAGGTTCGATTTCAGGAGAGATGGAGAATTAAAAATGTCGTTCAATGTGCTCGGTGATCGAGAAGTAGAGTACATGGAGTGGTACATTAACCGTGATGGAGAACTTATCATTGAAGATGATGACAGGAACCGAAGAAGACGTAGAAACAATAGCTCATTCAATTTCTCTAATGACGATGATGTTTGGATGATGAAAGATGGTAAACTTCAAGCGTTTGAAAGAACGAGAAGAGGTCGCCTTGAAATCAAAAAGGAGCTTTATTTAAAAAGAAGATAATAATACCATTCCGAAAAAAAGGCTCGTAAACTTAGTTTACGAGCCTTTTTTTGTGCGTGACAAGCCTTTCTTTAGCGGGCATAGAATTTCAGCTTTTCGTAAGTTTCACTGTCCATTTCAGCGATTTTCTCCAGGTTGTGATTCTTATAAAAGTGCTCTCTTATTTCCAGTAGTTCATCATAGGGTCCGCGAGGCGCAATCAACTTGACAATTATCGGTGTACACTCCAGCATGATAAACAGTAACATGATAAAGACGTTGGCGATAAAAATGGCGCGGTTTTCTTCTCCAAGAATTCTGAGTGCTTCTAGCTGCGCTGCCATGCCATTCCATGCAGTTCTTTTAATTTGATCTAGTTCGCCTTGCTTGCTTTTCAGCAGTACGCTGTACTGTTGTTCTTTAGCCTGAATGATCGGTTTATTCTCATTTAAAACATTGTCAAGTTCCTTTTGCGCTTGATCTGCATCAGCCTTCTTCAGCTGATAAATGGGGCCGGCTGATCTTCTCATTGATCCACCAGTACCGTCAGCTTCGCGTCTTGCGGCATCGGCTAACTCATTTCGCGTCGCAGTTTTCAGGTTTATTTCATCCTTCAATTGGGTGATTTGGTTTTGTAATGCTACGCCCGACGCTTCATATCGTTCCTCAATAGCTGAAATCTCCTTTTGAAAGATTTCTTCCTCTAAAAGCACAAGTTTTCTGTCGATCTCTTTCGAGAAAATTTTAAGTTCTAAAGGCTTAGAAATAACGATCGCCAGCATAACAGCTAAAAGAATGCGTGGTGATGCAATGAATAGCTCCTTGAACCATCCGCCTTTCTTCTTCCGCATGGTCGAAACAATGAATCTGTCCAAGTTGAAAATGATAATGCCCCAAACCAATCCAAAGGTCAAGGCCCAGAAGGTATTTTCGAATACGGTAAAAAAGGCATAACCTCCCGATAGTGAGGCTAATACTCCGGTGAAAAAAACTGCTGCGCCCATGCCAGTATACTTCGATGCATCGGTAGGGCAGCGTTTAAGTAATGATCGATTAGTTCCTGCACAGAACCAGAAGAATTCTTTGAGTGATGTCATAGTTGTTGCTTTTGAGTTTGACCACAATAAAAATTGAGGAGTAAAGCCTTAGTAGCCTTTCGTTTGACAAAATTCTTACGATAGAGGTTGCTGTAGACTTGGTAAATAAGGGAACGGATGTATTTTCAATATGTTGTGTAAACTAGTACCTTTTTATACATAGTACTAATTTAAAGTGATGAACACCTACTTTTCCATGCTGAACAAGTTCTTATAAACCGTATTTATCGATGAGGTAAATCATAGAGGCCATTGCCGCCGCACCAAGTTCCAGTTCGCGTTGATTCACTGCTTCGAAATTATCTATACCTGTATGATGGTATTTGAAGTATCGCTGGCTATCTGGCAGGTAACCAATCGTTGGAACGTCCTGTGTTCTTAGTGGACTTATGTCGGCGCCACCTCCGCCTCGCTTTAATTGATGTATTCCGTAAGGGGTAAATAGCGGCTGCCAAGAGAGTAGCTTGTCTTGTTGTGCTTTGGTCCCTGTAATTCCAAATCCGATCGGTAAAAAACCACCACGATCCGACTCTAAAGCGGCCACATGATACTCTTCATTTTCTTCTGCTAATTCAGCATACTTCCTTCCACCCATCAAGCCATTCTCCTCATTCATGAACATTACAGCTCGGATTGTTCTTTTAGGTTGATAGCCAATTGCCTTCATCAATCTTAAAACTTCAATTGACTGTACACATCCGGCACCATCGTCGTGAGCACCTTCCGAAAGATCCCAAGAGTCTAGGTGACCACCGACCACAATGATTTCATCTGGAAATTCTGAGCCCTTAATTTCTCCCACGACATTGTAAGAAAGTACGTCTGGAAGCATTTCGGCATGTGTTTCGAAATAGAAGTTAAGGTTTTGATCGTCCTTGAGTAGCTCACTCAATTGATTTGCACCATTCGTGCTGATCGCCACGGCAGGGATTTTAGGAATGTTTAGCGCATACCGAGTTCCGCCTGTGTGTGGAATGTCATCATTAAAAGAACTCAAAGATCTAACAACCGCTCCAATAGCACCATATTTGGCTGCTTCTGAAGGTCCTGAACCTCTTTGATTTGAAGCACCACTATAAGCACTGAATGTATCCATTAGTTTGGCATCCATTGGACGATTGAAGAAGACGATTTTACCTTCAATCTTCGCTCTACCCAGTTTCGCCAATTCCTGAAAATCCTGTACTTCTATAATTTCACCAACAACACCTTTAGGGCCTGTGCCTACAGAATTACCTAGGGCTACTACATCCATCGGCACGGTACCCAGTTTTTTGGAATTGACTACACGCGCTATTTCTTTTTTTCCACGAACCCAATGTGGAACCATCACAGGCTGCAAAAAGACGGTATCAAAACCATAGGCAATCATTTGTTGCCTACTCCACTCTACCGCAGCAGCGGCTTGTGGCGATCCGCTTAATCGACCTCCGATATTCTTTGTCAAATAGCGGAGCATTTCATAGCTCTCACCTTTTTCTAAGGCTTCATCGAAGATTTTTCTGATTTGCGCAGCGTCTTGAGCTTGCTGTGCAGAAAGTGTACTTGAAAAAAGGAGTGCTAGTAGGATTATAAGGTTTCTCATGACTTAGGTTTCTGTGGATAATAGAAACCTAATCAATCCATGATTTCGGCTTCTTCCAAAATATACATCAGCTTCAAAGGATCATCACCATTTACGGAGAGTTTACCTTTTACTTTAATGCGCTTCTCTGTAAAGTTGAGGTCTTTTTTCAAGAATACCTCAACCACAGTTTCTGGGCCTGCACCACCACAAAAAAAGCAGTTGGCAAATGGCAATGCTGATAAAACGAAATAATTTTTACCCCTAAGCTCATCCAGCGGGATCATCCATCCATCGAGCGAAATCTCTTTTCCATTAAGGGCCTTTACTTCTTTACTAAAAGTTGGGTAGTCTATCTCGTAATTCAATGTTTCGTCAAAACGCTTTTCAATCTTGACTTTTGCTAAGGTCTTCCAGGCATTAGGCTTAGATGACTGATCCAAAGGGACAGCAAATGATAGGAAACAGAATAGTATAACGGAACGAAGCACTACTTAATCAAGTCTAGAATTCTATCGAAACGGATGTTTTGGAAGAAACCTGTCTCTGGGTTAGTTCTATCCATAGACCAGAAAATGAATAAAGGTTTACCAACAATATGATCTTCTGGAACAAGGCCCCAAGTTCTAGAATCTTCTGAATTATGGCGATTGTCACCAATCATAAAATAGTACCCTTGTTTGAAGGTGTAACTTGTCACTTTTTCGCCTTCGATGAATACCTCATTGCCTCGGATTTCAACCTCATCGTTGTGCTCATAGTGTTCGATCGCTTCGCCGTACAACGCGATGTTTTTTGGTGTCAATTCAATGGTCTCGCCTTTCTCTGGCATCTTCAACGGTCCGAAGAAGTCGCGGCTCCAATTAAATCCAGGCGCATTTGGAAAAAGTCCGCTTTCTTCACCAGCCTGATAAGTAATCTCTTCCACACTTTTAATAAAAGGAAGTTCGGCAAGCTGGTCGGCTTTCTCTTTTGTAGTAAATATTTTAAATCCGAGTTTATCTTTATATGGGTAGTTAGGAATGGCGGTAGTGGCATATGTATCACTCGGGTTATCATCGTAATAATCCGTAATGCCAATTTCTCTCATATATCTTGGGTGAACACCTTGATCGGCTTGGACAAAGAAGCTAGTTAGCATACCAGGAGGGTTTTCAGCAGCTTCTCCATTGATATAAATCTGCTTATTTCTTACTTCAAAGACATCTCCTGGGGTAGCCATGCAACGCTTTACATAGAAAGTCTTGATGTCGAGCGGGAATCCTTTATCATAGTCAGGAGGATAGTTGAAAACAACTGGTTCTCCAGCGCGAACATCCCTCAGTCCTGGAAGCCTAAAGGTAGGCACTTGCAAGATTTTGGAATAAGATGGAATATTTGTGCCCCAAAACTTCTGATGAGCGAGTGGGAATTGGATCAATGTTTTAGGCGTTCTAGCACCAAAATGAACCTTACTTACAAATAGATGATCTCCAATTAGCATTGAGTTTTCCATTGATCCTGTAGGGATGGCGTAAGCCTCAATGAAAAACATTCTAATTATCGTTACGGCAATCAGAGCAAACAGAATGTCATTAATCAGCTCTCTAAAAAAACCTCTCTTCTGTCTTGGTTCTGATTCTGTTTCAACTTTTGGTTTGCGCTTTAAGAAATCAAGCATTAGCTAAATATTAGGCTTTAAGTAAGCGGTAAAGATATTATTAATTTATCAAAAACTGATGTCCTGGATTTTGACAGATTTATTGATAACGAAGAAAACCGTTCTGAGGTTTTTTGAACTTCTACACGATTGGTTTTATTAATTAAGCAGGCTTACGTTACTTAGCTATTGAATACAGGAGATATGATCAGCATAGATAATCTTAGTTTCGGCTACTCAGACCAAAAAGTCCTCGCTATACCCCATATGGAGGTAAAAGAGTCTGAGCATTTACTGATTTTGGGCAATTCGGGTAGTGGTAAAACCACGCTGCTCCATATTCTTGGAGGCTTGTTGGCACCGAAAGAAGGAAAAGTAGTTATCGGCAATACAGATCTTTATGGATTATCGGCCCACCAACGCGATAAATATCGTGGGCAAAATATTGGATTAGTTTTTCAAAAAGCGCACCTGATTAGCGCTTTATCCGTAGGTGATAATCTTCTATTGGCACAATACCTTTCTGGGGCAGCCCAAGATAAGGGGCGAGTATATGAAGTGTTGGAGGAATTAAACTTGGCACAAAAGGTAAATAAACGTGTGAGGGAGTTGAGTCAAGGGGAACAACAGCGAGTGACCATTGCTCGGGCGCTGTTGAATAGGCCACAATTGATATTGGCCGATGAACCCACCGCAAGCCTTGATGACGAGAATGCGATGAAGGTGCTTTCCCTATTAAAAAATCAGGCCGAGAAATATCAGGCATCCTTGCTGATTGCTACACATGATCAACGTGTAAAAGACGAATTTAAGCAAACACTTAACCTTAACACGCCATGAATCTGATATCGTTAAGTTGGAGCTACATTAAAGCAAAGCCCTTAAACACACTGCTGAATGTGCTTTTAATGAGTTTGGGAATTGCGATTATTCTGGTACTGATTTTATTAAGCAGTCAACTAGAAGAAAACTTATCAAAGAATAAAAGAGGTATAGACCTGGTTGTAGGAGCCAAAGGAAGCCCCTTACAATTGATTTTGGCCAATGTTTACCATATAGATTTTCCAACGGGCAACATCAAACTAGACGAGGCTAAGAACCTAACCAGAAACCGATTGGTCAAATCAGCCATTCCTTTAGCCTTGGGCGATAATTATGGAGGCTTTAGAATTGTTGGTACTAATCATGATTATGTAAAACTGTACAGCGGAGAAATTGGCTCAGGGGTACTTTGGAAAAATAACTTAGATGTCGTTTTGGGTGCCAATGTATCTGAGAAGCTGAATTTAAAGGAGGGGGCAGAGTTTTTTGGAGCTCATGGTTTATCTGTTGCCGATTTAGAGCATGAAGAGCAGTCTTACCGTGTGGTGGGTGTTTTGAAAAAGAGTGGAAGCGTACTTGACAATCTTATTCTCACCAATATTGAAAGTGTCTGGGCAGTTCATGATCATGAAGCATCAGACGAGGAGCACGACCATGATCACGACCACGAAGTGGAGGAGGGGAGTGCTTGGGAAACGGGCTTACCTGATGGAGATACCAATGCGGAAATTACGTCCATGTTGATAAAGTATCGCTCACCGATGGGGGCAGTACAAATGCCAAGGTATATTAATGCGAACACCAATATGCAAGCAGCATCACCAGCGTTTGAAACACAGCGGCTTTTTTCACTGTTAGGTATCGGTGTGGATATGCTCAGAAGTTTTGCGTACATCATTATAGTTATCGCAGGTTTGAGCATTTTCATCTCATTATATAATGCCTTAAAAGATCGAAAGTACGATTTGGCCATTATGCGTTCGTTGGGCGCTGCCAGAAGTAAGCTTTTTGTCCATGTGGTTATAGAGGGTATTATCATCACCATTATTGGTGGCCTTTTAGGCATGGTTTTAGGTCATGGGTTAATGGAGGTACTGGCCAATTCGTATGAGAAATCAGACGATATTGGCATTACAGGTTTAATCTTTGTGAACCAAGAACTGTATGTTTTACTTATAAGTGTGGGTATCGGGGTTGTTGCTTCGCTTATTCCCGCGTTTAATGCGTATAAAACGGATATCTCTAAGGTGCTTGCCGAAGAATAAAATTTTAGACATGAAAAGAATTTTAATAGTATTGATCATTTCAATTTTCGCACTGCCGAGTATGGCACAAGATGTGAAAATGAAAGGCGCTAAGCTTTGGAAAACCTTAGCCGATGTAAGCTACGATATCAAGAAAGACGAGTACGGCGATGTCTTTGTGCCTGTTTTTGGAGAAAGTATTAAAGGAGTTGCCGATCAATTAGTGGAGATTGATGGTTTTATCATTCCATTCGATGGTATGTTTAAACCTACAGAACTGATTCTATCTTCCTTGCCAATCAGCGAGTGCTTTTTCTGTGGATCAGGTGGACCAGAAACCGTCATGGAGATATCGATGAAGGAGAAAATTAAATACACCACAAAACGTGTAAAAATCAGAGGTAAACTGAAACTTAATTCCGACAATCCCGATAAGCTAATGTATCAACTAGTCGAAGGCGTTTTCGTTGGTTTGGCTGACACTAGCTACTAGATTTTGGAAATAAGAAACATGAAGAAGATTTTCGCATTATTCCTGATTACACTATTCGTCGTTTCATGCGGTGATGGATATGATAGACTTGCTGAGCGTGACAAGGTAATTGATGTTCATGATGAAGTCATGCCCAAGTTGGGTGAGGTGATGAACCTTAGAAAACAAGTGTTGAATAAGGTGTCAGAGATAGAGGGAGATAGTAGTAAAGTTGAATCATTAAGAGATCTAGCTATGCAATTAGACGACGCTAGAAAAGGTATGATGACTTGGATGAATGACTGGTCAAAAACTTCTGCCAAACATGTAAACGGTGAATCTACAGTCGACGAGCAAAAAGCCTATTTTGCCGCTGAAATGAAGCGCGTGACTAAGGTTAAAGATGATATTAACTCGTCCATTGACGAAGCCAAGGAAGTTCTGAAGTAGGCTTTAGCTTGATCTAAATACAATTCTCAAATTCATTGTCCCGTCCACTGGCTTGCCATCAAGCTTAGCTGGAATCCATCTAGGTGACAGATTAATGACTCTAATACCTTCTTTAGTTAGGCTTGGATGAGTACTAGAGATGGCCTTTGGGAGTACGATTCGTCCATCCGCCAAAACAACAAATGAAAGGACTACTTCCCCACCTCCGTATCTCTTGGCTGCAGTGGGGAACTTTAGGTGTCTTCTGAGGTGCGCATTCCAATTGTCCATTCCGCCAGGAAACTCCGGTTTGGTTTCAAATACTATTTTCACACCGTTGATTGAATCCTTCTCATTATTTTGTGAGAATATGTTGTCCCTTGTTTGAAGTAGTTTTCCTGCATCATTATACTCTACTAGTTTAGTAATGCATTTATTCTGATCATAAAAAGCCCAAAAACCCACTTGGTTTCCATTCTTGTATTCACCATTTATCATTAAGTCTCCATTTCTATGGAATCGCTGATAAAGACCTTCTTTTATCCCTCTCTTGTAGGTGAATGTTTCTAGGAGTCTACCGTTTTTAGCATACTTTTTAACTAGGCCAACGACACGCTTTTTCTTGTCAAGCGATCTAACTTCATAGGTGAGGAATTCTTGAGAACGATCAACTTGTACTCCTTCTATATCTAAAAATGCTGTGTCAATTTTTTGTCTTTGACCTACAGCCGAAAAGTTAATTAGTATGCCTAAGAGTAATGAAAAAAATAGTTTTTGATGCATTGATCATGGTTTATTGGATTCGAGATAGTCTTTTACTTCCTCCAAGGACAAAACCTCAGCTTCATTTCCCCATGCATTAGAGATGTAAACTTGAAGTTGTAGTATTTCGAAAGGAGTAAGACTAGGGTTGCCCGGCATGGGCTGGTTATACTCTTGTCCGTTAACCATAATCGGCCCTTTCATTCCATACTTAATGATTCTTGAAGTGGCCAGGATATTATTGAGTAAATAGTCAGAGCCTTTTAGCGGAGGGATTAGCTTGCCAAGCCCCTGACCATTTTCCATATGACAATTTATACAATATCGTGTGTAAAGCTGCTGTCCAACAGCAAATAGTTTTAACTCTTCACGAGTAAGGCGTTCCTGAACGTTCTGATTATCGCTCTTTTCACTACTTCCACCACAGCTGAATACAATCGTCGCTGTTACACAAACGATCAGCGTCTGAAGCTTTGATAAGGATAGTATAGACCTACTCATATTCGGCTAACAATCTAGGGATATCATTAATAAGCGCACTAACCTCTATTGGTTTAGTCCCATCATATATCCCTCTAATTCTTCTTTCTTGATCGACTAAAATGAAAGCGCCACTGTGAATAAATCCTCCCGGTGCATCTGCATCTTCACCTACAGGAACCAAATACCCCTTTTCGCTTCCAATCTCGTAAATCTCGTCTTGGTCTCCGGTAACGAATTTCCAAACCTTGCTATCCGGAATACCCAATCTCATGGAGAAATCTTTCAAATAAGCAACGGTATCATGCGCTGGGTCTATCGTATGAGATAGTATGCCGAAGTTTGGGTTGTCCTTAAACTCTTCGTAAACCCTGAGCATTTGTTGCTTCATAATTGGGCAAATGGTTGGGCACGTGCCAAAAAAGAAATCGGCCACGTAGATTTTACCTTCAAAAGTTGCGGGTGTTACATTGAGACTGTCCTGATCTGTAAATGAGAAATCAGGTATGGTATGATAAACCGTATCCAGTTTACCATTCACTTCTTTGTAATCCGTTAGGCCTAGAACAGGTAGTTTCTGAGTACTACCAGAATCACAAGAAATAGTACTACCGATCAGTACCAATGCCATTACAATTTGTAAACCTCGCTTCAACATTTCTTATCCTTCTTTTTTACTTCTTATGCGTTTGTAAATTCTTATCCCGATCATTAAAGCTATCGCCACTAGGAAGAAGCCAACTGTCCCTTTTACCCAATCGAATTCATTTTTAAGGACTATGATAAAAACGACTGAAATCAAGATAAGTGATGATAATTCATTCCAAATTCTTAGTTGATTCGATGTATAGCGCTTGACATCATTTTGAAGCTGCTTGTAGAGCCTATGGCAAAGAAAGTGGTAGATGTATAAAGCCACCACAAAAGTAAGTTTGACATGCATAAATGGAAGTTGCAGCATAGCAGGGTACTGGTAGATCATGGTTCCACCAAAAATCAAGGTTAAGATAGCCGATGGCCATGCAATGATGAACCATAGCCTGTTCGCCATAAGCTTCAATTGATCCCCAAGTATAGTTCTATCGGGTTCGGGCTTATCCAGTGCTTCCCTTTGATAGATAAAGAGCCTTACGATGTAAAAAAGCCCAGCAAACCAGGTGACAATGAAGATAATATGGAGTGATTTGATATATAAGTCAGCCATAACTTGCTAGCGCAAAGATATGCACTAATTGTATAAGTAGAGTGCTTATTTTGGTTAATCAGGTGTTTAGAGAAATGGTTTGAGGGGACTACAAAATTCTGTCCCAAATTTTACACTCTCGGTAGGTCGTTTTTATCGTTTTATCGACGACTCGGTAATGCTAAAAGTACTTTGGGCAAAAGCGTATTACTACAGTGCCGTCTTTTTCGTGGAGTGAACAATGATTTCTTGCCCTATTTCGATCGATCCCTCTGAAGCGGGAATGAAGTTTTCGCCAAAGAGAATTTTATGCCCTACTTTTCGGTAAGTAGAAAGCGTTTTAAGAGGCTCTTTTCCTTTCAAACCAGTATCAATATCAATGGTGGTCATGACGCATCTTGCGCATGGTTTTACACCAAACAGTTTTACACCATCTATCTCTATTTTATGAAGTGAATCTTCTTGGTGCGCATCTGCACCAGAGATGATGATGTTGGCTCTAAACCGATTCATTGGGATGTTTTCTTCGGTCTTACTATTCAGTAAAGCCAATGAAGCTTCGCTAATCATTAAAATTGGGTAGCCATCGGCATAACTCACTTCATCTGCATCACTGATTGCATATCGTGGGTCGGCTGGTCGGATACCATCTTTGTGCATATATAAAAGTCGAACAGGTTTTCCCAGAAATTCACTAAACCAGGCATCCGCAGACGCGTCAACTGGGGTTCCGGTACACACATCATCCCAGACTGTAACTTTTACCGGGTCAGTATCTGGCTCAGAAAGGCTAAAAGTCAATGACTCTTTTTCACCCTGTTTATACTTGATAGTGATTGAACTTTCGTTGATAATAGGCTGTAGAAAATTCATTTCAGGATAGTCTCGCTGGTTCACAAAGACGCCGTTTTCATCGACCAATACCCACCGACGATCATATTGTAGGCCGCGCCTTTCTACTGTCGCTTTGGTTAATTGTATGCCCGCTAATGACTTAATGGGGTATATCCAGAGGTCGCTGATTTTTAGGTTAGCCATAAGCTGAGTGATTAGATAGACTAAATTAATGACTCTCAGTGCAGGATGGTATGATCTTTTGGAATTAATCTATCGCCAATACTGATATCTGCTCACCGATGATAGTTTGAGGTTGTAGCCGTACCATGTTTTTTGACTCATCAGTAAATTCGGGTAGAGTTTCTGAAAAGTATAAGTGTTGACCTTCTCGTCATCCAATGCTACTTGTACATGCCAAACGCTGTCTTGATCGCTTATGTCGAATTGGGCTTGGTAAATCGTTGGTTTTCTAGTTTTAGTATTTACTTGCCCATCGACTACCTTTTTTTCAAACTGGAGACCATCTTCAAAGTTCAGCGACCTTAATACATAGGGAAGCTGATCCTCCCAAAGTAGGTCAGTCCCTTCTATGGCCATTCTTCCGTCTCCATAGCCATCGAAATAACTGTTATAGTCATACTCGTAACCTGATGAAGTCAGTTCAAACTGTTTAAAGGTATTACCACACCATTCCTGACCCGTATGAGTCATTTTATGAAGTTGTTCGGGTTTTTCTCGCTTAAAAAAGAGACTGGTCAAAAAGTGATATGGATAGTTTTCCGTTTCAAATCTTGCAAACATATTAACCTTCATCACACTAAAAAGATCGTCTCTTTCGTAGTCGTTAGTTTTTACGTTAAAGTCTTTATTAAATTCCTCCTTTACGGTGATGTAGACATTGTCAAATTTCCTAATCCTGCCATAAACAACCATTTCAGCATCGTAATGAGCGACTTCGGCCTGTCCATCTTCCCAAATCTTATCCATTGCCCAATTATGATTGAACTGCTCACTATTGGCATAATTGATTTCATCGGTAGCCGAAGGCTGACCTTCACAAGCCACTAGAATTGTAAAAAGAACCAATGGAATTAATTTCTTCATGATCTTAAGCATTTGCAGTTAAAATATGATCGGCCCAAGGGCCTAAGTCGGCTTCGGTATCTATATCGTTGAGCGTAGGTAATTCTTGAAAAGTCATACCTAGGGATTTGAAATCCTCGATGGTATCTGAAGCTACAGTTTCGGTGCTCCAATTTTTGTTTTCGAAAAGCTGTTTATTCATCGTTGAGATTCCGAGCAGATAGTATCCGCCATCTTCCGCGAGTCCTATGACTGCCTCATGCTTTTGAAGTGCTTCAAATGCTGTTTCCAAATGATTTTGCGTCAGGTCATAGCAATCACTCCCAATAATGCAGATTCTTTCATAACCAGTATCGAAAGCGCTTTGAAATACACTCGAGATTTTCTTTCCTAGGTCACCATCCGTTTGTAAGCCTTTCTTATAGCGATCGTTGTCCCAAAGGTCATTTTCATCTATGAAATCGGCATAGTAGACAATCTTGTCTACCGATAGGTTGGCGGTTTCTTCTTTCGTCTTGGCCAGCAGAAGTTCATAAACTGCGAGCGCCTTTTCTTTCCCAACAGTTGCTGCAAGTCGTGTTTTGGCCTTACCTAATTGAGGGTTTTTTACAAATACAATGAGTAACTCTTTCGACATGGTTAATAAACTGCTGTACCTTTTTTTAGAAATGTGCCAAAGAAGCGATTGTAAACATGTACCTCGTCGGTATTCGAGTTTTGGGTGTCAACCATCGGCATATTGGCATTAGACCAACCGATTAGTCCGTTTTTTAGTTCGTAAATCTGATTAAAGCCTTGTTTTTGTAGCCTTTTCGCCAATTTATTACTCCTTAAAGAAACCGTGCAGTACACCAGAATCGGTTGATTTTTCTCCAAGTCGTCAAGCATACCTTCTTCATATCGAACAGCACCTTTTAAATGACTGACAGTGTATTCAATTTCATCTCTTACGTCAAGAATTGTAATCGGATTGTCTTTGAGTAAACTCAAGGCCTCTTTCGGTTGAATTCTTTTCACCTTTTCCATATTAAAAATAGTATAGACCCCTCGATGATAAACTTGAAATAAAAAAAGTGCAATTAAGAGCACTAGGCTAATCAAAAGGTACTTTCCTCGTTTCATATTACTGGTAGTCAAAGTTACTACATCTTTGAGATGGAATTGTTTGTGAGAAGTATAATTCCAGTTTGCCGATATGTAACTGACATTTGATTTATGCTTACCTTGCTGATCGTAAATGAAGCGAAGTAAACTTAGCACTGAAGCCTATATTGATGGCGTCCTGTCAGGGGATAGAATCCTTCTTAGTCGTGCCATTACCTTATGCGAAAGCCATCGGCCTGAAGATGTAAGCCAAGCTGAAGCTCTGTTGATGGCTATTATGCCGCATACTGGAAAAGCAGTTCGTATAGGGATTACGGGTGTGCCTGGTGTGGGAAAAAGTACTTTTATTGAATCTTTTGGAGGGTTAGTCACCCAAAAAGGGAAGAAACTCGCCGTGCTCACCATAGACCCGAGTAGTCAAAAGACCAAGGGCAGCATATTGGGTGATAAAACTCGCATGGAAGAATTGGCTAGAAACCCGAATGCATTTATTAGGCCATCGGCATCAGGTTCAGCACTTGGTGGAGTGAGTAGTAAAACAAGGTCCGTTATGCTTTTGTGTGAAGCGGCTGGCTTCGATGTCATTTTTATTGAAACTGTTGGAGTCGGTCAATCCGAAACGCTAGTGCATGGCATGGTTGATTTTTTCCTGCTCCTGATGTTAGCAGGGGCTGGGGATGAACTTCAAGGTATTAAGAAAGGTATTATGGAAATGGCCGATGCGGTTGTGATTAACAAGGCCGACGGTCCAAATCAAGCAGTGGCTAAAAGGGCGAAGGTAGATTACCAAAATGCCCTTCATCTTTTTCCAATGGATGAATCTGGTTGGCTTCCAAAGGTAAAACTGTGCTCTGCTTTAGAGAAAACGGGTCTTGAAGACGTTTGGGAGGTGATCCAAGAGCAACAAGAGCAGGTGAAGCAATCAGGTTACTTTCAGCTGAATCGCCAGCGACAACAAGTAAATTGGTTAAAGGAAAACGTCAATGAATTGCTCGAAACGGCTTTCTATCAAAACAGCGAGATTCAATCTGTCTTAAATGACGTAATTGAAAAAGTGGAGAAAGGTGAGCTACCAGCCATGAATGCTGCTAACCTTTTAATGAAGAAATTTTCGGATCAGAATTGAGCCAAGTGGCCAAGACTTTATCAAATCAGAAACGTCTAAAAATAATGTTCCCTTGCCCTTCCGAATATTACTTCTTCTGAACAAGGGATATAATCGGTCATGATTATATTCTTATCTATCTACTTCTTTTTACGCTAGAGGCGCCAGAAGTATCCATTTTTAATTTAGGATCACCCTTATAATAAATACTTGAGGCACCAGATGCACGAACATCTAAATCTTCGCTTACCGAAATACTTGCGTTACTAGCACCGTTCACTCGAACTACACCAGTTTCACTTTGCAAGTCAAAAGCTCTGTAGATAGAAGAACCAGACATTTTTATGTTTTGGTTTTTAGCTTCTCCTTCAAGATTAACTACACAAGCACCAGAAGCTTGTAAATTCAAGTCGTTCGTTTCTATTTCTAATCTGGCTACTGAAGCACCAGATAATCCTACACGGAGTTTATCTGATTTTAAAATATCTCTAGTGCGTACACTTACGGCACCACTAACTTCTATTCTTTCTAAAGATTTAACAGTAAGAAAAGCCTTGGCCGAACTATTCATTCTCCGCTGCTTTCTACTCCAGTTCTTGTTATCTAAACCAATAACTAAAGTACCGTTTCTCACCTCTGCTATAAGATATTCTCTAAATTCGTCTTCTATTTCAATCTCCAACGCTTCTGTATTTCCAACACTAATTTCAACAACGAATGCATTACTAACACTCAATTCAGTGAAGTTAGAAACGTTCACACTCTCACGATTTTGCGCAAATGATAGGCTGGCGATCATCAAAAAAGCCAAAGCAATCATTGCGGTTCGTAAAGAGTTCATTTTAATTTTTTTCATCGTTTATCGATTATTTGCATTAAAGATACTATTGCCTAGTGAAGGTTGCATATGCTTCACAAAATCTTTTCGCCGTTGTGAGACTTTAGTCCCGTTAAAACTTTAAATTATCCATCACTATTTTTTAACGAGGTCTCTGGTACGACATAATCCCGGAACCAAAGGGTATATTTTTATTATTATAAGCCTGCTATGCAACACATTGTTATTATTGGGAATGGTATTTCTGGTATTACTACCGCGAGACACATCAGAAAGAAAAGTGATCAAAGAATCACGGTAATTTCTGCAGAGACAGACCATTTCTACTCTCGAACAGCCCTTATGTATATATACATGGGGCACATGAAATACGAACATACTAAGCCATATGAAGATTGGTTTTGGGAAAAGAATAGAATAGAACTAAAAAGAGCATATGTCGAAAAGGTAGATACCGAAAGTAAGACCTTGACTTTCGCAGGAGGTGAGTCTATGCCATACGATAAGCTTGTTTTGGCGACTGGTTCTAAATCGAATAAGTTCGGTTGGCCGGGACAAGACTTAAAAGCTGTACAAGGACTCTACAATTATCAAGACCTAGAAAGCATGGAAACCTATACGAAGGATATTTCCAGAGCGGTAATTGTAGGTGGTGGCTTAATCGGAATTGAGATGGCTGAAATGCTATTAAGCCGAAATATACCAGTGACATTTTTGGTTCGTGAAGGAAGCTTCTGGAACAATGTGTTACCTGATGGAGAGTCTGAAATGATTAATCGACACATTAGAGAGCACCACGTAGACCTCAGACTGAGCACTAATCTGAAAGAAATTTTGTCTGATGAAAACGGACGAGCCAGAGCGGTAGTCACCGATTCTGGCGAGGAAATTCCATGTCAGTTTGTAGGCCTAACCGCAGGAGTTTCACCGAATATTGGTTTTTTAGAAGGTTCGGGTATCGAAACGAACCGAGGAATCATGGTCGATCCTTATCTGGAAACAAATGTCAAAGATGTATTCGCTGCCGGGGACTGTGCAGAGTTTCGGGAAACTAATGGGGAAAGAAGAAACCTAGAACAAGTTTGGTATACAGGAAGAATGATGGGAGAAGTACTTGCCGAAACCATCTGTAATAAGCCGACTAAATATGAGCCAGGTCACTGGTTTAACTCCGCGAAATTTTTCGATATCGAATATCAGACTTACGGATGGGTATGGGCTAAGCCAAAGGATAACGAAAACGACTTTTACTGGGAGCACGAAAGTGGCAAGATCTCTTTGAGACTCCGCTGGGATAAAGAAACGGATAAGCTTTTAGGGGTAAACAATTTCGGTTTTCGCTTAAGACATCACGCTTTCGACAAGTGGTTTAAGGAAGAGCGTACAGTTCAATATGTCTTAGAACATTTGAGAGATGCCAACTTTGACCCAGAATTTTACAAATCTCATGAAGAAGAGATTGTTAATCAGTTTAATGCTGAAAATGGAACAAAAGTCAGCCTGAAGAAGAAGAGCTGGAAAAGAATTTTACAATTAGTCTCAAATTAGAATTACAAGAAATATGTCATCAGTAGATCCAAGTTTATCTATCGCTAACCCTGACTTAAAGGACGCAGATGTTGTCCAGAAAGCTGGCTTAGCACTTGCTGGTTTGGGAGTATTAGTCCTTTTTTTATCATGGGGCGGTGTAGCTATTCCACCATCAATTGGCCTTCCCATCGCTCTATTGGGTATTTTGGTTGGTACAGTTATTTACTCTGCACGACTCTATTTAAACCAACCAGAAGGTATTAAAAATAATGGCGTTTGGTTTAGGAGTCTGACAAGCAGAGGTGTGTTAGGTTGGGTAGCAGGTATTGTGCTTACAGGGTTTTATGTATTGCTGTACTGGTTTCCAGAATACATCGGTTTTAAAGCGTCGGGCAATGAGGGTTTTGTGGCCTTATTCGATCCTTTGAGTATGTTTTTTAAAGGAAAACCTGCGAGTCAATGGTTTTTATATGGTACGCTATACACCCTTTGTATTACCGCACTTGGCGTTAAATTTCTTTTTAAGTACCGCCATAATCGATACCAGTTCGTGAGAACACTCGTGGTGATTGCTAGCCAGTTATTTCTGGCTTACCTCATCCCAGAGATACTCGCTGGTCTAAATTATAATGATGTCACAACGGCAAGCGGAGAGTATCTAGGCTACTTCAATACAGACTTAAAGAATTCTTGGCCCTTAGATTATGATTTCTTTTACGATTGGCAACTCAATGCCTTTCAAGAACCATCATATCAGCCGGTAGGAACACTTTACCTAATCATCGGTATTGCCATGTTTCTGGTTGTTACCCCTATCATTACTTACTACGTGGGTAAAAGGTGGTACTGCTCATGGGTATGTGGCTGTGGAGGACTAGCTGAAACTGCTGGAGATCCATTCAGACACCTATCATCAAAAAAATTAAGCGCATGGAGACTTGAAAGGTGGTTGATCCACTCCGTTATGGTTTTCGTTTTCGTAATGACTGCTGCCACCATTTACGGATATTTCTGGAACACCGGAGAAGTCTTTGGTCTGAACATCTACAAGACTTTTCAGCAGCCATACGGTTTCCTAATTGGAGCAACTTTCTCGGGTGTCATTGGGGTTGGTTTTTATCCGATGCTTGGCAACCGTGTTTGGTGTCGCTTTGGCTGTCCGATGGCTGGCTATATGGGCATTATTCAACGCTTTAAGTCTAGATTTAGAATTACTACGAATGGCGGCCAGTGTATCTCATGTGGTAACTGTTCTACGTATTGTGAGCAAGGAATTGATGTTAGGTCTTATGCACAAAAGGGGCAGAACATTGTAAGAGCAAGTTGTGTGGGTTGTGGCGTCTGTTCTGCAGTATGTCCAAGAGGTGTTTTGAACCTAGAGAATGGCCCAGAGCAAGGAAGGACTGATTTACCACCAATCATTATCGGTAATGAAAGTATTAAGGTGAGTAATTAGAAAGGGTATTAAGTGCTTAGTATTGGGTAATTAGTACCAAGTACTTGGTATATGGTACTTAGACTAGAAAAGGCTATTCCAATGAGTTGGAATAGCCTTTTTTTATTTAGAAATAGACTACAATCGGTTAATCAATCGAGCCGATTTAAAAAGTCTCAATACTCATTACTTAATACTTTTTACACATCATCCATACTCAAAACATCGCGGACTTGCCCTAAGTGATGTTTTACGTGGACCACATAATCTTGCATAAAGTAATCTAAAGTTGTCGGTTGATTTTGTTGTACAGTGTAGAAAGCTATCTCATGTAAGTTATGCTGAATTCTTTCTTTACTTCTAACATCATCGGGAGTTTGTTCCATTAGGCTAGACATGTGCAGGTTTAACTGTCGCCATAAGATCAAAATGTCGTGCCAGTTCATTGATTGATAGTTCTGGACTTCTACCCAAGCTTCTTGGTCGTAGCCTTCTCCAATCAAGCTGTCTGACTGCTGAGCCTTTACAAATCGGCCTTGATTGTTAATTGCCGAATCAATTAGGTGGCCCATAATCTGTTTTGCCGACCATTTGTCATAGGCTGGCTTTTTTTCAGCGTCATTATCTTCAACGGTCAAGAATTGTTCAAAAGCAGCAAGTGTTATCTCACGGAGATTATAGTCGGTTTTCATGCCACAAATTTAACCGAGATAATTTCAACAGCTTTGATTTCTTTCTTGAATTAAAGTGGGTTCGCATCAGGGCATAAAAAAAATGTCGCCCTTTTCAGAGGCGACATCCCTTAATCAACTATGAATCTATTTTCTAAGCTAAATTCTATTTTTCATCTATTGAACTATTTCAACCATCTAAAGCCGAGGTTGAATGTTTGTCCACCACCATCATTTCTTGATGCAAAAAAGTTGGAGTAAGACGCTTCCAGTTCTAGTTTACTATTCAGTTGATATTTGAATCCTACACCTGCTTGCTGAAACCATTGAGATAAACCAAACTGACTATCAAACCCATTGTCAAGGCGTTCGAAACGAGGAGAATACTGATACAATGCGAATAGTGACGCTTTACCATTCGGGAGGAAATAAGATAGAATACCTGTTAATGGTGTTCTGAAGAAATCCACTTGATCATCTCTTCGGGCAAACCTGTACAGTAAATCTGCCTCTAAGAAGAGTCTCCAACTAGTGTTTAATTCCATATCGTAAAATAACTGTGTAAAGGAGGTATAACGATCGTGGTTTACGAATACGCCATTTCTATCTTCGAGATTACTCGCACCTGGAAACCAAAAAGCAGACCTGATTGATAAGTTCGGTAGCTTTTTGAATGGTGAAAATCTCACCACCGGGCCAAAGGCAGCTAAGGCTACCTCATTTCTATCGCCCGATTGAAAAACTGGTGAAAGGAAGCTGCCATCGGAGAAAGAACTCACAATTACATCGACTCCTACATTTAATCTTGCTGATTTTGTAATCCCGTAGTTAAACGAGTATTGAACATTAAAAAAGCTTTGACGATCCTCTAGCGCAACGCTATTGCCTTCTCTGTTTCTTACACTGTTCTGGGTGTAAATGTTATAAAATGACCTGAGCTCTACTTGTCCTTTTTTCAAGAGTACAGAGGGCGTAAACACCTGAAGGTTTGAAGTAGGCTCGTTATCTTTTTTTGACGCTTGTGCGTTAACAGTCCAGTTGTAGGTGTAATAAGTAGTTTTGTAAGAAGACGGTATCTTATTAGTTCTATACTGATTGATATATGCGATGATATTGTCTGCTTTATCCTTAAAATCTCCAGGATACCATTTGAAGATTTCAGAAAGTCCCACAGATTTTTTGTCATCATTTACCTGAATGAATTCATCGTTGGATAGCGCCATTTTAGTTCGTTCTAAGATTTGGGCATCCAAATTCTCTGGTCGGTAAGCAAAAGTGGCAATTGGCGGACAGCTAATAGCGGCGCAAACCAAAACAAAATGAAGTTTTTCGTCACCTGTCACTTTTAAAAGATTGTCTTTTTCCAGCTCGTTCAATGTCATTTGCTGGCCAGCGATCGTATGCTTTTTTGTATCGAAGAATCCACCAATTTCCAAAGGTGATTTTGTAGGATATTCTTTGATTATACCATTGATCACCAATATGTTGTAAGCATTGATAAAGAACGCTTTTCTTTCGATTGGGCTCAGGCTAGCGGCATCAAAGCTGCCGATCTGATTTACTAGACCATTTAAGTCTTTTCCGTCAGCTTTTATGCTGGCGTAGTCTACTAGACCATTGGCTACATTTGCTTTGAAGAAAGCATCTGCTTTATCCAAAAATCCGTCTAAGTTCTGTGCATTGGCCAATGCTCCGAAAAGTAAGCCAATGAATATTATGATTGATTTTTTCATTTTTCTGCTGTTGATAATGTTTTGATTGTGATCTGCTTATTCAGCAAATTCGTAGATACCTCTAATGTCTAAAAGCTGCCCAAAGATATCTACCTGTCCAAGTAGCTCGATTCTATTTTCCGATAAACCAGACACCGTGGCAATCGCTTCAATTGATGTTCCTGCATCGAAAACCAGCTGCAGGTTGTCAAAATCTATTGTCCAAATACCAGTTTTAATTCGCTGATCGTCTGCTCCACCACAAAGTGTTTCTCCACCGTCGTAGCGGTAAGTACCATCATTGAAGAATACTAGCATATCATCTCTTCGGCATTGTTGAACCCCCACACCTTCAAGTGAAAAAGTTACGGCACGCCATTCGCGATTATCGTCATTGGTAAGTGCCGTCATAAGTTCTGCTTCGGATTGTGGTATACCTATTGGTGATTCAACTTCAGGTGCTGCTGGTGGATTTTCCAAGTCTACTAAGCTGCACGCACCAAGTATAGAAATGGTCGCTAGGAAGCTGATTAGTTTTGCTGTTGATCTTAGTGTTTTCATAATTCTCGTTTTATCATCCTTCTCTCGGATTCAGGACATTAATATCAAGTTCGAAAGAAAAGTTCGCGGCAAAACGAAAAAATGTGCCTAATAATCAAAGTGTTAGGGTTTAGCGACGTCCACGTGACACTTCTGTGATATTTACAGTGAAATCGTGAGTTTAGTGATCAAAAGAAGAAGTCAACTACACTGATGTTCGGCCCATTAGGTCAATAGTAAAACCCTGGTTGACTGGTTTAATCTACCATGCCGTAGACACCTCTGATATCCATAAATTCTCCGAAAATGTCTACCTCGCCAATAAGCCATATACGGTTTTCAACATTAGCCTGAAGTGTTGCGATCGCTTCAATGGATGTGTCTTTATCAAATATGATTTGGAGGTTATCAAAATCTACCTCCCACATGCCAGTCTTAACTCTTATGTCGTCTGCGTCACCACAAAGTGACGATCCACCATCGTAGCGATAAGTGCCATCGCCATAAAAGGTAAAGGTATCGTCAAGCCTACAGCCTTGAAGACCTCTGAAACCTTCTAACGTGAAGGATATTGTTTCCCACTTTTGATCTGAACCACTAGTTAGTGCTGCTATAAAAGCTTCTTCCGTTTCCGGTAAACCCCTTTCTTCCATTAAATCTGGTGGTGTCTGCAAGTCTGTCAGTTCGCATGAGTATAGAAGTGTGAGGCAAAGTGCCAGGTAAGTAAATTTTAAGTGTTTCATCGTGTTGCGTTTTTAGTGTAAAGCTTGATTTGCTATTAAGCCTGTCGGCTTATCCAACTATAAACAGCATTAGAATTGAAAAGAAACGCTTTTGGGTAACTCGTAGTGGGGGACATTTTTAGCGATCCTCTTCCGGCATGGTAAAAAAAGAAGCCATCCTCGTATGACGAGAATGGCTCTTATCGATCCTTTTTCTGCGTATTCTTACTTAATTGAGGGCCATCGGTACTTCAATCGCCAAAACTTCTGCATAAGAACTAGCTTTCAAGTGAGCACTTTCGGTATCGCTCACACCCACGGCATCTCGAGTGTCTAATTTTTCACCCGCGATACTAAGCTCCCCATTCAGAACAAAGAAGTATACACCATTACCAGGCTTTTTAACTTCATAAGTAAGTTCAGTCCCAGCGTCTAAATTCGCTAAACTGAAAAATGCATCTTGATTGATCCAAACAGCGCTGGTCTCTTCAGGAGAAACCACAGTCTGAAACTTATTAACCCTGTCTTCTGCGCTAAATGTTTTCTGTTCATAACGTGGTTCTATATCTCGTTCTTTTGGAAAAACCCAAATCTGGAGAAATTGTACTTCATCTTCTTGGCTATGATTGTATTCAGAGTGACGAAGCCCTGATCCGGCAGACATAATCTGTACATCACCAGATTTTATCACCTTTTCATTACCGGTGCTGTCTTTATGCGCCAAGTCTCCATATAATGGAATAGACACAATTTCCATGTTGTCATGCGGATGTGTACCAAAACCTTTACCAGCCGCTACTTGGTCATCGTTTAAAACCCTGAGCGCACCGAAATGAACGCGTTCTGGGTTATGATAGCCAGCAAAACTAAAAGTATGTCTACTTCTTAACCAACCATGATCGGCAAACCCTCGTGATTCTGCTTTGTGTACTATCGTTTTCATAATTGTCCTTTCTTTTGAATTAATTTGTATGTACATACATATAATAAAAATTCAACTTAATTAGTTCCCAAGTTAAGGTTAAAACGTTCTGTGTCCAATGAAACGACTCGCCGCAGGCCATTCTGCTAAGTTAGAGCGCTTGTCAGCTAGATTACATTTTAAATTGAATGAAAATTTGAATGGAACTAATCGATAGGTCGGTGGCTTATTAGTGCCTGTTTATTTTAATTTTGCACACGGTTTGACCCAACATGCTATTCCAAATATTAAGGTAGTAATACCGGCTTTCAATGAGGAAAAATCCATTGCTCATGTGATCAATGATATTCCTAAAGAATGGGTCAAAGAGGTAGTTGTAGTAGACAATAGATCTACTGATCAAACAGCCGAAGTAGCTAAAAAAGCAGGTGCTACGGTACTTTCGGAGACTAATGCAGGTTATGGAAATGCATGTCTTAAGGGCATCAATTATTTGTCGGAGCCGAGCAGGCAGCCTGAAATTCTAGTATTTATTGATGGAGACTATTCTGACTTTCCAGAGCAGTTACCGGAATTAGTGCAACCAATCATCGATCAAGATATCGATATGGTTATTGGATCGCGTGCCTTGGGTGATCGGGAGGGAGGTTCAATGACGTTTCCTCAAGTTTTCGGCAATTGGCTAGCCACATCGTTGCTAAAGCTGTTTTACGGCGTCAAGTATACTGATTTGGGACCTTTTAGGGCCATAAAGTTCGACGAGCTACTGGCCTTGCAAATGCAGGATAAGACTTACGGTTGGACAGTTGAAATGCAAGTGAAAGCTGCAAGACAAAAACTTAAAACCACCGAAGTACCGGTAAACTATAAACGGAGAATAGGTGTTAGCAAAGTATCTGGCACAGTAAAGGGCACCGTACTAGCGGGCTATAAAATTCTGTATACTATCTTTAAGTATCTATAATGTATTGGCTTGAACTAACCATAATTATTCTCTATACAGCGGCCTTGTCGTTCATATTTGTATACAGTTTGTCTCAGCTGAACTTGGTACTTATCTATAGAAAAGCGCAGCGAAAAAAGACAATTGCTAAACCAGCTACCGTTCCTGAGAACTATGATTATCCGGTGGTTACTGTGCAGTTACCAGTTTACAACGAATTGTATGTTGTTGAACGATTGATCGATGCCGTAGCGCGACTAGAATGGCCGAAGGATAAGCTAGAAATTCAAGTCTTAGATGATTCTAATGACGAAACCGTCGATTTGATCGCCCAGACCGTTGAAAAGTGGAAAAAGGAGGGTATTGACATTACTCAGGTGAGAAGGCCTGAACGCAAAGGGTTTAAAGCAGGTGCCCTTCAATACGGCATGAAAGTCGCGAAAGGCGAGTTTATTGCCATTTTCGATGCTGATTTTGTACCTGAGCCTGACTTTTTGATACACAGTGTACCTCATTTTGAAAAGGATAAAAAAATTGGTGTGGTACAAACACGTTGGGGCCATATCAATGAGAAATATTCCATGCTGACCAAGCTCCAAGCGTTCGGTTTGAATACCCATTTCTTTGTGGAGCAAAACGGTCGATCTCAAGGAGGACATTTCCTCAATTTTAACGGAACTGGAGGCATTTGGCGGAAAACTTGTATTGAAGATGCAGGCGGATGGAAAGCCGACACGCTCACAGAAGATCTCGATTTAAGTTATAGGGCGCAGCTAAAAGGCTGGCAAATTTTCTACAATCCAGATACAGTAGCGCCAGCAGAATTACCAGCTGCCATGAGTGCCATAAAATCACAACAGTATCGATGGACTAAAGGCGCCGCTGAAACCAGCATAAAGCTATTACCAAAAGTGTTGAAAGCACCTTTATCTTTGGGTACTAAGTTTCATGCTACATTTCACTTGCTTAACTCTGCAGTGTTCATTTGCATAGTGTTAACAGCCTTTTTGAGCATCCCGATTCTATTCATTAGAAACCTGTCCGATGGCTGGCAAACCATTATGGATATCTCCATGATGTTCCTTTTGGGTTATGTCTTTTTGGTCATATTTTATTGGAATGGTTTCCGAGAAAAGAGGGAGGGCTTTTGGAAAACAGTCAAAGATTTTGTGCCTCAAATGTTTATGCTACTTTCAGTTTTTCTAGGCTTGAGCTTGCATAACGCGGTGGCAGTTTTCGAAGGCCTAATTGGTAAAAAGACACCTTTCGTGAGAACGCCTAAGTTTAATATTACTGGGAAGAAAGGCTCCTGGAAAGGAAATATCTATTTCAAAAAGAAGATAAATCCACTCACTATCCTAGAAGGATTCTTGGGACTTTACTTTACAGGAGGATTGGCCTTAGCATTTTATTTCAACGATTTTGCCTTACTTCCTTTCCACTTACTGCTGAGTTTAGGATTTTTGCTAGTGTTCTATTACACTTTGCAACATACAAGGCATGCTTCGTAAATCTTCTCCTTGGGTAAATCTTGCCTACGTTTTATCAGGCGGAATTACGCTGTATATCGGCTATTTTGTGTCGAGAGAAGAAACTTGGCTACTCCTTACGCTCTATTCCATTCTTTTTGCAGCTGTATTGACAATTGTCAGAAATACAGAACAGCAAGATGTCGATTTGGCCTACTATTGGGGGATTCTCTTGCGGATCATTCTAATAGCGTCAATCCCTAAGTTATCAGATGATTTTTACCGGTTTATCTGGGATGGTCGACTCGTTTTTAATTTTGAAGATCCTTATAAATACCTTCCAGCACATCATTTAGATGGTAATTTGACGGGAATAACGCAGTCGTTATTCGATCAACTCAATTCGCAAGAGTATTTATCGGTTTACCCGCCACTGAATCAAGTAATCTTCTTCCTTTCCGTGCTTTTTTCTCCCGGATCGATCGTTTGGTCAGTTGTAATTCTTCGGGTAATTATCCTAGTATTTGAATTAGGCGCTATCTCGTTAATCCGAAAATTGCTTCGACATTATAAACTTCCTCAAGCATATGGCTTACTGTATGTTCTTAATCCACTTGTTATTTTTGAATTAACAGGAAACCTCCATTTTGAAGGCATTGTCATCTACTTTTTGCTTTTAGCCCTTTGGAACTATGAGCAGAAAAAGCTGAATCGATCGGCTGTCTTTTTTGGCCTTTCAGTGGCTACCAAATTTCTTCCGTTAATCTTTCTTCCGCTTTTATTAAGGAAAATTGGGTTCAAGAAAACTGTGATTTACGGGTTAATTGTTGGCGTCACCGTTGCCATTACCTTCTTGCCTTTAATCAACACCGCGCATATTTGGGCAATAAAAGATAGCATGTCGCTCTACTTCCAAAAGTTCGAATTCAACGGTAGTATTTATTATTTGGCCAGGTGGTATGGCTTTGAAACTGATGGTTATAATATTATCGCTAAATCCGGTAAATGGATGATGTACGCCACGTTGGGTAGCATTATGCTGTATTCCCTGCTCAGCAAGCCAAAAAAGCATTGGCCAAGTCAAATGGTTTGGGTGTGGACGCTTTATTTGCTTTTCGCTACAACTGTTCATCCTTGGTATGTAATTCCGCTCGTCGCAGTGGCCGTCTTCTCGAAAATTCGGTTTCCTTGGTTGTGGTCTTATCTCATTTTTATGACTTATGCCAATTATGCCGGTAGCGATTATATGGATCGAATTGAAGTAGTTATCGTTGAATACAGCCTTGTCGCCCTAATTGCATTGTGGGAGGTGTTCGGCAAATCGTCGGAACAACTTTTCTTTGGAAGAAAACTTAGTTAAGCTCCAATCGGTAAGTAATGTGCTTTTTAGATGGTACTGCCCCGAGGCCTTTGTGAATAGCGATCATTTTGTCGTTGAAATCACCAACCCAACTCAGTTCAACCTCATTAAGCGGAGTTTCATTAAAGCAGTATTCAAAGGACTTGTAGGTTACCACAGATTCTAGTCCTATGCCTTGAAATTTTGGATGAGTTCCCATCACAACCACCCGAACCCGATCGATCATTTTTTTCCTTTTGAGCAATACGAACCTGATTTTATTAATGAGGTTGAGTTTCCCTTTAAAGCGCTTGAAAATCTGGTTTACATCTGGAAGAGACAGTACAAAACTTGCAGGTTCCCCATTTACATAGGCAAACTGGACCAAGTTTGGGTCTAAAACAGGTTTCATTTGCTTGAACGTCTCTAAAACGTACTCCTTTTTTATCGGTGTAAAGTTTTCGAACTCTGCCCAAGCGGCGTTATAAATGTATAAGAAGTCCTCGGCGTATTTATCAATGCGTTTAGGGTCGAAGCGTTCCGTACTAATGCTTGGCTTACGCTCCATGATGTAGTTGGCGATTTTAACGAAACGCGGACTCAACCCTTCTTTCAAGTAGAATTTGTTGGTCATTTGTTCCATTTTGACCTTAAACCCATAATTCTCAAAGAACTTTTGATAATAGGGTGGGTTGTAAGCCATGCCATAAGAAGGAGAGGAGAATCCTTCTACTAATAATCCCCAATACTGATCGTTTTCCCCAAAATTTATCGGGCCATCAATGGTGTTAATGCGTCTTTCTTTCAACCAAGCCACCGCTGTATCAAAAAGTAATTTTGCTGCATCTTCATCTTCAATACATTCGAAGAAACCAAGGCCACCAATGCGCTTGTCTTCGTAGTCAGCCTTTTTTTCATTGATAAATGCTGCGATTCTGCCGATCAGTTGGCCATTATTCTTTAGAATCCATCGGCAGGCTTCGCCGTGGTTAAAATAGGTGTTGACTTTTGGGTCAAAAACAGCTCTAATGTCATTGTCAAGGGGGCAAACCCATTCGGTATCATTGACATAAATTTCACGAGCCACGTCTAAAAACTCGTTGGCTCCTTTATTATCAATTACTTCGATGATTTGCATGTTCGACATGTGAGGCTCTGATGGTTTAGCAAAGAAATCTGATTATTTCGAATCCATAAAACAGATATTCTCTTTTTTTATCAATATCTGAGTTAAAGCAGGTTTTTTGATCTTAAATCTTTGAAGATAATTTTATCGACATGGGAAGTTTTGTCCATTTCTTCGAATTCCAGCCAAGAGACCTCCTCTATTTCGGCTGCGGCTTTCAATTCACCATCATATTGTCCCATATAGCAAGTCATTTGAACTAATACACCATCGGCATGGCCATGGGCTTGAGCCGAAAAGGTACCATAATAGGCCAAGGAGTCTTCATGCAGCTTCACGCTTAATTCTTCATCGATTTCTCGAATAAGTGCTTGTGCATCCGACTCACCCAGTTCTCTTTTACCACCTGGGATGTAAAAAGCTTCTTTGCCTTTGCTTCTAGCTACCAGGATACGATTATCCTTAATTTCTAACCAAGCCAGTTTATCGATCACCTTCATCTTATTCGTCTTCAGCCATCATCTTTTCTAGAATCTCTTGCGCAGCTTTTGCGATGACGGTGCCAGGCCCAAAAACGGCCGACACGCCAGACTCATAAAGAAAATCGTAATCGTTTGGCGGAATTACACCGCCAGCGATCACCATGATATCTTCTCGCCCCAAACGTTTCAATTCACCAATTAATTGCGGAATCAAAGTCTTATGGCCAGCCGCTAAACTTGATGCGCCAATCATATGGACATCATTTTCGGCTGCTTGAAGAGCGGTTTCTTCTGGGGTCTGGAACAATGGCCCTATGTCTACATCAAAACCCATATCGGCGAAGCTGGTGGCAATTACTTTCGCGCCACGATCATGACCATCTTGGCCCATTTTTGCGATCATAATTCGGGGTCTTCGACCATCGAGTTCAGCGAATTTATCGGCCAATTCACGGGCTTTTATGAAATCTTCGTTTTCTTTCACTTCGTTTGAATATACACCAGAAATGGTTTTGGTCACAGCTTTATGTCTACCGAAGACACTTTCCATTGCCAAAGATATTTCGCCAAGCGAAGCTCTTTTTCTAGCAGCATCCACTGCTAGGGCCAATAAGTTGCCAGTACCATTTTCGGCAGCTTCTGTAATAGCCTTTAAAGCCTGGTCTACAGCTTCTTGATTTCGCTCATTTTTGAGTTTTGCCAATCGCTTCAATTGTGAATCGCGTACTGTGGTATTAACCTCAAGCAAATCAATATCGGTGGTTTCGTCAACCTGATATTGATTTACGCCAACAATCACATCTTTACCAGAATCAATTCTTGCTTGTTTTCTGGCTGCAGCTTCTTCTATTCTCATTTTAGGCAAACCAGCTTCAATCGCCTTTGCCATTCCATCCATTTCCTCAACTTCTTCGATTAATGACCACGCTTTCTGAACCAATTGGTCGGTCAAATACTCCACATAATGTGATCCGCCCCATGGATCGATCACGCGGTTAATACCAGTTTCTTTTTGAAGATAGATTTGAGTGTTTCTAGCAATTCTAGCTGAAAAGTCGGTAGGTAAGGCAATGGCCTCATCCAAAGCATTGGTATGTAAAGATTGCGTATGGCCGAGTGCAGCAGCGAGGGCTTCTACGCAAGTCCTGGTTACATTATTAAAGGGATCTTGTTCTGTTAGACTCCAACCCGAGGTTTGGCAATGAGTTCTTAAGGCCATTGATTTAGGGTTCTTCGGGTTAAATGACTTCACAATTTTAGCCCAAAGCAATCGGCCAGCCCTTAGCTTAGCGATTTCCATAAAATGGTTCATGCCAATGGCCCAAAAGAAGGATAGTCTTGGAGCAAACGCGTCTATATCTAGCCCTGAAGCAACACCAGTTCTTAAGTATTCCAATCCATCGGCAAGCGTATAAGCTAATTCGATATCGGCAGTTGCACCAGCTTCCTGCATGTGATAGCCTGAAATACTAATGGAATTGAATTTCGGCATATGTTCTGCCGTGTATTTGAAAATATCTCCAATGATTCTCATGGATGGCGCGGGCGGATAGATATACGTATTTCGCACCATAAATTCCTTGAGAATGTCGTTTTGAATGGTTCCCGTCAGTTTCGATTTATCGACACCCTGTTCTTCTGCTGCAACGATATAAAAGGCCATGATGGGAATAACTGCGCCATTCATGGTCATGGAGACAGACATTTGATCCAGAGGAATTTGATCGAAAAGCACTTCCATATCAAGGATGGAATCAATGGCTACACCCGCTTTTCCTACATCCCCTGTAACACGTGGGTGATCGGAATCATAACCTCTATGTGTAGCTAAGTCAAAGGCCACGGAAAGTCCTTTTTGCCCAGCGGATAGGTTTCGTCTATAAAAAGCATTTGACTCTTCAGCTGTAGAAAAACCTGCGTATTGCCTTATGGTCCAAGGTCTTACGGTATACATTGAACTGTAAGGTCCTCTTAAATAAGGCGGAACTCCAGCACCAAAACCCAAGTGTTCAGCGTTTTCGATCGTTTCGAAACTAACATTTGGTGGCACGCTAATACCCTCGGCAGTTTTCCAGTCATTGTTATTCGAAACCTTTTTTGAGGTGCTCTTAGCGTCTGCGATTAAATCTAAATTGGGTCTCATACTGTTGCTGTTTTAGATTCCACAAATGATGCAAGGTCTAGTTGGCTCAAACCTCCTTTAGCCTCTATACTTTTGAGTAATTCAATCGACTCGTCTGTTAAAGATTTTGTCATTGACTCCAAATAATAAGAACCAGCAGATGGATCGACATTTTTCGCGAGATATGATTCTTCTTTTAAAATCGTCGAAATGTTTCTAGACATCCTCTCGGCAAGGGCGCTATTTTTATCGAATACCTTATAGAATGGGTTCACAATAAGACCATCCGTTCCACCGATGATCGCTGCCATAGCTTGGGTGGATGCATGGAGCATAAAACTATGTGGATCGTCAATTTCACTGCTCCACTGAGGGCTTAGGCTTACCAGCATTGGCTCTTCGATTTCGAGCCCATAAGTTTTGGCAAGTTTTAGCACAGCAAGCCTTAATGCTCTGTGTTTAGCGATCTCCCCAAAATAGTCGTTTGTCAAATGGGTTTGTATAGACAGCATGTTGAAAAAGTCAGCTGCCTCAAGTTGTTTGTGATCAATGATATCAATGACTTCGCCCAGTAAAAGCGCTATTTGTTTTGAGTAGTTTTCGGTTTGTGCTGAGGTTTTTAGCGTTATGGTCTTCAGACCCGTGACTATATCTTGAATATGGAATCCTTGTCCATCGACAAAGCCATTCAACTTATTTAAATCAATAGCAGAATTGCTGAGGTAGCTGTGGTAATGGTTGAATATCTCTTCTGTTGATAGGCTTTCAGAGCGAAATGAAACGTGGCAATAGATGAGTTCAATATCCTTGAATAGAATCTCCAGGTCTGCCAGACTATCTAATTCGAATAAAAGTCCATCGGCACCATTTTGAAGTGCTAATAATGCCTTCTGATTGGCTTCTTTCTCATTATTAACTGGAATAAACTGATAATTCACCCAAAAGCGATGGCCGAAGGCCTCTGTGTTGGGGTGCTCCTTTGATAGCTGGGGAATTACCGGAGGTAAGTCGTTGCTCGTATAAAAAGGTTTGCCAGTAATGCCGTGGTTTTCCCAGCGTAAGTCGTCAAATGATTTTCCCTTCAAATCAACAATTAATTTCTCCTTCCATTCCTCAGGAGACTGCGACTTAAAATCAGCAAACAATCGTTTATTCATTTCCATAAGTTTACGCTCGCAAAATTAAAGTTTATTATTTAGAGCCGTTCTAAAATTTCTGCAAGAGGTGTCAATGTTGCCTGAATACTCTTAAAGGTTGATGATCAGGGTTATCCACAAAAATCATGTGGATAAGCTCGCTAAATCTGGGGAAAAGTATTTCATTTCTCATGTCAGATCACCTTTTATGTTGGTGGTTTTTTTATCATTTTTGTTCCCCTCCAAGTGTGTATTGGTGTGTGTAAGTGCAAAAAGAATTGATGGTAAAAAGTGAGAAGTCGGTTTGGGAAGATTGCCTAAGGTTTATAAAAAGCCAGGTACAAGAACAAAGTTACAAGACTTGGTTCGAACCAATAAAGCCGTTAGGGTTGAATGAAACGACCATAACCATCCAAGTACCCAGTCAGTTTTTCTACGAATATCTAGAAGAACATTACGTTCATTTACTGCGTGAGTGTGTTCAAAATGAGCTAGGGCCAGAAGGCAAATTAGAATACTCTGTGATTGTAGATAGTGGTAGCGTTCAAAATCAACCATATATGGTTACTCTGCCGAATCAGAATCAAAATCAGAACGGAAAATCTTGGGGTAAAGAGGTGGTAGAGCCAGAAATGGTGAACCCTTTCAAAATGCCATCTCTAGATAAGGATTCTAGATACTCTAATCTGAATCCGAATTACTATTTCGACAACTACATCGAAGGAGACTGTAATAGATTGGCCCGCTCGGCTGGAATTGCCGTAGCTGAAAAACCAGGAATTACATCTTTTAACCCACTAATGATTTACGGTGGTGTAGGATTAGGAAAAACACACTTGGTGCAAGCCATAGGAAATAAGGTGAGTGAGCAGCGCAAAGACAATTTTGTCTTATACGTGTCTTCTGAAAAATTTACTACGCAGTTCACCGATGCCATCCGTAATAATAGCATTCAGAGTTTTACCAACTTTTACTTACAGGTTGATACTTTAATCATTGATGATGTTCAATTCTTTTCTGGCAAGGAAAAGACGCAAGAAATGTTCTTTCACATTTTTAATCACTTACATCAAAATGGTAAGCAGATTATCATGTCTAGTGATAGAGCACCTAGAGATTTGAAGGGACTACAGGATAGATTACTATCTAGATTTAAATGGGGTTTGACAGCAGATTTGCAGATGCCTGACTTCGAGACTCGAATGGCGATCATTATGCGGAAGATGCAGTCTGATGGAATCTATATTCCTGATGATGTCGTTGAGTACCTTGCTTATAGTGTGGATACTAATGTGAGAGAGCTAGAGGGTGTATTAATTTCTTTAATCGCCCATGCGACGCTTAATAAAACAGATATTGATCTTGAATTGGCGAAGCAAACACTCAAGAATATTGTTCACGATATCGAGTCTGAGGTTGGCGTAGATTACATCCAGAAAACTGTAGGAGAATTCTTCCAAATCAGTGTTGAAGACTTAAAGGACAAGACACGTAAGAAAGAAATTGTGATAGCGCGTCAAGTATCGATGTATTTGTGTAAAGAGTATACAAACCACTCGCTCAAATCTATCGGATATCATTTTGGCGGTCGAGATCATAGTACGGTAATTCACGCGGTGCAGTCCGTGAGTGATATGATGGACGTGGATTCGAAATTCAGTAACTCGATAGATGAGTTAAAGAAGAAAATGAAAATGAAACTGGTTTAAAATAAAAAAGGGGCTTAAGCCCCTTTTTGTTTGTAACTAACTCCTAGCTACTTCACTGAAACTGATTGTACAAAGTTTCGTCCTTTTGTTGTCATTTTTACTGTGTAAGAACCTTCTGTTAATTGAGACAGGTCAAATCTTTTAAGTGCTTCACCATTAAAGTTTTCGGAAGCTAATTTCTTAAAGTTGCTGTCGAATATTGTAACGATTACATCATCACAATCATCACTCGGAAGAATAATATCCAATTTTTCACCAGACTGTCTTAAGACAGGTTTTAAAATTGTGATTTGATCTTCGTTGTTGATCCAAGCTGAATCTTTATTAATAGATACTGGAGTTGCAGTAAAACTCATCGCGTTTTCTACTTCTACGGTATAGTTACCAGCTTCTAAAGAACCTAAGTCGAACTTTTTAGCAAACTCAAGACCATCTTTCGTTTGTGTATTATATAATGTTAATCCGTTCTCATCTTTCAGCTTGATCTGTGTCTCACCTTCCTTCGATCCGTTAACGAATACCACTAGGGTCTTAGTCCCTACCTTTTCTACTCTAACACTTGGTTTGTTGTCGTTGGCAATAGCAAACGTTGATACCATGACCATCACGGCTGTCAACAATACTTTTTTCATAGACTTCATTGTTTCAATTGTTTAATAGTTTAAACCAATTTATGATAACAAAGGTATAGGGTCGGGCTATCTCTCACTACAGCTGAATTGGCAAGTATTGATGTTAAATTAACCCATATAACAGAAGTTATTTGTTAATTGGGTAAAATAGAACATTAATTGGTTAATTTTGTGGTAGTTGTGGGAACTATATAGTCTTACATTGGTTAATAGAGATATGAATAAATCCATGGTAAATACTAAGCCGTCGTTAGAGCAAATTCTACCAGCATTTGGTAGTAGCTTTCTAGTAAGGAGGTACTCAAGCTCTTGTGAACATAACTTGGCAAACTGGCACTTTCATCCAGAGCTTGAGTTGGTTTATGTGCATGGAGGAAGTGGTAAAAGGCATATTGGTAAACACATGTCATACTTCAATGATGGTGAACTGGTCTTGATAGGATCATTTTTACCACATTATGGTTTTACGGATCGATTTAGTGGTAATAAGTCTGAGACTGTTATACAGTTTAAACAGGATTTTTTGGGGAATGACTTTTTTGGAATACCTGAAATGGAGTCGGTCAAACGTTTACTCGAGTTGGCAAAGAAGGGCTTGACTTTTCATGGTAGTACCAAAGATAAAGTAGGAGCAAAAATTGAAGCACTGGCTTGGGAAGATCAGTATGGCCGTTTAATCGGTTTATTGTCAATATTGAAAGACTTGTCGGATTCACAGGAATATGAGGTACTCAATGCTGAAGGGGTTGCCCTTGCAGTAGATGCCAAGGAAAATGACCGAATGAATGTCATTTACAGTCACATCCGATCCAATTTTAAAGAACATATCAGTTTAGAGGAAATGGCTGATAAGGTTAGTATGACGGTTCCTGCCTTTTGTAGGTACTTTAAGAAGATTTCCCGAAAGACTTTTACCAAGTTCGTGAATGAATATCGAGTTGTGCATGCCTCAAAGTTATTGGCTGAAACATCGATGGCCATTACGGAAGTGAGTTTCGAAAGCGGATTCAATAACTTCTCTCACTTCAATAAGTCATTTAAGCTATTTACAGGAAAAAGTCCTTCCGAATATCGAAAGGACTTTAAGCATATAATTTTAGAAAAGTAAAAGAAGCCTTGATGTCGATTTCAAGGCTTCTTGGCTATCTACCGACCGAACCTATAGGTTTCGGTTCTTAATCTCCCCCTCTTGTCTATAACCTGAAAGTAGATTTTGCCATAGTACTGTTCTATGTAGTCAGCAAGCGCCTCTGGGTTATCAACGGACCTTCGGTTCACTGCTACAATTATTTCACCTTCTTCTATATCATCTAGTTTTCTAAAGAAACCTCGATCCTTGTCGATTTTACTAACCTTGACACCGTAGTTTGTTCGTAAACCTTTCTTTTCTTTTTCTGTCAATCTTCTGAATTCAGCGCCCAAGAAACTAGAGAAATAAATGTCTTCTTTGTCTAAGAAATTATCTCTGTCTAGCAAAGCTGTACTACCGTAAACATTTTCTAATGTTAACTTGGCCTCATAGCTTCTATTATTTCTTTGGTATTCAATGTTGATTTCATCACCTGGCGACATTGAGTTGACTACCTCATCGAAGCCCGATTTGGTTTTGATGGTTTTGCCTGAAATCTTTTTGATCACATCGCCGGATTCTAGCCCTGCTTTGTCGGCTGCCCCATTTCGTCTAATGGATTGTACCAATACCCCTTCTAAGCTTCTTAGTCTTTCTTCTTTAGCAACGTCTTCATCTATTTCTATGATTTCCGCACCAGTGTATGCCTTCTGAACTACTTTATATTTCTTCAAATCTTCTACAATCTTGCTCACGAGGTCGGAAGGAACCGCAAAGCCGTATCCTGCATAAGAACCCGTACGAGAAATGATGGAAGTATTGATTCCAACTAATTCACCATTGGTGTTTACCAGTGCACCACCGCTGTTTCCAGGGTTAATCGCTGCATCTGTTTGAATGTAAAGTTCAATTGGGAAATTTTCTCTTATTGAATTAGCCTCACTACCGATGGCACTTACTATACCAGCAGTTACAGTAGAAGTAAGGTTAAACGGGTTCCCAACGGCTAATACCCAATCCCCAACTCTTACGTCTTTGCTCTTCGCGATATCGATAGCTGGTAGATTATCTGCTTCAATCTTTAGTACCGCTATATCCATTTTAGGATCAGTGCCTACCAGTTTAGCTTGATAACTCCTTTTCTCATGTTGCACTTCAATAGCATCTGCACCTTCGATCACATGATTATTGGTAATTATATATCCATCCTTAGAGTAAATGACACCAGACCCGGAGCCAATCGCTACTCCATTCTCTGATCCGCCTCTGCCACCATAGATATATTCCATGAAGCTCATGCTTCGTCTGCTTCTTTGGATATTTTTAATGTAAACCACACTACTAACCGATCGATCGGCGGCTAGTCTAAAGTCGGTTGGCAACGCTGCTCCAGGAGAATAGGTATCTACTTTTGCAGGTTCGTAATTTGCCTTTTCAAAACTGATAGGGTTTTCAGTAATTATCTCAGTTTTATCGGAATTGTCAGAGAGCTTTTCATAAGTAAAAGCACCTATAAGTCCGCTTGAGAATGCGATTAAAACTATAGCGATCTTATTTTTCATATTTTGATTTATTCTTAATGTCTAATGATTTCTAAATCGTGAAACGATTTTAATCCATACTAAAGGTGTAATGTCCTTGTTCAAACTTACGCTTCATGAATAAATTGGGTTTGAGTTCAGTGTTAATTAAGGTTAAAACACATATAAACCTCTAAAAGCATGTTAATTCAACAATCTGGGAATAAGGGTGTTTCTCAGGTAGATAAGATTTGGTGACCTTTCAAAAAGGCCTAAATTTGCAGCGCTGTACGCTGATTCGTTCTCAATGAATTAGCCAATTCCGTGATTATATAAAAAAGACCATTGTCAACAAAAAAGCACATCGCCATTCTTGGCTCAACAGGCTCTATTGGTACACAAGCGCTCGACGTCATTAGAGCGAATCCAGACAAGTTTATTGTGGAAGTGCTAACAGCGATGAACAATGCTGACTTATTGATTAAGCAGGCAATAGAGTTCAAGCCAAACGTGGTGGTAATTGTCAATGACAACTTGTATGATCAAGTCTTTGAGGCCCTGGATTCCTTAGACATTAAAGTATACTCTGGAGCAGAATCGCTTAATTCTGTTGTTCAAATTGAAGTCATTGATTTAGTCTTAACAGCCCTAGTTGGTTATGCGGGTCTTAAACCGACGATTTCGGCTATTGAGAGTGGTAAGAATATTGGGTTGGCAAATAAAGAGACACTGGTTGTGGCTGGTGAGTTAATTACATCTTTGGCGGAATCTAAAGCAGTAAATATTTACCCTGTCGACTCTGAGCATTCAGCAATTTTCCAATGCTTAGTTGGTGAGTTTCATAATCCGATCGAGAAAATAATCCTTACGGCTTCAGGAGGACCTTTTAGAGGTAAATCTTCGCAAGATTTAGTAGCCGTAAAGAAGGAGCAGGCCTTGAAGCACCCTAATTGGGATATGGGTGCCAAAATAACGATCGATTCAGCAAGTTTGATGAATAAAGGTCTGGAAGTGATAGAAGCAAAATGGCTTTTTAACCTCCGAATGGATCAAATTGAAGTTATCGTTCATCCTCAGTCAATAATTCATTCGATTGTTCAATTCGAAGATGGAAGTATGAAGGCTCAAATGGGGCTGCCGGATATGAAGTTGCCCATTCAATTTGCCATGACTTACCCAGAGCGGATTAAATCGGATTTTCCGAGATTCAATTTCCTTGACTATCCTGAACTGACTTTTGAGCAGCCAGATACTGAGACTTTTAGGAATCTGGGGCTCGCTTTTAAGGCGATGGAACAAGGCGGCAATATGCCTTGTATACTAAATGCGGCTAATGAAGTCGCGGTTAGCAAGTTTTTAAAAGATGAAATAGGCTTTCTAGAAATGTCTGACCTTATTGAAGATTCAATGGGCAAGGCATCTTTTATCAAAAAGCCAACGTATGAGGACTATGTCATGTCCGACAAACAAACTAGAGAAATAGCAAACGCATATAAAAATTAATGGAAACCGTTGTTCAAATAGCGCAGCTTTTGCTTGCGCTTTCAATTTTAGTGGGGATACATGAGGCCGGTCATATGTTGACAGCCAAAATGTTTGGGATGAAAGTAGAAAAGTTCTTCATTGGATTTCCACCGACTATTTTCTCATTCAAAAAAGGCGAGACAGAGTATGGCCTCGGTGCAATTCCATTAGGTGGTTTTGTGAAAATATCAGGAATGGTAGATGAGTCTATGGACAAAGAGGCCATGGCTAAACCACCACAACCTTGGGAATTTAGGTCTAAACCAGCTTGGCAGCGATTAATCGTGATGCTGGGTGGTATTTTTGTCAACGTTGTCGCAGGTGTGATCGCAATGATCATTCTAACTTATAACGTAGGAGATGAATTTACACCAAGTAAGTATACCAAGGAGATCGGTATTTTACCAGGTGAATATGGCCTAGAAGTAGGTTTCGAAAAAGGCGATAAGATTGTTAAAATCAACGGTGAGGATTATCGTAGAGTAGAAGATATCTACAGTGGAAAAACACTTCTTACTGATGGCGCCTATTGGACAGTCGATAGGAATGGGAGCGTGGTAGATATTCCGATACCTAATGGTTTTATAGAGACCTTGGAAAACCCCGATTTTCAACAAAGATTCTTTGACATAAGGAGAGAATTTGAGGTCACTCAGTTAGGAGAGGGGATGGAAAGTTTACCATTTCAGCCAAAGGATAGGATCGTTAAAATCGGTGATCAAGAAGTTAAATACTATGATCAGTACCAGTCGATTGTCGCAGCAAATGCGGGTGGAAGTGTACCGATGGTAATTAAAAGAGGTGATAGTGAGCTTGATGTCAATGTAGATGTTAGAAGTGATTCGACTGTAGGGATTGTGGTATCAGTTTATGGTATAGATGGTGACAGTGATGAATACAGCTTCGGCGAAGCGATTCCTGTTGGAACGGCCAAGGCTTTCAACATGGTAATATTAAATGCAAAAGCTATCGGTAAGATGTTTACTGGTGATATTTCTCCAAGAAGTATGAGTGGGCCTATCGGAATTGTTAATTACTTCCCTAAAACCTGGGATTGGAATGCCTTTTGGAGAACAACTGCAATGATCTCAATGATACTTGCTTTCATGAATTTATTGCCAATTCCTGCTTTAGACGGCGGCCATGTAGTCTTCCTTCTATTCGAAATGATATCGGGTAAAGCCCCTTCGGTTAAGTTCCTCGAAGCAGCTCAAGTCGTAGGTATGGTTATTCTATTGCTGCTGATGGTATTCGCTTTTGGAAATGATATTCTGAAGCTCTTTGGGATTTAGCGAAATAGTACAGAACTGATATTAAAAAAGGAGGTTTAAGGACTTCCTTTTTTAATTTCTACTCACGGGCGGCCTGTATATCTCGAATTCTACGCGTCTGTTTAGCTTTTTGTCCTCGTCAGTCTTTTCCTCCTTAATAATTGGTTTGTTGCTACCATGACCGATGGCAAAGATTCTTGATGGGTTAATGTTGCTATTGTTTAGAATGTATCGCTTAATGGAATCGGCTCGACGTTGCGAGAGAGTTAAGTTCATCACGGGGTTTCCGCTAGAATCTGTATGGCCCGAAATGTTAAGGTTGAAGGTTGGGTTATCAATTAAGAAATCTACCACCTTTTTTAAATCCTCTTCCATGCTTGGAAGGATGTCGGCTTTCGCATTTTCAAATTCAATGGTTGAAAACTCGATTTTACTCGCTATTCTTTCCACGATACCCTCATATTTGGTGTCTCCATCTAAAAAGAAGAGCTTCTCAAGTCTAAAAAAGTCATCTCCCTGAACGATCAATAAGTAGTTTCGTTGATTAATCAAATCAAATTCGAAGGTGCCGTCATCTCGAGCAAACTTTGGGGCTACTTCTATACCTTCATCTAAATCAATAATTGAAACGATGGCTTTTTGTGGCACTTTCCCCTTTAAAGCCTTAATCTGTCCTGAAAAACGTGTGGTTGCCAGTGGCTGACCGGCCATCGGTAGGGGGAAAGAATATAGGTCAAGGTTTTTCATACTTTCCTCTTCCGACCTTGAATAAAAAATAAAGTTAGCCGCTTGGTCAATACTGAAATAAAACTCAGTCCCTTTGCCATTCACTAAAGGACCAATATTGATCGGTTCAGACCACTTACCAGTTCTTCTATATGACTTGTAGATATCATAATCTCCAAAATTGAGTAAATGGCCATTACTACTGAAATATAGTACGTTATGCTCCCAATGGTAGAAAGGGCTCACTTCGTTATTTCTAGTGTTTATAGTTGGGCCAAGGTTTTGGGCAGTTGTCCATTTGCCTTTCTTGTCCAGGGTAGAAAAGTAAATATCGGCTAACCCAAACCCTCCACGTCTGTCGGATGAGAAGTAAAGCGTGTCTTCGGTAATATTTAAGGTAGGGTGAGAATCCCAGCCATCAGAGTTAACTTTTGGGCCTAAGTTTTTGGGTATTGTCCAAACAGTATCACCTTGGAATTTACTCATGTAAAGGTCACAATTACCGAGTCCCTCGGGAGAGCCACAGCGAGAAAATATAAGAGATTTACCACTTTTAGATAAGTATCCAGAGCCTTCGTTGAAGGTTGAATTAATGTTTTTAAATACTTCTGCTTTCCCCCATTGTTCGCCCTCTTTAAGTGTAAAGAAGATATCTTCATTTATGTCTTTCGTAATTCCTGTGTTGATTGAGTTTCTTTTAGAGGTGAAAAGGAGTACTGAATCGTTTCTGGAAACCATAGGAGCATAATCCTCATCGTTTGAGTTTACCATAGGCCCCATATTCGTGAGAACACTTCTTGGTGGTAGCAAAGTATCCACTTGGCGTCTGAAATCGACTAATTCATAGTAATACTCAAGAGGTACATAGTAATCCTTTTTGTTTTTATTGAGTGAATCATATCTGGCTAGAATAGCACCAATATCTAACCCACGCCGGTGGTGTTTCAATACTAAAGCGTATAAAGGCTTAGCGGCTTCTGGCGACTCAAAGACCTCTGTGAGCTTGGCAAGCCTCCATATATAGTACGTCTGAAGGGCGAAGTTTTGAGTGCCAAAGTTCGACACGAACTTTTTTAATTCTGGATATAGTTCCTCCCACTTCTCCTCTCTATCGAGCTTTTCGATCTTTTTCTGAAGCTTTTTATTCAGGTAGACTGGATCCTTATTTATGTTGGGGAAAGTCAATTCCGTAACGTCAATGCTCACAGAATCAGAATCTAGGAGAATCTTTTTTTGTCTCTTTTCCTTATTCCTTTTAAACAGTTGTCCTTGAACTGCTAAAGAGCAGTGAAAGATTAGTAGAATAAAAATTGCGCCCCGCCTGAGCATACTTATTACCAATTGAAACTGAGTGAAAGTCGTTCTTTAAAGAAAGGTACGCGTTTTTCGTAAAAATTAGTATGTGTTACATGACATCATTTCAGTTGGCATAACCCTTGCAATAGCAGCACAAATTAATTTTTCTGACCTTATGTGCCAGATTGGCACCTCACTATGAAGATTGACAAGAATACATTAGGAAGCATGTTGGCAGCGGAGTTAAACCAAGAAGATAGTGGGGAGTTTATTCAGATGATCGCCCCTGAAGAGGAAGATGGTACCAAAGTGTCTGACCTTCCAGAAGAATTACCAATTCTGGCAGTAAGAAATACCGTTTTGTTCCCTGGTGTTTTAATACCGATAACGGTTGGCCGACAGAAATCTATCAAAGTTGTAAAACAGGCACACAAAGGAGATAAGATTATCGGCGTATTGGCGCAAGAAAACCCGCTGATCGATGATCCGAAAACTAAGGATTTATTCCAGGTTGGTACAGTTGCTAAAATTGTAAAAATGTTGGTTTTACCTGATGGTAATACTACGATTATTGTACAGGGGAAGAGGCGATTTGAAGTAAGTGAGTTTACTAGTGAAACACCGTTCTTCAAGGCGAAGGTGAACTACTTGGAAGAGAACTTTCCTCAGCGTCAGAATAAAGAAGTAAAGGCGCTGGTACAGTCCATAAGAGATACGGCTAACCGTATCATGAAACTCAATCCAGAGATTCCAAAAGAGGCACAGGTAGCCCTTGATAACATCGAAAAACCTAGTTTTCTAGTGCATTTCTTGTCCTCCAACATTAATGCAGAACCTAAGGATAAGCAGGGTTTATTAGAAATAAATGATGGTATTGAGCGTGCCACCAAGTTGCTTCAATTCATGATGAAAGAGATCCAGATGCTGGAGCTTAAACATGAAATTCAAAACAAGGTACACTCGGACATCGACCAGCAGCAAAGAGACTACTTTTTGAGGCAACAAATGAAAGTGCTTCAAACGGAATTAGGTGACGGTGGTCCTGAGCAAGAAGTGGAGGCATTAAGAAGAAAGGCACAGGATAAAAATTGGCCAGATAAGGTAGCTGCTCATTTCAATAAGGAACTCGATAAAATTTTGCGCATGAATCAAATGGCAGCGGAGTATCCGATCGCCATGAATTATGCTGAATTAATGGTTGATTTACCATGGGGAGAGTATTCGGAAGATAACCTCGATCTGAAGCGCGCTAAAAAGATATTAGAAGACGATCATTATGGGCTTGAGAAGGTCAAAGATCGTATCCTGGAATATTTGGCCGTTCTAAAATTAAAGAATGACCTGAAAGGGCCTATCCTTTGTTTATACGGACCTCCGGGCGTTGGTAAAACCTCTTTAGGCCGATCAATAGCGAAGGCATTGGACAGACAATATGTCAGAATGTCACTTGGTGGTGTGCATGATGAAGCGGAGATCAGAGGCCATAGGAAAACCTACATTGGGGCAATGCCGGGTAAGGTGATCCAAAATATTAAAAAGTCTAACTCATCAAATCCGGTTTTTGTGCTGGATGAGATTGATAAGGTAAACGCGAACCTTCGCGGTGATCCTTCTTCGGCATTGTTAGAAGTTCTGGATCCTGAGCAAAATAGCGAATTCACTGATAATTACCTTGAGGTAGAATACGACCTGTCTAAAGTACTCTTTGTGGCCACGGCGAATTCATTGGATACCATCCAGCCTGCTTTGCGAGATAGAATGGAAATCATCGAGGTATCGGGTTATACAATTGAAGAGAAAATTGAGATTGCGAAGCGTCACTTGATCCCGAAACAGAAAAAGGAACATGGGCTAAAGGCACGTGATCTCACTTTTGATAAGAAATCGATCCAGTTTATCGTCGAAGGATATACGCGTGAGTCAGGTGTTAGAAGCCTGGAAAGAGTGATCGGTTCGGTGGTAAGAAAAGTGGCTAAGCACATCGCACTTGAAGAGGAATACCCTAAGAAACTGACCATTGAGTTTATTGAAAAAGCACTTGGTGGACAGCGTTTTGATAAGGAAATCTACAATGATAATAAGTCTGCTGGTGTGGTGACCGGTTTGGCGTGGACTGCGGTTGGAGGAGAAATCCTTTTCATAGAATCTAGTTTGAGTCGAGGCAAGGGAAAACTGACCTTATCTGGTCAATTAGGCGATGTAATGAAGGAATCAGCGATGGCGGCTATTTCTTACCTTAAGTCGAACGCCGATCACTATGGCATAGATTATCGTGTATTTGATAAGTATGATTTGCATATGCATGTTCCAGCGGGAGCGGTACCAAAAGACGGTCCATCAGCTGGAATCACGATGTTGACTGCTTTAACATCCCTTTTCACCCAGAGAAAGGTAAAAAGTAAATTAGCCATGACTGGTGAAATTACCCTGAAGGGAAATGTACTGCCGGTAGGAGGAATAAAAGAGAAAATTCTCGCTGCAAGGAGGGCTGGAATTAAGGAGATAATTCTGAGCGCTAGAAATGAAAAAGATATCAACGAGATAGACGCGCAGTATATCAAAGGGTTAACCTTCCATTTTGTTGAAAAGGCAAATGAGGTAATAGAAATTGCCCTCACATCTCAAAAGGTAGATAATCCCGTCAAATTTATAGTGGAGGAGTAAAAATCAGTGTATTTTCAATGCATAGGATGAGTTTATGAAGAAAGCCCGACTGCTGGTTATATTGTGTCTTTGTACGATCTGGCAATCGGCTAGTGCGCAGTTAGGAGGTAGTCGTGCCTTTGAATTCTTAAACCTTCCGAATAATGCGCGACAATCTGCATTAGGAGGCGTTAACATCACTTCGGGTTGGAACGACCTTGGCCAAATTATTTCTAATCCGGCATTATTAAATGCAGATATGGAAAACCAGTTGGTTATATCTAGGCTGAGTTATTTCGCTGATATTGCCAATACTTCACTGACCTATGCCACGGAAATTGGAGACTTGGGTACGTGGGCCATTCATTTAGATTTTTTGAATTATGGAGACATTCAAAGTTTCGATGAAGCAGGGTTTCTTAATGGCGAATTCAGTGTAAATGAGTACGCGTTTGCGATTAGCAATAGTCAAAAATTTGGACCATTCAGTGTTGGAGCTAGCGCTAAATTGGCCATTTCAGATTTGGCTTCGTTTAAGGCGTCAGCACTCCTGCTAGATCTTGGTGGAACCTTTAAGCATCCAGAAAAGGATTTGACGGTGGGTTTTACTGTAAAAAACATGGGATTTTTATTGTCAGACTATATTGAAGATAATGGCAGTCAATTGCCTACCGATATCCAATTGGGAGTATCGTTTAAACCAGAGTTTATGCCATTTCGATTTTCGGCAACAGCTCGGAATTTAGTCAGGGCAGACGCTGTTTTCTTCGATCCATCGAGTAATGCGCTTTTTGGTGAAAACGAGGAGCCTGGGTTTGGTGAAGAAATATTTAGACGATTGGTATTTGGAACAGAGTTGCTCTTCTCCCCGAATTTCCAACTGAGATTTGCGTACAACCATTTACTAAGACAAGAACTTAAGTTAGAAAACGTGAGTGGAGGAGCTGGATTCTCCTTTGGCTTTATGTTTAAAGTAAAAAGATTTGAATTTGCTTATAGCCGAGCTTTATATCATACGGCAGGCGGAAGTAATACCCTTCAGATGAATTTAAATCTGAGTGGATTGATTAAGAAAAAAACAGATGATTGATAATAGTTATTTAACCCCGAGACAGATTGTTGCGGAACTTGACAAATACATCATTGGTCAAGCAGATGCCAAAAAGAATGTAGCGATTGCCTTGAGAAACAGGTGGAGAAGGATGCATGTGCAGTCTGAGATGCAGAAGGAAATTGTACCAAACAACATTCTGATGATTGGTGCTACAGGTGTAGGTAAGACAGAGATTGCAAGACGATTGGCTAAGATTGCGGATGCACCATTTACAAAGGTGGAAGCTTCAAAGTTTACTGAAGTAGGTTACGTAGGTCGAGATGTGGAAAGCATGGTGCGCGATCTTGTGGAACAATCAGTAAATCTTGTCAAGCAATCGAAGAAAGAAGGGGTAAAAGAAAAAGCTGCTCAAGCGGTTGAAGATATAATTCTCGATGCCTTAATACCACCTGTAAGGACGGCGCCCAAGCCGATCGGTTTGCAGCAAGACGACAAAGAAGCGGCACAAATGAGTGATGCTGAATTGAATGAAAAAACCCGTGAGCGTTTCCGTGAGAAGATTAGGTCTGGGGAAATTGATGATCGAAAAGTCGAGATTTCAGTACAAGCCAACAACGGGGGTGGATTAGGCATGGTCGGTGGTGGCATGGATGAAATGTCCATGATTAACTTACAAGACATGTTAAGTAATGTCCTGCCTAAGAAGCAGAAAAAGAGAAAAGTCACGATTGCGGAGGCAAAAAGACTATTGATAGAAGAGGAGAGTGCTAAGCTCATCGATATGGATGAGGTGAAAGAAGAAGCCATCTGGAAAGCTGAGAATACAGGAATCATCTTTATCGATGAAATTGATAAGATTGCTTCAGGAAAGAAAGGTGGCAATGGAGCAGATGTAAGTCGTGAAGGGGTTCAGCGTGATCTACTTCCAATTGTAGAAGGAAGTGCTGTTAATACGAAGCATGGAATGATCAAAACGGATCACGTACTTTTTGTAGCGGCAGGTGCCTTTCATGTGGCAAAACCATCTGACTTGATACCGGAACTTCAAGGTAGATTTCCGATTCGTGTAGAACTAAATAGCCTAACAGAAGACGATTTCTATCAGATTTTAAAGGAGCCAAAAAATGCGTTAACAAAGCAGTATGAAGCCTTAATTGACTCTGAGGATGTTTCCCTTGAATTTACGGACGATTCGCTCCGCGCTTTAGCGAAGTTAGCCTTCAGAATCAACGAAGAGGTAGAAAATATTGGCGCGAGAAGGCTTCATACAGTGATGAGTAAGTTGCTAAATGATATTCTATTCGATATTCCAGAGGAAATACCGCCAAACGCGAAGGTGGTCATCACCAAAGAAATGGTTGGAGAAAGGTTAGATAACTTAGTTCAAGATAAAGACCTAAGCGAGTTTATCTTATAATCGTACCTGCTAGCTATAGCAAGCGAGATTTAGGAAAGTCGTAATAGACTTTTTTACCTGATGCATTCGAGATCTTTTTCCAAGAGCTCATTTCGAAAGAAATACCGTAGATGGCACATGTAGGTAGGTTATAGAGGCTAAAGTCCGAAAGCATTTCGATTAGTGAGGTAAGCGCAGGGTTGTGACCAAAAATCATAACTGTATTATGGTCATCTTGAACCTGGCTGAGCTCATCCCTGATTGTCCTTATGGAGGCATGGTAAAGATTTTCTTTTGCTAAAAACCGATCCTTTGGAACGCTCAATGCCTCTGAAAATGCCATTGCTGTAGTCAGTGCTCGATTAGCAGGAGAGGTCAAAATCAAGTCGATTTTGTAATCCATTTGAGAGAAACGATCGACCATATCAGGCAAGTCTCTTTTACCTCTTCCATTTAAAGGTCGCTCAAAATCAGTAAGATGCGGATGCTTCCAACTTGACTTTGCGTGTCTAACTATAAATACTGTTTTCAACATGGTGCTATTGAATATACCAAACAAAGTATTACTTTTGGCGCAATTAATATTTTATAATCTTTTAATACATATTTAAATGAGAACTGGTACCGTAAAATTCTTTAATGATGAGAAAGGCTTTGGCTTCATCGTTGACGACGAAAATGGAGACGAGGTATTTGTACACGTTTCTGGTACAATTGACGAAATCACAAAAGGTGATTCTGTTTCTTTCGAGATAGCTGAAGGTAGAAAAGGACCTAACGCTGTAGACGTCAAGAAAATATAATCACTTGATTTATAGATTTTTGATTACCAACCCCGACCTAGAGGTCGGGGTTTTTTATTTTAGGCATTCCAAAGTTCCTCAGCGGTATAAGACCCGCCATCTCTTTCCCAAAATTTACCATCCAGAAAACGATAACCTTTATCCAGATTGTTGATAGAAGCCATTTCTTCAGCACTCAAGTTGATATCTGCTGAAGCTAAATTTTGTTTTAGACGCGTAGGGTTAACAGATTTTGGTATCACAGCAGTACCTCTGCCTTCCGCCCATTTAATTAAAATTTGTGCTGGATGAACGTTGTGGTTATCAGCAATCTCTTTCAAAGTATCGATTTCGAAAAGATCTGGCTCTGCATCGCCTTTCATTCCAGGCGCTCTATCTCTTGAACCTAATGGAGAGTAAGCAGTATAAAGTATTCCATTGTTCGTGCAGAAATCTAGTAATTCATTTTGTGCTAATAATGGGTGGGATTCTACTTGATTCATTTCAGGAACAATCACTGCCGTTTCCATCAGTTTTTGAAGTTTAACTACATTGAAATTAGAAACCCCAATATGCTTCACTAACCCTTTTTCCACTAAAGCTTCCATGGCTTTCCAAGTATCCGCGATAGGATAGTCTTCGATAGGAGCAAAACCAGATGCATCTTCTGAAAATACTACGCCAGGTTGGTGGGCGATCGGCCAGTGAATCAAGTATAAATCTAGGTAGTCAAGTTGTAAAGCATCCAAAGATTCTCTTACCGCTTTTTCTACATCTTCCGCAGCGTGAAAAGAATTCCAGAGTTTAGAGGTTACAAATAAGTCTTCTCTACTAATATCACCATCGCCAAAAGCGGCTTGAAAAGCATCTCCGATTTCTTTCTCGTTCTGATATATCCAAGCGCAATCAATATGACGGTAGCCAACTTTTATGGCTTCTCTTACGGCTTGTCCTACTTCTCCTGGTTCCGATTTCCATGTTCCCAGTCCTATGGCATCTATTTTATCTCCGTTTCTAAAGGCAAGTCTGTTCATTCTATATAAGCTTTTTCAACGCTGTTAAGCTACTAAGAATATCAGGTGTATGCAACGCAGATCAGTCGCTTCGCAAAACCTTTGTAGGATTTATTAAGGCCATTTTCACCCCTTGGTAGCCGATCGTAATAAAGACAAGTAAAACGGTAATAAAACCTGCTAGCATAAAAGCGAAAAGACCAATTTGGATATGATAAGCAAAGTTGTTAAGCCAAGCGTCTAAAGCAAAATAGGCTATTGGTGCTCCGATAAAGAACGCCAAACAAATCAACAACATAAAGTCTTTGGCAAAGACCTTTATAATATTAGGTAAAGAGGCACCGAGTACCTTACGAATACTCATTTCTTTTAGCCGCTGATTGACCACATAAGTAGCCAAACCGAAGAGTCCAGTACATGACATAACAATGGCGATTAAGGTGAAAATGTCAAAAACTGAAGTCGATGCTTTGTCTGCTTCATACTGTCGCTCGAGGTTATCATTTAAGAAGGAGTATTTGAAGGGCTCTTCCGTCAACGACTCCCATTTGCTTTGAACTTGTGCGATGGTTTCTTCCAAATTTGTTTGATTTACCCTTAGAACCGTCACGCTCGGGACAAAATTCCCAACCCCATAAAACATCATTAACGGGCCGATTTCGGAATGAAGTGAATAATAATTATAGTCTTTGACGACGCCAATTATGGTGAACTCAAAAGTTGGTGTATTTGGATTATTATTACTCAAAAATTTCATGCCGATCGGGTTTTCCACCCCCATGGCTTTCACAGTCGCTTCATTGATAATTACCTTTAGCGAATCGTTATAGGTTCTGTCAAAGTTTCGCCCCATAACTATCTCAAATTCCATCGTTTCAAGGTATTCTTGATTAGCTGTAATGGTGTTGCCACGGATATCGTCCACATTTGGATCATCTACTCCAAAAACACCGCTTCCCATAAATTCACCAGGTATAAAAGTCGATCCGCCAACTCCGTGAACACTGCTCATTTGAGAAACTTCATTAGAAAAAGCATTATAGTTTTCCGCTAAATCATCGGTATAATGAATAACTAAAACGTTCTCTTTATTAAAGCCTAAATCCTTATTCGTCAAATAGCGCATTTGCTGGCTTACGATAATTGATCCGGATATCATGAAAATAGAAATCACAAACTGGACAATGATTAAACCATTTCTGAGCCAAATACCTTTGCTGCTGTGTTTGTAGCTCCCTTTTAGCACTTTGCTTGGTTGAAGTGCGGAAATGACCAAGGCTGGATAAAAGCCAGAAATAATACCAATGACGAAAATAAAGGCTAGAAGAATCACCATTATGATTGGCTGAAGTATAGTTGAAAAGCTGAGTGATGTGCCTAAGATTTGATTGAATTGAGGTATGGTGATATAGACCAAACCAATGGATAGGATTGAAGCTAGCAGACATATAAAGATTGATTCTGTCAAAAACTGAGAAATCAATGCCGACCTCTGAGAGCCCATAACCTTTCTTATCCCCACTTCTTTTGCCCTTTCGGTAGACCTTGCTATCGATAGGTTGACAAAATTGATACTTGAAATGGTTAGAATTATTAGCGCTACGATTGATATGATGTAAACGTAGGTGATATCACTATTGGGTTCTACTTCCACATCAAGTTGGGATTCTAAGTGAATTGACTCGATGGGCTGTAGAAAATAATTAAATGCATGCCCTTTGGCCTTCCAATCTGTACCAGCGCCTTGAGCGATGTTTGCGCCACCATAAGTATCTACAAGGTTTGAAAATTCAAGTTCGAAGGTCTTCGGATCTATGTCAGGCCTCAGTTTGAGATAAGTATATACCCATGGGTTTGTCCAACTACCAATCTCAGCAGCATTGATCAATGCACCCACCGATCTGATAGATCCCAATAAATCAAAGTGAATATGAGAGTTAGCAGGGTTGTCCTTTATTACTCCAGAAACGCGCCTTGTGCCAGGAGAAACAATCAGTTCTCTTCCAACCACATCCGTTGTTCCAAAGTACTTTATGGCAGTCGATTCTGTTAAAACCACATCCGTTGCACGATTTAGCGCGGTATTTGGATCGCCAGCGACAAATTCATAAGAGAATACCTTAAAAAAGAGGGAGTCACCATACAAATAACGAGTCTCCATAAAAGTTTTGTCATTGTCGGGAAAAGCTACGGGGACCTCATTGGCAAAAAACAATCTGTGTAGTCGAGTGACAGCTTCAACTTGCGGATAATTTTCATGGAGGGTAGGCGCCAACATGATAGATGAGGTGCCAAACATTTTCATTCTACCTGGGTAAACTCTTTCTAAGGCGGCTCTATAGATTCTATCACTATCCTTAAAAAATTTGTCATAGGAGGTTTCGTACTTCACATACACCGCTATGAGCATAACGCAGGCAATACCAATGGATAAACCTAGAATATTGATGGTCGCGTACACCTTATTTTTCTTCAAATTCCGATATGAAATTTTTATGTGATTCCCTGTCATCATAATTCGAGTATGTTGTTTTGTTCGTTTAAAAAGGTGTGGTCTGAGCAGTCTGATTACTTCTAACCAATAAATGAGTTGGGCTCTTTTTAGACCCTTACTCTCCAAAGAGTCTTGAAATTGTTCTTCTAAATCACCCGCCAACTCCTGCCACCACCGATCGTCTAAAAATCTAGCCAGTAAAGAGGTGGCCAGTTTTGGGGGCTTATATGTTGATCGAGAGCCCACCTAGAAAGAGGGCCTGTTTGTCACCAATTTACTCCACATAGCCTGTCGAGTTTCCTGTATGGTTTCTACACTTCGAAAACCTTTTGCAGTGAGGCTATAAAGCCTTTTACTTCGTCCACCTCGCTTTTCAGAAGAGCCACCCATTTCTGATTTGACAAGTCCCTTTTTATCCAGCCGATAAAGAATTGTGTGTATTGTGCCAATGGACCAGTTAAGATTCGCCTGAAGCTTGATCTCCTTTTGAATACCATAAGCATAAGCCTCTGGCTCTAGACTGCCAACGCTAAGCAAAACTATTTCTTCTTGAGTGCTAATGGTTTCTTGTGGCATAAATGATTTGTTTTCTAATCAAAGAACAAATAACATATTTATGACGAGAAGTCCAATGGGAAGGTTACGAAGGGGTTCATACTGATGATTGCGGAGGTGCGGATTATATACCTACCTATTTTGGCCTGAGAATTGATTGGCATAAAAAAATAGCACTTAAAGATGACCGAAAAGATTGAACTAAAATTATGTAGTAAGCTTGATTATGAAGCCTTCATCGAAGATCATTCATTAGATACTTTTTTAGAACCCGAAGAAGATTTTATACCAAGTGCCCTTGAATTCATAAAAGATATTCCGAGCATTCTTATTGAAAAAGATCAGACCATTGTGGAGGTGGCAAAATTAGTTTGGAACGAAGAAGAACTAATAGATCAATCAAGTAGTGAATTGTTTTTCAAAGAAGCTGATGATCTTAAAGTAGTCAGAAGATTTTATTGCCCTCAGTTAAATAATTGGGCAATACCTGTTGCTACGGCAATGGATGAACTCCATTATAAGGACAAATTGGTGATTTATTATATGCAAGAGCCTTATCAAGAGCCCAGTCGAGCTAGTAGGTGGAGAATTCAGTTAGCGCGGACGAACTCATGGGTAAGGACGTATACATATTGTGTAGATAGCGAGCTTCCCGACCCGATTCTAGGTAATACACTTAGGGGGGTAGTGTTATCAACTTCGGATGTACCTAATTCCATTAATAAAGAACTGAGGAAAGATTTTGGTCTTTTAATGAGGGTTTCAGCCCGAAGAATGAAACTAACCTTCTTAGAGAAAGAAAACGACAATTATGATAAATCATTCTTGGAGTACTGGGAGTCTAAATACCAGGTACCAGGTCAGTTTGAAGCTGAAAGCCTCGTCGGCCATACTAATAGTATGCCCTTTAGCAAGCAAGAACTTCTACGTTTATTGCCAGGCATAGAAGGAGTTACGGGTTCAGCGCAGTTGCTGTTATACAGAGATTTGTCGGATGGCCATATTCTGTTGGATATTGACAGCGATCTCAATCTCTTTTTCGATAACCTTAATAGAGCAATAGTTTACACAGGGCAACGAATTAGAGAAGAGATTTCGGAACTGAAAGCTGAGATTGAATCTCGTCTAGAGCTTGTCGAACTACCACCATATCAGTCGGAGCCTGGTTCACAAGCACGAATGCAAGAGACCTTTGCTCATGTAAAAGAAAAAAAAGCACAGGAACTACAAGGTAAAATAGCACCAGAGAAGGTCTATGAAACGGTTAATGAGATTTTTAAGATGGAGGGAAAGTCACTCGAAAGTTTTGACCACTTTAAGAAACAGTTCTTAACATATTACCCTGATTTTCAAAAAGGTACTGATCATCTGTTACCAGGTGATAATTCTTATTATACCGAATTAAGGGGGGCAGCCGTCGGTAAGAATATTGAAAATGAAGCCTACCGGTCGGCTTTATGGGAACATTTGACTCGCCGAGATATTGAGGTATTGAAGTTGCTTGCAAAAGGCAAGACTATCCAAGAGATTGCGGACGCACTTATGCTCGTACGCTTTTCAGTAGACACCCTTCGAAAAAACTTACTCGGAAAGTTACATTTAGAGCACACTAAAGACCTTATTCATTTTGCCAAATTAGCGGGTTTGGACGATTAATAAATCAAGTCATTTTTAGTATCGACTTACCTGACCATTGTGTTTATCCTAGCGTAAAGAGTCATAGGCTTCGGAGTTGCTTTTTTCTACTTATGATACTCAGGCCAATTAATGCCGTACATACCATTAGGAGACTTCCTAAATAGTCTAGGCTAGAGTGCATTCCAGCAAAGTAGTCCAGAAATGGAATTCCATTGACATTGCCATAACTCAAGAAGAAGAAAAGTATTTCAAAGAGCTTTTTACCCTGACTGATGATACCTGAAATCGCAGAAAGGCCAACAATAAAAACGCTTCCCAAAATAGGCCCTATTGCTTGATTCAAATCACCAGCAGTTAAATGACGGAGGACTAATGGTAACGCTATAAGTATACCAAGCGCTATTCCGGCAATGAGTTGAGAAGCATAAACCCTCGAAATTGGTTTGTAAGCCGCAAAAGTGAATTGATGGACATTATAGAATTGTTCTTTCGTCGTTAATTGTGACCATCGGCTTACTTGTAAAAACCATAGTATAGGCAGTATAATGGTATGAGCTACCTTCAAATCGAGAAATGCTAAAAGTGCTATGCCTACTAGGTTGAGCATCCATAACCATCGACTGCCTTGTCGGATTAAAAGTAGGAACTCAGTCTTCAAGAGGGGCCACAGAGAGTAGGAGGTGTCGGCTTTGGGGAGTACACTTAAATCGAGATTTGCAATGGGCAGTACATCCAGTACTGCTTTTTTCTGCTTCTTTCTTTTGAGGTGCTCCTTTAAATCAAACCTATGGAATGATCTTGATACAGCGAAAGTCAATAGAACCCCGGCTATCATCCAAATGAATCTGCCGGCTACGTTGACTAGGGAAAGTGAGATGCCCTCAAACACAAAGGGCTTTGTTTCTTGCTTATTGCCAAGTCTAAAACCAATATTCAATTGAGATACTTTTTCTTCGTCACTCAGGTCATTCACCTGCGATATCATATCAGCCGTACCTAATCGGGTGCCGAATGGGTCTATTCCTTTAGAGCCATCGGTTTTTACATTTTGAGCAAAGGCGATCGCGATCAATAAGAAGTAAAACACATTTTGTAAGGTAGATTTCTGTTTAAAGATCACCTCTAGTACCACGGCCAAGTTGGCAACAAGAAACATGGCGGGGATAGGAATAAATAGGTAGGGTAGAATGAACTGGAGTGGTTCGAATGAAAATTCAGAACCATAGAGAAAAAACAATCCCACGTTCATCCCTAACATAACTGCTATCATGGTAGAGAGTACTAGAAAGTTGCTCGTTACTTTTGAAAATAGATATCCAAAATTTGAGACACGAGTCGTTGCAATGATCTGACCCACTTTAGAGTCAATGTCTTTGCTCAGGTTACTATTGATTACATAAAACCCCAATAAACTCACGAAGGTGCTGGCCATAACAGCCGATACTACGCCTATCCATGCCGAGTTATAGACACCCTTGTATGTACCGACGGTAACGGTTTCATAGGTAGCATCAGCAGCTGGGATGAATAGAAACCCAAGTGCCAAGCTCACGGCCATAATGATAAGAAACCGGTAGCTCCGTATCCTCTGTAAATAGTCATATTTCACCTGATTGAAGAAGGTCATATCAGTTTGTTTTAGTGAAATAGAGATAGGCGTCTTCTAATGAAGCAACTGCTTTCTTTGAACCATCAACGGACTCGTTGGCGATATACCTGACGGTTACTTCTTCCTTTTTTCTAATGGTGTTTACCACCATATGTTTTTCTTTGAAATCACTTGCCTGTTCTTTGGGAATATCGATTTCGAATACCTTGTCTTTTACTTTGGCTATTATCTCTTCAGGGTAGTCCATGGTAATGAGACTACCTGCTTTCATAATCGCTACTTGGTCAGCAATGGTGTCGATGTCTGATACGATATGAGAGGATAAAATCACAATACTTTTGTCTGCTAACTCTGAAATCAGATTTCTAAATCGGACTCTCTCTTCAGGATCGAGTCCTACGGTTGGCTCGTCAAAGATTACCACCTTGGGTTCATTGAGCAAGGCTTGTGCTATACCTACACGTTGCCTCATTCCTCCAGAATAACTACCGATCGGTTTTTTAGCTGTCTCAATTAGGTTTAGGCCCTCCAACAAAAATTGAATTCTTGTTTTTAAACCGTCTCCGCCGATGCCTTTCATGGCTGCTATGTAATTCAAGAACTCGTAAGCATTAAGGTTGGGATAAACCCCGAAGTCTTGAGGTAGGTAGCCCAGCTGTTCACGCATATAGTTGGGTTGCGCGACTATATCTTGATCATTGAGCAAAATACTTCCTTCGGTAGGTTTGCTAATGGTGGCAATCATTTTAAGGAGAGTGGATTTACCGGCACCATTAGGGCCTAATAGCCCTAGAATTCCTTGGTTTACGGAAAGTGAAAAGTCTTGAAGTCCATATTTGTCTTTGGTGTAACGTTTACTCAGTCGATCAATAAACAATTTCATATATCCGTGTTATGGCTGTTATGTATGCTTCAATTAAATCCATTTTTAGGCCAGATACAAACCGTATGAATAAACTGACAAATAGGAGATCGACACAGCCTCAGCTTGAGTCTTTCGACAAAGAGCAAAGGACTGCCTTTTTGACAACCCCTTGTTTGGCTCATACCTATTTAGATAAATCTTATTCCTAAGAATAAATCTATACGACCTTCAACTTTCTACTGAAGATCCAATTGGCGACTATTACGAGTATAATATACTCTATTCCCAATATCCAAAAACCCGGATCTAAAAAGAAGCTGAGATGATCGCCCCCTGCTGGAATAATAAATAATGGAACTGTGATGACAGAATCCAATAGTATTGTGACGAGGAACATATAAACTGCCAATGGTAATCCATTGGTTTGTGTGCCTTTCTTATTGTAAAAGTATACTCCTATGATAATGGCGGGAATCAAAGCAATGATTAGAAACAAATTCGCTTGTTCATTTGCATTATTCAGTATGGTAAAGTTATAGGAGCCAACAAAGGCGCTGACTCCTATCCCCCAAATGATCAATGCTGAAAGACTTGCTTTTTTTAGATTAATACTCTGCATGATCTTTAGATACTTTCTGTTATAGCTTGATTCCAAACCCCAGTTTTAACCGTCTTTTCCACATACGCTTTAAAGTCGGTAGCCTTTCTTCCCAAGACTTTTTCTATGTCGTGAGATACGTCCTGATTCTCAGGATTACCAAGCACTTCTTTAAACAAGTAGCTAAACAACCAGACATATGAATCGGGTAAACCAGCAGCCTTCATGCCATCAGCGAATGCTTCAATGGATATTGGTATATATTGAATATCTCTACCGATGCCATCGGCCATGGTGGCAACTACTTCTTTGAAAGTCATTTTCCTCGGGCCAGTAACTGTTATTGTTTGACCATTGTAAGAATCATCAATCAATACTTTAGTCACTACATCGGCGATGTCATCTGCATCTACAAATGGGATTTCTGCATCTGGCATGGGTAAGGCCACTTGGTCGGCTAATACAAAGTCGAGAAAAGCACCTTCACTGAAATTCTGATTGAACCAAGAGGCTCTCACCAAAGTGTAGTTCAGTCCAGAGTTTGCAACAATTTGCTCACAAGCTTCTGCTTCTGTTTCTCCTTTTCCAGATAGTAGTACTACCTTTTCTAAACCTTGTTTTAGAGCAGTTTCTGTAAGCTTAGATATAGCTTCTTTAGCTCCTGGTACCGCCAAATCTGGATAATAGACAATATAAGCTCGATCCATTCCTTTTAAGGCTTCCGCATATGTGCTTGGGTCTTCCCAATCAAATGCAGGGGAGCTTTTACGACCACCTATGCTTACATGGTGACCTTGTTTTGATAGGTTTTCAACGACGCGGCGACCAGTCTTACCAGTCCCACCGATTACTAAAATGTTGTGTTTCATTTTTATGATTTTTGAGTTTAAATAATTGTTTTCATGGGCCATCTGAGCCCCTTATTTTCTTTTTAAAATGTTTTAAAGGCTGTAGTTGAACACGATGCCCGTTGCCATTTGATGTCTCGACCCGAAGCGCTTCACTAAGTTTGATTTAGCAATAGGGTCACCCAAACGGCTGTAATTGAAGTAGAGGCTTGTTGAGACTCTATTACTCACAGGAATGGCCAATGATCCGTTAAGTCCAATGGATAGTGCACTTGATGTAGGCCGATATACACCAATGTTTGATTCTTGAGATTGTGCCTGATTAATGCCAAAGAAAGTTTTATTGTAGGCTGAGTTGGTCATCCTGGCCATTGGTCCAACGCCATATTGGATGGACTTACCAAACACTTGAAAAACTTCTACATACTGAGTGCTAAATTCGGCTAGCAAGCCACTATGCCCACCGACACCCTTTCTCATGTTAAAAATGGAGACGACAGAACCTTGATTGAATTGAATATAAACTCCAGGTTCTAGTGAAAAGTCAATGTCGCCGAGCCCTGTAAGGTCACTGGTATTCTCACCGATGATGCGGCCTGGTAATGTTCCATCTTCAAACCGACCGATATTGAATTTAAGCATGGCTCCCATGCGCCATGCTCCAAATTCAATGGCGTTGTAGCGCAAACCTTCGAGTAGAGAAGCAGAAAACTTATCCGCATATGTGGCTGTGAAATTGGGGAACATCACTGCTTGGTAACTATTATCCCCTAAGTATGACGGCACTACGGCCATACCTACTCCCACAGAATAGGACCATTCCTCGGTATCGTTTTTTTGACCAAAAACAGCACTTTTATTAATGAGCAGTAATGCTGTAAGTAAATACACTCCTCTTTTGATGGAGCGAGACTTGTTGTTTGTGACTTTGAATTTCATGTGATTTAATTGTTTTGAGTTTGACATACTTTGGGCTACTTGATGAATTTGAGGGTACTGAAAATGGAAGCGGTGGCAAAGACGAATGACGCGATTGCACAAATCGTTCTGATGAGATGAAACCTATTCCATTTCGATTCATAAAAGGATCTTAGATCCTCTAGTTGGACTTTATTCAGCAGGTTAAGCTGGGTACTCTCCAATTGATCGTTCAATGGTACATTGCCTAAACCAGTTACCGCTAGAGTTCCAATTAAGTAAGTGGCAGCAGCTATAAGCATGAACCAAAAAGCACTACTGCTTACATGGAATTGATAATAACTTGCAGCACCTAAGAACAAGAGGCTGCCAAAGAACACCATGAAAAAGACCGGGTTTAGTATAGCCCGATTAATCGACTGCATTGTCTCTAAATAGGCCTCTGAATTGATCTTTTGTGTTCCTGGAATAACTGAAACGGACCAAGCAAAGAAAAGCCCTGCTGAAAGTCCTGTGAAGACAACCGCTCCAAACAGGCTGAGTGTCTTAATTGAGATATCCATGATCAATTGGCTTTTGGATTGGGTAACCAACGATGGATCTTTTCAGATGCCTCAATAATTAAGTAGAACTCTCCTTTTCTATTGTTAAGAAACAAAAAGGCCTCATTAGCAAATGGATTGATTGAAAGCTTTGAGTGATTTGGTTTTAACCATGAACTTGAAAATGCTTGAACTGCTAGGAATCCAGTGAGTAAGCCGATCCAGATCATATAGATTTGTCTTTTTTTCATTTTACTTCGAGTTTTAATTCGTTTGTAAAATTGAAGGCAAATCGAGCCGGAAACTTGACACTTTGAGCCAGTGTTTTGACAGTTTACGCCAAACTAAAAATTAGAGTCAGTTTTTTCGAAATTCTAAAGGCGCTAAGCCAGTCCATCGCTTAAAAGCGCGGTTAAAAGCGCTCTGCTCAGAGAAGCCCGTTTGGTAAGCTATTTCAGCAATGCTCATGTTGGTGTTTGAAAGTAGGTCTTTGGAAATCTCCTCTTGTGACTTTTTTATGAGATCTCTAAAGGTCATGCCTTTTTCTCCAAGTCTTCGGGTAAGTGTTCTGTTGCTCATTCCCATTTGCTCACTTAACTCGGCAATGCCAGGGATACCACTTGGTAAAGCATCTTTGATTAGCGCCTCCACATCTCTGGCGATTTTCGTAGCATTTAATTCTAATCCCTCAGTTTCCTCTTCCACCCTTTCAAGTAAGAACTGGTTGATGCTTTGGTCAGCTTTGGCAGTTCTTATTTCTAAATCGACAGTTTTATAAGTAATAGAATACTGTGCTTGGTTGAAAAGAACTGGACATTGAAAAGCCTTTTCATGACTGGAAATATCATGGGGTGCCTCATGTTTAAATGTGACTTGAATTGGGCTAATGTCCGTTTCGGTCATAGCCTTTAGTACAACAACTGTTGCAGAAATTGTGGCTTCATTTGAAAGTTCTAGGCCTCTACGGTATGGCTCTCGATAAAGAAATACAGTGGATTCATCCTGTTGTTTTTCAACCTTAAAAACATAAGTATTAGAAAGCATTTTAAAGTACCTTTCACTTCTGTCAAAGATTTCGCCAGCCCAAGAACAGGTGCGCCATGAAAGGCCGAGCACGCCATAATCTTCGATTTTCATTTGCTGCCCCACACGAATCGCGAATCCTGGACCCAACTTTTCGTCCAGTATTTCATGCAATTCAAAAAAGTGATCAGCAGGAACAGCTTTTAATTGATCTAGGTCCTTAATTGGCGTTGGAATACGACTTAACTCATTTTCATCAATCTCCTCGGCGCGTGCCCAGTTGATCATTTTCTTGTAGAGATTAATCGAGATGTATTTCATGCCAAGCTTGCCGCCATTTTCAGACAGTCACCAATTTAATGCTTAATGGAGCTTTTAGCAATACACTAAGTCAATTCAATTCTGGCCTAGATTTGATTGTCAGTAAAGTCGTTTTAATCACTTTTTCTAGCTGACGCTCTTTCTAAATATTCCTAGAATTGGCCAAAAGAATAATTTGGCGAAAGTAAAACTGGCGCCAGAAGCGGGCACATATAACAACTCCATCCATTCGCCAAAAGGTTGATCGGTGATCAGTTCGGTATAGGTAGAAGAAGGATTGGCCACGCGATCCAAGAGCGCTGTTCGACTGTCTTTGTCTTCTATCTTTTCGATAATTTCTTCCTCTATTCGCCTAGCCAAATCCCCTTGAAGCTCAATAAATGCCTCAGCCATAATTCTTTGAAATTCATTGGAAGGGGAGAGTCTCGCCAAACTAGAAAGATGAATACTTTCCTTTACCTCATTCGCTAAATGCAAATGCATAGACCAGGCATCATCCATGGTTGTTAAGGCAATGATTTTATATAAATGATCAATTTCTTCTTGGGAGTAAGCCTTTGATAGTTCGGCTTTTTTCGAACTCAAAATGATCTTTTTGGATGGATCGTAACCATGAGTCAATATTTCGGTTCTGTCCTCTTGAAATATCTTTCTTTGGCTTTCGATCACCTCTGAATAAGTATTCAGGGTTTTTCGAATCTTTTGGTTTTGCTCCTCAATTTTTTGCTGGACCTTATTGACAGATTCGATGGTCAAAGGGTGGTTAATATATTTGTTAAGGTCATTTTTAATCTTGTTTGGTAAAAAATCTTGAACCCCGACACTCGATAGCAGTTCGTCTTCAAGGCTAATGAAAAATCTAGATTTACCAGGATCACCTTGGCGTCCAGCTCTTCCACGAAGTTGATCATCTATGCGTTTACTTTCATGTTTGTATGTGCCGATTACATATAATCCGCCTAGGGATTTGACCTGTTCATGCGCCTGTATGTCACCATTGCCAAGTTTAATGTCGGTGCCCCGTCCTGCCATAGCCGTCGAAACAGTAATCTGATTGAGCTTACCAGCTTCACTGATGATTTTGGCTTCTTCCGCATCGACTTTAGCATTTAATAAGTTTACGTTCAGTCCTTTAGAAACTAAAAGTTTTGTCAGGCGCTCGGAAGCTTCTACACTCTCGGTGCCTACAAGCACGGGTTGTCCGTTTGCATTAGCTTTTAATACTTCTTCAGCAATCGCGGCTTCCTTTGCGGCTGATTTTTCGAAGACTTTGTCAGGAAGGTCTTTTCTAATCAGTGGTTTTACTGTGGCTATTGGAATAACATTCAATTTGTAGACCTCTTGAAATTCTTTGGCTGAGGAAAGTGCTGTACCAGTCATTCCCGATAGCATGTTGTACTGTTTTAGGAAATCTTTCAGCGTGATAGACCCCAAAAGTTGCGTCCCAGCATTAATTGGTAAGCCCTCTTTAGCTTCCAAAGCGGCTTGCAGGCCATCAGCCCAGCGTCGTTTATCAGCGACTCGGCCTGTGAATTGATCGACCTGCTCAATTTTCTCGTCTCGAATAATGTAGTCGTCATCTTTTCGCAATAAGAATTGGGCATGTAGGGAAAGGTTAACTGCATTTAAAATGCGAAGGGCCGTTTGACTGTATAAATTCTTGATTTCAAGAGCTTCTTCTAAGACATGGAGCCCGTCGTCAGTAAGATAAATCTGGTTGGTATCAATGCTGGTTTCGAAGTCTTTGTCAAGCTTTAGATTCTTTACAACTTCCGATATTTCTTTTAAGCGCTGGTGTTCACCTTTTCTGTTTTTGGAAATGATGAGGGGAACACGGGCCTCGTCTATCAAAATAGAATCTGCCTCGTCTATGATGGCAATGTTGAAGCTTCTGTGGACGCTGTCCTTGCCTGAGTAAACCATGCCATCCCTTAAAAAGTCGAATCCGGCTTCACGCGCTGTCACATAGGTGATGTCACAAGCATATGCTTTTTTGCGCATTTGTCGATCTGAACCCTCAGTAATAAATCCAACTTGTAACCCGAGAAAATCCGCCACCGGCTGCATCCAAGTAGCATCTCTTTCTGACAAGTAATCATTAAAAGTTAGGACGTGGACACCCTTGCCGCCTAGCGCATGATAGCAGGTAGCAAAAACTGCCGAAAGCGTTTTGCCTTCGCCAGTTTTCATTTCAATAATATTATTTGTGATCAGATGAAACCCAGCTATGATTTGGCTCTCGAAGGGTTCTAAATCTAAAGTGCGCTTAATTACCTCTGAAATTAAGGCATGGTGTTTCGCGATCAAATCGAAGTTAGCAAATTGGCTTTCATACCGGCCTTTGAATTGGTCGTATTGCTTTCTTAATTCTGCACGGTCAAGAGTTACTAGTTTGCTTCGTTCCAAACGAACCTGTTCTAGTAGCTTATTTTGTAGCTTTTGATGTCTTCGCTTCAGGCCTATATTCACTCTGCTTTAACTAAGGTGTGTTTTCCAACATTAATAATAGCATAATTTCCATGGGATATACATTTACGCAAGAAATAGTAATTCGATAATTAGTAGTTCAATTCTTTTTCAAAAGAACCCTCTAGAATAATGGCAAACTGATGCCCCAATATTGATAGAGCTGCAACCGTTGGCGAGAAAAAATGCCAAAGAAAACATATCAAAGAAATGATTAGTTAGCTTTGCAAAGGATTCGCCTGGACCAGGGTAATTATTTGAGTACTGCTTCAATTCTTGGGGTGTTCAAATAGGTAATAACAAGAAAGCCAGAATGTTAATACAACTGTGCTTCGGTTAAGTAACGACTTTGACCTTTCATTATGATTTAGGTCAATAGACCTATTTGAGTCAAAGGTGGATGACTGATTGACAATGATGAGTTTATCGCGAACCACTTTTTCGAAGCGTATCTTCGCTATAACCCGCTTCCTAGGCGTCATCATCGCGGTGTGTCTTTTCCTAGAACATCAATCTTATGGTCAGTCGATAACTTACAACAAAGGATTCGATATATCTGGTGCATCCTTTGACGCATCCGTACTATCTCTATCTGCCCAAGAAACCGATCCGGAAGCTCTGCTTTTTAACGATGACGGTACGGTCTTATATGTGCTTGGTAGAGCTGTGGCCGATATTAACGAGTATAGCCTAAGCACTCCTTATGATATTTCGACAGCCAGTTTCACGCAAATAGCACTAGATGTATCTTCGCAAGATGATACGCCTCAGAGCATCATCTTTAATGATGATGGTACAGTGCTATATCTACTTGGGAATACTGGCAATGATGTGACCGAATATAGCTTGAGTTCCGCTTATGATATTTCCACAGCCATGTTTGTACAAGTGGCCTTGATTGTGACCACGCAAGAGGAAGAACCACAGGATTTTATGTTTAATAATACGGGCAGTAGACTATACGTGCTTGGCTCTACCACAGGAGAAGTTCATGAATATATATTGAGTACGGCTTTCGATATTTCGACGGCCTCCTTTTTGCAAACAGCACTCGATTTATCTAGTCAAGAATCCGAAGCCAGAGCCATGACTTTTGATGAGACTGGTGACTTCTTGTATGTGATGGGAAATAGTGGCGACGATGTCAATGAATACAGCCTTAGTACGGCTTACAATATATCAACAGCATCTTTTGTAGAGGTAGTTTTATCATTTAATGGCCAAGAGAATTCCCCTCAAGATTTTGCCTATAATGATACGGGTAGCAAGCTTTATTTAGTTGGTAATAACGGCGATGACGTCAATGAATACGATTTAGCGGGTTTTTTCGAAGAAACAAGTAGTAACAATGGTGCCGTTAGCGGATCGGCGAGTATCACTCTAGATGGAGATACCTTTACAGGTACTAATGGCGACGATTTTATTGGAAATGGCAATACGAGCATAAGTAATGTGCCTTCGGGACTCACGGCAGTACTCACGCGCATCAGTAGTACAGAACTGACTTTAACTTTCACAGGTCAGGCTACAAATAATGACGATGCGAATGACGTAGCCAGTCTAGTCTTCACCTTTGTTGATGCCGCATTTGATACCAACCCAGCCGCAAGCGTAACGAATGCAGTATCCACACTTTCAGATGTGGGTATTGATTTTAACGATAATTTCTCACCAACTTCATTGACATTGAGCAATAGCAGTATTGCTGAGGAAAGTCTTTCCACTATTGGGACCTTTACTACTACCGATGTAGACATTTTGGATACCCATACTTATTCATTGGTAGCAGGTTCGGGAGATGATGATAATGGATCCTTTACCATTAACGCAGACGCAATTTCCTTTACAAGCGAACCAGACTTTGAAACGCCTTCTGACCTTGGGGATACACCAAGTAATAATACATATGCTATTCGGGTACAAACAAATGATGGGAATGGAGGCGTTTTAGAAGAAACATTTATCATAACAGTCACAGATGTAGTCACAGAAACGGATACCGATTCTGATGGCATATTAGATTATGTAGATATAGATGATGACAACGATGGAATATTGGACACAGAGGAATCAAATTGTACCGACGCTTCCGCTCAGTTTGTCATTATGCCTGTGGCCTTTTGGGCATTAGATAACAATACTGACGATAGTCAAGGGGCTAACGACGAAAATGGTACTTCATTTTCATCATTTAGTACCACTGCGATCCAAGGAACTCATTCTGGAAGCTTCGACGGTTCTACGAGCATACAATACAGTGTAAATGGTGCTTTTATGGAATCTGCATACACTAACATCAGTTTTTCAGCCTGGATTTTGCCTGATAATCTTACTGGAGATCGTGTGATTTATGAAGAAGGAGGAGGTACAAATGGATTCATGCTATGGTTAAATGATGGCACGCTTACGGCTACGGCTAGATCAGGAGGGGCAGGTACTGAAGAATCGGCAGTAGCAGCCAGTACATTGACATTAGACGGACTATGGCATCATGTAGCAGCAACTTTTGATAATGGAACTATCACAGTCTATTTGGATGGTGTACCCGTAAGTAGTACCGCGAGTTATTCCACGATAGCCGCTCACACCGACAATGGGGGTATTGGAGGACCCGTTTCCACAGCTCCAAATGGTGTCTCAGGATTCTATTCTGGGCTAATGGATGCCGCTCGATACAGCAACGCAGAGACATGGTCTTTTTCAGAGATTAGCACTGAAGCTCAAAGGCTTTGCGATGCAGATGGAGATGGTGTTTTTAACCACCTAGACCTTGATTCGGATAATGATGGTATTCCAGATAATATAGAAGCACAAACCACCTCGGGATATGTTGCTCAAGGCGTATTTACAGACGCTAATCTAGACGGTCTAAATGATGTTTATGCAGGCGGTTTGACCCCAGAAAATACAGATGGGACCGATGACCCAGACTACTTGGATTTAGATTCAGATAATGATGGTCTTTTCGACATTGCAGAATCAGGTTCCGGACTTACCGATACAACACCAAATGATGGCCGTACCGACGGCACTGTAGGTACTAATGGTCTTGATAATACCTTAGATGGTGGTGCAGATGACTTTACCGATGTAAATGGCTCTTTTGATGACTCACAAGCCGATAACTTTACGAATACCGATGGTATAAACGATGTCGATTACAGAGATAGCGCACTGTCAATATTCTATAATGCTGGAACTTTCACGGAAACTGCCAATAATGATGGATCCGTAGAAAGTGCTTCATCAGTTATCGTCACACTTTTCCAAGATACATTTACAGGCACTAATGGTGATGACTTTATCGGTAACGGCAATGTTAGTATTAGTAATGTTCCGATAGGTTTGACCGCCGTACTCACCCGATCGAGTGATACCGAACTAACACTTACCTTCACAGGTCAAGCCACTGATAATGACGATACTGATGATGTTGCCAGCCTTATCTTTACATTTACAGATGCTGCTTTCACCACGAATACAGCTGCATCAGTTGCGAACTCAGTAGCGGCTTCATCAGATATTTCTATTGATTTCAATGATAACTTTGCCCCAACCGAACTGAATCTTAGTAATACTGAAATTCAAGAAAATAGCACAGCCACCATCGGCAGTTTTACGACGACGGATGTCGATTTAATTGATGCACATACCTACACGCTTGTAGCTGGTACTGGAGATGAAGATAACGGCCTTTTTACCATCAGTACTGATGCAATATCCTTTACCAGTGCTCCAGATTTTGAAAGCCCAAGTGATATTGGAGATACCCCTGGGAATAATACTTATGCCATACGCGTGCGTACAGATGATGGTAATGGTGGCATCTTCGAGCAAACCTTTATTATTTCGGTGACAGATGTGGTCGATGAAACCGATACTGATTCGGATGGAGTTTTAGATATCGTCGACCTTGACGATGATAATGATGGTATACTTGATGTAGATGAAACAGCTTGCTCAGACCCTTCAGCATCATTCGTAACAACGCCTGTCGCTTATTGGACAATGGATAATTCTACCGATGATACACAGGGAAGTAATGATGAAAATGGCACTTCATTTTCCTCCTTTAGCACCACAGCCATCCAAGGAACACATTCGGCTAGTTTTGATGGCTCTACCAGTATTCGATATAGTGTAGATGGAGGTTTTATGGAGTTGGCCTACACCAACATCAGTTTTTCAGCATGGATACTTCCTGATGATTTAACTGGCGATCGAGTTATTTATGAAGAGGGAGGTGGTACTAATGGTTTCTTGTTATGGCTTGATGATGGTATCCTTACAGCAACCGGTCGCTCTGGAGGTGCAGGATCTGAAGAGTCAGTAGCCGTATCGACAACCTTGACTCTTGATGGATTGTGGCACCACGTAGCCGCGACTTTCGATAATGGTACGATGACTGTTTACTTAGACGGGGAGTCCGCTTCTATTTCGGCTGGTTTCAGCAGTATACCTGGCCATGGAGATGACGGCGGTATCGGCGGCCCTGTTTCTACAGCTCCCAATGGGGTGACGGGGTTCTTTTCTGGATTGCTGGATGCCGCGCGGTATAGCAACGCATTAACCTGGACCAATGCGGAAATTATTTCAGAATCGCTTAGGCTATGTGATACTGATGGCGATGGTATCTACAATCAATTAGACCTTGATTCGGATAACGACGGTATCCCTGATAATATAGAGGCACAAACGACATTAGGGTATCTCGCGCCGGGGGTATTTACCGATGCAAATGTAGACGGTGTCAACGATGTTTATGCAGGCGGCCTTTCTATTGAAAATACTGATGGAACAGACGAGCCAGACTTTTTAGATCTTGATTCAGATAACGACGGCATTTTTGACATCGCGGAATCTGGTTCAGGCTTAACCGATACCACACCGAATGATGGCCAAACCGATGGCGCAGTGGGTACCAACGGTTTAGATAATACGCTCGATGGAGGTGCAGATGACTTCACAGATGTTAACGGTTCATTTGACGATTCCCAAAGTGACAATTTTACTGATTCTGATGGCGATGTGAACGGTGGAGGAGATGTAGATTACAGAGATATCACCTTGGCTATATTTTACACTTCAGCCACTTTTACAGAAACTGCGAATAATGATGGTGCCGTTTCAAGTGCAACAACGGTGAGTATCACTTTACTTCAAGATACATTTTCGGGCACAAATGGCGATGATTTTATAGATGACGGTAACGCTAGTATTAGCAATCTTCCAGTTGGACTAACAGCCGTGCTAACGCGGGAAAACGACACGGAGTTAACATTAACCATTACAGGACAAGCCACGGGTAATGAGGATATCGATGATGTATCTAGCTTGGTTTTCACCTTTACTGATGCTGCATTTACAACGAATGCGGCAGCGTCGATCACAAATGCAGTAGCGGCATCATCAGGAATCGCGATCGATTTCAACGATAACTTTGCACCGACTGAATTAGTATTGAGTAATAACAGTATCCAAGAGCGCTTGACGAGCACCATTGGTACTTTTACCACTACTGATCAAGATGCCCTCGATACGCATAGTTACACACTCGTAGCCGGTTCAGGTGATGAAGACAATGCGCTATTTACTATTACTTCTGATGCCATATCATTCATAAGCGCACCTGATTTTGAAAGTCCTAATGATATCGGAGATACACCAGGCAATAATACTTATGCCATACGTGTACAGACTGATGATGGAAACGGAGGAACCTTTGAAGAAACCTTTATTATTAATGTTACCGATCTGGTGAACGAAACGGATACAGATTCAGACGGTATCATAGACACAGAGGACCTTGACGATGACAACGACGGAATTTTGGATGAGGTTGAAACTGCTTGCTCTGACCCTTCCGCAACCTTTGTAACTACGCCAGTCGCATTTTGGACCTTAGATAATAATACTGATGACACGCAGGGCAGCAATGATGAAAATGGCACCTCTTTTTCTTCCTTTAGTACAACATCAATTCAAGGGACACATTCGGCCAGTTTTGATGGCTCTACAAGCATTCGCTATAGCGTAGATGGTGGTTTTATGGAGTTAGCATACGCCAACATCAGCTTTTCAGCATGGATACTTCCAGATAACATTACGGGCGATCGAGTGATATATGAGGAAGGTGGATCTACTAATGGATTTATGCTCTGGTTAGATGATGGGGTATTAACGGCTACCGCTCGTGGAGGAGGAGTCAGTACAGAAAGATCGGCCGTTGCATCAACTTCATTAACCTTAGATGGTTTATGGCACCATGTGGCTGCCACCTATGACAATGGTACGATAACCGTTTACCTAGATGGAGTAAGTGCTAGTAATATTACCGATGATTTCACAACTGTACCAGCGCACGGTGATGACGGGGGGATAGGCGGCCCGGTTTCGACAGCACCCAATGGAGTCACAGGCTTCTTCTCAGGATTGATGGACGCTGTACGATACAGTAATTCACAAACTTGGTCGAGTCCAGATATTCTCACGGAGTCATTGAGAGTTTGTGATCCAGATGGTGACGGAATCAGTAGTCAACTTGATCTGGACTCCGACAATGATGGTATTCCTGATAATATCGAAGCACAAACAACGCTAGGATACGTGGCACCGGGTGTGTTTGCAGACGCGAATTTTGATGGTGTCAATGACGTGTACGCTGGAGGTCTTCCAGTTGAGAATACAGATGGAACTGATGAACCGGACTATCTCGATTTAGATTCCGATAACGATGGTATCTTCGATATAGCCGAATCAGGCTCTGGGCTTACGGATACTACACCAAACGATGGTCAAACAGATGGTACAGTGGGCACCAATGGATTGGACAATACACTCGATGGAGGTGCCGATGATTTTACAGACGTCAACGGTTCATTTGATGACACCCAAGATGATAATTTCACGGATTCGGATGGTGACGTCAACGGCGGAGGTGATGTGGACTACAGAGATGTAAACCTTTCCATATTTTATGGAAATGAAGACTTTACTGAAACAACGGATAATAATGGAGCTGTGTCTAGTGCAGGATCGGTAGTGATTACGTTGTCACAAGATACCTTTACAGGTACAAATGGAGATGACTTTATCGGCAATTCTAATGTGAGTATTAGTAATGTTCCAGCAGGTTTGACAGCCGTACTTACGCGATCTAGTGACACCGAGTTAACCCTTACTTTAACAGGAGAAGCCACTGATAATGAGGATGCAGACGATGTTTCGAGCCTTGAATTCACATTCGTAGATGCCGCTTTTACAACCAATAATGCGGCGAGTATTTCTAATGCTGTAGCTGCATCTTCTGGAATCTCGATTGATTTTGAAGATAACAATGCACCAACCGCTTTATTCTTGAGCGCTAACAGTATTTCGGAAAATAGTACAGCGACAATTGGTACATTTTCTACAACGGACGCTGATGCTGGAAATAGTCATATCTACACATTGGTAGCCGGATCTGGCGATGAAGACAATGGGTTTTTTACTATCACAGGTGATGCGCTCAGTTTTACATCCGGACCAGACTTTGAATTACCAGATGATACAGGTGGAACGCCTGGAGACAATGTTTACGCTATAAGAGTACAGACCGACGATGATAATGGAGGCACATTAGAAGAAATCTTCCTCATCACGGTAGTAGACGTGAACGAACCTGGCGTAGTGGATGGAACTGTACTTTGGATGAAAGCCGATGCAGGTACAGCATTTACAACCGATGGAGGAAATGCTGGCGCATGGACAGATCAAAGTGGTTCGTCAAATGATGCATCAGTCGCCAACGGAAACCCTACTTACGTACTCAATGGAACGAGCAACACCAATTTCAATCCACAGTTAGATTTCGATGGAGACGATAGTTACAGTCTCGCTGATCCTGCGCTTTTACCGACAGGCAGCGCTGCAAGAACGTACTTTGTGGTCAGTAGAAGTGCCAATGTAGCCACAGGGGGAGAAGCACTTTTTGCACATGGTACCAGTGCTGCCGGAGAACAAGTTGCACTCACTTTTAACGGAGGAAACGAGCTGATTTCTTTAGGGGTTAATGGGCTGAGAAGAGGTGTAAGTGGAAGTACTTCGACTAATCCACAATTGGGCTATTATAATATTAGTACATCAAATTCTAGCAGCATTGCTTTAGGAGTAAATGGATTGGATCAAACTGCGGCTGTCCTCTCTGGGGCAGATCAGACCATTAACACTGGTTCTACATCGGCGAATATCGGGGCTGATATTTCGGCTAGTAGCTTTTGGAATGGTAGCCTTAATGAACTCATGGTCTTTAACCGTGATATCTCAGGCACCGAACGTCAACAAGTAGAGTCCTACCTGGCCTTAAAGTATGGTATCACCCTAGATAATTCAGGAGGAGGTACCGAAGGTGATTACTTATTTTCTAATGAATCACCAATTTGGGATGCCTCTGATAATGCAACCTTCCAGAATAATGTAGCCGGTATTATCCGAGACGATGGCTCAGATTTAAATCAAAAGCAATCACGATCTATCAATGGCGATGCGATTGTTACGATTGGGTTGGATGATAACTTAGATGGACTGGAAGCGACTAATACTGCAAACTCAAGTGCATTTTCAGCCGACTTTTCGGCACTGATTTGGGGACATGATGGTGAAGACCTCTACGATAGCGAAGATAATATCGACTTTGACCGATCGCAGGTGAACAGCCGACTCAATAGAGAGTGGCGCGTCAGGGAAATTGGTACTGTAGGTACAGTGGTCGTGCAGTTTGATGTCAGTGGCTTACTGGGTCCAGGTGACGTAGTAGGAGGAAATGATGAAAGCGAAATCGTGCTTTTGGTAGATGCCGATGGAAATTTTGCTGCGGATGCAGCGGTTGTATCTCAGTCATTTGTCGTTGCTTCGGACGGATTGGTAAACTTTATGGTTGATTTTACAGACGGAGCATATTTCACCTTAGCATCAGCCGAAAACTTTGCCCTGCCTGTAACCCTAACCTTATTTAAAGCGGAGGTGGAAAATAATCAAGTTCAATTAGAGTGGCATACCGCTAGTGAAGAGAATCATAGTCACTTTTTACTAAAACGGTCTAGTGACGGATTTGATTTTGAGACAATTGCTCTTGTTGAGGACTATTCTAAAGCCTTTGATAGTGGAGTAAAAGTATATCAATGGGTTGATAGACGTCCAAAATTCGGGAATAACTACTATAAGTTAGTCGACGTCTCGATAACAGGTATTGAAGATTCATCGGAGATTATTCGAGCCTACTTCGAGTACAATTCGAAAAATTTCAAAGTCTATCCAAATCCAGTACAAGTAGGAGAGGTGATCAAAGTACAGTTACCAACTAGCGGTGGAAACTTGAATGTTAATGTCTTAACAGTCGATGGTAGATTGGTGCCAACTGAAATGACACGAACTAACGATCGACTTGAACTAAAAATGAAACAAGCGAGACAAGGCTATTATCTAATCAAGATTATCCTTGATGACCGCGTTTTTAGTTACCCGATTTTAATCAAGAAGTAAAATCAATTTTCAATTCGGGGCCTTTTCCTTTCACTCCGCCTTCAATACTTCAACTGGGTTTCTCTTATTCAATTTGATAATCTGAAAGACTAAAGTTGAAAGTAGCACAAGTGTCAGGAAGCCGAATGAAATAAGGATGCTAGTGCCATTAATTTCAATGCGGTATGTGTATGCTTCGAGCCACTTTCTGCCAAATGACCAAATCAAAGGGATGGCTAGAAGAAGACTCGCCAGCGCGATCAGCACATATTCCTTTCCTAGTAGGTTGAAAAGGTTCTTTAAGTTCGCCCCAAGAACTTTTCGAATCCCCATTTCTTTGAGTCTTCTTTCTAAGTTGTAAGAAACTATGCTGTAAAAGCCCAGAAGTGTGATCAGCATAGCAATGAAAGAGAATGCCATCATTAATGTTCTTTGAACTTGCTCTGCCTGATAAAGTCGGTCAACTTCCTGATCGGCAAAAATGAGTTTAATGGGTAGTTCTGGGTACATTTCATCCCAAACTTTTTCGATTTTTCCGATTAAAGCAGGATAGTCTTCGGAAGTGGTTTTGATTAGAATATTATTTAACCAAATAGGTTCATAGGCAAAAACTACAGGGTCAATAGCAGCATGTAAGCTCTCTTGGTGAAAATCTTTAACCACACCTACAATGGGTGCTTGACCCAAGTTGAACGAGCCTATAGCCCAACTAATTTGTTGATTAATGGCTTCTTCTGGAGTAGACCAACCGAAAGTTTTGAGGGCGCTTTCGTTAATTAAATAAGCCCTTCTTTTGTTGGTTAAAAAAGCTTGTAAATCCTCCTCCAAACTTGGTAAACGAGGTTGGCTTTTGGTGCTTTCAGGTATGTTAGAACCTGCCAAGAGATCGATCCCTAAAACATCCAGTCCATTGAAATCTAACACCTGAATATCAGCAGTATAAGCTTCGTTTTCCGGTCTGCCAGTGATCACCACACGGCCTTCATCTTTAATGGGTCTGGAAGGTAGTTCCATAACGGCACTCACATCTTTGATACCATTTAAGTTCAACAACTCTGTTTTGAATACTTCATAAGATGCTTTGACTTCTCTAGGGATATTGTCAATCGCCAAGAGTCGTTCTTGGTCGTAACCTAACTGGCGGCTTGTTAAAAAAGAGAACTGTCTTTGAAGTATTAGGGTGCCAGAAAGTAAAGTAAGTGCGATCAAAAACTGTAAGCCAATGAGCGATTTTTTAAATCTAGTATGTTTAGGGAGTGAGTCAACTTTTCCTCTCAGGGATGAACCGAGCGCGTATCGCATAACAATTCTTGCTGGATAAATGGAAGAGAAGAGCGCGATTAAAAAGATTAAACCTAAACCACTTAAGGCCACGCTCGTCCAGTCTATAGATAATTGGAATCCAGTGAGAGAAGTTAGCCATGGGCTAATAGCCAGATAAATGGCCATAGCGATTACAAGGCTAGTGCCGATTAGTACAAATGCTTCCACAAGGAAGAGGCTGTACAATTGTCCTTTACCAGAACCTAAAACCCTTCTAACACCTACTTCTTTCGATCTTGAGAGTGATTTAACAATACTCAAGTTGGCAAAATTGACTGATGAAATAAGGACTAGAAAAACAGCTACAATACTGAATAAGGTGATGTAGGAAGAGTTACTATTGGCTTTTAGTTCTCTACTCAAATTGGAGTGCAGATGTATATCGGTGATGGGTTGCAAATTCAAGGTGAGGCCTTCTCCGCCGCCATCATCTTTTTCCATCACGAATTCGGGTAGCTTGGCATTCAGCGACGCTACATTGCTATTTTGATTGAGCAGCAGATAGATGTATGCCCAACCTTGGCGTTCGTCGACACTGTTAATTGAACTCAAAAAAGTGATCGGTAGGTGAGTATTCGAAGGTTGATCCTGAATAATTCCTGTCACCTTATGACCTAATTTCATCCCAGTGATTTCATCATAGATATCTATGGTCTGGCCCATCGGATTTTGGTTACCAAAATATTTGTAGGCGATAGATTCGGTCAAAACGACTGTTTGCGGTTCCGTTAGGGCGTCTTTATCACCTTGCAATAAATTGAGATCTAACACGTCGAACACTCTTGGATCAACAGCGAAGGCATTAGATTCCATGAATTTCTGTTCATTTACGACTACTCTTCTAGGCCGAAATGACTGAAATCGTACTAAGGCGTCTACTTCAGGGGCATATTCTTCAAGTTCATTGATATAAGGAAGATTTACACGCGCCCAGTGTATATCATAACCATTATTGTTTTGTAACCTCTGTGTTACACGGAATACCTTATCGGCATTGGAGTGATAGCGATCGTAGCTTGTTTCGTGTGATACGTAAGCGAATATGGCCAATGCAAAGGCAAATGCCAGTGACATACCCCCAAGGTTAATCAAAGTATAAGATTTATTCTTGACTAAGTTTCGATAAGTAATTTTGATGTGGTTTTTGGTCATCATCACACGAGAGCTTTTATGAGTTTTCTTAAAAATATGGGGTCGCATTAACCGAAATACTTCCCACCAGTATTGTCGTTTTGCACTTTTTGATCCGTTTCGCGCCACGTTATCATAGAATTGTTCTTCCAAATCACCAACTAGCTCAGTCGCCCAGTCATCAGAGCAAAAGTAGGTGAGGAGCTTCTTGGCGTATTTAGGTGGCTTTGGACTAGGCAAGATTATAATCGATTAGTTGAAAGTTTGGCCCACATGGATTGTCTGGTCAACTGAATTTGCTCTAGCATTTTAAGCCCTTTGGCACTGAGCTTATATAGCCTTTTGCTCCTTCCGCCTCTTTTCTGAGAAGAACCACCCATTTCGGAATCTAAGAGCCCTTTGTTTTCCAATCGGTATAGTATGGTATGAATAGTACCAATGGACCAACTCAGGTGCGCTTGTTCCTTTATTTCTAGTTGTAGGGCATAGGCATAAGCGTCAGGTTCAAGGCTACCTACGCCTAGAAGAACAATTTCCTCTTGCTGACTAATATTTTCATGAATCATGGTTATTTGTTCTCTGTATACAAAACAAATAAAAATTATGAGAACGAGGAAAAGAAATTTAGGTTTTGATTCAGATTAAAAGAATCTTAAAAAATACATCTTTGGTTGACTCTGGGATATAGTTTAGGGTTGTCGGAAAATTCTCTTCCTATGTTGTTTACCCCAAGTTCTGATAGATTCTATAACTGGCTCCAACTCATATCCATATTCTGTTAAACTGTATTCTACCTTGACCGGGACAGTAGGAAATGCTGCTCTAGAAACCAAACCATTAATTTCTAAATCCTTTAGTGCATTGGAAAGTGCTCTAGAAGATACACCTTGAAGGTCGGCCTCCAACTCTTTAAACCTCTTTTTACCTTTACAAAGGCTGTAGAGAATTGGAAACTTCCATTTCCCTCCAATGATTTCAAACGCGTCCAATACGGCCTGTATTTCTATAAAGTCTTCTCCTTTATTCATGGTATACTAAAATTCACTAACTGTACTTTGTGCCACTAATGTATTATGTATAGTGCAAAAATATAGCTTTACAAGCATTAAACCAGACAGGCGTACAAAGTCAGTTAATCTGCTCAGAAATGCTTGCGCAATTCATTTAAAGAATAAGGTACAATGAATATAAAAATGACACTTGGCAATATGCCAATCAGAGAAGGCGTCAGGCCAAAGACGACAGATACCAACCCTCATACTCAACTGACTCAACAACCCAGCGATACTTCATTTATAGAAGCATTATCTGATTGGGCATTTGAGTTGAGCGATATTCAAAAGGAGCCCAGTGCCATCTCAGTTCCTGGTGCGATGGCCATGTGTATGGATGCTGATCACGTTTGTGATCGCTGTAATGCTTTTATGATTGGAACTGAGTTTGCACATTTTCACCCCAAACCAGACTATAGCCTTCATTTGGGATTGCCAGAAAGAGATGCGGAGGTAATTATACTTAATGGTTGGGGCGAGTGGCATCCTTTGATTGAAAGAGGTATTCTGCCACCAAACATAATCATGATGTACGCTCCGAGAAACCAAGAGGAATTGAATGTGTCCAAGTTCATTCTAGGCCGATCCTATGCCTTTGCAAAAGGAGATCTCAAATAGAATTTAACAGCTTCTGATTACAAAAAGACAAGCATATGAAACAGAAAAACTATTTCTTTTTATTTCTTATTCTGAGTTCCATTACCACCTCCATCGCTCAAACCAACAAGGGTTCGGCATACGTTCAGGTTGAAACCCGATCTCTTGAAGAGCTTTACGCTGAGGCGTTGAAAGAGGGTGGTGAATTTGTTCTTAGAGCGGGGGGTGATAAGTCTGACCAAATAGATTATTACCTCGATATGTTTAAGGCACGGTTTCCGAAGTTGAAAGTTACACATAGTGTAGATGTGAGTATCAATCATGCCCCGCGCTACGATAATGCGCGTGCAGCAGGCGGAGAAAAAAATATTCCGGATGTAATTCAATTTCAAACCTTACATCGGTTTACCTATTATACAGAGCAGGGTTATTTAGACATTTACAAACCTAAAAACTGGGATAAGGTATTTCCTGACTATAAGGATCCCCATGGACATTGGACTGGTTTATATGGAGTGACTTTTTCCAATTATGTCAATACCGATATTATTCCGGAAAGCAAGGCCCCAAGAGATGCTTTGGATTATTTAGACCCAGCTTTGAAGGGTAAAGTCATATTGACGTACCCGCACGATGATGACGCAGTATTATACCAGTTTTGGAACCTTAAGGAAATGTATGGCTGGGAGTATTTAGAAAAGCTAGTTGCTACCGAGCCTGTCTGGACCCGAGGTACAGCCATGCCATATGTAGCCATCAATAATGGTTGGTATGCGGCAAGTTTTACTACTTTTTGGGCATTCGAACCTATTCCGGGTCTCAATACAAAGTTTATAATTCCTGAAAATGATTACTTCCTTACTTGGTTTCAAGCAGCTGGTATTCCAACTCAAGCAAAACACAAAGCCGCGGCTAAACTTTACTTGAATTGGATGCTTTCCGAAGAATTTCAAGCAAAGTGGTTACAATTTCCTGTTCGAAGAGATGTAAAAGCTCCAGCAGACTATCAGTCGGTGCACCATCATAATACCTCACCCGCTGATTTTCATCGTTGGTTATTAAAAAGAGATATTGTGGAACGATTTCGAATGCAAATGCTACATCTGATTGGCCCAGTAATAGGACCAACCCCTATTGATATTGATTATAGCGTCAAACCTGAACGTAATTAATGATATCCATTATTTGATTACCTGTGCGGTATAATTCCTCTTGAACAAGTCATCATTCTAATAACGGTTTAACAAAAAACCTCTGGTATATACCAGAGGCTTTTTAATGCAATTATCAAATAGGTACGAATATGTTATGCTAGAAGCTTCTTTTCTCTAAATGCTCTTTCAGGTCCAGTTTATTTATTCCTTTGTCCAACCAATCTGGAGCTTTATGGCCTTTCAAGTGGTGATCGAAAAATTCCATCATCCTTACGCTATAATCCTTTCGGTTTTCTAGCTTTCTAAGTCCATGATTTTCTCCTTTATACTGTACAAGGACAACTGGTTTCTTCAACCTTCTTAGTGCAGAGTAATATTCGATTCCCTGTGTAAAATCAACGGCACCATCCTTATCATTATGAAGCATCAGTAGCGGGGTATTCACCTTTTTAACATGATATACAGGGCTATTTCTTAGGTAAGAATCCCAGTTTTCCCAAGGTGCACCTCTGAATCTACCTTGAGAGGCTTCGAAAATCGACATGTTTCCTCCTCCTGAATTCCAGTAGATTAAATCATACATAGAGACCATGTTAGTCAGAGGCGCTCCAGCCGCTGCTGCCTTAAACATATCGGTTTGTGTGATCAAAAATGATGTTTGATAACCACCCCATGAATGACCGTGAATTCCAATATTATCAGCATCGATAACGCCAGTAGCAATCGCCGCTTTTACCGCAGGAAGTACAGCCCATACTGCTGACATTCCTGGGTCATCTAGCTTATAAACAATGTCTGGAATAAATACCGCGTAGCCATTGCTTGTGTACATTGTTGGATTCCAGCCTGTACCACCAAACGATGGGTTTGACCAGTTATGCCGAGTCTGAGATAGTTTCTCATAATAGTAAACTACCGTAGGGTACTTCTTGCCTTTTTCATAGTTAGCAGGAAGGAACAATGCACCTTGGAGGGAGTCTCCTTTGTCTGTAACATAATCTACTAATTGCGTTCCTTCAGACCATGCATATTTATCGGCATCTGGCGTGTTCTTAGTCACCTGCTTTGGCGAAGAAAGCGACAGATCAGTCATAAACATTTCAGGAGGTGTATTGAAAGTTTGTTTGCCGAAGAAAACTACATCAGCATTTTTCGCTTTTCTAAGGTTACCAATGTTAGCGTCTTCCCAAATTAATGATGTTGCGCCTGGCTTTAAACCACTTTTCTTAGTTGGTGAAAGAGTAGCAACTCCGCTTTTCTTATTCCATTCGCCGTAAGTTCTCAAGTAAACCGTTTTTGTTAGATCGATTCCTTTCTCTTCTGGGTCTAAACCGAATCTGTACTGATAGCGAATGCCTTCTTTTCTGCCGTTTTGAGTCAAGTTCACTGGTTTAGCCTTTCCTTGTAGAGGCACTTGCCAAATATCCCAGCCATCTCTCAGTAAAACATATTTACTGTCAGAACTCCAACCCAAAACGCCTACCATTGGCTTTTCTACGTTGTGATCGTCTTCAACATCAACAAAAGTAACGGGTAGGTTTTCAGTGATATTAGTCGTGCTACCTTTGATAATGTCATGCACGAAATAGTGTCCATCTTCAGCATAAATGAACTTAGTGCCATCTGTTGAAGGGCTAGGGTTAGACCAAAAAGAAGGTAGATAAAACTTAGTGAATAACTCTTTTCTCGTACCTGTTTTTAAGTCAACTAGGTAGAAGTCACTGTATCGCTGGCCATCTAAGTTGATGTCTAATTCATAGTTTTGATTGTCAGAACCGATCGCGTACAAGTGTTTCGGGAAAATGCTCAAGCTCTTCATGCTTTCATCTTGAAGGGCAGTGTGCTTGGCAGAGGCTACATCATACATGGCCCACATGCTGTAGTTCTTATCTTGTCGTTCAGTTACTTGTTGACGAGATTGAAGTCTACTATCGTTCCAATGCCAAATGGTCATATCTGGTTGATCTACATTGGCCTTCTTTTTAGGTTTTCCTTTTTTAGCGTCTACCTTGGCGATCGCTTTTTGCAAGTCTGCGATAGACTTGAGCGATGTATCTGCCATAATTTTTTCTACTGCTTTGGCTTGAGCCAACTTCATAGAATCCTTATCCAACTCTTTTTTAGGCGAAGGCTTTTTGACGAGCTCTAAAGGGTGAATTCCATAAAACAACCTTGTTAAATCTTCAGACCACATAGGTCTTCGATTGCCACTGATTGTATAACTCTGATCAAAACCTGTGGTGTCTTTTTGAGCGTCATAAAGCGTGATCTGTGGCTTTTTTAAATTTTTTACTCCAACTACTTTACCGTGAGGCTGCTTATATTTTTTGTCCTCGACCATTTTGAGTGCAGCAAAAGCTTCACCTTTTTCAGTCCAGTTGATAAACTTATAGGCTGCATCGTCAGAATCTAAGATTTGCGTGCTATTGCTCGCCATATCCATAAGATAGATGCCATTACCAGTTTTATTCGCCGCGTCAACCACATAAGCAAGGTGACTACCAGACTTATTGAATCGGAATTCTGTCACATTTCCGATGTTTTGAGATTTATCGGCATTTAAATGGTAAATCAAAAGGTCAGAACCTCTTGCTTTGCTATTGCCATCTTTGGCGAGATTAATCGCGAGCTGAGAAGCCTGCTCGTTATTGAATGAGAAACTAATCACATTTTCGAATGTTTTCTTCTCATCGGTACCCAATTCTAACAAGCTCAACTTATCTCTTAAAGGTTTACTTCTCGGTCCTTTGTTGGCTTGTCTTTGGCTAAATTTCGGGTATTCTTTGAAAGCGATCCATTTACTATCATCACTGAATTGAATAGATGGAAAAGTAGTTGACCCTATTGGGAAAGACTTTGCCAAAGAGTCAGGTTCGGATAATTTTTTTAGGATAAGTTCTCCATCAGCTTCAGAAGCAACGATAGCATAGGCTATCCATTGGCCATCAGGAGATACTCTAAAGCTATTGCCCTGCATGTATTTCCAAGTCGGAATATCTTGCCAAGACATAGGCTTTTTTTCTTGGGCTGTCGCAATGCTAGCGAATAAGAAAAGCACCCAAATTGTTAAAAGTTGTTTGCGCATTTTTTAAGTTTTTGTGTGAAATGATAATAAAAAGTTCTGATTCGAGTGGCTAGAGACAAGTTCAGATAGCTCATATTCAATGAATCAGCTGAAAGTCTTTGCTTTGCCACCCTACAATATAGCCCTCACTTGTGAATTTGCCCTAGATTTTATGATCTCATTTTAGAGTCATGGTGATGACTTCAGCCTCAAAACCGGACTGAGTTAATTCCTGATTTAGCCTTTTATGGCCAAAATGATCAGATTTGTAATCTTCTGAGTTGGAGTGATTCGAATTTAGAATGCCAGACTTTTGGGGACTGTTATTATTTAAATGGCTTATGCGTTGACATCGTTGAGTAACCTCTCCACCACTATGCTCTAAATATTCAAGTGGCCAAACGCCTCAATACTAGATGAATCATTTATTCTGGACAGGAATACTCAAACTTATGCCAATGGAATGTTAAGATCATCGAGGTCTTGATTTTAAGAAATGGTAAAGCTATTCGTTTATTTTCCGAGTTAAGAACTCCACATATTCTTCATTATTCGGATCACTAAACAAAATTGGATTTCCATAGGTAGTCACATTTAGTACACCTGCAGCATCGGCAAATTCTTTTATCTCCCTAGCGTGAAATGGATGATGGTTGAAGCTACTGGTTGTCATTGGTACATCGTTATGTCCGCCAGTATTCCTAACCCAAATCTCTGGGTCATCCGATGACAATAACGACAGCATATCTACTTGTTCTCGATATGCTTGAATTTCAGGGGTCTGGTATGCCTCCATGGTGCTTACTCCATAAAAACTATAAACGGTTTCCTCTCCATATTCTTGAATGATATCTTCTAAGGATGTATTAAAATCAACGAATACATCTCCAAGCCACCTCGATTCAATATCTAAGCTGGATTGTGTCGCATTCAGTGCAATCCCTCTTACTCTTGTACTTTCTTGAAGTACCAAATCTGGACTGTTTGGGTCGGCTAAATCGTCATTGGTGGCCAACCAAAGTGCTGTAGATGCGCCAGCTGAAGTTCCGAATAAGACAATTTTTTCTTTATCAATATTGAGCTCTTTATGAATGTACCTGATATACTGTAAGGCTCTTTTTGAATCATTTAAGCTCTTCAAAACCCCTTCATTGTCTCCTACTTCTATCAATCTGTAATTAATCGTGGCCACAGCAATACCATTGTTTAATAACCGATTGACTTCATTCTCGAAGTTTGTGTTGTAGATGAAAGCTTTGTCACCTCCGGTAAACCCTCCACCATGGATAAATATGACTAATCCTGATGGAGATGAACTATTAGGTAAAAAAATATCAAACGTAGTTTTATCATGTTCATCATAGGCGATGTCAGGTGCAAATTGTGTTTCTGAACTTTGAATTGTTATTGGTGGATTAGTAAAGTGCAGCTCTATTAGCGGTTCTTGACCTTCTGGTATCGTCGCTTGCTCATCGCTACTACAAGACATGATGGTAATCGCGACCAAAAAGTAACATATTGTATTAAAATTCATTGCTTAGTTTTCTTTTAGACAGTCTTAGCGCGGTTGAGTTTAAGAGGACATATACATATTAGGTTCTTGATGCAATCCCCATCTTAAGCCAAGCGCCTGAAAAAATACCTGCTAAAACTCTATTGATCTTTTGATTTGAATACAATCGATCACTAAGCACTACAGGGTTTGCATGAGCTGAATATTATTCCCGCAGGTATCGTCCAAAACGGCAAACATTACTGGACCAGCTTCCTTGGGTGGAATGGAGAATTCTACTCCCAAGCCTGTCAGCCGCTCATATTCTTTCTTTACATCGTCTACTTCAAATGCCGTATATGGCATGCCGGCATCCTTACATGCTTTTTGAAATACCTTTGCAGGTTCAAAACCAAGTGGCTCTAGAAGCAGTTCTACGCCATTTTGTTCTTTGGGAGAAACTAGCGTTAACCATCGGTGTTCACCCATAGGGATATCTGTTTTTTTGATGAAGCCGAGTTTTTCGGTGTAAAACGCTAATGCTTTCGCTTGGTCATCAACCATAATACTAGTTGCGCTAATCCATATCATATTGCTAAGGTTTAATTTTCTCTAAAACTGCTCCATTATTTGGCGGGTCACTTATCCAAAATTGCTTTATTCAAATCTTGATACGCTTTTGGCGACAGACCAGTTCCTTTTTTGAATACTCTAGAAAATGTGGATAGACTTTCATAGCCCACCGCAAAGCAAGTTTGAGTCACCGATAATCCCTCTTTTAGAAGCTCTTTCGCCCTATCGATCCGAAGGTCTTTGAGATACTCCTTCGGTGTAAGTCCGTAGACAAGCTTAAAAATCCTAATAAAGTGGAAAGACGACATGCAGGCAGCTGCTGCAATTTCACCTAGTTCAATTTTTTTCGACAGATTATCCTTCATGAAGGCTCTGGACTGCCTAACCTGAGTATAGTAATATGCAGGCTGATAAACCTCCTGAGAAATTCGGTCAACATACCTTTCAAACTGAGTCTTTTGCTTCATCCTAGTTGCACCAGCAGGATTATGCCCTGCCATGACCACTTAATTTCGGAAATATTCATCAAATATTAACAAGACTTCAAGCGTAGGCTGATATGCAAGAGTCCCATAGCAGGAGCATATTGCGCAGGTATGGGCTCCAAACTTCTAGATAGTACACTGATTGACAGTCAAGAATATACTGCGCTTACAGAATCGGTCCAGCGAGCTTTGCACATAGCAAAAAGTATCTAATACAAGGTACGCGCAGATTCTAAGCCCTCAACTCCAAGAGTACCACATTTTCCACATGGTGTGTTTGTGGGAACATATCAACTGGTTGGACTTTTGTCACTTTGTATTTAGCATCTAGTAAAGCTAAATCTCTCGCTTGAGTGGCAGGGTTACAGCTAACGTAGACTATTTTGGGTGCTTCGATTTTCAATAGCATATCAACCACATCTGCATGCATTCCAGCCCTCGGAGGGTCGGTGATAATGACGTCTGGCCGATCATGATTAGCCATAAAATCATCATTTAATAATTCCTTCATATCACCAGCATAGAACTGCGTATTTTCAATGTTGTTGATTTCAGAATTCACTTTCGCGTCTTCAATAGCGGCCTCTACATATTCGATGCCGATAACCTTTTTGGCTTGTTTGGCAACAAAATTGGCGATGGTTCCCGTTCCTGTATATAAGTCATAAACTACCTCGTCTCCAGACAGATTTGCGTAGTCCCGAGCGACTTTGTATAACTCATAAGCCTGAGTGGCATTGGTTTGGTAGAAAGATTTCGGCCCTACTCGAAATTGAATCCCCTCCATTTCTTCTGTGATGTAAGCTTTACCATGGAAAACCTTCACTTCAAGATCGTGAAAAGTCTCATTTGCCTTATTATTAATCACGTATTGTAGGGAAGTGATTTCCGGGAATTTTGACTTTAAATGCTCTAATAAGCCTTCGTTTTCCGATTGATCTAGCGCAAACTGAACAATGACCATCCATTCATTTAGAATTGAATTTCGGATAATGAGATTTCTAACTGAGCCAGTTTTTTTAGAGATATCGTAAAAGGGGAGATCATGCTTTCTACAATAATCTTTAACGGCATTGCGAATCTTATTCGATGGATCGGGCTGATGAAAGCACTTTTCGATGTCTAGAATCTTATCAAATCTGCCAGGGATATGGAAGCCCAATCCACGCCGATCCAGTTCATCACCACTGTCTATTTCCTCCTTTGTAACCCAACGCCAGTTTGTAAATGTATATTCCAGTTTGTTTCTGTAAAACTGAATATTTGAAGACCCAAGGATAGGAGTGATTTCAGGAAGTTCTACTTTGGCAATTCTTTCCAAGCTATCAACTACTTGCTGGTGCTTATATTTTAATTGTGTTTTATAGGGGATATGCTGCCATTTACAGCCGCCACAGGTACCAAAATGTTCGCAAAACGCCTCAACTCGATCTTCAGAATATGAGTGAAATTTTATTGGGGTAGCCTCCATGAAATTTGGCTTTTTCCTAGTCACTCGTACATCCACTACATCGCCTGGGGCCACTTTTTCAACAAAAACGACTTGCTCATCTACTCTAGCAATACATTTGCCTTCTGCGGCAATACCTTCAATTTTGACTTGCTCGAGTACCTTTTGTTTTCCCCTGAACTTTCTTCCCATGGCGCGAAATTAGTAAATAGTTAATCGGTTTGCTCAAAAGTACCTACCACTTACTGAATCTCTTGACAGAGTTCGATCAAAACGCCATTTGTGGTTTTGGGATGTAGGAAACAGACTAGCTTATTATCTGCTCCTTTTTTGGGTTCTTGATTTAGCAATGTGAAGCCTTCACCTTCAAGTCTTTTCATTTCAGCTCGAATATCCGCAACATCGTAAGCGATATGGTGAATGCCTTCTCCTCGTTTTTCTAGAAACTTAGCAATCGGACTATCGGGATTAGTGGCCTCTAAAAGTTCAATCTTGTTGGGTCCAACTTGAAAGAATGATGTATTCACACCTTCAGAAGCCACACTTTCTACTTTGTAATGCGGTTCTCCGAATAGTTTTCCAAAAAGCTCGTTTGAAGTGTTCAAGTCCTTTACGGCAATGCCAATGTGTTCTATCTTTTTCATATTCGGTCTTTTTTCGTCATCCTTTTTTCACGAAGGAGCAATTTAACAGCGAAAAATTTAAGATTGCCTCTTACACAACAATTATGGTTAGTGTTAGTATCTCTCGATTAGTTATCTTTGTAATGAAAACAGGAAACTAATTAAAGGTTTTTGCTGTTTCTATAATTGCTCAATAAACCAAATTGAGTGTAATTAAAGGCCAATATGAGTATGACTGGTGCAGGCACAGATATCCATGTAGAAAGTGTAAGACTTCAAAAGAAGATCGAGAGTCACTTAGGGATAAAAGGAAGCGAACTGAGTTTTGAATTTGTAGCGACCGAAGGGAAGATAAAACTTGATATGATCACCATCAACCCAAGGCATAATCAGTCTTTTCTATTTCAGTCAGAGATTGGGATTGATAAGCTTGATGCTTTAAGGAAGATGTTGGATTACGTAAAGTCATACAAAGACAAATACAATTCCTACACTATCCAGTGGATCGCTAAGGATGAAAGCGAGTTACATACTTCATATTTTACGGCCAGTAATATGTATGATGCACTTGATAAACTTTATTATGGTAGAGATATTAATACCATAACGGTTTTTAGTGTGGTACTTAACCCAGTAGCATAATGATAACAGTAACAGATACAGCCAAGAACAAGATCGTAGAGCTTAGAACTAAAGAAGGTCAGAGCGAAGATTCAAATATAAGGGTAGCCGTACAGGGCGGGGGATGCTCTGGACTGATGTACGACTTAGAATTTGATGCCGAAATCAAGGAAAAGGATGAGGTTTTTGAAGACAAAGGGGTGAAAATCTTAGTCGATAGAAAGAGTCTGTTATACCTCTTAGGTACTACGCTCGATTTTTCTGACGGATTGAACGGAAAGGGATTCCAGTTTATTAATCCAAATGCGTCGCGTACATGTGGCTGCGGAGAAAGTTTCTCGGTTTAATTTTAATTAGTGTTATTAAGAATTTTAAGCCACTCCTAGAGTGGCTTTTTTTATTGAGAAATTCAAACGCTCTTCAATTAGCCCTGAATTATTTATATTGTTCCATTAACTTCATTCACACATTATGAGAAAATGGACACCACTCGATGTACTTTTTGTACTCTTTTCTTCATTAACTGTTTCTCTCCTCATTTTTTGGCTAGCGTCCCAGCTTTTGGGCGACGAAATCCTGAATGAGTTACCTCCATGGTTGAATACTATAGGGAGTAAATTCTGGTCGTTTTTGGTTACGGGTTCTGCCGCAACTCTTACTCAATTTCTAAACAAGAATAGAGAGGATTCTCCTAACTATATGGTTTGGATTGTCTTCATGACCGTCTTTTTTATGGGTAGTACACTTGTGATTTATACTGTTCTCGATAGTGATGAAGAATATCAAGAGTCATTTGAAGCTAAGATGTACCTAAGTCTCCCTTCAGTCAAAGACAACCAAAACCTCACCTATTTGCAACAGGCACCACAGTGGGTAGATTGGAAAAATCGTGCAAGGCAGAATGATGGCTTATTCGAACTGGATGTAATTCTGCCTAAAACGAATAATACATTTATAATTAAACTGGCACCTCAAATCATAGAAAGTACCTTCACTAACAGGAGTAATACTACCGAGCTGTGTTTACAGCGAGCTTCAGTGTGTGAAGGTCCTCATCAGATGGGAATAAAGTATTCGAATAACAGGCCAATCATTACAAGGGTTGGTGAAAATGACTGTAGTATATCCTTATGCGAAGGTCAAACAGCACATCTTGACGAATTCCAAATTATTAAAGCAAACGCATTTCAGGATCGCTACTTTTGGAATGTTCCGACACTCGAATATCTGGAAAAATCTGGCCGTAGGGGTTATGCTCACTTTAAAGTTACTGTCGAACAAACTGCTGATTTAGATTTTGACTATTTCACCTACAGAGTTATCGTCAACGGTAATGAGGTGTTATTTAATGGAATAAGCTCAGATGATTTAAGACACGCCAAAGGTGAGTCTGATATCAGTTTAGATTTTGGGCTTGAGAGTTTGAATTTTAATGGCCAAGATAACGGTGTGGAACACGTTGATATTACGGTTAGCCTCCATAAAAATGGAAATATTTCGCAAAGTATTGAAGTGCCACTTGAGTATGTGGCCTTTAGAACATTTAGAAAGCGTACAATTACTTATGGTAACAACACTGTTACTTGGGAGTCAAAATACTATGCGCCAGAGGATGCTGCGCATGAATTGATTGTGGTTTCGGGTACCAATCTCGCTGGATTAGTGTTGGATAAAGAGAAAATTGACGAAGCTAATTTGGAATATGATGGCAAACGGGTTATCGGAGTAATAAGACCTCCACTAGGTGAAAATCTGAATTATGGCTTAATTGTGGGCCTAGAGTTACCAAATAAACAGACACTAATAGACTTTTCTAGAAATGAAGTCGAGCGCTTGAAACAATGGGTTTTGGAGCCTGAACATGTTAATTATTTTAAACAGGATGCCTATATCTATAGACTGAATAGGGCTAATTGATGAGCACTTATGTGATTTTTGGTGCTGCTGTGAGAAAGGGAGGTGCTCCTTCTGGTTCGTTGCAACGTAGAATAGATGCAGCAATCAATATGGCTGAAAATGATGACACACCTTTTTTCATACCCTCTGGCGCTGTGGGCAAGTTTCCTCCGTCTGAGGCGCAAGTAATTAAAGATGAGTTGGTCAAGTCTGGCTATTCGCCTAACCAGATATTACTAGATGAGGATTCCATAGATACTCTGGAATCAGTCATCAGGTGTACTAAAATAATCAATGAAGAAAATTTGAGGGATGTAGTAGTATGTACGGACAGATATCACCAACCTCGTTGTATTTGTCTTTTTAAGCTAAGCGGCGTGAAAGCGAGAAAAGCTCGAATAGCTCCGAGTCTCTTGAAATTGGGGTTTTTGAAATGGGCTAAGTACTGCTTGAAAGAGTTTTTGGCGGTACTTTATGATAGCTTCTTAATTAAAATCTATCCTTCAAGGGCTATTAGAGCTTAGTTTCTATTAACTGAACGTATAGAAATATTTGTTTTGCTAACCTTTTAAAAATTAGTCGCCTTTTACGGTACTTGATAGATGAGTATACCTGTTTGTAACTTGTCCAAGTTGGTGGTTAGCTTACCTTCCAAGTCCCAAACTCCAGATTGTCCGCCACCAATGTTACCATCGAATTCACCCACACAGTTGCACATTAATACAGGGATTTCATAGGTTTTTGCAATTTCTGACAGCCTGGGATTATTTCTAGCGACACCGTTTACAGTTTTTGCCACGCTGGCAATGTAAATCTCCGACTCATTCTGTTTTGCAGTTTCACAATGGGCAGGGATGGTCAATTCGTAGCATATGGCAAGAGATATAGTCTTTTCTGCCTTGATAATTCCTGCCTGTTTCGGACCAGCTACAAAATAGGGTAATTCATCAGCGTGTAGATATTGTTTGGCGTAAAGCGATCTAACTTGATGAGGCTTAATTATAATGAGGCTAATATGAACACCATTATCCGCCTTGGTTGGAGCTCCAATACAAATGATGATGTTATGTGTGTCGCTAAGTGTTTGAAATTCATCTAGCCGACTATCCTCTAAATCCAATGCCAAATCTTTTACCATTTCAGGCTCGTACCCAGTCAGGGAAAGCTCGGAAAATATGATAAAGTCAGCAGATTGATCAATCGCTTCTCTGACTTTACTTAAATGATCTTGAATATTAGCGGCTATATTTCCTGCTACAGGCTCTGTTTGGGCAAGACAAATCTTCATGAATTGAATATCCACAAAACTCGACTTCTAGCAAAGCGATAGATAATAAGAAAGAAGGAATTCTGTCTAGTAAGCCCTTACCTCTTTACCCTCCATAAAGTTAATGAAGGCCTTATTTACTACACGATTTCCACCTGGAGTAGGATAGTCTCCTGTAAAATACCAATCACCGAGGTTTTTAGGGCAAGCATGGTGAAGGTTGTCAACCGTTTGATAGACAACTTCCAACTCCGCCTTTAACCCCTCTGGTCTGACGATATCGGTGATTTTTCTAGAGATTTCGTCATAGGTGAACTCATTATACAAGTCCTGGACACAATTTTCTTGATCGTCGGAGTTGATATTCGCTAGCGCTTTATGATAAGCCTTTTCTAGAAGATTCTCTTTAAAGTTTTCTTTTAGCAATGCTAGCATAGCTCTAAAAGCGACAAACTCCTTAATCTTAGACATGTCTATACCGTAGCAATCAGGGTATCTGATTTGCGGAGCAGAGGAAACAATCACGATCTTTTTAGGCTCGAGTTTATCAAGCATCTTTAGAATACTTTTCTCCAGCGTTGTACCCCTTACAATAGAATCATCGATAACCACCAAGGTATCAACACCCTTGTTGATGACTTCATAGGTGGTGTCATAAATATTGGCCACCAAATCATCCCGACTACTATCATCGGCAATGAATGTTCTGAGTTTAGCATCTTTAATGACCAGTTTCTCAACACGTGGTTGAAAACTCAAAAGCTCTTCGTGAGTCTCCAATGAAGGTTGGCCATGAATAATGACTTCCTTTCTGCGCTTGAGCATGTATTGATCCAGTCCCTGCATCATTCCTAAGAATGAAATTTCAGCAGTATTTGGGATATAGGTAAAGACCGTATTCTTTAGGTCCATATTAATGGACTTCAGAATCTGAGGTATCACGAGTTTACCAAGATCTTTTCTTTCGTTATAAATATCAGGATCAGTGCCTCTAGAAAAATAAATTCTTTCGAACGAACAGGCTTTAAGTTCGCCTGGTTCCATAATCGGTACCTCTTTATAAGAGGCATCTTTGTTCACAATCAGTGCATGCCCAGGTTGAACCTCCGTTATTTCTTCGTAATTGACGTTAAAAGCCGCTTTGATTGCTTGCTTTTCAGAAGCGACCACGATCACCTCGTCGTCAATGTATTTAAAGGCAGGTCTGATACCATTCGGATCTCGCACAATGAAAGAAGCACCATGACCTAATAAACCAACCATGGCATAGCCACCATCAAAATCTTTGAAAGAACGCTTCAAAACACGTTGAATGTTCATTTCATTTTCAATATGCTCGGTGATTTCGTTGTTGTCTTTCTTCTTTCGGTATTTATTGAAAATGCGTTGATTTTCTTCATCGATAAAGTGACCGATCTTTTCCATCACGGTTACAGTATCTGTCTTTTCTTTTGGATGTTGTCCTAGCTGTACTAGTAGGTCGAATAGCTCATCAACATTGGTCATGTTAAAGTTGCCGGCCATCACCAGGTTTCTACTCCTCCAGTTATTTTGTCTTAGGAAAGGATGACAACTTTCGATGCTATTTTTCCCATGAGTACCATACCTCAAATGACCCATCCAAAGTTCTCCAGTGAAACCCATGTTGTTTTTCAGCCACTTTGAATCTTTAGGATCGTACCCAGCTTTCTTTTTAGCCTTCTCGAACTTACGGGCAATCTTGCTGAAAATCTCCGTGACGGGTTGCTGATTAATAGTCCTATAACGACTAATAAACCGAGTGCCCGGTTCTACATCTACTTTGATGTTTGCTACACCCACACCATCTTGACCACGGTTGGACTGTTTTTGCATCATGATGTAAAGCTTGTTGACCGCGTAGGTTGCAGAGCCATATTTATCAATATAGTACTGAAGCGGTTTTCGGAGTCGAATGTGCGCTATGCCACATTCGTGTTTAATTTGCTCACTCATTTAGGTATCCAAAGCTCAAAATTAATACTATTCACTAGGCCTACAAACCAATCTGACCTAAAGAATAGGAGTAACAAAGGAACAACGAATAAAGTGCCCAACACATAATCAATGCGTTGAATGTCTTTTATTTGACTCTTGCCGTAGAATGGTTTGAAAAAGAGGAAATAAGGAAACCTGAGATAATAAAAAAGAGAGACAATTGTATTCATTAAACCGAATACAAAAACCCAAAATAGGATGTCCTTTTCACCTGTTTGGTAGCTATCCCATAACGCTGAGAAAATATAAAGCTTGGCATTGAATCCTGCCGTTGGAGGTAAGCCAGTTAAGGCGATCATTACGACTAAAACCAACGCTGATAAATATGGGAGTTTTGATCCTAAGCCTTTGTATCTAGCCAGATCTGTGGTGCCCGTGTGTTTTTCAAAGATCTGAACGAGGAAGAATGCAGCACAATTCATCAGCAAATAAATGATTGCATAGAAAATCATGGCTTGATTACCTCCGCTAGTAAAAGCCAAAATACCTACTAATAAAAAACCTGCATGCGCGATAGAGGAGTAGGCAAGCATTCGCTTGATGTCTTTTTGCCAAAGGGCTGAAAAATTTCCAATTGTCATACTCGCGATCGCTAAAACACCAACCCAAAGTTGCCAGTCGATTAAAGGGCTGTCGATGATGTTTATAAACTTGAATATGATGCTTAAGGCGGCGAGTTTTGGGATCACGGAGAAAACCGTGACTACCGGTGTTGGTGCAGCTTGATATACGTCTGGAGACCATACATGAAGTGGGAATGCGCCAAGTTTAAAAAAGAAACCACTCATAATCATTATACAAGAAATGAATATTGGGAGCTTGGGTATCTCGCTCAAAGCCGCTGAAAATCCAGCGTCGGTCAGGTCTAAACTTCCTGTAAATCCATAAAGCCAGCTCATGCCATAGAGCATGATAGCGGAGGCGACTGCGCCATAAATAAGATATTTTAATCCAGCTTCTGCTTTAGCTTTTCCTTTTAGAATGGCCGTTAGTATGTATGAACAAATTGAGACAACCTCTATAGCGATGTAAATAATCAAGAGATTGCTCGACATGGTCATAAAGGAGGCTCCGAGTAGTAAACCGAAGAGCATGACAAGCATTTCACTGCTATCGAAGAAATCTCCACGTTTTGCTGATCTTACCGCTGTGATTAGTGCTATGGCCATTGCCATTAAGAAACCACCTTTAAGAATTATTGAAAGTCGATTGATATCAAGTAACCCACCCATTAAAGCCTTGGAGTCTGGGAAAGCATACCATTGTTGGACTACCAAAACAAAAGCATAGGCAATGCCCGCAAAAGAAATCGAAAACAAACCGATCGACTTATTCTTATTAAAAATTAGGTCGAAAAGAATCAAAAGTATTATCGAACCAACAATCGTTAACTCAGGAAGGAGCGCCCAGAGATCGTGACTGGTACTGCTGAGCTTTTCACTTAATCCTGTATGTTGGTTTTGAAGCATCAAATTATCGGGCAAATAGCGAAAGGTGATTTGTGAAACTCTCTACTGATGAGTTAATAAGGTCTAACAATAGCGAAGGGTAGATGCCATAAAGGAGAATTAGGATGACTAAAGGCACAAGCATTAGGTATTCTCTAATCTCCAAGTCCTTCAAATTGGCCACCCAAGTTTTGTCCTTGACCCAAAACTGTCCGAAGAACATTCTTTGAAGCGTCCAGAGATAATATCCTGCGCCAAGCACTAGTCCAATGGTACCGACTACTGGCATCCAGCCTGGAATTGCACCGATCATGTCAGACGACCTAAATGCCCCAATGAAAACCATTAATTCTGCAATAAAGCCTGAAAAACCAGGTAGCCCTAGAGAGGCAAAGAAGGCGATGGTTACGAAAACCGTATACTTCGGCATTTGATGTGCCAAACCACCATAGTTTTCAATAAGCCTGTTGTGTGTTCTATCGTAAAGTACCCCAGCGAGTAAGAATAATAATGCTGAAATAAGGCCATGAGAGAACATTTGGTACATGGCACCAGTAATACCTTCGACTGTAAGTGCTGCCAACCCGAGCAATACAAATCCCATGTGAGAAACAGAGCTGTAAGCGATTAATCGCTTCAAGTCTTTTTGTGCCAGTGCATTTAAAGCACCATAAATAATGGCGATTACCCCAAAGAAGCCAATGAGCCAAGAGTAGTGAAAAGCACTATCGGGAAATATGGCAAAAGCGGTTCTAATGAGCCCGTAGCCTCCAATTTTTAGAAGAATTCCTGCAAGTACTACTGAAATTGGGGTAGGGGCCTCTACATGGGCATCTGGTAGCCATGTATGGAATGGTACGGCAGGTAACTTAATCGCAAAACCAATGAGCAAAGCTAAAAAAGCCATCCACCGGGCGGGTTGACCAAAGATTTGAGCGATGCTAGAAGTAGCTAAGAAAGACCCTGGTATAAAGTTGTCGGAATCGGCCATTTGGATCATATTGAACGACTTGACAATTTGCTCCGAGCCAATGGTTCCATCTTGAACCATGTTTTGAATTTGTTCGATAGAAGCCTGCTGATAACCAGCCTCTACACCAGTTTTCATTGGATCGTAAACGGAATTGTACAAACCGATCATCACGATAAGGATGAGAATCGATCCGACTAAAGTGTAGATGAAAAATTTTATTGCTGCGTATTCTTTTCTAGGTCCACCCCAAATACCAATAAGGAAATACATTGGTAAGAGCATAAACTCGAAGAAGAGGTAGAAAAGGAAGAAATCGAGGGCTACAAAACAGCCAAGCACCGAGGATGAAAGCAATAGGTATAGTCCAAAATAGGCTTTCTTTTTCTCTTGAATATTCCAAGAGGCGATCATACCGATAAATAGTACAATTGCCGCTAAAAGCAGTAAACTAATATTGATGCCATCGGCACCTAGGAAATAGTCTACGGAAAATCTTCCTAAAGAACCCAGTGAAATAGAAAACCACTCTGTTTTTTCCACCAGTTGTAATGAACCTTCACTATTGATAGCACCTTGGCTCAATTGATCAAAACCGAATACGGCAAACAAGGTTAGCCCTAGTGTTACGCCAAGGCTTAACAGCCCTACCGATCGATATAGATTCTCATATGCCTTTGGAGTCAGCACAATCAGAAGTGCGGCTACTAAAGGGATAAAGACGATATAGGACAACAAATGCACCATAGTTTAAAAGACTAAATAAAGCATTAATAGTATGATGAAAACAAAACTCACCATAATATATGTCTGAACATTTCCCGACTGAATCGACCGAGTAAAATGACCAATTCTGCCGCTGGTAAAGGCGGTTAGGTTGACGATGCCATCGACAAAGTACCGATCAAACCACTTTGTGCCATGGGCAAGAATCACTTGCCATTTTGCCAAACCATTAATAATTTCGTCGATTACTTTTTTATCAAACCAAGACAAGGCCTGTGCCTTTAGAAGGATGAATTTTAGTATCCATTTTCGGTAGAAAGCATCTTGATACCAATGATAAAATGAAACTTGACCGAGAAATCCATTTGGTTCTCGGCGTTCCACAAAAGTCTGTTCTAGTTTGGCATTGGGTCGGTAAGCAAAATATCCGATGATGATTCCTAACAGGGCGAGTCCAATGGAAACACCATTGACCAAGCCGTGCAAATGATGGAATGTCTCAGGCGACACATCGACCAAGCTCTTAGCGGCATAGCTAGCAGGAACAAGGTAGATTGGGGTTGGAAAAGCCTCAACAAACCAAGTGTGTTCCGCATTTAAAGTTAATCCAAAGAAAGGGCTGAGCGAAAGTATGGCAAGTATGCCAGCGGGAACTAATAAGGTCCAGTTTCCCTCTTTCAGTTTACTGCCAATCTCTGCCTGTTGGACAATCTTCGGTAGTCGAAAATTTCCAAAGAAGATCAGGAAGATCATTCTAAAGGTATAAAAGGCGGTTAGAAGAACGGTAGCAAAGGCGAGTACTTCTGGTATATAGAATCCACCTCCTTTTATATCTGCCCATACAGATAGATTGAGTAGAATGGCATCTTTAGAAAGGAAGCCCGAAAAGCCTGGAAGCCCGGCAAGTGCCAATGCACAAATCAAGAAAAAGAAAAATGTGCGCGGTAAGTGCTGTCTCAGTCCACCCATTACACGCATATCTTGCGTATTGAAGCTGATTTCTTTCGACTCCAATTTATGAAGTTGATGAATAATAATACCTGCACATAAAAATAGCCCTGCCTTAAAAAATGCATGGGTCACCAAGTGAAAGAGTCCTGCAGTATAGGCGCCGACTCCCATAGCCATAACCATATACCCGAGCTGAGAAATGGTGCTGTAAGCCAATACTTTTTTGATGTCGAATTGTGATAAAGCGGCAATAGCGGCCATAAATGCAGTAATGGCACCAACAATTGCTACAACTTCTAGTGCTTGGGCATCAAGGATTACGAAAACACGTGCTAGTAAATACACCCCGGCAGCTACCATGGTGGCGGCATGTATCAAGGCAGAAACAGGGGTAGGACCCTCCATCGCATCTGGAAGCCAAACTTGCAGTGGAAATTGTGCTGATTTTCCTACGGCTCCGCAAAATAAAGCGATACCAGCCGCGCTGAGCCACCTGGCATCTAGACTGCCCATCATTTCATGGCCGTTGTTTAAAAAGTGGGTTACCCAGTTCCCATTTTCGATCTTACTATCAATCATTAAGGTTTTAATGACCTCCAGATCGAAAGATTGAAATTGGGTGTAGAGGATCATTAGTGCAGTGACAAATCCAACGTCACCAATACGATTCATGATAAATGCCTTGTTTGCAGCGATTGATGCAGATTTCTTTTCGAACCAAAACCCAATGAGTAAGAAAGAAGATAGGCCTACAAGCTCCCAGAAAATGAAAATGAAGAGGAGGTCATAGAAAAGCACTATGCCCATCATAGAAAACGTAAACAAGCCGAGGTAGGCAAAATACCTTGGTTTAGCCTTGTCTTTTCGCATGTACTCCTGTGAAAACAAGTGGACAAGCAAGGAGATAAAGTTCACGATGACTGACATGATTAGCGTAAGCCGATCGACAAGAAATGAGTAGGTGATTTGAGTATCTCCAACTTTAAACCAATGCCCTCGAACACTCAGGTTTTCTCCGTTCCAATGTAAGGCCGTCAGATAAATAGCGATACACGTATTGGCTGCTAGTAAAAAGGTTGCCCAGTGTGGCGCTCTTTGACCCAGCTTTTGAGTAGTGAGAAATGAAAAGAAAGGAATAGCCAACAAGGCGATCAGCCAGTAAATGATCGGGTCTCCTTTGGGTAATATGAGTTCCTGTAGTTCTATCACCCTTTCAAGTCATTAATTTTATCTAAGTCTGCTGTTTGGAAATACTTATAGACTTTTACCACAATAGAAAGGCCTACGGCGGCTTCTGCGGCGGCGACGGTAATTACAAAAATCGAAAATACCTGTCCTTGCAAAGCCTGCGTGTCAAAGCTACTAAAGGCAATTAAATTTAAGTTTGCCGCATTGAGCATTAACTCAATCCCGATCAAAACCATAATGGCATTCTTTCTAGTGATGACCACAAACAAGCCAGCACAGAAGAGGAATGCGCCCAATGCGAGGATATAATCAAGAGGCATCGTGAACCTCCTTCCTTGTATTTCCGGCAATTCTAACTGCTCCAATAAGGCCTAGTAAAAGGAGAATGCCAATAATTTCAAAAGCCAGCACATAATCAGTCATCAGCGTGAGACCAAAATCTTTAATCTCTGGAGCTTTTTTGATACTGTTGTTTGTCCAGGCTAGCGTGCTGAAATTTGCCGCTAGAATTCCTTTAAATAACAAGGTGAATAGGCCAGCAGCAATCAGGAATCCTAATAGTTTGTGGTAAGTCGGACTTACTACCTTCTTGCCCTTCAAGCGATTAGTCAGCATAATTCCAAAAACCAATAACACAAGAATACCACCGACATAAACCAAAATTTGAGTCACCGCTATAAATTCAGCCCCGAGTAGAACAAATAGTCCAGCCATGCCTATGAAGGTCAAAATCAGGGCAAAAGCAGCATACAAAATGTTCTTTGTGAACATAATGTAAAGCGTAGAAAGGGCAGTGATACCCACAAACGCATAGGATATGATAGTTGTCAAATCCATAGTTTATTCATCACCCTCCGGGTTCTCCTTTTTTCTTGTTGGAATCTTTGGCCGAGCAGGTACCTTAGGTTTTATGACCGGTCTAGGTGGTTTCTTTTCATCGGAAGTATTCGTAGTGGGTATTTTAGGTCTAATGACTGGTTTTGCCTTGGCAGACGAATCCGTAGCTTCTTTTTTTACTTGAATTTTGGGTTTTATGACCACCTTTGGTTTGGGTGTTCCCGATTCGCTAGCAGTTTTGTTTACCTGAACTTTCGGCTTTATCACGACTTTTGGTTTCGGTGTTGCACCAGGGACCTTCGGTTTAGCCAGAGCTGCTGTTTTAGGTCTCATGGCTGGTTTTGCTCCAGGCTTTACAGACGCAGCGCTTGCCTTAGCTTTTTCGGCTGCTTTCTTCTCACTGAATGCTTCAAATGCCTGTTTCTTCTCTAAAATTTCGAGTGGCGTCATATTTGAAAAAAGCACGTTATGCTCCTCAAAATCAAAAGCACTGAAGTCGTACTCGCTAGTCATGGTCAGGCATTCTGTAGGGCAAACCGTGGTGCATAATCCGCAGAAACAGCATTTCGCCATATCAATGTCGAACTTGGCAGCATAGATTCTCAAGGGAGTTCCGTCGGAAGTTTTGCCAAAAGTTTCGGTGGCACGAACGGGTTCAATGTCGATACAATTTACGGGGCACACTTTGGCGCATTTGTCACAAACAATACAGTCATCTATTTCATTATGAAGCTTGTATCGCCCATGATCGGGAACAGGAATGGTTTCCCTTGGGTATTGAAGCGTGAAAAGCCCTTGCTGCTTTTCAAAGTAGTTTTGGTCATTGGGGCCAATAGGTGTTCTTTGGTCCCAAGCCTCAAGCATGTGCTTACCAGTTATTTGCATACCTTTTTTCAAGGTTTGCGTAGCCGTTTTAATTCGGATCCAATATGATTTAATCCCTTCCGACATTTATATCTGGTGAAATAGTAAAGTTATGAAGTAAAAAGTCTTCGGTAGCCCTATTTGTTCACAGTTCCACATCATATCATAAGCATCCTCCAGATTGCACTAAATAACACTAAAAGGATCGCTGCAGGAGTTAAGTACTTCCAACTCAGGTTCATCAGTTGGTCGATTCGCAGTCTTGGAAACGTCCATCTAATCCAGATTTGAACGCCAACCAGTAGAAATGCCTTGCTCAGCATCCAGAAAGCTCCCCATAAATGCCCTGCTACAGTGCCAGGTACACCACTTGTCCATTGGGCGAGTTCAACACTACCAATGTTAGGTAAAGGAGTATTCCATCCCCCAAGAAATAAAATAGCCGCCAGAAAAGAGACTAAAAGCATCAAGCCGTATTCACCCATCATGACCAAACCCCAGCGGAGCCCAGAGTATTCGGTGTGAAAACCTCCAACGAGTTCCGATTCAGCTTCAGGAATATCAAAAGGAGCACGATTACTCTCAGCTAGAGAAGCAATAAAGAAGATGATAAAAGCGAATAAAAAAATGGGTGCGCGAAAGATGTTCCAAGTTAAAATGCCCCCTATTTCAGTTGTTTCTATGCCGATCGCTTTGATGCCAAACAGGTAGTTGGCGGCTTCAGCGTCTATACTATTCCACCAGATGCCCTGTTGGTAAATGATTTCTTGTAAATCCAGTGTTTGAGACACCATGACTACACATACTACGGTCAAGCCAAGCGGTATTTCATAAGAGATAATTTGAGCCACCGAGCGCATTGCCCCAAACAGGGCATACTTGCTATTCGATCCCCAACCTGCCATAAGTATTCCGATAACATCAAGTGAAACAATAGCCAATAAATAGAAAATGCCTACTTGTACTGAAGAGTTGCCAAATGCGGACGTTAAGGGAATAACTGCAAAACCAGCGAAAACAGCGGTGAAAATAACGACAGGACCAGGCTTGAAGATGCGCTTGTCCGCAGCTAAAGGAACAATGTCCTCTTTCTGGACAAGCTTGAGTAAGTCCGCAACAGTTTGGAGAAGCCCATAATAACCTACTTCCATTGGGCCATATCGATCTTGTATAAAGGCCGATATCTTTCGCTCTGCGTAGACTACAAAAACCATGTAGACAAGGAAGAAAATCAAGATAATGAGAAAAGTATACACTTTTTAAGGGCCTTTACGTCTGCAAAGAAAACATAATAATCTGTAACAAACACGTACTAGTCTACTAAACCAGTAGGTTAATAATTTGTTCCGAAAATTTAAGCCACTTGAAGGTGAGTGTTTTGGGTTTTATTCCCAGAGTTTGTGTTTTTGTAAAGGTACTTTTACCCCAAAAAACAGCGATGTAGCGGCTTCGAACGATGGCGTAATATCTGAAACCAAAAATTCGTTTTTATTGACCCTTTTATCGGACTGGAGATTTTGCTCAGCTAAAAGATTACTTAAAGCATTAGCCACTATTTCTGAAGAGTCTATGACGTCGATCTGGTTTTTAAAGTAGGCCTCAACTTTGTCCTTTATTAGCGGGTAGTGCGTACAGCCGAGAATCAATGCCTTGATTTCTGCAAGAGCTGGATTCGATAAGTATTCTTGGATGATAGCTTCTGAGATCTCGTTTTTGTGAAAGCCCTCTTCAATCATTGGCACTAGAAGAGGAGTGGCCAGCGCACCAACGCTAATTCCACTATTTCTTGCATGAATTTGATTTTCATAGACATTGGAGCCGACAGTCTGTTTGGTCCCAATAAGCCCTACTTTTTGGCCAGAATAATTATTGGCCACATAGTCAACTACTGGGTCGATTACGTTGAGCACCTGTGCTTTTGAGCCTAAATAAGCCTTGATTAAATCATAAGCCGCCGCAGAGGCAGAATTACATGCGATAAGAATAACCTTACAACCTTTTTCGAGTAAAATGTCACAGATTTTGATGGAATAAGCCTGAATAGTAGCAGCCGATTTATCGCCATAGGGGAGGTGAGCAGAATCACCAAAATAGATCAGTTGCTCGTTCGGTAAAGCCTTACTCACTGCGTGTGCCACTGTGAGGCCACCCATTCCACTATCAAATATGCCGATAGGTTGTTTATTCATTGACACGAAGGTATTTGAATCTAATCAAATATCTAACGTGCAATTTTGGAAATATTGAGTTATTCATTTCTCAGCCATTTCACCGGATTTGCTGTAGCAAACCGAATGGCTTGAGAACAAATAGTAATCACTGCTAAAGTTGCCGTCATTATACCAGCAACACTTATTATTCCCACACCAATACTGATATGGTAGGCAAAAGAACTTAGCCATCCGTCAAGTGCATAAATCGAGAGAGGAACCGCTATGGCGAAGGCAATAAGAATCAATACGGCATAACTACGATTTACCAGTAACAAAATGCCTGTAACACTCGCACCGAGTACTTTTCTAACGCTTATCTCCTTGGCTTTTTGTTCTAGTGTAAAACTGACTAGCCCCAAGAGTCCAATACAGGCAATAAAAATGGCCAGAACTGAGAATATTTTTGAAATATCGCTGAGCTGTTTTTCGTCTTCATATTGCCGATTGAAATCATCGTCTAAGAAAGAGGCGTCAAATGAGCGATCGGGACTATATTCTTTGAAAATATCTTCTAGGTAAGTCAAAGTTTCAGGCATATCAGTAGGCGAAATTTTGACCGAAACAATTCTTTTAGCTCTTGTCGTATTGTAAAAAATCATCGGTTGAATTGAGGAGTGAAGTGATTCGAAATGAAAGTCCTTCACAACACCCTTTATGAAGCCTGTTAAAAAGCCGTATCGCATTCTTTTACCAATAGCTTCTTCTGGGTTGGTCCATCCTAGTTTCATTACGGCAGTTTCATTGAGAATAAATGATTGATTATCGTTGGCGGGTATCTTATCTGGTAGATTCTCACCAGTAATCAAATCTATTTCATAGAGTTTCAGAAAATCGCGATCGGCTCGAATAAATGGTAATCTGAAATCGACATTTGTTTCTAATTCTCCGTCTAAAAGTGTTGCATCCATGGAGTCTGCCAATCTTCCTGTAGGTACTCTGGTGGACATTGCCGATTGTTGAATTTTTGGGTTATTCAGCAACCGTGTTTTAAAAATATCTGATTGATTATTCATCGCGGCATTTCCAGAGAATGTGATCACTTGCTTCCTTTCAAAACCCGGGTATTGGTTTCTAATAAAGCTTAACTGACGGTCCACCACAATAACACCGATGACCAAACTGATGGTAATTACAAATTGAAAGATTACCATCCCCATTCTAAAAAACGATCGGTTTTTAATGTTCAATTTGCCGTTTTTGAGGGCACTTACGGTTTTGAATCTTGACATGAAAAATGCTGGATAACTTCCTGCCAAAAGACCAACAAAAAAGACTAGCCCAATCAGAAATAGGTAAAGCGATAAGTTCGTGGCTAATTCAAGGCTTAAAGATTTTTCAGTGAAAGTATTCAATGTTGGCAATAGTAAATAAGCCAAGCCAATGCTAAGTATTAAGGCTATAGTGGTATAGGAAATCGACTCTACCAGAAACTGTTGGGATATGCTGGAGGAGCCCGCACCCATTACCTTTCGTACACCAATTTCTTTTAGTCGATTCGCGTATTTGGCAGTAGCTAAATTCATGTAATTAATGCAGCCAATCAAAAGAACTAAAAACCCGACGGCTGAAAACAAGTAAAGATAGAATTCCCGAGGTGTGCCGCTTGTGCCAGGTGTACCCTTTAGGTGAATGTCCGTGAGCCTTTGAAAGGTCAACCCAAGTCGACTACTTGCTTTATCCCCTTGAATATTGTCTATGTATTTATCAAGAAGTGCTGGGATTTGTTCTGATAGAACTTCAATGTTGACACCATTTTTGACCTTCAGATAAGTGGGGTAGTTATAATTACCGTAATAAGACGTCCTCGTACTGAGGTCGACAGTCGACTCAAAGGTGGCCCAAGATCCAAGGAAATTGTAGCTCATGTGCGATTGCTCTGGGAAATCTTCTATCACACCAGTCACTTTAAAGAGAAATTCCCTTCCATCGAGGACATTGAGCGTTTTACCCAGCGCTTTTTCGGTGCCAAAGTATTTTTCCGCTGTAGATTGAGTGATCACTACGCTAAAAGGGTCAACTAGGGCATCTTTTGCTTCCCCTTCGATGAAATTAAAGGTAAAGACATCAAAGATGCTTGGTTCGACAAGGTTAAAGAATGCCTCTTCGAATTGTTTGTCCTGATACTTGATAATGGGAAAATTGAAGGGGTTGAACCGTACAACGGATTCAATTTGGGGGAAGTCATTTCTTAGGAGCTCACCATGTCTCAAAGAGGCATAGCTAAACACCCTGCTCAACTCGCCATCGGCGTCGTAATTGGGTACTACTATCCGGTAAATGTCTTTGGCTTCGTTGTGATATCTGTCGTAGCTTAATTCGTCTTGCACGTACAAGAAGATCAATAAAAAGCAGGTGATACCCACTGAAAGGCCGGCTATATTTATGGAAGCGTAAACCTTATGTCTACGCATGTTGCGGAATGAGATTTTGAAGTAATTCTTGAACATATCAGTTTGATTGAGTTGTTGTTTCTTTCTTTTTCTGAATGCGAAAGGCCTGAGCATATCAAAAGTATCCTTGATGAAATGCAGTTTTGCCTTGAGCTTTCCTTTTTTGGCAAGTCGATACTCGTAGAGCTCCAGCAGGTCTCCGAGTAGAATATCAAAGTGTTTATCAGAGCACCATTTCCGGAGTAACCGTTGAGGCCATTGTGGAGGATTTGACCAGTTTTCCTTCATCAATTTAGGCCTTCAGTAGATAAATTCGGGATGAGGTTGAAAAGCTCATTTCTTAATCGATTGGCTTTTACGAGTGTAGATTTCCCAGCGGCAGTAATCGTATAAAATCGCTTGCGCCTACCACCCCTTGCTTGCGTGGCGCCACCTTCTTTAGATGCGATGAAGCCTTTGTCTTCTAAACGGCTTAGCGCAGAATGCAATGCGCCGATGCTAGGTGTTCTGCTGGTACGGGCCTCTATTTCTAATTTAATAGCCACACCATAAGCGTCATCTTGTAGCACCCCGATCGTTAATAGTACGATTTCTTCAAACTCGCCTAAGTAGGTTCCTTTCATAAGTTAAACTTATTAGTTTCCTAAATGTAGAGTTGATTTTATTAATTTCCTAATTGTAGAACTAATGACTTTAAAAGCAGAGCCTTATTGAGTTAACTGTGATTATTGAGCAAACAATTCTTTTAGTTTATTGTCGAGGTCTTCTCCTCGGAGATCTGTGGCTATAATTCGGCCACTTTGGCTGTCAATTAGAAAGCTGCTTGGAACTCCCGTAACGGAATACAATGTGGCGACATCATTAGCAGGGCCTTTCAAATCAGAAACTTGCGTCCAAGGCATGCCATCTTGTTCAATGGCCTTTTTCCAAGCTTTTTCCTTCTCGTCGATTGAAATCGCGAGTACGTCAAAACCTTTGTCATGAAATTCATTGTAGGTTTTGAGAAGGTTTGGATTTTCTTTTCTACAGGGCCCACACCAGGAAGCCCAAAAATCTAATAATACATACTGGTTTGATTCGACAATATCACTTGCTGTGATTGGTTTTCCTTCTGGATTATTTTGTGTAAAGTTTTTGTATTTATTGTCTACGGTAACTTCTCGCGCTAATCGCATTTGTTCTGACTTCCTATGAATTTCGCTGCTGTAATAAGCCCTCAGGTGTGATGTCTTTAAATCTCCGTGTAGCTCGTCGAATGCTTCCTCGCAGAGCTCAAATGAATTGAAAGGGGCGATTCCCCAATGATATAGCTCAGGTATTGCTAATAACTTGAGTACTTCATTTTTTCCTTGAGCAGATTCAGAAAGGAATTTATTTCTTTTCAAAGTGGCCTCTTTATCTATCTCTTCCATTTTCGCTACTTGCGCTAAATCCTCTTTAGACCATTGGTCCATAGGTAATTGTCCGTTATTTCCCAGTTTTCTAAAGGTGGCAGCGAACATTGACACCTCTTTATTTAGTTCTCTCAAGGTGGTGGTCATTTTTTCGAGTTCATCATTGCTTTTTGACCCATTGAGGATAGCGTCATAGGTAGGAGGGATGTCATTTGGTTCTTCGACTTTCCAAATCTTTAAATCCATTGTAGAGTTATCTATTAAGAACCTTTTCCATAGCTTGACTCCTTCTTGTTCGAAGACCAGGGAAACAAGTGTAGGTGGTTGAACTAATTCTCCTTCGATTTTGAATTTTCCATTCACTATCTCAACTGCATCAAATTTTTGAACTTGCATACCTTCACCGCTGAGTAGTGTCAGTTTTACCTGTTGATCATTAATTCCCTCTGTGCTACCGTTAATTATAAATTGGTTTGAGCTTTTATCGTTGCAGGCCGTCAACAGAATAAAAGCGGCAAGAATGATGTAGTTCTTCATGTAGAAATAAGATTAGAAGGTCAATCAAAAGCTTCAGAAAAACGAAAAAGTAGAGATCCCAATTTTGTCAAAGGTAATAATTTTTGATCTCCTTTTCTAAAAAGCGTCGCGATGGTCCAGCTATTAAGGCCTGCTTAAATTGAGTGGATTAAAACAAAAAAAGACTTCATAAAATGAAGTCTTTAACGGTGTGATCTGGCTGGGGTTCGAACCCAGGACCCTCTCCTTAAAAGGGAGATGCTCTACCAGCTGAGCTACCAGATCATCCTGTTTTTGTGGCCGAATTTTGAGTGTCTCTCATAATTCGGACTGCAAATGTAAGAGGTTCAAAATTAAATGCAAACACTGAATATAAATTTATTTTACAATTTCTTTTGGTCACCGTTTATCGAGAAAACAACTGGTATTCATGTCTTTTTACTAGCACACTTTCCTATGCCGATTGTACCAATATTTCCCAAGATTGTGGTGCTGCTTAAATGGGTTGACCTAACTGTTTTTAAGCCTGAAGTTTAGGAACTCACCTGAAAATAATCCGATCGGCTTGTTAAATGTTGTGAAAGGTATGGGCGAAGAAATTGTGCTAACTATATTCGTGCTTCTAAAAGTCTGATCGCTGGATTTTGGAGCACAATTGTAAGTGAGGAATTCATATAATATGCAAAAGAGGTTTTCTAGGATTACTTTTCTATTCTTACTCGGATTGATTTTTTCTATCCAAAGTGTTTTTAGTCAAGAGGTGACTTCGAATCTAGCCAAGGCAGATTCACTTTTCAAGGAACGTTTATACACACAATCTCTTGAATTATATGAGTCCATTTATGAAGATGCTCAACGCGCCACTCCAGCCATGCTTTTAAAGATGGCCTACAGCCAGGAGGCTTTAGGTAACTTGAGTAGGGCACTTATTTATTTACACGATTATTATAGACTGACTTCGGACAAAGAAGCTTTAAAGAAGATGGATGCATTGGCACAAGTCAATGGTCTGGAAGGTTATGATACAAATGATTTTCAGCAGTTTGTTAAGGCTATTCAGGACTACAATATCCTGATCATAGCCGTGCTAGTCGCATTGAATTTGCTCATTTTAACTATGATGTTCAGAAAGCTTAAAAAGCATCAAGAAAGATCTCCCGGATTGGCGATCGGTCTGTTGATTGTGTTAAGCCTTACCTTTTTCTTTGTGAATTTCACTGGGCCAAAAGACCAAGGTATTGTCACTAGCGATAATGCATATGTAATGTCGGGTCCCTCTGCCGCTGCCGAATTAATTGAAGTTGTTGGCCAAGGTCATAAAATCGAGATTATCGATAAGCAAGATATCTGGTATCAGATTAAATGGCGAGGTAAAAGGGCTTACGTTCGAGAAACCAATCTAGAAGCTTTATTGTAGCTAAAGCCAACTAGCGATCAACTTCTCCGAGGACAATATCAATTGATCCAAGAATCGCGATCAAATCTGCGATTAAGCCACCTTTTGCTAGTTCTCCAAGAATGGATAGGTTCACAAAACTTGCTCCACGAGCTTTGCATCTAAATGGTATATCTGATCTTCCGTCAGCTCTAAAAAAGAATCCTGTTTCGCCTTTGGGATTTTCTGCGCGCACATAAAAATCTTGCGCTTTTGGTCGTATTTTTTTCGGAACGGCTGCTCTTGGGTCGAAGTCTCTCGTTCTTTTGTGATCCCCAGTCAGTTTTTGGATCGCCTGTTCTATGATTTTGACGGATTCATAACACTCTTTCATCCGTACATCTGTTCTATCCCAACAATCACCGAGGCTCCCCATTTCTCCCTTGCCAACGGGTACATCAAAATCGATTTCCGGGTAAACCGAATAAGCGTCTACTTTTCTTAAATCATATTTGAGCCCCGAAGCCCTGAGCATAGGTCCGGTAATACCATAATTGATAGCTAAGTCAGCGGGTAAAACACCAACATTGGCCGTTCTATCAATAAAAATCTTGTTTTGAAGGACGACTTGTTCGAACTCTATCAGTTTAGGCTTAATGTATTTTATAAACTCCAAACATCTTTCTTCAAACCCAACCGGTAAGTCGTAAAAGAGTCCGCCTACCCAGATGTAATTGTAAAGCATTCGTGCTCCCGAAACCCATTCTAGCAGTCGCAGAATGTGTTCTCTGTCGCGAAGCATCCAAGGAAACGGTGTAATGGCACCAATATCCATGGCATAAGTTCCCAGCGCAATAAAATGCGAGGCCATTCGATTCAGCTCTGCGACTACTACGCGTATGTATTCTACTCTTTTGTCGATTTGGCCTTCTATGCCGAGCATTCGTTCTACGCCCATCACAAAAGCATGCTCTGAATTCATGGCCGCTATGTAGTCCATCCGATCGACGAATGGCAGAATTTGATTGTAAGGCAGGTTTTCAGCGTGTTTCTCGAAACACCTGTGCAGATAACCGAGATGTGGTGCTACATCTACTATTTCTTCGCCATTCGTAATAACTTCCAAGCGCAGTACACCATGGGTAGAAGGGTGTTGAGGTCCGATATTCACAATCATTTCCTCACTTTTCAAATCTTCGGATTTGAATTTCTGAGGTGCTGATTTTCTCAGGTTTTCATTGTCGAATATGTATTGAACTTCGTTTGCCACTAATATTCAACTTTAATACCGCGATAATATGTTTGATGTTCGTAGTCCTTTCTTAAAGGATGTCCATCCCAATCTTCGGGGAGCAAAATTCTTCTTAAATCGGGGTGGTTGTTAAAGTAAATCCCAAACAAGTCATATACCTCCCTTTCTTGCCAATTGGCTGTTTTCCAGATAGAAGTTAAAGAGTCGATTTTCGGATCATTTCGATTCAGCGAGACTTTCACCATAAGGTGGTGATCATATGGAATAGCATATAGATTATAAATGACCTCCATCGTATTAGTTTCAGGACCATTGTCTAGACCTGTGATGCAGGACAGTGAATCAAAGTATAGACCCTCTGTGCGGTGCAGATATTCCATGCATTTGACAAGGTTATCCGCTTTAATCTCAATACATCTTGGTGATGCATTTTCGTCGGTAGCAACGATTATTTCTTCGCCTAAATCCCGTTTAAGGATCGATATGATCTCATCGAAAGTCATACTGCTTCTTTAGCCATTAATTTCTCAACCGCTTTTGGTGCGACTATACTTTCGCCTTTGATTTTTTCTTGAAGCTTTAAAAGTCCTCCAATTAACGCTTCCGGACGAGGAGGGCAACCTGGTACATATACATCTACAGGTATAATTCTATCTACTCCTTTTACCACATGATAACCATGCTCCCAATATGGGCCACCACAGTTTGAACAAGACCCCATGGAGATGACATATCGCGGCTCTGCCATTTGTTCGTAAAGTCGGCGTACACGATCGGCCATTTTAAAAGTAACTGTTCCAGCTACTATCATCACATCTGATTGTCTAGGACTTGCTCTTGGCACAATGCCCAGTCTATCAAGGTCGTAAGGCGTGCCTTGAGTACTCATGAATTCTATGGCACAGCATGCGGTACCAAAAGCCATTGGCCACATAGAAGAGAGTCTGGCCCAATTAATCAGGTCGTCAAACTTGGTGATTATAATACCACCTTTGCCAAGTTTTTGATCTAGAAGCCCCAAGTGCTATTCTTTATATTTTTTGTACGCGCTTTCTGGTATCGGTGATTTATAATCCGTTTGAATTTGTTGTGGTTTTACCCAATTCAAATATCCTTTTCGCCATGCATATGCCAGCCCCAAGGCCAATATAAAAATGAAGATGAACATTTCTGCGATGGCAAACCAAGCCCAACTCCAATTTGTAGATGCTATCAACTCTTTATCACCAAAAATAATTGCCCATGGAAATAGGTAAATGATCTCTACTTCAAATAGGAGAAAGATTAAGGCAACGATGTAGAACTTTATGCTGAATTGACCCCAAGCTGTTCCTACGGTATCTTCCCCTGATTCGTAGGTAGTGAGCTTTTCAAAATTCGGCTTATTTGGTCTGAGTAATTTTGAGGCAGTAAGACCCACTATGGCGAAAGCGATTGCGCCAAGGATAAATATAAGTAAGGTTCCGAATTCTGATAAGTCGGTTTGAATCATTCTTAAAAGTTCAGCGGATCGTGATGCTGAAAATGACCATTCATTTTGATGCGATTTTTAGCGCCTTCCATTTCACGAATCAAAGGCAGTGCTCTTTCTAAATGATTGATCATATAGGCCTGTCTCTGAGATTCACGGGTCATTTGCAGCATGTCGTATTCCTGCTCCAAAGATAAGCCTAATTTGTGGGCTAATTCAAACGAACTAGACAACAGTTCTATATCCAATTTATCATCCATTTTCAATATGGAGATCAACTGTTTGGCTAAATGCTTTAGTTCCATCCACTGATCAATAGTGGCATCTTGAAAGTTTTCTATGCTTTCTACATTACCACCTGCGTATAATTTGCCTGGCGCTTTTTCATCAAAAGAAAAGATTTGAATCGTGCCAATACACCTAGTAGAGATATCCATCTCCCCAGTAGCATATGTTTTTACCACTTCTGTGACTTCCATTTCCCCTCCAAATTCTTTCATCCCTTTTTCAAAGACAGGAATTCCGAATGTTTTTCCCTCATCTACACACTCGTTGATCAGTTGTTTGTAGCGAGGTTCGAAGACGTGCAGGTTTAATTGTTCGCCTGGAAATGCGACAAGTTTTAGTGGGAAAAATGGAAGGTAGCGCTTGGCCATAATTTTATTTACTTAGCCAAGCGGTAAATATCGATTGGCGTCAGTTCCTGAACTGTGAATAAACCCTATCTGTCACTACAGAGGGCACCATAATACAAAAGCCCCTTTCGGGGCTTTTTGTTTACATATTTTTCACAATTTCTTCTCCAAACTCTGAGCACTTGAGTAGAGTTGCTCCTTCCATGAGTCTTTCGAAGTCGTAGGTGACGCGTTTAGAGGCTATTGCTGCTTCCAATCCTTGATAAATTAGATTTGCCGCTTCTTGCCAACCCATATATTCTAGCATCATCGCACCCGATAAAATTACCGAGCCCGGGTTTACTTTATCCTGTCCTGCGTATTTTGGTGCAGTACCGTGAGTAGCTTCAAAAATGGCATTACCTGTGATGTAATTAATATTCGCCCCTGGCGCAATACCAATTCCTCCTACTATGGCTGCTAGGGCATCAGATACGTAGTCTCCATTTAGGTTTAGCGTTGCTATTACAGAATATTCCGCTGGCCTTAGTAATATCTGTTGCAAGAATGCATCTGCTATTACGTCCTTAATAATCACTTGGTGACCATCTTTCTCAATGATTTGCCAAGGTCCACCTTCATAATCTTTAGCACCATATTCGTTCTTAGAAAGCTCATAACCCCATGCTTTAAAGGCGCCTTCTGTGAATTTCATAATGTTGCCCTTGTGAACAAGGGTTACTGAATCTCTTTTTTGGTCGAATGCGTAATCGATGGCGCTCTTCACCAAGCGATGTGTTCCTTCTTCAGAAACAGGTTTGATTCCGTAACCAGCACTTCCAGGAAATCTGACTTTGGCATATCTGTCAGGGAAGTTTTCGGCCAGAAGCTTACCAAACTTTTCGCAATCTTCTGTGCCTTCTTCAAACTCGATTCCAGCATAAATATCTTCTGTATTTTCTCTGAAAATAACCATGTCACAAAGACCAGGTTGTTTTACTGGAGAAGGTGTGCCTTTGAACCATCTTACAGGTCTAACACAAGCATATAAGTCAAGTTCTTGGCGTAATGCCACGTTCAATGACCTAATGCCGCCACCAACTGGTGTGGTTAGAGGGCCTTTGATACCCACTAAGTATGATCTAAATGCATCGAGAGTTTCCGAGGGCATCCACTCGCCTGTAGCATTAAATGCTTTTTCTCCAGCTAGTACTTCTTTCCAATTAATTGATTTTTTGTCTCCGTAAGCTTTTTCGACAGCGTTGTCGAATACGTGTTGTGCAGCTGGCCAAATGTCCACACCAATTCCGTCACCTTCAATGAAAGGAATGGTTGGATTATCGGGTACGTTCAGTACACCGTTGTTGATGGTTATTTTTTGTTCGCTCATATATATTTATGAAATAGTATTATTCTGTTTTGCGATGTGCAATGTAACACTTTACGAGTGTATCAATGTATCCGCTTTTATGTTTTGGCATGAAAACGTTTGATACTAGCCTTAGTAGCTCTCTTTTTCGTTAGGAAAGTCTTTTGACTTCACGTCTTTTACGTAGTTGCCTACGGCTTCGGTAATCATACTGCCAACATCGGCGTATTGTCTTAAAAACCTTGGTTTGAATTCTTTAGTAATGCCAAGCATATCGTGCATCACAAGTACTTGGCCATCTGTATGTGGTCCAGCTCCAATGCCAATTGTAGGAATATTTACCTCTTCCGAAACTCGTTTGGCTAAATCTGCAGGTATTTTTTCTAGTACTATCGCATAGCAGCCACATTCCTCGAGAAGTTTAGCGTCGGCGATGAGTTTGTCAGCCTCCTCTTTCTCTTTTGCCCTTACTGCATAAGTACCAAATTTATAAATCGACTGAGGTGTAAGCCCTAAATGCCCCATAACAGGTACGCCAGCACTGAGTACTCGAATTACCGATTCTTTGATTTCTGCGCCGCCTTCCATTTTTACAGAATGGGCTCCAGACTCTTTCATAATTCGTATAGCCGATCTCAGAGCTTCCGACGAATTTCCTTGATAAGAGCCAAAAGGTATATCTACAACTACAAAAGCTCGAGATACAGCTCGAATAACTGAACTCGCGTGATAGATCATTTGATCTAGTGTAATCGGAAGTGTCGTTTCATGACCTGCCATTACATTAGAGGCAGAATCACCAACTAAAATAATATCTACTCCAGCACCATCTATTAATTGCGCCATGGAGTAATCATAGGCGGTAAGCATGGAGATTTTCTCTCCACGATCCTTCATTGTTTGTAGTTGGTGTGTTGTTACTTTCTTGATATCAGACTTGTGAATAGACATGCCTTAAAAAATTTGGTGCGTAAATATACATATTTGAGTCTACCTAGAAAGGGACAAAAAAAGGGAACGAAGTTTATTCGTTCCCTTTTTTCAATGATCTAAAAATCTATTTCTCGTTGTAAACGTGAATATCTCTCTGTGGATAAGGAATAGAAATTCCAGCTTTGTCCATTTCCTTCTTGATGTTTTCAATCATATCGAAGTGCACATTCCAGTATTCTGAAGTATCAACCCATGCTCTAATGGTGATATCAACACTACTATCTCCTAGATTGCCTACTCTTACAAAAGGAGCAGGGTCTTTGTGAAATCTATCGTCTGCAGCAATTAAGCCTTGAATGATCTCTTTCGCTTTATCAAAGTCATCGTCATAGCCGATACCACATACAAAGTCCCATCGTCTGGTAGGTTCTTGTGTAATGTTAGTGATGGTTGCACCTGCAACAGCTCCATTGGCCATGTAGATTACTCTATTATCGGGTGTTTTTAAAGTCGTAGTAACGATCGAAATGGCCTGTACTGATCCTGTTTCTCCATTGACGTTGATGACATCACCGTTTTTGAACGGTTTTAATACCAGAATTAAGATACCACCTGCAAAGTTGGCCAAACTGCCTTGTAGTGCAAACCCAACAGCAAGACCCAAGGCTCCCAGAACTGCTACAAAAGCACTGGTATCTGCGCCCATTCTGCCAACGACAAAGATTAAGAGCATGATGGTCAGCATGCCTTTGGTAAAACCTCTTAAGGTTGGTATTAAGGTTTCGTCAATGCCTCTTTTTCTTAAAACACTAACGAGTTTGTTTACAATCCACTTGATTACCCAGAGTCCTACAATTAAAATCAAAATTGAGACTACGATATTCAAGCCTGTGTTAATCACGGTTTCGGAATACTTATCCCATAACCCTTCTAAAGTTTCCATAATTAGTAAGTTTAAAGTTGGTTCTAAAAATTAGTACAAAAAGGCCGAATATTCATCATTCAATTGTACATCAATGTGTTCCTGAATGGTGGTTCCTAACTCAAACCCTTTATAATCCACAGCAATCGGAAATCTTTTATGACTTCTGTTTACCAGGACAGCGGTTTGGATTTTGGACACATTCATTTTCAAGAAAGGATCCAATGCATAAATCATTGTTCCTCCTGAATTCAGAACATCATCAACAACAATTAAAGTGAAATCGGTCACTTCAGGCTGGGCAGAAAAACTAACTTGAGGTTGGCTTTTGGCAGACTTATCTATGTCTATTCGTATGAGGGAAACACGAATATCCGAAATCTTTTCAATTTCCTCTTTGAGTAAAACTGAAATTTTCTCTCCATTGCTATCTATTCCCGCTAGAAAAAGCTCCTGAGTATTATGGTTTTGCTCATAAATCTCATAAGCCATTCTCCGGATGATTTGCAAAATCTGGGAATGTTCAAGGATTCGCTTTTTCTCTTGTTGCATTGACTATTCCGGTATTGGCAGCACTTTACTGTCCTTAAAGGTAGAAAGGATAACCATTGATTGTAAGTTGTCCACCACGTTAATGTCACTTACTTTTTCAAGCATCAGTTTCTGATAAGAAGAGATGTCTTGCGCTATGACTTTTAAAACGAAATCGCCAGAACCTGTGACGTGATGACATTCGATGACCTCGTCGATTTTACTGATTTCGTCTATAAAAATCTCGATGTTTTGCTTGTTGTGGCCTTTGAGTGTAGCGTACACAAAAGTACTGACCCCCATGCCGATCTTGTCGGTATCTAACTTGGCATGATAGCTTTTAATAATACCGGAGTTTTCTAGCTTTTTAACACGCTCTAAAGTAGGTGCAGGAGATAGACCTATCTCTTTTGACAATTGAGCATTTGTGATTTTGGCATTAGATTGAAGAATATCCAAAATCTTACGATCGATTTTATCCAATTTTAAATTCAAGACCTGATTTGTTTAGATACGAAATATAATTCTGTACAAAGGTAGTAATATCGAAGAAAGTTCTAAGTTGAGGGGTAGAATAATGGTCAATAATTACCTTTTCTTCCGAATAACCTTTCTTAAGGCACGTGCTTTTTTGTTCAAATCTTCTTTTCTACGGGTATTATCGCGGATAATCTCGATTCTATCAAGCGCTGTTTGGTAATCGCCTGATTTTGCTTCTTCTTCTGCTAAATACATCTGCGAGAAGAGATAATAGCCCGATTTTTCATCAGAAATCGTTTCGGTATACTCAATAACCTTTTCAAAATACGGTCGGGCAATGTCCCAATCTCCTTGCTTTTTACTGATATGACCTAGGAAGAAACTCGCGTAACGGCCACTGACTTCTTCATATCCGAGTTGCCCCTTTTCCAGTCTTCTTAATATTTCCAGTGAAACATCTGCTGCACTCTGATACTGACCAACGGTATAGAGCATGCGCGCGTAAAATCTGTGGAAATACGGATTATTTGGGAATTGGGTATGGACCTGTTTGGCTAGCCTAAGCGCATCGTAGGTTTCTTTCAGTTCGAACGCCTTGATGCGCATCAAAAAGAAGACGGCCTCAATCCGAGTATAAAAGGCGTTTTGTGATACCTCTTGGAGTTGTTCTACTCCCAAGCTTTTGTCACCTTTTGGAAAGAAAAATAGAATGGGTCTCAAAGAAGGGTAGTTCTCACGTATCCAGATAGAATAGTAATTGAAAAGGGCATCGCCAAAAAGGATTTCGGGGCTAAAACTTTCATTCCCCTTGGTTTTTTTAAGTGCTTTAAGCGCTTTTTTTCCTACGCCGGCTGCTTTTAGCCAATTCTTTTTCTCAGAATGATACCTGCCCTGGAAGCCGTAAGATCCTGCTAAGAAGAACGCTGCTTCTACATCATTTTCGTCCTTCTTTAACATGGCTTTTGCCTTCACGATAGCCGTGTCCATGTAGGCAATGAATTCATCACCAAGTGGTGTTTCAGCATTTAAATTAGGCATCATTTGCCACCATGTACTGATACCAAATAGGAAGTAGGGAAGTGGGTGTTCCGGATGATTGTACTTGAGCCAGTTAAAGTCAACTTCAGCTTTTCGGAAATTGAAATTATACATGCTATCTACCGCATCTGTAATCTGGAACTGAAGTTTTCTATTCAGTAGTAAGTATCTGGCACTATCACTGACTTCCTGTCCATCAACACTTTTGGCTATGACTAGCTGGGCAAAAACAAATAAATAAATAAGGAGTCTCTTCACTTTTTTTATTCTACATGCAAACTTAAGGCCGTTCGGTTCAATAGTCATGCATTGACACTTTTTTATTACGTGCTTCGTCCTATAATCGTACTTTTATGCAAAATAGTTTTCAATGCCAAGGGAGTTTAGTTCGTTAGAGCTTCGTGTTAGGGAGTGGATCAGCTTTGATAAGAAACTGTTCTTTGTTGCTTTATGCATCATTTCTTTCCTCTTACTGTACGTTCAACAGTCTTTTATTATCGGAGAAATTGCCGCATTTCAATTTCTTGAAGGTCCTGAAGCACTTGTATTTAAGATAATTTCTGGATTTAAGTATCTCGCCATTCCTATAGTCTACGGGATCAAATTTACGGTTGTAGGGTTTATACTTTGGGTTGGCTGTTTTCTTTGGGGATATCGAGTTGAATACAATAAGTGTTGGCAAATCGCGATGATTGCTGAAGTGATATTTTTCGTGCCAGTATTACTCAAAATATTTTGGTTTATGTTCGTGAGTACAGATCCCAATTACTTCGAATATCAGGCCTTTTACCCCTTTTCGTTGATGAATTTCTATCATTATGCCGACGTTGCTGACAGTAAGATTTACCCTAACCAAGCGCTGAATCTTTTTGAGATTGGGTACTGGATCGTGCTCGCTTATGGGGTTGATTTTGCGGCGAGAAAGAAAAAGTCCATTGCTAATTCAATCGTGGCGACTTCCTACATACCGCTCTTTTTATTTTGGCTCTGGTTTTATATCAGCGTTTACGGCTAAAAGAAAACCCGGCGATTAATAAAAATTAACTCTCTGAGAGCCATATTTTTACTATTTTCACGCCTCAAACTTGGAATAAATGACGGATTTTAAGAAGATAAATAATCTTACAGGCTGGGGTGTTTTTCTAGTTTCATTGGTCGCATACATCTTGACCATAGAAGAAACTGCCAGTTTTTGGGATAGTGGGGAGTTTATTGCCATCGCGTATAAACTAGAAGTATCTCACCCTCCAGGGGCTCCACTTTTTATGCTTATTGGTCGTTTGTTCTCCTTTTTATCATTCGGAGATGTTACCCAAGTTGCTTACTGGATTAATATGTCCAGTGCGGTGGCTTCAGCCATGACTATTCTTTTCCTGTACTGGTCGATTGTTATGCTTGGAAGAAAGCTAATCGATGCGAAATATGGTGAAGAGAATGATTTACAGAAATTATTACTGATGGGGGCGGGAGTCGTTGGCTCCTTGGCATTTACCTTTACTGATTCATTTTGGTTTTCTGCGGTTGAAGGCGAGGTTTATGCATTGTCGTCATTCTTTACCGCTGTAGTTTTTTGGGCCATTTTAAAATGGGAGCTTGTTGAAGAAGAAAGTCGAGCAAACAAATGGCTCGTTTTTATTGCTTACATGCTTGGACTATCGACAGGTATCCACTTATTGGGGCTTGTAACACTGCCTGCACTGGGCCTGATATACTATTTCAAAAAGTACGAAAACGCAACATTGAAGGGTGGTATTCTGGCTGTTTTAGCCAGTCTAGTGCTGATTGTTGTAATCAATAGCTTTATCATTCCTGGCCTACCGACCTTGGCAGGCGCATTTGAAATTACTTTTGTCAACACGTTTGGGTTACCATTTGGATCAGGAGCATTGTTCTTGACTATTATGGTAATTGTAGCAATTGTTCTTGGTTTAAGATATACCGCGAAAAAAGACTTCGTGAATGCTAATACCTTGATTTTGTCGATGGCATTTATCTTGATAGGTTATGCTTGCTACGCCGTAATTTTAATTAGATCACGAGCCGATCCACCGATTGATCAAAACAACCCTGAAGACGTAATGACTTTCATCTCTTACCTGAAAAGAGAGCAATACGGAAGCCGACCACTCCTAAAAGGGCAGTATTTCAACGCTCCACAGGCAGGTACACGAAGAGGGGCGCCAGTATACTATAAAGCTGATGGGAGCTATAAGATTAAGGATTATAAAACTATTATAGATTACGATCCAGAGTACACTACTTTTTTACCGAGAATGTGGAGTGCTAACCCAGGTCATCCGCAGACTTATATGGCAAAAACCGGTTTAAGGCCAGGTGAAAAGCCAAGTTTTATGCAGAACCTAGGGTTTATGTTTAGTCATCAGATTGGACATATGTACCTCAGGTATTTTATGTTCAATTTTGCTGGGCGTGAAAGCGACATTCAAAACGCAGATTGGATAGGCCCATTCGAATCTAGCGAAGGTGTACCTAAAACAATACTAGAGAACAAGGGAAGGAATCAGTATTTTATGATTCCGTTGATTCTAGGGTTAATTGGTTTCTTTTTCCAATTCAATAAAGACCCTAAGCGATTTGCCGCTACACTAATGTTCTTTATCCTAACGGGTTTGGCTTTGGTTGTTTATTTGAATTCTCCACCGATAGAACCTCGTGAAAGAGACTATATATATGTAGGCTCCTATTATGTATTCGCCTTCTGGATTGGATTTTCAGTATTGGCGATTGGCAAAACTCTGCTGAGTCGAAAAGCCGCCAAATCAATGGTTATTGGTTCCATCGCCATTGGAATGTTAGCGCCGATTATTTTGGCTAAAGAAAACTGGGACGATCACGATCGATCAGGTAGATACCTTTCAGTTGATTCCGCTAGAAACTTCCTAGCGTCTTGCGCACCAAATGCAATCTTATTTACCGGTGGTGATAACGATACTTTCCCGCTTTGGTATATCCAAGAAGTAGAAGGTTTTAGAACTGACGTGAGAGTGGTTGTGATGAGTTATTATGAAACCGATTGGTACATTGATCAAACGGCTACAAAAATGAATGACTCAGAAGGATTCCCTTATTCTTTGACAATCGATAATTACCGCGAAGGGACAAATGATGCGCTTTATATCAATGAAATGCAGCAGTTTGCAGGTCAGGCGGCAGATTTAGATGACTATTTGGATATCGTGAAACGTGATGTCGATGGTTTTAAACTGACTATGCAGTCTGGTGATAGAATCATGTCTGTTCCTACTGAAATACTGAAGTTGGAAGTAGATACTTCGGCAGTTTTAGAGAGCGGTATAATTCCTGATAACTTAAAGCCGTACGTTACACCTACAATGTTCTTTGGTTTCAAGAAGGATCAGAATGGTGAATTGCAAAGTAGGGTTTTGACCAAAGGTCAGATGATGTTGTTAGACTTGATTGCCCATAACAATTGGGAAAGACCAATCTATTTCAATTACACTTCTGTGTCATCATTAAACTTTAACATCGATCCTTACCTGGTGCAGGAAGGTATGGCTTACAGGCTGTTACCGATTATGAATCCAAATGGTGTTGGTCGAGATATGGTCAACACGGATTTAATGTATGAGAACATTACCGAGAAGATGAGGTTTAGAGGTCTTGATGACCCTAAAGCTAACTTGAACGAGGATTACCGAGGTTTTATCCAAAATCATCGATCTATGTTCACTGCCCTTTCTGATGCCTTAATTGCCGAAGGTGATACGCTAAGAGCGAAAGAAATGTTGGACATGGGCATGGAAAAAATGCCAGTTGAAGCGTCACCGTATGATGTATCATCCATCGGGTTCGTTCAAGGCTATTTCGACATAGGCGAGACAGATAAAGCAACCCAAATAGCTGTGGATATGGCTAATCAGTTCGATGCCGAGGTGACCTACTTACAGAGTAAGTTGCGCTATGACAGAGAGTACAGTTTAAAAACCCGAGGTCTTAGATATCTTGAGGCCCTTTTAAGAGGTAATGGTAAAACTGAAGAGGCAGAAAAGATTAGATTGATGCTAGATGCTCAAAACGTGAGACTTGAGGCTGACTATAGAAATTTCTAACGTTAGTATATTAATAGAATATACTGATGCCCGTTCTTATGAGCGGGCATTTTTATTTTTCAAGGATTAGGAATAAGTCTAGCGCTGTATCAGCATTATCTTGAAGTAAATAGTCTTTGTGCCTGATTTCCGAGACTAATCCAGTATTTGAAGTATTGAGCTTATTGCGGTTTATTCTATTCAGAATGTCGTAAGGAATCCTGAGTAACGGGGCTGGTAAATTGTACTGTAAATTAAAAATGTCGAAACGTGTAATGCGCTCAACAGACTTCTTGTTCTGTTCGTAATAGGTCATTACTTTCTCATTACCACCAACGCCTTTCATCTCAACTTTTTCAAAATACTTTGAGGCCAACTTGGTTAGTTCCTCAGCGGTGTACTCTCGTACATGCCATGGGTTCCGAGTCAATGTTTTTTTAATGTTGGGCGTGGTCAGAATGGCTTTGCCCCCAGGTTTTAAAACTCTGTGAATCTCTGACAGAAAGGCTCCATCCGCTTTTACATGCTCAATCACTTGAAAACTGACGATAGAATCGAAAGTATTGTCCTCGATTCCAGTAAAAGGTGGGAAAACAGCCTGTCTAAAATCCAATTCAGGGTGTTTCGCCTTTAAGGCGTCTATAACACTTCCTATTTTGTCCAAGGCCATATAACGATCGGCACGTGGGACGAGTAAGTCTACACCCCGGCCTTCTCCACAGCCCAATTCCAAGAGGGAGCCTTTTATGTAAGGTTCAGCTAAATAATAAGCCTTTAACAGACGTTGATGTATCGGGTTGTCTGAAGGTATAGAGTCCGAAGCAATTTCAGTGGTATACGTAGCCATCCTTGTATTTTGGCCAAAATTAAGCTTTTTGAGCTAGAATCGTTGAATTTGAGTAACTTTGTTATGGGTCAGTCAATTTCTATATATCTTTGATTAGCACACCGAATTATGAAACGTTTTATAATCCTTTCCATTCTATTGTTCTCGGTAATGAGCCTGTCCGCTCAAAGTCGAATGAGTTCAGTAGAAATAAGCTATCTATTTGACGAAGACCATGAATTTTTAGTTCGACATCGTGTTGCTGCACAAGATGGGAAAGTCAAGTTGTTTCTGAAGTTTATCTTGAACAGCGGTAATGTTAAATTTTCAGATTACAGGTTGAGTTACGATGTGCGTGCAAGTTATATCGACGAGAAAGAGGTGAACTCAGCGGTTGCTCTGGATTCAAGCTACATTATTGACGTCGATTTTCGCCAGTACGTTTATGCTTTTGAATTAGATAATCCTTCGGATGAAGCTTTAGTGGTGGTTGACGTGTACAATGCCGTCAGGGATAAGCACTACAATATTGATATTCCGTTGAAGATTAAAGACTGGGTACCTGCCCCATTTTTACTATTTGAGGCTGATAAGGATATACCGTATTTCGCCAATTATATAAACAAGGGCCATGCGGTTAGAATAATTAATCCATTTAATCCTCAAACGAGCTATGAAGTAAACGGAGTTACTAATAATAAGCCTGTAGCATTGCCGCCATTTGATGAATCAGTAAAAGATCCGGTTGAAAAGGTTCCTTTAGATACAGCGTATGGTGTTAATCATGGAGAAGAATTTCGATTTTATACGGAAGGAGTCTATAAAATCCAGTCTCAGAATTATCCAGATCATTTATTGAGCATCATGGTCTCCGACGAATTTCACCCCTATTATGGTAGTTACTCGGATTTAATAACGCCACTTATTTATGTGAGCACAAACGATGAGTATACCGAACTTAAAAGTGCCTCCGAAGGAAGAGCTGCTTTTGAGTCATTTGTAAACAGCACCATCTCATCTAACGAGCAAGTCGCCAAGGATTTCATCAAGTACTATTATCGTAGAGTTAGAAAGTCCGAGCGCTTGTTCTCAGAAGATAAAGAGGGATGGAAAACAGATAGGGGTATGGTTTATCAGGTTTTTGGTAACCCTTTGCAAGTGTTTAGAAATGAGAGTACAGAACTCTGGGTTTTTCCCTCGTCAACAGGAGGGAGGCTTCGGTTTATCTTCGATATTGTAGTGGAAGACGGTTTGGTGAAGTATAAATTGATTAGAGGAAAACGTTATCGTGAAAATTGGATGCTTGCTGTTACACAGTGGAGGTCTGGTCGAATTATCGAATAAATGCATTCAAATTTTAAAGCAGACTTTATTTATGGTACTAGAGCCATAATTGAGGCGATCGAATCAGGCAAAGAATTAGATAAACTCTTTATCCAGAAAGATGCCAAGAACGAATTGACAGGGGAGTTACTGAAACTGTGTAGAGAGTTGTCAATTCCCGTACAGCGAGTACCGATCGAGAAACTCAATAGGATTACTCGAAAAAATCATCAAGGTGCAATTGCCTATGTCTCGGCTGTTTCATTTGCTTCTTTAGATAATCTGATTTCTGAATCTTATCAAAAAGGAGAGAATCCATTCTTTATTATCCTAGATAGAATTACTGATGTAAGGAATTTCGGAGCCATAAGTCGTACGGCAGAGTGTGCTGGCGTCAATGGTATAATAGTTCCAAGTAGAGGCAGTGCGCAGATTGGTTCGGATGCAATGAAAACATCTGCTGGGGCGCTCAACTATATGCCTATTTGCAGAGCTGATAATTTGAAAACAACCATACTGAGTCTTAAAGAAAACGGAATCCAAGTTGTCGCGTGTTCTGAAAAAGCAAAGCATACCATTTACGAGATGGATTTTTCAGTGCCAGTAGCCTTATTAATGGGTTCTGAAGAAGATGGTATTTCGCCAGAGTACTTAAAACTGTGCGATAGCCATGCGAAACTACCGATTCAAGGAAAAATTGAATCTTTAAATGTCTCGGTTGCTACTGGGATTATCAGTTATGAAGTAATCCGGCAAAGAACTAAGTAAATTCTTCCCCTTTAGATTTGGCGTCGTTTAGAAAATCTCTAAACTTTTTCTCGGCATCCTTTTTACAAATCAGGATTACATTGTCCGACTGCGTAACCAAGTAGCCATCTAAACCTTGCGCTACGATCAATGTATCATTCGGGCCTTTTATGTAGCTGTTTTTAGTGTCGTAAAGGAGGGCGTTTCCATCAATGAAATTTTGATTATCGTCCTTTTCCTTGATTTCATGCAAAGAGTCCCAACTTCCTAAATCGGACCAATCAAACTTACCTTTGACCATATAGACATCTGATGCCTTTTCCATAATACCGTAGTCAATAGAAATACTTTTGCATTGAGAATAAGCATTATCTATAAAGGCTTGCTCTTTTTCTGTGAAGTAGACCTCTTCGCCTTCTTCGAAAATCACAGCCATATCTTTTAAGTGCTTATGAAAAGCTTTAGTGATGGCATCAATTGACCAAATGAAGATTCCCGCGTTCCAAACAAAATCCCCACTATCCACGAATTTTTTGGCTAGCTCAAGTTCAGGTTTCTCGGTAAAGGTTTTTACTTTCTTAACCTTTTTCAAAGGACTAGAGTGATATTGGATATAACCATAGCCAGTTTCTGGTCTAGTAGGTACTATGCCCAAGGTTATCAATTTTTCCGATCCTTTAGCCGACTTTATAGCCGTTTTGAGGTTGTCTTCGAAAATATTTTCCTTGAAAACAACATGATCAGATGGCGCAACGATCATAACTCCATCAGGATCTTTCTGCTTAATTTTAAACGCAGGGTAGGCTACAGCAGCAGAAGTGTTCCTGCCAATCGGCTCTAAAAGAATTTGATCATCAGACAATTCTGGGAGTTGGGATTTTACTAGGTCGTAGTAACGCTTGTTGGTAACCACATAAATATTCTCACTTTGCGATACGTTTAAAAAACGGTCAAAAGTCATTTGCAAAAGAGATCTTCCCGTTCCAAGTACATCTAAGAATTGCTTTGGTTTTTCAGCCCTGCTATAAGGCCAGAACCTACTACCAATTCCTCCTGCCATGATTACTACATAATTCTGTGCCATATCAGACTATTCCTTCGTTTATAAGATCACTAATGTGGAGAAAACCAACTACTCTCTTTCCTTCTACTACTATTAATTGATTGATATCGAATTCACGCATTTCATTTAAAGCACGAATTGCGTATTCCCCTTTTTCTATTGTCTTAGGGTTAGACGTCATTACCTCTCCAATGGTTAGGCTAGAAAAATCATCATGCTTTTCAAGCATTCGTCTTAAGTCACCGTCCGTGAAAATCCCAACGAGTTCTTGTTGTTCATTAACTATCGCTGCTGCCCCTAATCTCTTTTTCGAAATGATTAAAATACTAGCCTTGACCAGCTCCATTTCATGAATAATTGGTAATTCATTTTTAGGGTAGATGTCATCAACCTTTAAGTAGAGTTGTTTACCAAGCGCTCCGCCAGGATGATATTTGGCAAAGTCCTGAGAGGTGAAACCTCTAGATTCCAACAAACAAATTGCTAAGGCATCTCCTACCGCCATTTGCACCGTAGTGCTCGTTGTTGGAGCTAAATTATTGGGGTCAGCTTCGGCGCTCACTATCGCTTTAATTGTAAAATCAGCATGTTTGGCCACATAGCAATCCTCATTGCTTACCATTCCGATCACTTTCGCACCCAATCGTTTAATGAGGGGTAATAAAACTTTTATTTCTTCTGTATTGCCGCTTTTAGAAATGCATAAAACGAAATCATCCGATTGTATCATTCCTAAATCACCGTGAATTGCATCTGCGGCATGCATGAATATTGAAGGTGTTCCGGTTGAATTCAATGTGGCAACAATTTTATTCGCCACAATGGCACTCTTACCAATTCCAGTGATAATCAGCCGACCTTTCATGTTTAAGATCTGAAGCACAATTTCTTCAAAACCTTCGTCAATATAGTTGGCAACGGCTTTGACTGCTTCCGCTTCTAGCAGAAGCGTGTTTTTGGCTATTGTTTGGATATTTTTCTGTAACTTCAATTTAGTCACGCATTCGGTATGCGAACAAAGATAAGGAATGGGACAATTCCTTTTTAGATTACACAAATTAATATGATAAGTGTAGAAGAAATCCGATCGACACTCAAAAGAGTCTTCGGTTACGACAAGTTCAGAGGTAACCAAGAAAAAATCATCCTAAACATCCTTAACCAGCGTAACACCTTTGTTATAATGCCTACGGGCGCTGGCAAGTCCTTATGTTATCAGATACCTGCCATCATGCAGGAAGGAACCGCAATTGTGATTTCTCCTTTGATTGCTTTAATGAAAAATCAGGTAGATCAGCTAAAGGCTTTTGGTGTTAATGCTCGTTTTTTGAATTCTACAATCTCCAAATCGGAGGTGAATAAAATTAAAAAAGCCACACTTGAAGGTGATATTAAGCTTTTATATGTGGCACCAGAGTCTTTGACTAAAGAGGAGAATGTCGAATTTTTAAGACAGGCCAATATCTCCTTCGCGGCGATCGACGAGGCACACTGTATTTCTGAATGGGGACACGATTTTAGGCCAGAATATCGACGAATCAAGTCGATTATTGATCAAATAGGCGAAGTGCCGATCATTGCCCTTACCGCGACAGCTACACCGAAAGTTCAGCTCGATATTCAGCGGAATTTGAATATGGAGGAAGCCGATCTTTTTAAATCTTCCTTTAACCGAGCCAACCTTTATTATGAGGTAAGGCCCAAAAAGAATATTAAAACGCAGCTGGTTAAGTTTATTCGCGACAATAAAGGGAAGTCAGGGATAATTTATTGTCTAAGCCGAAAGCGTGTAGAAGAAATTGCTAGTTTTCTACAAGTCAACGGTATTAAAGCGGCTCCATATCATGCTGGTTTTGAACCATCCGTTCGGATGAAAAATCAGGACGATTTTCTGAATGAGGAAGTAGACGTTATCGTAGCAACAATCGCTTTCGGAATGGGTATTGACAAACCCGACGTAAGGTTTGTAATCCACTACGATGTGCCAAAGTCACTTGAGGGCTACTATCAAGAAACGGGTAGAGCAGGGCGCGATGGTCTCGAAGGCCTTTGCGTAATGTTCTACAAGTATGACGACATACTGAAGCTAGAAAAATTTAATAAGGACAAGCCAGTAACAGAGCGCGAGAACGCGAAAATCCTTTTGGACGAGATGTCATCCTATGCAGAATCGGCGGTTTGTCGTAGAAAGCAACTCCTACACTATTTCGGTGAGGAGTATGATGATTCCACCTGTCGCAGTTCAGGTCTTTGCGATAACTGTAAATATGAAAGAGAAACCTTTGACGGGAAAGACTATATTTTAACTGTTATCCAAACGGTTGAGCAAATAGAAGGTCGTTTTGGAATGGCTCATATTGTAGCTGTGATCAGAGGTTTAGATAATCAGTATATCAAGAGTTATGGACATGATAAACTGGAAGTTTATGGAAAGGGAAAGGATCAAGACGATCATTTCTGGAAGTCTATGGTTCGTCAAACATTGCTAAACGAATTTCTTAAGAAGGATATCGAAAATATCGGCTTGTTGAAATTAGCCGATAAGGGGAAAGAGTTCTTGAAAAAGCCTTTCAGCGTGGATATGATGAAGGATTTGGACTTCAGTGATGTCGATACCACTGAAAGCGACAGTAATGAGGCGCCACCAACGATGCAGGCTAAAAACGCCTTTGATAAAGTGCTATTTGAGCTGCTAAAGGGTGAGAGAAAAAGAATAGCCAGAGAGAAGGACCTTCCGCCATATGTCATTGTTCAAGATCCATCGCTGCAAGAGATGGCGACTACCTACCCAACGACTGAGGAGGCTCTAGCGAACATAAATGGCATTGGAATGGGAAAAGTGCAAAAGTTTGGCGCTTCTTTCCTGAAAATCATCAATGAGTATGTAGAGGAAAATGATATTGGAATAGACGAAGTTGTGGTGATTAAAACGGCAGGTTCTAAGTCGAAGAATAAGATTTATATCATTCAACAAATTGATCGTAAAATTGACTTGGAAGAAGTTGCGGAGCAGAAAAGTTGGTCCATGAGCGAGCTTATTGATGAAATGGAGATAATCTGTTTTGCAGGCACAAAGCTGAAATTAGATTACTATTTGGAGCAGATACTAGATGAAGAGCGCCAAGACGATATCATGGACTATTTTATGAACGCAGACTCGGATGATATCGATGACGCGTTAGATGAATTCGAGGATGAAGATATTTCTGAAGAAGACCTCAGATTGATGCGTATTAAATTCATCTCTGAATACGCAAATTAACTACCTTTATCATTCAAAATTATTGAATCAATGAACATCCTGATCCTAGGAAGTGGAGGACGAGAACATGCCTTCAGTTGGAAAATTTCTCAAAGCAACCAATGCAATAAGTTATTCATAGCTCCTGGCAATGCGGGTACAGCCGCTGTCGGTCAAAATGTCCCAATTGGGGTAAATGATTTTGAGGCAATAGCTGAGTTTGTGAAGACCAATTCGATCGATTTAGTGGTAGTTGGACCAGAAGATCCGTTGGTAAATGGCATTAGTGATTACTTCAAAGCTGACGACGGCTTAAATCATGTTGGCCTAGTTGGTCCTTCAAAAGAGGGGGCTCAATTAGAGGGAAGTAAAGACTATTCAAAACAGTTTATGAATAGGTATCAAATTCCAACAGCCAAATCACAGACATTTACAAAAGATAACCTAGATGAAGGACTCAACTATGTGACCAGTCATCCACTCCCGATCGTTTTAAAGGCCGATGGTTTGGCATCGGGTAAAGGGGTAATCATTGCAGAAACACATGAACACGCTCGAGAAACGCTCAAAGAGATGCTGCTCGATGCCAAGTTTGGAGAGGCATCAAGCCGAGTAGTGATAGAGCAGTTTTTAGAAGGGATAGAACTATCAGTTTTTGTTTTGACTGATGGTGAAAACTATAAGATTCTCCCAGAAGCAAAAGACTACAAAAGAATTGGCGAGCATGATAAAGGTTTAAATACCGGCGGCATGGGAGCCGTTTCTCCAGTACCATTCGCTAAGGGAGACTTTATTAGAAAAGTAGAGGAGCGCGTGGTAAAGCCTACCGTAGCGGGGCTTAAAAAAGAAGGGATTGATTATAAAGGATTTATTTTTATCGGCTTAATGAACATGAACGGCGATCCTTATGTCATTGAATACAATGTGCGTATGGGTGATCCAGAAACACAAGTAGTGCTGCCAAGAATTGATTCTGACCTCGTCGATTTACTTAGTGCTACGGCCAATGGTACCCTGGGAAAAACGGAGTTTTCTGTGTCTGATGATACTGCCACAACTGTTGTGATGGTTTCTGGAGGCTATCCGGAAAGTTATGCCAAAGGCCATGAAATTAATGGCATCGAGCATGTGACCGAGGCGACTGTATTCCATGCTGGTACTAAAAATGGAGAAAACGGGCAACTTCAGACAAGTGGGGGCAGAGTGCTGGCGGTGACTGGCCGCGGAAACTCCGTAGCAAATGCCCTTGAAAATTCTTATAATGGAATTGGAAAGATTACTTGGCAAGATGAGTACCACCGAAGGGACATAGGCCAGGATATCTTGAAGTTGTTAGAAGATTAATTAATCCAAATCTAGGAGTGATTAAGTAAAGAAAAATGAGCTGTAGCTGCGGTGTAAGTGTTGAAGGAAAAACAGCAGGTTGTAACAACAACGGTGGCTGCGCTACTGGCGGTTGTAACAAACTAAATGTATTCGACTGGTTGTCGAATATGGACAGCCCTACTCAGGAAAAATTCAATATCGTTGAAGTCCGTTTTAAAAATGGACGCAAGGATTTTTACAGAAATACTAAAGGCCTAGACCTTGTAACTGGTGAAGCGATTGTAGTAGATGTACAAGGTGGCCATCACCTTGGGCACGTGTCAATGCAAGGTGAGTTAGTCAGGCTGCAGATGAAAAAACGCGCCATCGCCGATGACCAAGAAATTCGTCAGATATACCGGAAAGCTACCATTGTAGACTTAGAAAAGTTCGAGGAGGTTCGGAAACGAGAGTCACCTGCTCTTTATAGGACCAGAAATATTATCCTAGAACAAAAACTAGCCATGAAACTCACCGATATCGAGTTTCAAGCTGACAATACCAAGGCTACTTTTTATTACTCAGCCGATCAAAGAGTAGACTTTCGAGAATTGATCAAGATTCTCGCTTCTGAATTCAAAATCAGAGTTGATATGCGTCAGATTAGTCTGCGCCAAGAAGCCAGCAGGTTGGGCGGAATAGGCTCATGTGGCAGAGAGTTATGCTGCTCTACTTGGTTGACTGACTTCAAAAGCGTTTCTACTTCGGCAGCACGATATCAAAACCTCAGCTTAAACCCAAGCAAACTCTCTGGACAATGTGGCAGGTTGAAATGTTGTCTGAATTATGAGTTAGACACTTATATGGATGCATTAGAGGATATCCCTAATGTGAAGAGCTTGCAAATTAAACATGGCGATGCCAAGCTGCAAAAAACCGATATCTTCCGAAAAATGATGTGGTTTAGTTTTGAGGGAGAAAATGTCTGGCACCCTATTTCTACAAGCCGTGTTAAGGAGATTATGGAACTCAATAAGAACGGAGAGCGTCCAGAAACCTTAACGGTCGATCATATTGAAGTGACCATTGCTGATAATGTGATCAATAAGGACTTGAAGCGAATGGACGAGAAGTTCAAGAAAAAAGATGCTTCCACTAAGTCAAAAAAGAGAAGGCCAAATAAGAATAGAAACAGGAATAAACCACAAGGGCAAAATACCGGAAACAATAATCCAAAAGCTGTATCACCTAGCAACGGCCAAGGCAACTCCAATGCAGAACATCCTAAAAAGGGCAATAGGAACAAGAAAAGACGTTATCGTTCCAAAAAGACCAACAAAAGCAATGAGTAAATCGATTTTCGGCTTGCTGTTCGTATCCCTTTTGTTCATGATGGGCTGCGACTCTGGGAGAGTTTATGAGGCGGATCACGACTTTGAGGAACTCACTTGGAATATGGACAGCATTCCAGACTTCCAGTTTAGTATAGAAGATACCGCACCAAAAGACATCATTTTTAAAATCAGAAATAGCTTAGATTTTCCATTTAGAAACTGTTACATGAAGTATACCCTTGCTGATACGCTGGGTAATACGCTCAAAAGCGAATTGATTAATCTAAAGCTGTTCGATGAAAAGACGGGTAAACCCTTTGGCAAAGGAAATAGCGTTTTTCAACACGCAGAAACCATTCTTAGCGACTATAATTTCCCTAAACCTGGCACCTACATCTTAAGTGTGGCGCAGTATATGCGCACCACCGAATTGGCTGGTACTTATTCCATAGGGGTAAGAGTAGAAGAGACCAGCGATTACTAATCTATTCATTATCTGCTATTCTGACCGCTCGATAAACTTGCTTAGTTTGTCTTTTACCTTTTCTTGATTTATCCAGAATTCACGTGAATGGACGGTTCGAAAAGGCCAGTTTTTAGAAGTCAAATGATTTGGCCGATAAACACAGACCTCTTTCATAGAAAGGCTTTCGAAAAAGTGATTGTCATCTGTGAAGAGTAAACCGATTGGTCGATCCTCTTTTACTAATTCAACATCGGCGAAAGGAGTTTCTGTTTTAACCTCGATATTCAATTCATTTCCCCAATCCTGTATTTGATTTTTAAGGTACCAATTAGGTTTAAAGCTGGCCGAAGCATCTACTAGAGGCTCAAAATTCCCTTCTGATACCGCATAGGCGTAGTTTAAATATGCCTTTAACAACTTCGGGCCATCGTTTTTAGTTTTTTCTACCTTCAAAGCCTCAGGTAAAATAGAAGTGATGATAATTACCTTTTCTCTAGCCCGACTTATGGCCACGTTCAAACGGTTTTCCCCTCCGGCCTGATTGAGACTACCAAATTGAACGTTGAAATGCCCATTTTTATCAGGAGCATAACCAATGGAGAAAATGATGATATCACGTTCGTCACCTTGAACGTTTTCAATGTTTTTTACGAATAAGTCATTGGGCAAATTGATGTCAGATTCATCCAGTTTGTCCAATATCAGTGATTGTTGTTGCGCATTGAATGTGACGATACCGATCGATTCCTCAGGCGTTTCCTCCAAGCACGACTTTACGTGATAAACCACAGAATTTGCCTCGGCTTCATTTTGCTGTTTTTCCCATAGACCAGGCACTTTGATATACTCGATCGGGGGCTCAGGGTTGGTCACCCTGTTGAAGTCTGGTAATACTTTAAGCTTCCCTTTATAGAAATGTTGGTTTGAAAAATCAATGAGAGATAGAGAACGACTTCGATAGTGACCTTGGAGCGATATTTCCATGAGGTGATTCTTAGCCAAGTCCAGAAGAGAGTCGACTTCCAAAGCGATGTCCTCTTGTTCATCTTCCCAACGTACCCGATAAAGATCATTGGGCTTTAATTGTTGGCTATCTCCAGCAATTACGAGTTGTTTTCCTCTAAAAATGGTCGGTAATCCCTTTTCTGAAAAACACTGGCTTGCTTCGTCAAAAATGACCAAGTCAAACAAGGCCTCCATTGGGAAAATGGCCGATACGGATTCAGGCGAAGCCAACCAGCATGGAATAAGATTGAATAACTCGCTCTCAAAATTTGAAATTAACCTTCTGATGGGCCAAATTCTCTTTTTCTTAGTGACCTGATGGTGTAAATCCCTGTAAGTAACCTGATTATTAAGTCGATTAAACTCAAGGGCACTATAAGTCTTTTCCCTTGCGCGCTGAATTAGAATTTGAGCACTTGCTTCGGCCTTTTCTGAAACAGTTTCTTGAAATTCATCAATGAGTTTTTCAAATTTTAAAGTAGAAACAGAAGTCAGAATCGGGTATTTGTTTTCGATATGATCGATCCAAGCAAGGCGTATGCTATTATCAAATAACTGAATGAGCGACGCTTTGTCCGAAAGTTCCTGATCAAAGAGCTTGTCAACAGTAGATAAGGCTTGAGCACTCAAAGAACTTCTAAGTTCGTCGAGGGATTTTAGGGTATCAAAGTCCTTTTTTAAGGATTGAGCGAGCGCTGTTCCAAAGTTTTGATGAGCTAAAATAAGGTCAACCTGTTTTGGTAAAATGTATCTATTCCAATCAGCACGCTGTACGGGCAATGACTTAAGCGCAAGTTCTATGTTAGTTAATTTTGTCCTGAAGATTTTTGCGGACGAGTTTTTAAAAGGGAAGAACTCCTTAAAGTTGGCGAAGGAATCAAACAAAGCTTTTGCCTCTATGGCTAATTCCATTTCGTCCAGCCATTCATTAATCTCTAGCTGGTTTGTAGTTTTTGGCGTGGTGTCTATCCACCCAATGCCACGTAGTTTAGTTAACTGATGTTGCAGATTAAGCCTGTTGTCAATTTTCGCAGTTAGTGTCTTTAGACCGTTTTTGTCATCTCTAAGGTCATTGGCGACAAGAATTCTGGCGAGGCGGATCTTTTCCTTTGAAAAGCGCCATTTCAAAGAAGTCAAAAAAGAGTTTTTTGCATCGCTTCTCTGTTTCAGAATAAGTTGAACTTCACCTATTTCATTCGCAGGAATGCTATGCTCTATTCCGACACCCTCAAAGCAGGTGTTAATGAGGTTTCGAGTGTTTTTTAGCCATAGTAAACTGGCATCGTCAGCCCCAAATTGAACCATCGGTCTGAATAGCTCAAAAATACGCTGATTCTTAATCTTCGATCGAAGAACTTTTAGTTTGTCTAGGTTTTCACTGATAGTTCGGCAAGCATCAAAATCGACAGACTCGCTTACTATTTCTGAAATAGCAGCTGTTAAGCGAGTCGCTTCTTGAGGAATTTCCTCTAAATAATCAAGAATCTGTTTTAAATCGCTTCGCTTAAATGCTCCAAAATTGGTGCGTTCAGCCCATGGGTGATCAGCAGCATTTACAACCAACGCATAATCGAAATATAGGTCCAGTTTCCGTAAGAAGTCGTTGAGCTCGTCGAAGTGAAAGCCATTGTACTCTTGGACTAACGAAATGTGATCTTTGTTGGGGTCCGAAGTCAAGTATAACTCCTTAACCGAAATTCCACATTCGCTATCGTCAAAAAGTGCCGTTTTGTATTCGCTTAACTCGTCTGAAATGCTCTCAATAGTTAAGCTAGACTTTTTAAATGCCCTATCCAGCTGTAAAGCATCAAGGTTATTATTACTCTTTTTATAAGTCTGTGTATGCTCAATTTGGTTGGCAATTTGATCGTATATGGCTTTCCGATCACCTTTAAAATCATGAACTAAAGCGGTGAAATCGTGAACACCAACCGATTTCAATCGATCGTAAACCACATCTAGTGCAGCCCTTTTTTGACTGACGATTAATACTTTCTTTCCTCTGGCAATAAAGTCTGAGGCTAAGTTGCAGATCAGTTGTGACTTTCCGGTACCAGGAGGGCCCTGAACGACAATGGAATTACCTTTTTTTACAGCGTTTAAAGCATTTTCTTGATAAGCATCTAGGGCAAGTGGAGTATAAGTCTCGGACTCGTCGATATTGTTTAGAAAGTGTTTCGTTGGATCAAAATCCTTTGCAGAGACATCGATCGGATTTAAGCTCTTCTTGGCGAAAAAATCATCCAAGTTTGCATCATCTACATGATCAATTAAAAAATCATAGTCTGGTACTAAATAAGAGTCAGCTTGTGGAAAGATTCCAAAAACCGCCTGCATCTTAATGTCAATTTCCCCCCGCTCTTTAGCCTCTTCAAAGGCCGCTTTGTGTTGCATGGGGTAAGACTCGAGTTTTTCAGCGTAAAACTCTCTGCTAAACCTCAAACTGATCGGGCTATCTCTCAGTTGCTCGTAAAGCATATTCTTGAAGCCGGTACTGTCTTTTTCGTAGCCGTCAAAGGTGAATTCTACCAATTCATCAAGAAGCTCAACCTGATTATAATGAGCAAAAGCCAGTAAAAGGCTCTTATTAAAACTGATATTGACATCTTTTTTTGGAACAATTAGCCAGTCATTGTTCTCTTGTTGAAGTGTCACTGGAAAAAAGCAAAGCGGGGCTCTTAAAGGAGTACCATCATTGAATTTTCCTTCCACAAATGGCCATCCAATATATAAATCGGTGGCTCCGGTTTCTTGAAAAATAAATGACTCACGACGTTTTAAACGTTTAAGTCGTGTTGATAGTAAATTTGAATTTTCATCGCGCGGATCAGATACAGGAATCAATTTCACTTTTGATTTTCGACTGATCACTTGATCTATTATTTGCCAAGAGGGCTCTCCATTGACATGGTCAAAGTCATGAACATCAAGAAATTGCTCTTTATTCAAGCGCAAAAGCAACAATGATCTGTTGTTACCTGAAAGGTTCGTCAGTCGCCTTTGGTAGCTTTTCAGTATTTGTTGCATCAAGGAAATTAGTAATTAGTTAGCACTAATTGGCCAGCAAATTAGAGATAATTGATTTTCACTTTTGGCAGCGTTTTAAAGCGCAGATTTTTGTCGGTATAATGCACTTTTGGTAGACTTTAAGTCTGTCCTTGAGGACCTTTTCTATGGTTTGGCAAAGGGAGAGTCAGGTTCTTTAGCAAAGACATTAAAAACTATTTTATCCATCCGGCCAGGCATCCATTTATTTAAGAAAACGGCCAATTTACCTTGAGTAGTAAATACAATATCTCTTTTTCTTTTTCGAATGGCCTTAATAATGCCTAGGGCTACCTCTTCGGCCGTCATCATTTTGCCTTCATCACGCGGAGAACTTCCCTGCTCCGAACCATCCGCCGTTAATGCGGCATTTCTAATATTGGTGCCTGTAAAACCAGGGCAGGCTACGAGTACATGTACGCCTCTATGCATCACTTCCGTTCTGAGTGCCTCAAAAAAGCCATTCATCGCGTACTTGGATGCTGTATAGGCAGTTCTGGCTGGTGTTCCTCGGTATCCATTAATTGAAGAAATCCCGACTATACTTCCCTTACTTTTTAGAATATGCGGCAAGCAATATTTGGTCGCATAAAGGGTGCCATTGAAATTGATTTTCATCACTTTTTCAAACACCTCAAGCTCGATCTCTTCAAGCAGTGCCCGCATAGAAATTCCGGCATTATTAATCAGGATATCTATACGATCGTATTTTTCAATAGTCTTGTCGACCAGCGTGGCATTATCCTTTTCTAAAGAGACATCTAGTGCTAAACACAAGTTAGGTGCATTCAAGGCTTCAAGAGCTTGGCTTACTTCAGTCAACCGAGCTTCATTTCTGCCTGTGATAACAATCTTAGCACCGAGTTTTGCAAATTCTAAGGCCAATGCCTTGCCAATCCCAGAAGAACCTCCTGTGATGATGACTACTTTATCTTTCATTGCCACAAATTAAGTCAGAATTTCATTCATGCACACGCCTAGGTTCTCAAACCAAACAAAGCATTATCTTTGCCGAGCGAAATTTATAGCATTATGTCAGAAGAAAGAACAGAATTATCGGACCTAGGAGAATTTGGTCTAATAGATCGATTGGCTGAAAAATTAAACCCAAAACAAGAGAGTACTGTGAAGGGAATAGGAGATGACGCTGCTGTAATTTCTTCTGGTGAGCAGTACGCTTTACTTTCCACAGATATGTTGGTAGAAGGGGTACATTTTGACCTGTCATACGTGCCCTTACAGCATTTAGGCTATAAGGCGATAGCAGTGAATGTATCAGATATCGCGGCAATGAATGGAAAACCTTCGCAAGTTGTAGTTTCATTGGCGCTAAGTAATCGTTTTTCTGTGGAGGCTATTGAGGTTTTATATTCCGGGATGAGAGCGGCTTGTGAAGATTACAATGTCGATATCATCGGTGGAGATACGACGGCTTCAAGAAGCGGTTTGGTAATATCAGTTTCGGCATATGGTACCGTGAGTGAAGATAATATTGCCTATAGAAGTGGTGCTGGTAAGAACGACATTCTGTGTGTTACTGGCGATTTAGGAGGCGCATTTGTTGGTCTTCAAGTTTTGGAAAGGGAGAAACAAACCTTTTTGGGTAACCCCAACATGCAGCCACAACTAGATAAATATCAATATATCGTTCAACGACAATTAAAGCCACGGGCTAGAATGGATGTGATTCATGAGTTAAAAGAGCTCGGTGTGGTACCAACTTCCATGATAGACGTATCTGATGGCTTAGCTTCGGAGGTTCTGCACTTGTCGAAAGCATCTGGAGTTGGTTTTTCAGTTTACGAAGAACAATTTCCTATAGATCGACAGACTTATGAAACGGCTGTTGAATTTAATCTTGACCCAGTAACATCCGCATTGAATGGAGGTGAGGATTATGAGTTACTATTTACGATCAAGCAAGAAGATCATGCTAAGCTTGAAAAGCATGCCGACATCCATTTTATCGGTCACTCGCAAGATCTAGAAAAAGGTAACTTGATGATCACCAAAAAAGGTAACCATGTTGCTTTGCAAGCACAAGGGTGGAATCATTTGAGCCCCGATAACGAATAATGGACTCTAATCTAGTTCAATACTTCAACGGTGAATTTGTACCGAAGGAGGCCGTAAAACTCTCCATTGATGATGTTGGGTTGACTAGAGGGTATGCCATTTTTGACTTCTTCAAGGCAAAAGGGAATACTCCAATTTTCATCGAAGATCATTTAGATCGGTTAGTAAATTCTGCTCGACAAATAAATTTAGCCCTTCCACTAAGTATACCGGAGATAAAGCAGGTGGTACAAGCTTTACTGCTGAAAAATCAGCTAGCATATAGTAGCATTAAGGTCATAGTGACTGGCGGAGTTTCCAACGATGGTTTTACCCCAGGAAAGCCTCAAATAATAATTCTTAATACACCGTTCTCTGATCCACCGCATACACTTTACCAAAAAGGCGGAAGCTTAATGTTGCAAGCGTATACAAGAGATAACCCTTTAGTCAAGTCTACCAATTATGCGAATGCATTGGCCGTGCAGTCGCGCTGGCAGGAGGAGGGGCATATCGATGTGCTATATCACCAAAATGGACTGGTCTCGGAGGTATCGAGAAGCAATATTTACTATTTTAAAGAAGGTAAGTTATACACTAATGATGATGGTGTACTGTTAGGCGTTACCAGAAAGAATGTTCTGAAATGTGCTCAAGAAATTTTCAAAATTCAATTAGGACCAATTTATTTGGAAGATCTATGGTCTGCTGATGAGGTTTTTATCACGAGTAGCACTAAAAAAGTCTTACCGATTGTGAAAATTGGGGATAGAGAAATTGATAGCGGGGAAGTAGGAGAAAATACTATGCTACTAATCGATCGTTTTAACCGCTACATCGACGATTATATTGCCAATACTACGGCTTAGGAATTGCTATCTAATTCGTAGCCAATAATATCTAACAGCATATCCATAATCTGGATGGGGATTCTCTTTTCTAGGTCTTTATACCTGTAATTAATCACGTGACCGTCTTCTAATTGAAAGGCGATTCTACCTGTTTGCACCTTTTTTTCGAAGATTTGAATTTCTAAAACAGTGTTATCAATACCGTTACTGTATGTGTTATTTATTCTCCAAGTGCATTCTTGAACTACTTCTGTCAGCTTGTTTAATAAATTCCTTACTAGTGCCTTTTTTTCTGTGGTGACTACCTCCATATAATGGAAATCTAATGAATGTTTATTAAAACAACGACTTAATCACACTTTGGTTATTCATCTTCTGGATACGGCACAAAGAGAAAGTTGGTAAAGGTCTGGTCGACTACAAAAAGGCAGCAGAACTCATCAGGATTTTTATAAGCTTTTTTAAAGGCTTCTTCATCTTCTACCAATTGTCTTTGAACGAACTCATCCAAATAGGTCATGTGATAATTGAAATCCGTTGCTAACTCATTTTTGCCAATCAGTAATTGCCCCAAAGGAATTGAGGTTTGAGATATTGGAAAAATTGGAAAATCAGAGAAGCCTCTTTTTCGGACCTGATAGGAAGCCTCTTTTAAGGTATCGGCAACCAAAACAAAGTCTTTTGTAATGGTACCGAGATATTTGCCATTTAATTCCGGATCGTTTTGCATGATGCAAAATTAGCAAAGGAAGTTTATCTATCCTTCACTCGATACATGAACTTTAGGCCCGACCAAATATCGTCGACCGCAGCTACTTTTACGTCGACTAGACCGTTATCCAACCCAAAGGTTCTGATTACATTTCCGTCCAAGTCGGTTTTTAGTTTTGATGCTTTTTTGGGCCAAGAAAGCCATAGCGTCCCTGTTTTCTTTAGATAGTCCTTCACTCCTGGTACAATCTCATTCATTTCTTCTTGTGACATGAGAAATATATGGGCAAAGTCTAAGCTCTCCTGTGTAGGTGCTTCGATATCTTCTATTTCAGGTAGTTCTTGAAATAGGTTAAAGTAATATTCTGGAATGTGAATAAAATGGCACTTAAAATTATGCTTAATCCCTAGCTTTTTGGCTAGAGGAGTGCCCGAGTATCCGGCTGTAGTCATGGAAGTAGTTGAAAAAATAAAGCAAAATATAACTACTTTCTTGGACTGGTAAAAGGCCTTTTAGGATGATTTACATCTCAAAAGGCCTTTTCTATTCATTTTTTCACTCCTCTTTTAAATAGTGGATAGGATTTGCCTTAAATGCCCGATAAAGCTGAGATAGCACCGTGAGAACTGCGACCGATAAAACACCGATAATTGCAGTTGCCCCTATAGACCAACCAAGTTCAATCTTGTAAGTATAGTTATCTAGCCAGTCGTTCATGATCGATATGGCAATGGCTAATCCAGTAACCGATCCTATGGTGAGCAACCAAATGTATTTTTTCAGGTAAAGTGAGAAAATTTGCTTGGCATTAGCACCAACTACTTTCCTTACACTCACTTCTTTCATTTGTTGCCTGACTTGATTGCCAACAAAACCCATTAAGCCAAGGCACGAGAGAAAAATAGCGGCTATTGAACCCACTTGGGCTACTTTCTTAATACTTGCTTCTAAAGCATATCTATCGGCAATGTCGTCTTCCACAAAAGCATAACTCAATGGATATGGGGAAAAGTACTTTTCATGAATCGCCTCGATCTGAGCAATTTTATCCTGATCTACTTCGGAAAACTTAATGAAGGTATTGTATTCCATCAATTGGTCTCCCATATACATAATGAGCGGATCGATGCCTGAACGCAAGGACTCGAAATTAAAATTCTTGACCACCCCGATAATGGTTGGTTTGTCGAATTCGCCATAATTAAAATAGATCTGTTCACCGATCGGGTTTTCTAGCCCGACCATTTTTACAAATGCCTCGTTTACAATGGCAGCATTGGTGAAATCGCTCGGTCGATCGTTATCGAAATCTCGACCACTCAATAATTCTATGCCCATGGTTTTGATGTAGTCAGCATCAATTCGGGCGTGCCTAACATCAATACGGTTGTCATCGGCATCTCTGTAGTTTGTTCCATTAAACCCAGAAGCGACACTGATGTGTTCAACTCCTGCTATGGCACTGATCTCATTTTTAAAATTCAGCTTTGTTTGTCCGTCAGGCATTGGTCTAAATACCCTCACAAGATTGTCACCTGAATAGCCCAAATCATGACCAAGCAGGAAGTTCAGTTGGCCATTCATGGTGAGCATACCTGCAATGAGAAAGCAAGAAATAGCAAACTGGAGTGTAATTAATCCACGTGAGAGATAGTTCCTGCCACCAAGTTTTGATTTGCCTTTCAGGCCATTGATTGTTTTATAACGCGAAAGAAGAATTGCAGGGTAGATGCCAGAAAACAGAGTTACAAAGAGCATGAGCGCCACACCACCAAGCAATACATCGATATTTAATATGGTATTGAAGGCATAACTCTTATTCGCATAGGCTGAAAATCCAGGGAGCATAAGTGCGATAAAGCCTAAAGAGACAACCAAGGCTAGAAATGAAGATATAAATGCTTCTACCACAAACTGCTTAAATACAGACTGCTTTTCCGCACCGAAAACCTTTCTTAAGGCTACTTCCCTTAAACGAACAATATAATTCCCGACAGCAAAATTGGCGTAGTTTACGCAGGCGATCAAAAGGCAAAAAACACCAATAATAGTGACGATAGTTATTAGCTCATTGTCGCCCCTGGCTTCAATACCATTACTGGCGTCGAATGTCGGGTTTAAGTGAATGTCTGTTAGTGCTTGTAAACCCAAACTAACCTGAGTTTCGCCCATCTCCTCATCTTTAGGCATGATACCTGTCATTTTTTGCGCTACGGCTTTGGGGTCAGCGGAAGGGTCTAATTGAAAGAAGCTATTCATATTTATATCGAACCAAATTTTGGTACGACGCTCGTTTTGCGCAGCCCATTGAGCAAAAGGAAATATAATGTTGGGTCTGATTGAGGTATTTGATGGGAAATCTTTATATACGCCGATAACCTTTAACTTCTGCTCAGGCTGATCCCCCGATGAAATTGTAATCTCTTGTTCGCCGATATTTAGTCCAATGCCCAAACGGTCTGCCGTAGATTTAGACATAACGACTGATAATGGATCTGTGAAGTCATTGGCGCTTCCTGCTAGAAAATCTACTGAAAACATCTCGAAGAAATCGGGATCGGCGTAGTGTAATCTTTCGGCCTGAAAATCTGCGCGAACTTTGAGAAGGGTAGAACCACTTTTGTAGCGCGTACCTTTTATGATTTCCGGAATTTGGCTGGGAAATTCATCTCCCATTATGTAAGACGAACCTGCAAAGCTTTGAGATTGATCACCATTTGACATGGTGGCTGTCGGTCGGTAGATATTATCGCCATTTGGATAAAATCCATCGAAAGAGTTTTCGTCGGAAACGAAAATATAAGCCAGCCAACAGATGGCAATACCAAGGGCAAGCCCAAGGATGTTGAGACTAGAATAGCCTCTTGTTTTCCATAAAAACCTAAAACCGGTTTTAAAGTAATTTTGAAATAGCATAATGTTGTTGTTTTGAGTTTGGACTTTTATTCTGGTGTATCGAAGACACCTGAATACTTCGAAAATGTATTTTCTTTTGGCGTAAGTGTGACCTTTTTCTGAGATACGCCATTGATATGCCTCATAGAGATCGCCTTCCACTTCCTCGACCAAATCGGAAGGGCAGACATATTGCAATAGTTGAAGTGCCCACCTTGGGGGACTCTTATAGGATGCCATACTGTAGTGACGTTTTTGGTACTAAAGACCACATCTGTGATCTTCTCTCCTGTAATTCGTTGGCTATTCTGTAGCCACTAGTGGTACCCCGATAGTATTTTTTTCTTTTGCCACCACGTTCGGGAGTAGGTTCTCCAAAAGAAGAGGTCACCATGCCTTTCTTTTCTAGCCTTTTGAGTACAATATGAATGGCTGGTAAGGAGATGCTCTGTTTTACATGGGCTTCATAGACTTTAGCTATTTCAACACCATGACATTTCTCCTTCATCAAAACGATGACCAATATGGTTTCTTCAAGTGACCCGAGTGATTGTTCGCTCATTTAATTAACTATTGTTTAAAATATAAAGACGAATATAATTAACAAATGTTAAAAAAATAAAAACCGACTCATATGAGTCGGTTTTTTAATACCCAGTTCATGACTTCCTTTTACCAATTAGGCTTTGGTAAAGTATCGTAAACGTGCCATGGACGCTCACTGACCCAATGAAAATCTCTATTGGTTAAATAGAATTTCTTTAGGTCATAGGTCTTTAATTTTAGTCGTAGTGTGTCTTGTTCCAATATGCCCTCCATCACTAAACCATCAGCGACTTTTCTATATTCCATCAGATAATCTTTACTTAAAGAATCCCTCCCGATCGTAAATGTAACAGTGGATGCGACGGTGTCTATTTTACTATTGAAATATCTACTGCGGTCGTTCATGAATATTGCTCTTGTACTCCCTGGTGCGTCGAAAATAACACGCTGCCACCTTTCTTTATCGGTCAGCAGAGGAGGAATAGTATCACCATTTTTAATAAAGTCCTCTACATCATACAAGCCGTATAGCGCCGATTTTGGCCTCAATTCACCGTATGATGTTCGACCATTTACGCCTCTTTTTACATTGCTTTGAACAAATTGGAAAACTAATAGACCTTGGATGAGCAATAGGATATAATTCTTAACAGGCGTTTTGAACATGGGTGGCCATGGCGTTGGATTTACAGCCTTCTGGAAGAGTAATAAGCCAAAAATCGCTTTTCGATCAATCATTGCTATGTAGAGTCCCATGATCATCAGCTGCGCGGAAAACAATTTCACGGGCACATCATAGGCCAGGTTTAGCATGAATACATTAAACATTACACCGAATGTGACCATGCCGCCTAGTGTACGAGTTCTTCTGAAGAGGAGGAGAGTGCCAGCGATTACTTCACTAAGTCCTGCATAAACAGAGTATGTCTTAGAGGCACCCATAAAAGTCCATAAAAGTCCCATTGGTGAAGATTGGCCATATGTCTTCAATAATCTATCGATTCTAGGAGCGGGCATTTGTAACCAGTAGACTTTTATAAACCCATAGAAAAACATATAGTATACTAGGTAAAAGACAACCAGTAAGACGAACCAGCGCCAAACGCGATAGTAATTTTTACGCCTTTTATCAACGGCTGACCATATAATAGTGCCGATAACCGAGATGCCTAAAACACTTAATTTTTGTACCCAATCGTAAGTTTTGTCTCCACTTCCAGTAACGGGATTTGAGAATCCTTCAATCCCTAAAATATTGGATCCTACAAACTGTGTTGTCCACGACCAGAAATCGGCAAAGGCTTGACCCAACCAGTAACTATCCAATAAGTACAAGGGTGTTGTAAAAGGGAATGGTAAGATTATAAGAGCAAAAAATAGGTAAATAAATCTGAACCCTATTTTCCTAAAAATGCTCCATTCTTCTTGAATGGCGATATTTGATTCCATAGAAAAAATGATTTATAGCTAAATTAGTTGAAAATTCGCCTCTTTTTAATACCGCTAAAAACATATAAAGTGTCAAAATTCTTTTTTAGGTTTAGCTATTCTAAGCGATATGAAAACGAATAAATCTTCTAGAAATCTCCGCTATTTTCTTGCTGAGCTGCTCATCTTAATCATCGGAATTACCGTCTCATTTGCTTTAAACGATTATAGACAAAGTAAAAAAGAGGAAAAACAGGAGAAATTATTACTTTCGAGTTTCAAAGCTGATTTAGCCAGAGATAGTACTGTTTTGAAATTTGGAGTCGATTTAATGGATCGGCAAATTGAGGCAGCTCAAAAAATCATTACCACTGACCCGAATACCGTCCCCATAGACTCTTTAAACCTTAATACCGTTACGCTTTTGAGTTACGTACCATTCAACCCACAAAGCATAACTTATGAAGAAATGAAGAGCCTGGGTAATACTCATATTATAGCTAATGATGAATTGGCTAAAGATATTATCGGTCTTTATGAAGCGTCCTATGCCAACATTGCGGAGTGGTCTTCGATTGATGGTGATCATGTGAAAAACAAATTGATAAATTATACGATCAATAATTTTCCATTCGCATTAAACTTGAATTTTGCTTCCCTTTCACCCCAAGATCAACGCGAACTTGTAAAGTCAATCGATAAAGATGAATTTAAGCATATAGTACAGTGGGGCTTAATCTACAAGAATGCAACAAAAGCCACTTTCGACAGTGCTTTGGTTAGCGTTAGATCAATTATTGAGACTATTGATAAGTCAATAGAGGAGTAATTTATTTGCAGTAATTCTTAATGAGCGCTAGCGTTAGCTCATCTTCGTCATCTATTTCTTTAGATTTTTTAAAATCTGCACAAGCACCGGAGGTACGGTGAAAAGAAGACTCAAGCTTCGCCATTCCTCGCCTCGTGTATGCTTCTGAGTATTCTGGGTTTTGCTTGATGGCAATATCTAAGTATTCAATCGCTGCATCCCAATTTTCATATAGATAAAAAACCACACCCTTGTTAAAGTTAGCTACGGGAAGGTTGGGCTGAATTTTTAAGGCTCTGTCAAAATCCTTAATACCAGAGGTAGCTGCACCACCTCTTACCCAAGCCACACCTCTGCTCACAAGGAGTTGAACGTCGTCTGGTCTTTGATTTAAAACTCGACTTAAATCTGTTATCGCATCATTGGCCTGGCCAAGTTTTACGAATGCTCTGCCACGCAAGGCACTGGCATCAAGATTTTCTGGATCGGCTTTCAGAATAATGTTGGTATCAAACACGGCTCCTTCATAATTCTCCATTTCAAACGAACACCTAGCCCGACCTAAGTAAGCTTTTCTAGTGTTGAACTTCATTTGAATTAACTTAGCGTAGTCCGTGTAGGCATCTTCATAGTTCTCGAGCTTTTCGTTACAAAGCGCCCGATTAGATAAAGCGTACTTATCTTCAGGCTTAAGCTTTATCACCCGATCATAAGCGGCTAAGGCTGCCTCATAGTCACCAGACTTCATAAATTCATCGGCTTCTTCACGGGTAGCTGTCATGCTACATGAGCTTATGAGCAAACAAAGGCACAGAAAAAGGGATACTTTAAGTCGCATACACAAATAAACTAAATAGTTAGTTTAAAGTTGACGAATTATATGAAAAAATTATCCTCAAACGGGGCGAATTTCCCAAATGATATTAATAACTGCCGTTATATTTACGCATAAACCACTCTATTGACACTAGCAGGCCTAGCAAAAGCAAAATCCAAGGGTTGTGAACTATTGGGTTAAGTCGTTCGTTGGATCGGACCACTGGTTTAGCATTCAAATCTAATACTTCTTGTACTACTTCTTCCGAATTGGATAACTCGTAAAACTTTCCACCAGAGTTGTTAGAAATATTTCTGAGTAGTTGAAAGTTTGCCGTTAAGTCAATGTCTTCTAGTGCCAGCTTTTGCACGGCAAACGTCCCAGACGCTTCCTCTCTTTTGCCAGCCAGACTTGTAGAAGCCGTGTAGTTGTAAACACCTGGGGCTAGACCGTTAATTTTAAAGTTTTCGGCAGGAGAGTTTACATAATTGTATTCAACCGTTTGGTTATCGGCATCGGTAAGTCTAAGGTCGATATTGTAATCGTACACCTTTTCGAAAAGCTCATTATAAACTTCACTATTAAACTCCACAGATTCACTTTCGAAATAACTTTCGGCCGTGGTGCCTACTCTAAAGTTTCGCTTGTCATCCTTTGTTGCAAGATATTGAATGAGCTTGCCGAAGATTTCATTGAATAAGTCTGGTTTTTCATGTAGGCCACTTTCTTGTAGTTTCCATTTCCAAATGCCACTGCCCGAAAGAACGGCCGATTTACGTTCGTCGCCATTATAAATACTTAGTAATGGTCTATTGGTTTGAATACTGCCTATTTTCTGATAGAGATAAATATTGACATTGTTTTTCAGGGTAAACTCTCCATAAGGTGCTCTTAGCGGAGGGTAGTCGGCAGCTCGACTCAGTAAAACCTCGTCAATTTCGAATAGCTCAAAATTCGGATTCAAGTTGGCACCAACTAAATCTGACTGACCGAAACTTTGGTAGCTGATTACTGGGTTCTTTGCATTTACCGGAGACAGTGACCCCGTACCTGTTATATACCATGAATTGGTTTCTTCAAGCCACCTGTTTAGCCAATCAGGAAGATCAGTAATGCCAGGAAGTTTGTGCATAATAATCAAATCGAAGGGCCCCTCAGGAACCTCTTCAGTTATACCGGAAAGATAAATCTGAACCTCCGTACCTTCTTTTTCTTCAATCAGGCCTTTAAGCGCCTTTACATCAGGGTGCGGGGCAGCCGCGGCGATAAGTATTTTTTGCTTACTATCAACTGTTTCGATAAAAGCACGCCTTGAGTTGTTCGTTTCAGTGCTTTCATTCTCTTTAGGTACAACGGTTACACTGTAAGTTTCTACTCCTAATACCTCAGTGTCTAGAATAAATTCAAAGCTATTGATTTGCTGATCGCCCTTTAGGTTTAAGGCCTTGCTCGCTACCAAACTACCCCTTTTCCTAACTTCAACCGTAATATTTTCGCCTACATATCCATTATTGAAAACGTCTACGACCAATGGGAATTTATTCCCTTGATAAACTACTTTGTTATAGTTCAACCGCTTAATACTCAAATCTTGCGCTGGTATAGTATCACCAATGCCAACACTATAAACAGGGTAGTTGAGCGTTAGGAACTGAGGGGTACTACCGTAATTATGAATACCGTCGCTAACGAGCATCGTCCCGACTAAATTTTGCTGCTCAAAGTCCTGTCTAATTCCTTTGAGAATTCCGTGTAGGTTGGTTTTTTGTTGATCAAAAGCAATTGATTCTACATTGTCATAATAGCGATCTATGCCCCGAATTTTTACTTCCAGATCGGCCCGGCTCAAAGCGGAATACATAGATGACAAGCGAGATTTAACATCTAAAAAGTAGGCAGAATCATACGCATCCGTCACTGAAGCTGAATCATCAACAGCAAGCACAACAATTGGTTTTTCGTCAAAAAAGTCGATCTGATTTAATAAAGGCCCTAGAAGTAGAAAACAGATCAGGGAAATAAGTATAAATCTGAAGGCCGAGAGCAGTCTATTGATTTGTTTTGACCAAGGTGCCTTTTTACTGTACAGTAGGTAGGTCATGCCTGCCCCGACGACCAAGCATAACGGAATTAGCCAAGTAGATAACTCTGTTTGTAAGGTAAGCTTAGAAAGAATATTGGGAAGGCCGTACAATGCGAAGAAAAGTAATTAAAAACCGGATAATGACATTATAACGCTTTAGAACGTAAAGAGGTCATTAACCGATTCAAAATTTGTAAATGAATTTTATGAGTGGCTTAAGTAAGCATTCCGCCGTCCACGACTAAAGTTTGGCCAGTCATGTATGTCGACATGTCCGAAGCTAAGAAAACGCAGGCATTTGCCACATCTTCTGGCGCTCCACCTCTTTTTAAAGGGATAGCATCTCTCCAGCCTTGTACGGTTTTTTCATCAAGTGCATCGGTCATTTCTGTTTCAATGAATCCAGGAGCCACCGCGTTTGAGCGAATTCCTCTAGAACCTAGTTCCAATGCTACAGATTTAGTAAATCCTATGATACCCGCTTTAGAAGCCGCATAATTGGCTTGACCAGCATTACCTTTTATCCCTACTACAGACGTAATGTTAATGATAGATCCAGCACGCTGTTTCATCATAGTTCTAGTGGCTGCTTTTACAGTATTGAAACAAGACTTAAGGTTGACGTTGATTACGTCGTCCCACATTTCCTCTGTCATTCTCATTAAGAGGTTGTCCTTAGTAATTCCAGCATTGTTTACGATAACGTCTAAAGAGCCAAACTCAGCTACTACGTCGGCCACTAATTGCTCTGCTGCTGCAAATTCAGCTGCATTTGATCGGAAACCCTTGATTTTGGTTCCAAACTGTGCTAACTCAGTTTCTAATGCTTGCCCTCTTTCAACACTTGAAAGGTAGGTAAAAGCAACATTGGCACCCTGCTGAGCATAGGCTGTTGCTATGGCTTTTCCAATGCCTTTTGAGGCACCTGTTACTAAAGCTGTTTTTCCGTCTAAAAGACCCATAGAAATTATTTTGAAGTCAAAAATCTTTGATAATGGAAAGTCTACTCCACTATCAAGTTTCAAATAAAACTAAAAGGATTAACTCCTACAATTCTAGTATTTTTTTGTCTTCGTATTTGGCTTAACTTTGCGGCTCTTCAAAACGAGAAAAAATAATAGAAATATGGCAACAAAATACGATCTAATAGTCATTGGAAGTGGTCCTGGAGGATATGTGGCAGCGATTAGAGCATCTCAGCTTGGATTGAAAGTAGGAGTGGTAGAACGCTCAGAATTAGGAGGAATTTGTTTGAACTGGGGTTGTATTCCGACCAAAGCACTTTTGAAGAGTGCGCAGGTTTTTGAATATGTACAACACGCTCAGGATTATGGCATTAAGATAGATGGTGCAGCTGTTGACTTTGATGGAATGATCAAAAGAAGTCGCGATGTGGCAGGAGGAATGAGCAAAGGCATTCAATTTCTATTCAAGAAAAATAAAATCGATCATATCGAAGGATTCGGTAAGCTGAAGGCTGGTAAAAAAGTTGAAGTTACTGCCGAAGACGGGTCGAAAGTTGATTATACGGCAGAGCATATTATTGTAGCCACTGGTGGTCGATCAAGAGAGTTGCCAAACTTACCGATTGATGGAAAGAAGATTATCGGTTATCGCGAAGCCATGGTTATGGACAAGCAGCCAGAGTCTATGGTGATCGTTGGTTCTGGAGCTATAGGTGTTGAATTCGCTTATTTCTACAATTCAATCGGAACTCAAGTAACGGTTATTGAATACCAAGATCGCATTGTGCCGGTAGAAGATGTTGACGTTTCTAAGCAATTAGAAAGAACTTACAAAAAGGCCAAAATGAAGATCATGACGAACTCTGAAGTGACGTCAGTTGATACTAAAGGAGCTAAGTGTAAGGTTAATGTCAAGACTAAAAAAGGGGAAGAAGTAATTGAAGCAGATGTTGTACTATCAGCTGTTGGTGTTTCTACTAACCTTGAGGGAATCGGCCTTGAAGATGTTGGTGTAGCTACAGATAAAGGAAAAGTACTTGTAGATGACTACTACAAAACGAATATTCCAGGCATCTACGCGATCGGAGATATTGTTCATGGACCAGCTCTAGCTCATGTAGCTTCTGCTGAAGGAATTATTTGTGTAGAAAAGATTCAAGGCATGCACGTTGAGCCGTTGGATTATAACAATATACCGGGATGTACATACTGTAGCCCAGAAATCGCTTCAGTTGGCTATACCGAGCAGGCTGCCAAAGACGCTGGCTATGAAGTGAAAGTAGGTAAATTCCCATTCTCAGCATCTGGTAAAGCGAAAGCTGCTGGTGCAAGTGACGGATTCGTGAAAGTGATCTTTGATGCTAAGTATGGTGAGTGGCTAGGTGCACATATGATTGGTGCTAATGTAACAGAGATGATCGCGGAAGTGGTAGCAGCTAGAAAACTAGAGACTACAGGGCATGAAATCATTAAAACGGTTCACCCACACCCGACCATGTCAGAAGCAGTAATGGAAGCTGCTGCTGCCGCATATGATGAGGTTATTCACCTATAGGAATACAAAAATCTAATTTTGAAACCCGCCTTAATCATTTGATAAGGGCGGGTTTTTTATTTGAAGACTATAATAAGTACTTGAAAGTACCACTATAAATTGATTCGAAAAAAGATGTGGATTTAATGCCTCGCCATCGTTTTGCAACAATGACGAGGCTAAGTTTAACAATGATACCGTGCTTGACGACTGGCACAGCATCCAATGTGTAACCCAGGGCAAACTAGGTTACTGATCAATTGCTACACACTATACGACCTATGTATTGGAAATGGATGCGTAGGATGGTGAGATTGGGTACTTTTTTTAAGGAGATGTAATACGCAAGACACAAATTAGGCGTCATGCTGATAAGACATGACGCCCTCTTTCAACCTAGGGCAAACTAGGTCAGGTTCAATTGCTATTTTTATTACGATTTGAAGTGCCGCTTTAGATTTCGATCGAGGTAATTTATCGATCTATTTATAGCTCTAGATTTACTGTAGTTAATTGAAAATAGAGAAGGACGAATTCTTGTATCTAGTTGGTTAAATATTTTTTGCCAATCTTTGCCATATGAGTCCAGCACAAATCAATTTACTCTTTTGGATGGGGCTATTGCTCACCGTTATAGGAGTAGTAGCCATTTTTATCATTGAAGTAGAAATGAGCGATTTTGACCTCTATATTTCAAAAACCATCTTGTATCTATCTGGACTTGGTACGCTGTTTTGTGGTTGGAAGAAAATTGAGCATAAATTCCCAGGTAAAAAGGATTAGCATGCAGATAGATATAACGACTCCAGCGCTACTTTTTCCTGCAATAACTCTTCTGTTACTAGCTTTTACTAATCGATTTGTGGCACTGGCAACCTTAGCCAGAGGATTAAGGCAGCGATATAAAGAAACACCTGGGATGGAAGCTCCAGTACTCGGTCAAATTAAGAATTTGAAAACCAGGTTATTATTAATCCGCAATATGCAAGCGCTCGGAATTGCCAGTTTTTTTTGCTGTGTGTTAAGTATGGTGTTAATGTATTTATCTAAACAAGTAGTTGCAGATTATATCTTTGGTGCAAGCCTATTTTTATTACTTGGATCACTTGTTTTATCATTTGTTGAAACACAAATTTCCACTAAGGCGCTTAATCTTGAGCTGAGCGATTTAGAAACTATCACTTCAAAGAAGAAGCGCTCTTAATACCGTTCTCGTTAAAAATAAGCCACCAGTGCTACTTAATCGATGTTTTTAGAAGCATCGCGTCAACGCTTTTCTAAATCAGGATATTCCAATTAATCAAGTCATGTGACTTTTGGATCCGAAGTCACATTTAAGTTAATTTTTTTTCAAAAAAAACTTGTCTAGACAAGTTTTTTAGCTTAGTTTTAACAAGATTTTACCACCAAATATGGATTTCGGTAAGGCTCTCTTTCACCTCAATAACAACTTAGGCTACAACCTATATCGGGCATACCTGCTATTTCACAGGGAGCTGATACGGGCGCTCAAAGGGTATCAAGTTACTCCTGAGCAGTGGCAGGTGTTGATTATTTTATGGAATCACGGCAGCGTAACGCCAACTGAGATCAGTGGTGTGACGCTCCAGGATTTGCCCTCCATATCTAGGATGCTAGTAAGGATGGAGAAAAATGGATGGATTCAGCGCGTTGTTAATAAAGAGGATGGACGCTCTTTTCATGTGGTTTTGACTGAAAAGGGTAGGAAGAGCAAGAATGAAATGATTATTAAGTTGGATAATCACTTTGCTGGCTACTTACAAGAAGTGCCGCGCGTTTTACATGATGAAATAAGAAGTGAGCTTCAAAATTTAAGAGCTCACTTAGGAGATTACACACCCAAAAAGTGACAGACGGTCCGGTCATTTAGGATGTTTGACATCACAATCTTCATATGTTTAGGTTATTATTGGAGATTACCGATGCGATGGACATAAGGTCTATCGCATCGGGAATGACTTTACAAAAAACTCTTGCACTTCCCTTCTGAGCCCTATACCTTCAGGCCAAAATCATTCATGTTTTCTACTAATACCAGATTCACGTTTTTCTTACTTATTCTATTTTGCTTTAGCTGTTCACAGCCTGCCAAAGACCAAAAAGAAGAACCAATACAAGTCAACACAAATGCCATTTCAATCCCTGATGGCGAGACCAAATCCTTCTATTCTTGGTCTGACGATAGAATTCCCATGATTAGTGCACACCGCGGAGGTCCTTACCCAGGCTTTCCGGAAAATGCGATCGAGACATTTGATATGGTTCTTAAAGCCACACCCGCGGTGATAGAGTGTGATATAGAAATGACCTTAGATTCTGTATTAGTGATGATGCACGACAATTCACTTGACCGCACAACTAATGGTACGGGTTTAGTGCGCAACGTTACATGGGAGTATATACAATCGCTCCAGTTGGTGGATAATGATGGTGAGCTGACGGACTTTAAAGTGCCTACACTACTTGAAGTGCTAGAATGGACCAAGGAAAAGGCATTGCTAACTCTGGATGTAAAACGAGGTGTTCCCTTTCAAAAAGTGATCGCTCAAGTAAGGCAGGCAAAAGCTGAAGATTATTCAGCCATTATTACATATAGTGCAAATGATGCGCAGTTGGTCTATCAGAATGCGCCAGAGCTTATGATTTCCGTGGGTATCGGTAATATTGAAGCTTATGAGGCACATAAAAAGCTAGGCATTCCAGATGAGAATATGATAGCTTTTACGGGTGTTTCCGAGCCAGACCTTTCAATCTATAAGTTCTTACATGAAAAAGGGATTTATACTATTTTAGGCGTACTTGGTAACTTGGATAAAAAGGCCTTGGCTAAGGGAGATTCAATATATGCGGACTTCATTAATCGAGGAGCCGATATATTGGCGACAGATCGACCAATTGAAGCAGCGAATGCCATTAGTGGGCTCATACCTGAGAATAGTTCGAAGTCAAAATATTTTAAATAGTGATAGATTTAAGAAGTGATACACTGACAAAGCCAACACCAGGAATGTTGGACGCTATGATGTCTGCTGAAGTTGGTGATGACATGTTTGGAGAAGATCCAAGTGTAACGGCATTAGAAAAGCGGGCTGCCGATATGTTTGGGATGGAAGCTGCCCTCTATTGTGCTTCTGGTACAATGACCAATCAAATAGGTATTCGACTTCATACTACTTTGCAAGATGAAGTTATCTGCCACAAATACTCCCATATTTACCTCTACGAAAGCGGCGGCTTAATGTCCAATTCGGGAGTTTCTGTTCGATTGTTAGAAGGAGAGCGGGGTTTGATAAAAGCTGAGGACGTAAAAGCAGCTATTCAACCAGATGATATCCATGCACCAGTTTCACGTGTAGTTTCTCTTGAAAATACGATGAATAAAGGTGGTGGAAGCTGCTATGATTTTGATGAGATCACCGCGATACGAGAAATATGTGATACCAATGGATTGGCGCTTCACTTAGATGGTGCTCGCTTGTTTAACGCCCTCATTGCGACTGGTCAAGACCCGAAGGCTTACGGTGAAGTTTTTGATACTATTTCCATATGCCTATCGAAAGGGCTTGGCGCACCAGTTGGTTCAATATTATTGGGTAATCATGATGATATTAAAAGATCGAAACGAATAAGAAAAGTTATGGGTGGTGCATGGCGGCAAGCTGGATATATTGCGGCTGCTGCCAATTATGCCCTAGACTATCAAGTCGATCGGCTGGTTGAAGATCATGATCGTGCCAAGGCAATAGCTACCGTTCTTGGTGATTTGGCCTATGTTGAAGAAGTATATCCTTGTGAGACAAATATTCTCATTTTTAAACTCTCAGATAAGTACACTAACGATGCCTTTTTGAAGAAACTGGCAGATAAAAACATCCATGCGTTTGGCTTTGGGCCACAACTTATCCGTTTCGTAACGCATCATGATTTCACTGATGATCACATGACAGAACTCATTGCAGTTCTTAAAACCCTTTAAGATGAAACACTCTATATTGATCGTTTTGGCACTTTTATTTATGATGAGTTGCCAGTCTGAAAAGAAAGAAGCTGCTATGGAAAAGCCTGAAGATGTAGAGATTCTTTTTGTTGGTACCTACACCAAAAAAGAGGGGCACGTAGACGGTCAAGGTGAAGGGATTTATATGTACGAAATGAATAAGAAAACTGGTGCCTTACGCTATTTAGGCGTGTCTGATCAGATTACCAGCCCATCTTATTTGGCAGTCCATGAAAATGGGAAATGGGTTTATGCGGTAAATGAATATGATGGCGGCGAAGAAAGTTTTGCTTCTGTAACTGCCCTAGAATACGACCGCGAAGAGAATAGCCTCCGGTATCTAAATGAAGTTAGTAGTATGGGTCAGTACCCTTGTTACATCACGATCGATAATACAGGAACTTTTGTAATGGCGGCCAATTACGTCGGTGGGAGTGTAGTCCTCTATCCAATTCAAGAAGACGGACTGTTATTACCATATAGTAGTTATAAAAAACATGAGGGGAGTTCTTCTCACCCGAGACAAGAAGCAGCACATGCTCATCAGATCTTTCAGCACCCCACAAAAAACTGGGTGGCGGCGGTAGACCTCGGGGCCGACAGAATCTATGAGTATAAATTAGATACGCTTTCTATGACTTTGGACTATGTGGGAGATTACCCGAATTCTCCACGTATGTCTGGCCCCAGGCATATGGCATTACACCCAACACTGGAAATTGGCTATATGTTGAATGAGCTGATCGGTACCGTAGAAGTGCTTTCGACGCATAAAGACAACCGATTTAGAAGGAGTTTGCAAATGATTTCTACACAGGAAGACGATGATAATCGAGAGCCTGCAAGTGCCGCGATTAAGGTGCATCCCAATGGTAAATTCCTTTATGCTTCCAACCGAGGCGAAATAAATGAAATTGTGACCTTTTCTATTGCAGAGAATGGAACTTTAGCCTTTGTAAGTCGCCATTCTACGCTTGGTGAGGTGCCAAGAGATTTTGAAATTGACCCTTCAGGCCGTTTTTTATTGGTAGCGAATCAGAATACCGATACTATCGTGACTTTCGCGATAAATCAGGAAACGGGAGAACTTACCGATACGGGTTACATTGCGGAAGTGCCTACACCTGTGTGTTTAAAGTTCTTGGATTAGGGGAATTCGTTTTTGGTAAGGTGGCGAAGGATTTACTCAGTTTTTTAGTTTCACTAATTTTCCGCTCGCTACACTCTTTTTAGCAGCTTCGAGTATTTCCATAACGATCATATTATTTTCTAGGGCAGATAAATCCGTCGGTAAGGGCTTAATAGTGCCCCTAACGACACCAGCTAAGAGGCTGAACGGATCGTCTAAAGGACTTGATTTTTTCAATTCGGTCAAAGTCACTTCCTTATGATCATCACCTAGTTTGTAGCGCAAGGTGGAACCATTGTCAGCGATTATTTGTCCGTTTTCCCCATATACCTCCATGTCTTTTCGGCTCACTGGCCAATTCCAAGAAGCTTGTATGATAACCTGGGTTTTGGGGTATTTTAATACAATCGTTGCATCATCATCTACCTTAGGGTATAAATCAGGTTTGTTAGTTTGCGCTAGGGCAAATACAGATTCTGGCCTTTCACCTTTCATTAGCCAAGTGGCCAAATTAGCGCCATAACAGCCAAAGTCCGTCAAGGCACCCGCACCATTCAAAACAGGATCGGTCAGCCACTCCAAAAATTCCTCATTTACACCAATTTCTTTGGGTCCGCGATGGCCATCGTGCACAACGATTTTTCTAATTTCACCAATGGTCTTGTCATGATGCACCATTTCATAAGCCTTGAAATTACTCCCATACCAAGTGGTTTCGTAGTTCGTGAGCAAATGGATATTATGCTTTTCAGCCAAACGTTTCATTTTCTCGGCATGCTTAAAGCTTACAGCCAGAGGTTTTTCTACCATGACATGAATACCTTTTGGTGCGAAAAACTCTACCACAGCCAAGTGATCGTAAATAGTGCCAAATGCAGTAACCGCTTCTGGTGATTTATTGGCCATTAAGGCCTCCATAGACTCATAAACCATGTCCATAGAATAGCCATGCTGTTTAGCATATCGGCTGGCTAAGTCTTTGTTTGGTTCTACAATTCCTATTATTTCTATGTCACCTAGGTCTTCGCGGCCTAATATCCAGTGTACATGCGTATGGGTTAATCCGATTACCGCAACCTTTACGGGATCAGCTTTTGATTGTCCCTTGATATTTCCGATCGAAAGCGTCACGATTAATAATAGGATTAGTTTTTTCATTAGAGGAGGCTTTTGGTGGTTAAACACCACGCAAGTAAAGCTTAATAATGCTCTGGTGGTGATCGGCATGATAAATTGTGAAATACATCATTTCCCTAACCGTCACTTTGCCTAAAAGTGGATGCGGAAATACATATTTATCCATATCCTTACCAGACCAGTTGTCAAGCTTCTTGACGATTTTCTCGATAATCTCATTTTGCGTTTTCACCAACTTGGGGACATCGGAAAAACTGACTTTTCCTGGCGCGAATGCTGATGGGGCAGGCTTGTCGTTGCTGGCCAATTGCTCCTGATATCGCTCTACTAGCTCATGATAAGTTCTGCTAGGCCGATTGGCTTTTCCAAATTGCATCCCGATCATCATTTTAGGTACACTTAGCCCATTTAAAATAGGTTTAGTACTTTTTATTAGATGTTCTGCTTGCTGGCCAGCGTTCCATTTCCCGGGAGGAGCGTAGTCAAATTCATCTTCTGATAAGTCGCTTAAGAACTCTCCAAACTGCTTATAAGTCTCTTCAAGTTTTGCTCTAATTTCTACCCGGTTCATAGAGGGAAATTAGAGTTTATGCTGGTACATCCAAAGAAATAATTTTCAAAATTAAAGCGACTCCTTAGTCGAGACCGATGAATCAAAAACTCATTATTTCTCGGAATTTAATGCTCTGCCTTCTGGAAACTTCAATTTCCTCGCCTCCCTTAAGATAGACTTTTAGCGTGCCGCTAAACCAAGGTTCAATTCTTTCTACGAATTTGAGATTAATGATCTGTTGCCGATTGGCTCTAAAAAACGCCTCGGGATCAAGTCTTGACTCCATATAATTTAGGGATCTTGGAATCATAGGTTTCTGTTCCTTAAAGTAAATTCTGGTATAACTCCCCAAAATTTCAAAAACGCTTATATCCGCTAAAGTCACAAACCAACACTGCTCTCCATCTTTAACAAAAACCTGATTGTGTAAACCCAGTTGTTGGTTTTTTTTGCTCTCGTCCAACCGAGATTTTAATTTTTGTGCAGCGCGTTCTAAGGCCAGCGATAGGCGGTCTTCTTTAATCGGTTTTTGGAGGTAATCCAAGGCATTATGGTCGAAGGCTCGCATGGCATATTCGTCATACGCCGTAATAAATATTATTTCTGGTACCTCTTCTAACAACTCCAATAGCTCAAAACCGTCTTTATCCGGCATTTGAATATCCAAAAAAATGAGTTCAGGTTTCTTTTCAGCGATTAGAGCTTCTGCCTCCTCGGCATTTTCCGCTTCACCGATAATCTGCACATCATTGAATGACTTGAGTAGATGCTTTAACTCTTGACGCGCTAGTTTTGAGTCGTCGACTATAACGGCTTTCATGTAACAGGAATTTTAAGTGAAGCAGTAACCGTGTCTGCTGAAGAATTTTCTAGTTTGAATTCTGCAAATTCGCCAAAAAGTATTTTCATCCTTTCCACTAAGTTTTTCAGTCCTATACCCTCCCTTTTCTTTTTAGTCCCGAGTTGCCCTGTATTAGTCACTTTAATAATCAGCCATTCGTCTTTGTGAGTTGATTCAACACGAATGAAACCACCGTTCTTTTGAATAGAAAGTCCGTGTTTTATGGCGTTTTCGACCAATAATTGAATGGCCATTGGTGGAATTTTTAATGATTTCGTTTCTTCGTCAATATTGAAAATGTACGCAAGCCGATCGTTGAACTGGATAGACTCTAACTGGAGGTAGTCCCTTACGATCTCCATTTCTTCTTCTAGCGTGACCTTTTCAGAGGCATTAAACTGGATAGAATAGCGCAATAAATCAGAAATATGCGTCACCATATGCCTCGCTCGGTCCTGATCGGTTAGAATTAGCGATCGTATATTATTGAGGGCATTAAATAAGAAGTGCGGATTGATTTGATTCTTCAATATCATGAGTTCGGCTTCTTGGAGTGCCGATTTCAGTTCAAGTTTTTCAATTTCACCCTGCTGACCCTTTTGAATAGATTTAATAAGAATATAAATGGCCGACCAAAGCACAAGTACCCCAAAAACCCCAAAAACATACCCAACAAAACTAATGAAGCTAAACTCCGATAAATCATCGGATGGAATCAGGCCATAAATGACAAAATGAATGGCAATTTGGGCTATTACCGCCAGGATCAGGGCACCAAGAATCACTCGAAAGGAGAGTGGAACGATTTTAAGGGAGAGCCAATTTTTTCGCTTGATATAAAGCCTGAATAAATGGGAAGCTGTAATGAGTGCGGCAAAAATGATAAGCTGAAGAAAAATGGCAGACGTCGTTAAGGATTCAAGTCCACCGAATACGACAATCATTGATAGGGAGAACGCAGAATAGAGTGTCCAACCTGTAATTTGACAGAGCCAATATATTAATCGCTTATTCATGGGTAAAGTATAGTGGATAATTTAGCATTAATCATCCACCATTCAGGTATTTTCTGTTAAAGGAATTTTTTCAACCAACCGTAAAAGAACTCTGGATCATCCCACATGATAAAGTGGTTGCCAATATCAGTCATGTCTACAGTTACATTAGGGTGTTTTTCATACTGGCCTTTGTATAAAGCAAGAGTACTTTCTCTGGTGTTGCCGTAGGGTTGATATGCTACCCAAGCCCCGAGCACAAGCGTAGGCACCTTAATTTTTGCTAAATCCTCTCTGATATCGGTCGTGTACATTTCATACATCGACTGCGCTACTGTCGGGCTGTCGCTATCGGCTCCCCAACCTGCCGCAATGTCAATCTTCTTTGCATCTAATATCATGCTTTGGAGCATCTGCTTTTGGTAAGCTACTTTGCTCGCTCTTGGTTGAGTACCACTGGCAATAACCATCGCCTTCATTTGTTGGGCCATTTGCTTAGCTTGTTCTGCGTTTTGAGCTTGTGGCATTTGTATGCTCGTGAGATAAGGCAGCGAATCAACAATTACCAATTTAGACGGTAGATTTGGTCGTTTGATTGCAATGTTTAGTGCCATAAATCCACCTAAGCTGTGGCCAATGATAATTGGCTTTTCAATGTTGTTCTTGTCTATATAGTCCAAGACCATAGCTTCAACCTGCTTGAAGAACCCTGCTTCAACATCGGCCAAAGGAGCATTTCCAGCAAAACCAGGTAGTGTCATAACGTGGTACTCGTAGTTAGAGCCCATCGCCGCGATTGTTTCATCCCAAACAGAACCATCGCAAGTCAGGCCTGGAATCATAATGACGGCCTGACCTTGGCCAATCACTTTAGTTTTAATGGTTCCATTGACTAAGTCGGCTTTTGCTTGAGAAGCCATAAGCAGAAGAGATGAGAAAACCAGTAATATGGTGCGTGTTATGTTGTTGCTTTTGTTTTTCATGAGTTTAAAATTTTGTTTGATCAAACTTACGCCGCCATGTATCGATTAAGGATGGTTTTTAAGGGAGCGGAAGAATTTCCTCGGGAGTGGATTGGTTAAAAATGAATCGTTTGGTTAAAAACATAGCCCGATATTCTATTTCCTAAACAAATATTTAGTTAATTATTTTATATCCTTAACAAATGTTTTGTATACTTGCGTTAAGGTAATTAAAATCTATCATGATGAATCAGACATTGGGAGCACTTGAGGAGTTGATTCTCTTGCTTGTATTAAGAGAAAGAGCCTCTTATGGGGCGGAGTTGGTCAAGCTTTACGAGGGTCATACAAACAAAACGATAACGCTACCGGCGGTCGTTATGGTTTTAAAGCGCCTGGAGAAAAAGAAGATGCTGAAGTCCTACACGGGGGAACCTTCCGCACAAAGAGGCGGTAGGCGTAAGGTAATGTATGAAGCCACAGAACTTGGTTACTACAGTGCTGAAGAAGCTGTGAAAACCAAAACTCAAATATGGGATATGGTACCTAAAATGTCCTAATGCAATCAAATGAACCTATAGCACCTTCGAAATTCGCGGAATGGCTGGTAAAGCTATTTTGTCGGAAGAGCTACGCTGAAGAAGTGCTTGGTGATATTCATGAGGTTTATTGCTGGAGAGTAGAGGAAAGGGGAAAATCGATAGCCACCTTCTTTTATTTTTTAGATGCTTTTTCGGCCCTTCGATTAATACGAATACAAAATAAAACAACGGTCAAACTTAATTTTTTAGCTATGATTTCTTTAAAGGTCACTCTTCGCTCATTTAAGCGAAACAAATTTCAAACTGCCACCAACCTTTTTGGTTTAGCGTGTGGTTTTATGGTTTTTCTGGCCATTTTTCAATACGTCTCTTTTGAAAAAAACTACGACAATTTTAATCAGCACGCAGCTGATTTATACCGCGTCAACAGTACTCTTTTAAAAGATAATACTACGGTTTTTGAAACAGCAGAAAGTGTTCCGCCTGTGGGCAGAAGTGCCTATGAGCTTTTTCCGCAAGTAGTAGATTATTTTAAGCTTTATAATACTAGTGGTGATAATAACTGTGTCATCAGTTTGGATGAAAGCGGTCGGAATTCTTTCAATGAAAACGGAATTATGCATGCCACACAGCATGCACCAAGCCTATTGGATCTCAACCTTATTGAAGGCAACCCAGCCTATGTTTTGGATCAACCAAACGAAGTTATTATTTCTCAATCCTTGCAGCGTAAGTATTTCCAAGGAGCCTCTGCCATGGGTAAAACCATTATTTACGATGACGATGATGGCGATGGAAATCACGAAGTACTAACTGTCACAGGTGTTTTTGAAGATTACCCAGGAGACTCTCACCTTGCTTTTGATATGCTAATCTCCTTTCAGACGCTCTACACGCGCGATGTGAGAAGAGATATGACGGCCAAATTTCGATATGAAGAAGATTGGGGAGGGAGTAATGATTTTTTAACCTATCTGAAATTAACACCTGCGGCCGATCAAGCTTCAATCGTGTCTATGTTGGAAACTAATATTAATGAACTAGTCACATATCCAGGTTATTCATTCAAAATCGGTTTAAAACCTATCCAACAGATTCATACTTCGGCTACGATCAGAGAAGAATTAAAAGCCGGTGCTGATTTAGAAAAACTTAACATCCTTTTGATTTTGGGTGTTTTCGTACTGGTGCTTGCTTGGGTTAATTTCATCAACCTAACGACCGCCACGGCTTTGGGTCGAGCTAAAGAAACGGGTATGAGAAAAGTGCTCGGTGGTACTAGAAAACAATTGGTTTGGCAATTTCTATTTGAATCGGTTTTTATTGGATTTCTGTCTTTCATGCTGGGTTTGGTTTTCTTTAACCTTGCCTTCCCATACTTTAATGACTTCTTGCCTGTTTCTGAAAAGTGGCACCTCTTTAATAACCCAGAGGCTATAATCATTGTAGGCGGTATTGTACTCCTTTCTGGCCTTTTGGCGGGTGTATATCCTGCGTTGGTTTTATCAGGATTCAAACCTGTAACCGTTTTAAAAGGTGTATTCAAAACATCCACTAATGGGTTGGTCGTCAGAAAAGGTCTCGTCATACTTCAAGCTAGTATATCGGTTTTCCTTATTACAGGTTTACTCGCTATCGTAAAACAGGTCGATTATATGATTAATAATGATTTGGGGATGGACCCGGAGCAAGTTTTAGTGATTGCGGAGCCCGGTAATTTAAATATGATGCCTGATGACGATAGAGATTATAAGACTTTATTCAAGTCTTTATTGACTGAGAAATCTGCTGTTAGAAACTATGCTGTTACGGATGCGCTTCCTGGAAGTAACTTGAGAAAGGGTAAAGACATTAACCTGACAGAGGTTGAAGAAAATGAAATTGAGGCGCGGGCAATTTATGTGGAGTTTGATTATTTCGATTTGCTTGACATACCATTTGTGGCGGGCCGAGATTTTAGAAATGCATTAAGTGATGAAAAGTCAGCGATTTTGAACGAATCTGCGGTTGCAGCTTTGGGTTTGGCAAATGCTGAGGATGCGATTGATAAACGCATTTATGATGGGAATGAATGGGTCAATGTAGTTGGTGTTATTTCCGATTATCACCATACCAATCTCAAAAATGCTGTCGTACCCATGATTGTCAGTACTAGAAGTAGAGGTTTGGATTATCATATGATAAAGCTAGCGGGTGGAGATTTAAGGCAGAATTTGGCTGAGATAGAGACTATTTTTAATCAAGTATTCCCAGGAAATCCATTCGACTATTTCTTTTTAGATGCTCATTTCATTCAAAATTATGAGCAGGAAGGGCGATTTGGAAGGTCATTCGGTTTCTTTGCGATTATCGCTATACTGATCGCGAGTATAGGGCTCTACAGTCTTTCTTCTTTTATCACGGTTTCTCGTAGTAAAGAGATCGGTATACGTAAAGTCTTAGGGGCGAAGGCATCGAGTATCGTGAATCATTTAAACCGAGATTTCCTCATCCTTGTCTTGTTAGCTTCAGTTGTTGCCACACCATTATCACTTTGGGCAGTTGAGAATTGGTTAGCGTCTTTCCCTTACAGAATATCGGTCGGGCTAGTTTTAATTCTGGGACCTAGTTTATCCATTCTACTGATCAGTTTGGCCAGTGTAAGCATAAAAACTATCGCGGCTTCAAAAGTTAACCCTATCAGGCTACTTCAAAGAGAATAAATTTTTATGTGCTGAGCGATGAATTCTTGTTCATCGCTCAGTATTTCTACGCCAACATTCCTAATTTCATGGAATGGATTTCTCCTCAAAACCTCTGGCAGAACGTACCCGACCTCAATTGCTCGACGACTTAATTGGTCAGGAACATTTGGTAGGTAAAAATGGCGTTCTTCGGCGCGCCATCGAGTCTGGGAGTATTCCATCTATGATACTCTGGGGACCTCCGGGTGTAGGAAAAACCACCATCGCAAATATTATTGCGAATGCTGTCAAAGCACCCTTTTTTACCCTAAGCGCGATTAGTTCGGGGGTAAAAGAAATCAGAGATGTGATCCAACGTGCCAAATTTCAATCGAACACTATCCTTTTTATTGATGAGATTCATCGGTTCAACAAAGGCCAGCAAGATGCACTGTTGGGTGCTGTTGAAAAGGGTGATATTACTTTAATTGGAGCTACAACCGAGAACCCATCTTTTGAAGTGAATTCGGCTCTTTTATCCAGATCACAGGTTTACACGCTTAAGAATCTATCGAAAGAAGACTTGACACGATTGGTAGAAGTGGCTTTAGAAAAGGATGATATTCTTAACAAGAAAAAGGTCACCTTAAAAGAGACTCAAGCACTCTTCAATATCTCTGGAGGTGATGCCCGTAAGCTCCTTAATTTACTGGATTTGGTTGTTGAAAATATCGGTGGGGATAAAGTCACGGTTACCGATGAGCAAGTCATCAATATTGCACAGCAGAGAGTTGCCACTTATGACAAATCAGGTGATCAGCACTACGATATTATTTCGGCATTCATAAAGTCTATCAGGGGTAGCGATCCCAACGCGGCCGTTTATTATTTGGCTAGAATGATTGAGGGTGGGGAAGACGTTAAGTTTATTGCTCGCCGATTGGTCATTTTAGCATCGGAAGATATTGGCAATGCAAATCCAACTGCTTTGGTTATCGCGACTAATGCTTTTCAAGCAGTAAATATGATTGGTTATCCAGAAGGAAGAATCATTCTTTCGCAAGCTGTAACCTACTTGGCATCTTCTCCTAAGAGTAACGCGGCTTATATGGCCATTAATCATGCACAGAACTTAGTACAGAAAACTGGTGATTTGCCTGTGCCCTTACCCATAAGAAATGCGCCAACTAAACTGATGAAAGAGGAGGGTTATGGAAAAGGCTATAAGTACTCTCACGACTTTCCGGGAAACTTTGTCAATCAAGAATTCTTGCCAGATGAGATTAAAGGAACGACGCTTTACGACCCCGGTAAGAACGCCCGTGAAGAGGAAATGAGGAAGCGTTTAAAAGCTATGTGGAAAGAGAAGTATGGGTATTAGAATTTGGATAATCTCCTCATTTATCCCTTAACAGCTTAATCTTTAGCGTCTGTAGTTCAGTCTTATGTTCAAGCTTAAGCGATTTTGTTGAAAGATCAAGGTCGAACCCAGTCTTAGTGTTGTCTTTATCACTAATTAACCATATCCAGTTGGAATGCGCTTCTATATGCCAAATTCCTGTCTCAATCCGCTTTCCAGTTTCATCGTACTTTTTAAAACGCCTATCCCAGCCAAAATAGATCGCCGAAAAATTCACAAAGTTATCCTCAGGCGCATGATCGTCTTTATTTGAATTAATAGTCTGCTCTTCCACCTCCCAGTTACCGATAATTATATCCCACGGAGCCAATGGTTTTTTATCAACTTTTTTGAGAGTCACTTTTACCGGGGTTTCCATTTCTAGCCGCTTCCAAACCATGCCATCCTTAGTTATGGTCACATCAAAAGCACCAAATTCGTCGACTGTACCTTGGCTTGCCTGTAAAAGCTTTTTAGTGTCACGATCATAATTGAAACTTCCGTCGAAATTCTGTACCCAACCATTTCCACTTGTCATTGAGCCATCGGAGAGGAGATGAAACCATTTGGCAGTAGGTGTAAGTTTTTCGTCTCCGACTATAACTTCCAAAACTTCCCATAAACCAACAACTGGCGCAGCAGAAGCATCATAGTCGCCTGTCTTCAAATTCGCGATATCGGAATAACTTTGCCCAAAAATGGTCGCTGAGACAAAGGTGAGCATTAAACTAAGTGCAGAAATACGTCGCTTCATAACATAAAACTATAGTCTTAGGTGAAGATTACGAAACTAAACCTCAAAAAATATATATCTTCGTTTGCTTTTAAATGTGTGTCATGAAGAAATTTTTAGGTTGCCTTGCTGTTTTACTTGTCATCGCCAGCTGTCAGTCAAGCCCTGATACGCCTACGGTGGACGTAAATATTGATACGTTGACCATCGCAAGGCATATGGAAATCCTTGCTTCTGATGATTTTATGGGTAGGAAGCCCTTTACAGAAGGTGAAGAGAAAACCATTTATTATCTGGAGTCGGAATTAAGGGCAATGGGACTAAAACCGGGAAATGGTGATAGTTATTTTCAAGACGTGCCGTTAGTAGAAATCAAAGGAAAACAGTCGCCCAACGTAGTGTTTGATGTAAATGATTCTGAAGATAGATTTCGGTTTAAAACTGGAAGTGAGGCAGTTATTTACACTCAGCAAGTCGAGGAAATGGCGCAAGTTTTTCAGTCAAACGTCGTTTTTGCTGGATATGGAATTGTAGCCCCTGAATATGGCTGGAATGACTATGAAGGTATGGATGTTACGGGCAAAACTGTGATCGTTTTGGTGAATGATCCTGGTTTTGGGTCTGGTGATAGCACACTTTTTAAAGGAGATGAAATGACTTATTATGGTCGGTGGACTTATAAATATGAAGAGGCCGCAAGACAAGGAGCAGCTGCAGTGCTGATCGTTCATGAAACTGTTCCAGCAGGCTATCCTTGGTTAGTAGTCGAAAGCTCTTGGACGGGTGCCAAACTAAACCTCGACGATCCAAATCCTCCATATACCTGTGCCTTGCAGGGTTGGATTACCAGAAGCTCTGCTGTAAAATTATTCCAAAGCGCTGGCATTAAGAACTACTCTGAAATGGCCAGAAATAAAGATTTTAAGCCTGTAGATATGAATATGAAATTCAGTGGAGGGGTGGTGAATGAAATAAAGAAAGACATGTCTAGAAATGTCGTGGCAATGATTGAAGGGAGCAAAAGACCAGATGAGTATATTATTTATTCTGGCCACTGGGATCATTTAGGTGTTGGTGCCCCAGTTGATGGAGATTCTATATACAATGGTGCGCACGATAATGCTACTGGTGTAACTGGTATTTTAGCTATCGCTGAGGCCTTTGCCAATCTGGAAACCAAACCTGAAAGATCTGTAGTATTTCTTTTTGTAACTGCAGAAGAGCAAGGACTACTAGGGTCGGCATATTATGGCCAAAACCCAATTTTCCCTCCGAACCAATCCGTGGCGAATATCAATATCGATGGTTTGCCTGCTTATGGTGAAATGAAGGACTTAACAATTACAGGCTATGGTCAGTCGGAATTGGACAATTATGCCACGGCAGAAGCAAAAAAACAAGGGAGATATGTGATTCCAGATCCAGACCCAGGAAAAGGTTATTTCTTCCGATCAGATCACTTCAACTTTGCGAAAATCGGTATACCTGCTCTTTACGCTTCAGGTTCTTATGAGTCTATGGATAAAGGGGTAGATTTTATTGAAGAAAAGACCCAAGAATACCTTTCTGTTCGATACCATATGCCTTTGGACAATTACATACCAGAAGAATGGGATTTGAAAGGAATTGCTTTAGACGCGCAATTGCTATTCAACGTAGGTTATAAACTGGCTAATGAAACTTATTTCCCACAATGGAATGAGGGGTCGGAGTTTAAGGCGAAACGAGATACAGATATGAGCATGCGAAAGAAATAAAACTCTTTTGAGGTAAACCAATTCGCTCGTAAAGCGTTGATTAAAAGGAGTCTGACGGGTAAGAAAGTAGCCTGAAGGAGAACTGAATTTAGTTTTTAATCAAAATCATGAACTATGAAGCTTTTAAAAACACTTGCCTTATTATTTCTTTCATCCGGCTTGTTATTGGGTCAAACATCCAACGACAATTTAGCTAAGGCCGATACTCCTGTTAAAACGCATCAGTTTAAATTCGAAAAAGCCACGCCGACACTATTAAAAGTAGATGTTAAAAAAGTGCAGACTTTACAAAAGGCGAATCTTCAGACTTTCGATTTGTCATTTCTCAAGGACTACGAATTTAAAGAGTATAACATGGGAGAATATTACTTCAATAGTACCCTAATTTGTATGCCATTTATTGAATGGGGCTCACACGTTATACCGTTTCACTTGAAGCAACAGACCTTTACAGTAATGAAGAAGAAAAAGTAGGGTTATACCTCGAAAATGACTTCTTCATTGGGTATTCTGAACCTACCGGAATAGATACCGTCTTCAGCGGCAGGCCCACATCCAATCACCATTACTACTTCGGCTTTTCTAGGTAATTTCAAGAAGCTTTTTATTCGTTTGGCGTCCATACCTTCCATGGGGCAAGTGTCATAGCCTTCGGCCTTCATGCTCATCATAAAATTCTGAGCTGCCAGCGCAGCGCTTTTGTGAACAGAGATTCTAATATCGGCTCTATTGCCATGCCTTACCATTGGGCCTTTCAAGCCAGCAAAAAAGAAAAAAATCTTTTTACCAATACCCCAAAGGTCCAACCAGTCTGTCCAATAGTACTTTGGGATTAGATTTTTATAGTAGTTCATGGCTCGTTTCGCAGGTTTCGATGCCGCATCTGGATAAACTCGCTCCATTTCTGCTACCAATGCTTCTTGACGTTTTTTCCAAAGGTCTCTTCTCCCCACTACCACCACTAATTCTCTTGCAGTTTTGGCAGCTTTTTGGTTCATACACATCCAAGCTACTTTTTTCAACGCCTCAGGTGATTTAATACGGTAGAATTCCCACAGTTGCATGTTACTGCTGTTAGGCGCCAAAATACCGCGCTCAATACTTCTTTTTACAGCGTCATGGTCAAAGAATGCATCGGAATCATAAATACGAACCGACCTACGATCTTGTACTATCTGGTCGAAGTGTAGCGCTGATTCTTTCATATTAATAAATGGCAGGAATGAGGGTTTGCGATAAGATCACCAATAGCAGGATGGCAATTACATTCAATAGGATACCAGCTCTCATCATATCCTTGATTCTTACCATTCCGCTCGAGAATACAATAGCATTTGGAGGGGTAGAGATAGGCATCATAAAGGCATAACTAGCTGCCAGGGTAACGGGCATGGTAAGGTACATCGGGTTAATTTTTAAGCTTATAGATATACCAATGACCACAGGAATAAAAATGACTGTTAGAGCTACATTGCTCATTAACTCAGTCATAAATAGCATAAAAGCAATCAGACCTGCAACTAGCAAAATGGTATTGATGTCTCCATTTCCAGCTATTGATTCTCCGACTATTTGCACGATGTCCGACTTTTCCATTGCCTTAGCCAAGGTGAGTCCGCCACCAAACAACAGGAGTATTCCCCAAGGTAGTTTTGAAGTGTATTCCCATTCCATTAAGTACTGCCCTTTCTTGATGTTCAAAGGTGTTATGAACATCAAAATGCCTCCTGCCATGGCGATAATCGAATCGTTTAATAGATTAGTATCGAACCAGTTGTTAATACTACCTCTAAGTATCCAAGCCAAAGCAGTCGATACAAAAATGATAGCGACTCTCTTTTCAGCTTTACTAATTTGACCAAGTGCAATGAGTTGGTCTTCTATTACCTGAGAAGATTCTGATAATCGATCTAATTTGCTAGGGTATAAAACCCTGGTGATTAAAAGGTAAGTGATCGTGAGCATGATAAGACAAATGGGGAGGCCCACCGTCAAATATTTGGCAAATGTCACTTCAACGCCCAGCATATCGTTCATAAACCCAACCCAGGCTACATTGGGCGGCGTACCGATGATTGTGGCTGTACCGCCAATATTTGCTGCGTAAGCGATACCCAGCATTAAGGAAAGGGCAAACCTTTTTTGCCCCTTGCCTGATTCATTATTGATTCCCAAAAGGTTGGTAATGGAAATAGCTATTGGTAACATCATCACTGTTGTAGCAGTATTACTAATCCACATTGAAATAAATGCAGTTGTAACCATGAACCCTAAAATTATGCCGTTAGGGTTTGTGCCTGTAAGCTTAATAAGGTTTAAGGCGATCCGTTTATGAAGATTGTGACGTTCCATGGCCAAACCCAGTAGAAACCCACCCATAAATAGGAAAATGATTTTGTTGGCATATGGCGCCGTCGCTTCATCGACTGTAAAGACACCAGTTAGCGGAAACAATATTATGGGTAGAAGTGCTGTTACGGCTATTGGTGCCGCTTCCGTTACCCACCATACGACCATCCAAACCGCACTAGCGATTACTTTCCAAGCCAGCGGATTCAATGCGGTTTCGGGGCTCCATAGTATGATTAGAATAAATAGGGCGGGTCCGGAAATTAAGCCAAATACCTTTGCTCCACGAAACTCTGGTTGCTTCAATGTTTTTGATTTTATAACAGTTCGTTAACGGGAAACATTGAGCCGTCAACTTTCTAGATATTTACTTTACTGAAAAGATAAAGGAATGAAAAGAATAATCATATGCTTGATGGTTTTATCGGTGATCACTGGAACATACGCTACGGGTCAATCTTTGAAGAGAAAAGGCACGAGTGTACCGGTAGGGTTTAATTATCAGCCTGATCAGATCAAAATTCTCAGCTGGAATGTTGAGCATTTTGTCGATGGCCATGACAATCCGTATGTAAACAATGGGAGAGAGGATGATCCTAAGGACCAAATGAATGGAAAAGAGGCTTTGCTCGCAGAAGCGATCAAAAAAGTGAATGCCGACATCGTAGTATTACAAGAGTTTGAGAGTAGTGAGTACCTGAGAGCCATTGCAGATAAGCATTTTTCGAATTTAGGATATCAGTTTTTTGCAGGAAATGAAAGTGATGGGTGGTATATGAACGTAGTGATTATGAGCAAAGTGCCACTGGGCACTATGTATAGTTATGGCTCGCTTTATACCCCAGTTCCGGGTATAACTGACAAAGATGGTAATGAAGAAACCCAGATCAACTTGAATACTAGAATGTGGTCGATCGATATTTTTCCCACTAACGATTATGAGTTCAATTTGACAGGAGTTCATCTTAAAGCTGGCCGCGGGGAACGGAATGAGCAAATGAGAATTGGGCAAATTTCATTCTTGAAAAATCAATTCGCCAGATTCATCAAGGAAGATAAAAAGGCAAACTTGGTAATGATGGGTGATTTTAATAGTCTTCCGGATAGTAAGGAGATGAAGGTGTTGTTAAAAGGAAAGAAAGGTCTTCAGTTTATAGATCCTTTGGACCCAACAATTTTTTCGCATCCATCGGATGCTCCGAGCAGGCGATTGGATTATATAGTTCCTAACAAAAATATGATGAGTGAGCTGGTGGAAGGGTCACTAAAGGTTGAGTATATTTTGGACAAAGCCGAAATGATAAGATTAAGTGATCATTTACCATTAATAGCAGAATTTCAGACAAGCGATAAATAGAAAAAGCCCCTAATCTAGGGGCTTTCTCATCTTCAACCTTAAAATACTAAAAACTAACTAACTACTTTTAAATCTGTTAATAGTAGAATTTAATTCTGATCAACAACTCAAATCAACTCAATTTTAGAATTAACTTCTGCATATAAGACGCAAGCCTCAAGAAAATAGTTTCGTTTAGTTGGTAAATTTTTGGTTAAAAACTGTTAAATGCCGATGGAATGGAAATAAGACGCATCACAGTTAGAGAAAAGGCCTTTTCTTGATCATTATTCCTTTTGCTGAAGCCGTTTTATATTCTATTTTTGCCTCAAATTTAAACCCACTACCATGAGCGTTTTAGTGAACAAGGATTCAAAGGTGATTGTACAAGGATTTACAGGTTCTGAAGGTACATTTCATGCAAGTCAAATGATTGAGTACGGTACCAATGTCGTTGGTGGTGTTACTCCAGGCAAAGGAGGACAAACTCATTTAGACAAACCAGTTTTCAACACAGTTGAAGATGCAGTTCAGCAAGCTGGTGCCAACGTATCTATCATATTTGTACCACCTGCTTTCGCGGCTGATGCCATCATGGAAGCGGCAGACGCTGGTATCAAAGTGATTATCGCTATTACTGAAGGAATCCCAGTGAAAGATATGATTCACGCTAAAGAATATATCAAGAGTAAAGACGTAACGCTTGTAGGACCTAACTGCCCAGGTGTGATTACTCCTGGAGAAGCAAAAGTTGGTATTATGCCTGGTTTTGTATTTAAGAAAGGTAGAGTAGGCCTAGTATCTAAGTCTGGAACATTAACCTATGAAGCTGCCGATCAGTTGGCTAAATCTGGGTTGGGTATTTCGACTGCTATTGGTATCGGTGGTGACCCTATTATCGGCACGCCGACTAAAGATGCGGTGCAAATGTTGATGGAAGATCCTGAAACAGATGCAATTGTTATGATTGGTGAAATTGGTGGTAACTACGAAGCACAAGCTGCTAAGTATATTCAAGAAACTGGTAATAAGAAACCTGTTGTTGGCTTTATAGCTGGTCAAACCGCTCCTCCAGGTAGAAGAATGGGACATGCTGGTGCAATTATCGGTGGCGCTGAAGATACAGCAGAGGCCAAGATGAGAATTATGGCAGAGTGTGGGATTCACGTAGCTAAGTCTCCTGCTGATATTGGTGAGACTATGGCCAATGTATTGAAGTAATTATTGAAAATTCATATTAAAAAAGCCCTTTCTGGTGTATCCAGAGAGGGCTTTTTTTTAGTAAATGAGTATGAGCGCTATCACTACAAGCAGTATTAGTAATTCGAATTGCTCAGATACTTTCTGTATCGCTTTTGAAAAGTAATTCATGATGGCACTGGTTTTGGTTGTCTATGGCTTAATGAAAAAGTGTGTGCTTATTTTCATTTTGTAGAACTGGAGGTCGTCATCTACGACCTCCTATTCCAAGAGACTCAACTAAATCAGACTACTATTGAATCTTACTGACAAGTCAAAGTTGAGGCTTTACCTAGGAGTGGACAATACCCAGAACTAGGTATTTTGCAAATACCGTTCTAACACTGCTAGATACGCGGAGTGCTATAATGTGGAAAGGGGCTTCTGAGGCTACTTATTTGGCGTAATTCACTGCTCTCATCTCACGGATAACAGTGACTTTAATTTGACCTGGGTACTGCATTTCTTTTTCTATTTTCTGAGAAATGTCAAAGGAAAGCTGCCCAGCTTTTGAATCCGTTACTGATTCTGCATCTACCATTACCCTAAGCTCTCGACCTGCTTGGATAGCATAGCATTTATTTACGCCATCAAAACTTAGGGCAAGATTTTCTAGGTCTTTGAGTCGTTTGATGTAAGACTCCATTACCTCACGTCTAGCACCAGGTCTAGCACCAGAAATGGCGTCACAAGCCTGTACTAGAGGGGAGATCATGGAGGTCATTTCTACTTCATCGTGGTGTGCACCGATTGCGTTACATACTTCTGGGTGCTCTTTATATTTTTGAGCTAATTCCATTCCTAGAACTGCGTGTGGTAACTCTGGCTCTTCATGCCATACTTTACCAATATCGTGTAATAGACCTGCGCGTTTCGCTCTCTTCGTGTTTAAACCAAGTTCTGAAGCCATTGTGGCACAAAGGTTGGCAACTTCTCTTGAGTGCTGTAACAGGTTTTGTCCATAAGAAGATCTAAAACGCATTCGGCCCACCATTTTTATTAATTCAGGATGCAAACCATGAATTCCTAAATCAATGACAGTTCTTTCTCCAATCTCAGAAATTTCTTCTTCGATGTTCTTGGTGGTCTTCGCTACTATTTCTTCAATGCGTGCAGGGTGAATCCTTCCGTCCGTGACCAATCTATGGAGTGATAGCCTAGCGATTTCTCTTCTCACAGGATCGAAACCTGAAATAATGATTGCTTCAGGGGTATCATCTACTATGATTTCCACACCAGTGACGGCTTCTAGTGCTCGGATATTTCTTCCTTCTCGGCCGATCACTTTCCCTTTGATATCATCGCTTTCTATGTTAAAAATAGATACACAATTCTCAATGGCATGCTCTGTCGCTGTACGCTGAATCGATTCTATGACAATCTTTTTAGCCTGTTTGGCACCAGCCAATTTGGCTTCGTCAATAATGTCTTTCACTAAAGCGGAGGCTTTTGATTCGGCCTCCAATTTTAAGGTCTCAATGAGCTGTTCTCTGGCTTCATCGGCTGAAAGGTTAGCTACTTTTTCTAGCGCTTTTACTTTTTCTTCCACCTTATGCTCAAGGTCTTCTTTTCGCTTTTTAACAATATCTAGCTGCGCTGCTACATTCTGTTTGAGGCTGTCTAGCTCCGCTTCTTTGCGGTTAGCATCGGCCTGCTGTTTATTTACTTTTGACTCGCGCTGCTTGATTTTATTCTCGTTCGCTATGATTTGATTTTTCCGACGGTTGGCCTCATCGTCAAAGTCAGATTTAATCTTGAGGTACTTCTCCTTAGCTTCAAGAATTTTATCCTTCTTAATGCTCTCGGCGGTGATCTCAGCTTCTTTAATTAACAGTTTAGCTTTTTCTTCTAGATCGGCCGCTGCTTTTTTATTGACTTTTTGTAGGGCAATTCTTCCGATGATCACACCGATCGCAAGTGCTGCGATGCCTACTATTATGATTGTTAATGAGTCTCCCATAGGTATAAATCTATGCAGAGAGGGTAGAAAGAGCTGAAATTAGAAGTTAAGAGATAGCTTCTTTGACCATTTGATTAATAGAATCGATTTTACTGTCAGTAGTACTATCGATTGCACTACTGGATTCTTCACCTTTCAATTTGGCTACCATGCAGTCAAAGGCCACCATGGCTAACAAATCTTCTTTGTCGTCAATACCGAACTTTTCTCGATAAGACTTCAATTGGTCGTTTATAAATTTTCCTGCATTACGTACCCTTTCCTCTTCGTCCGGTTTCACCTTCATGGGGTACTCGCGGTCTCCTATTTTTAACTTTACTGATAGAAGATCCATCTATTTATTGGCTTAGCTCAGATGTGCAATACACCTGTCTATCTCTTTTATATACTCGTTTAACTTATGTTTCAACTCAGTAGATTCTTCCTTCTCTACTGTTGTGCTAGATACAATTTTAGCGATTTTATACTGATTTTGAAAATCAGTTAGTTGACCCTTAAGGGTCTCAATTTCTATTTGAAGTTGTTCGTTTTGCTGCTGCAATTGAAGTTTAGCTTCTTTATCGGCCTCGCGAGATTGGATAAGTATCTTGAGGTTATTCTCAAGATTTTGAAGTTTGCTATCAATTGTATCAGCGGCCATTATTTTCTAATTATTGCGCCAAGTTCTTTTTCAAAACCATGCATAAGCCTACTCATGGTCTTGTCTATTACTTTGTCGTTCAACGTTTTTTCTTGGTCTTGTAAAAAGAAACTAATCGCGTAAGCTTTCTCGTTTTCACCGATTTTGTCACCCTCATAAACATCAAAAACATTTAATCGAGTGATCAGCTGGCGCTCTAGTTTCATTGCCAATCGTCTAATCTGGTCAAAATTTATGGCTTTATCAACTACTAATGATAAGTCTCTTTTAACTTCTGGGAATTTTGATAGCGGTTTATAGTCTACAGAGAGTGGATAAATGCTCTTCATGAAATCCCAATCTATGTCAGCCATAAATACTTCCTGCTTCACCTCATTTTTAGCGGCTAATTTGGCATTTACCTTGCCCAATGACACTAATGGCTTCTTACGAGTCGAAATTGTTAAGCCATATGAAAAAATATCGCTTTCGACTGGATTTACATCGTATTGTTTTACACCAAATTTGTCAAGCAGTTGGCTAATGATCTGCGAAAGATCATGATATTGAACTGGGCGTTTTTTCTCTTGCCAGTTTTCTTCTAAGTTTTCACCCGTAATGAAAATTGCTAGACGTTCATGCTCTTTATACTTATCGTTGACTTTATGATAAGTTCTTCCAAACTCATACAGAGATAAGTTGTTTTGTCTTCGCTTGATATTTCTATCGATAACCTCAAGCCCATTAAAAAGAAGGCTTTGGCGCATGACAGTTAACTCTTCACTGAGGTAGTTGAGGATATTCACATTTTCTTCTTCGGCCAAACTAGAGGTGCTTTCTGAATAAGCTTTTTTGGTCAATGAGTTAGTCACGATCTCGTTAAAACCAGCGCCTGAAAGTATTCTTGAAACTTCTAATTGGATCGCATCCGAATCTCTTTGTGGAAATTCTGAAAGGAAAGAACTACTAAGGGTGTCTTTTAGCTCAATATTATTGTAGCCGTAAATTCGCAATACCTCCTCCACGATATCAGCTTCACGTTGTACATCAACTCGATAAGCAGGCACAACTGCTGTGAAGCCTTCCCCAGTTTGATCAGTGAGCTGAATATCTAAAGATTCGAGTATTGCATCAATTTTCTCGTTACCGATGGCTTTACCAATCAGCCTATCGATGTTTTTATACTTAACAGGCACTTTGAAATCTGCTATCGGTTCTGGATAGATATCGGTGATTTCGGAAGTGACTTTACCACCAGCTAATTCTTGGATAAGTAAGGCTGCATATTTTAGCGCGTAAACGGTAATGTTTGGATCGGTACCTCTCTCATATCTAAAGCTGGCATCTGTTTTTAGTTGATGCGTTTGCGCGGTTTTTCTAATGTAATCAGGTGAGAAATAAGCGCTCTCTAAGAAGATACTCGTTGTACTTTCGGTAACGCCTGACTTAATACCACCAAATACTCCAGCGATACACATGCCTTCTTCGGTGTTACAAATCATCAAGTCACGTGCTGATAGTTTTCTTTCTTTTTCGTCTAACGTGGTAAAAGTGGTGTCTTTTGGTAGTGTTTTTACAATGACCTCATTGCCGGTTATTGCATCGGCATCAAAGGCGTGCATTGGTTGGCCCAAACTATGCAAAACGTAGTTCGTAACGTCCACTACATTGTTGGTCGGGTTTATCCCAATGGCATTAAGTTTAGCTTTCAACCAATCAGGAGAATCGGTTACGGTAAGCCCCGTCATGGTAAGCCCAGAATACCTTGGGCAGGCTTCTGTATTTTCAACACTTACTTTAATGGTCTTTTCTTCGGAGTCGATTTTAAATTCCTCAATCGATGGAAGTTTTACCTCTCGATTAAACAACGCCTTCAGGTCTCTAGCCGTGCCTAAATGTGATGCAGCATCCGCTCTGTTTGGTGTAAGACCAATTTCATAAACGAAATCCGATTCTACTTTGAAATATGTACTGGCAGGTGTGCCATTCGGTAAATCAGTGTCTAAAACTAAAATACCATCGTGTCCGCTACCCAGACCAATTTCGTCTTCGGCACAAATCATACCTTCTGAAACCTCACCTCTGATTTTTGCCTTTTTTATTTTAAATGGATCGCCACCAGCTGGGTAAAGCATAGTATTTACCGTCGCTACTACAACTTTCTGTCCAGCTGCTACATTTGGAGCGCCGCATACAATAGGCGCTGGTGTATCCTGGCCAATGTCTACGGTGGTAATGCTCAACTTATCTGCTCCAGGGTGTTTTTCACAAGTAAGTACCTCGCCAATAACAAGACCTTTTAATCCACCTTTAATGCTTTCGATTTCTTCAAGACCCTCTACTTCTAATCCTGAGCTTGTCAACTGCTTGCTGATTTCCTGAGGTGTTTCAGGTAAGTCAATGTATTGTTTTAACCAATTAAGGGAAATCTTCATAAGTATTGAATTGATCCGATTAGCGGAATGCCAAAATTAAGGATTTAGCTTTTTCAATTAACGGTTTATTCAATTTTATAAAGCTTCTCGCCAGCCTCAATAGGAATTTTTAATATGTTTTCTCTGGGTGGAATGGGGCAGCTATATTCCTCGTTGAAATGACAGTAAGGGTTGTAGGCCGTGTTAAAGTCTATGGTAACCGCATTTGTATTTCTGTACATGACATCAATGTATCGACCGCCACCATAGGTTTGAAATGCACTCGTTTCATCAGCAAACATTAGCGATAATTTATTGGGGTCCGTTTCTTCCCAATCCTGATAGATCAATACTTTCTGGGGAGCTCCGTTGAGCTCAAATTCGGCATAGCCAAAAGGAATGTACTTCAATTCTTCACCAGTTGTGGATGGTATGAATATCGGTCTTTGTTTTTCTAAAAGGGTCAGTCTTGCTGTTACCTTGTAATCCTCATTAATTGGGAAGTAGTTTAAACCTTTAAAATTTCGGCGGTCTTCTTCCTTTAATGGTGAGGTGCTCGAGACCATAAACCCATTTTTGTCTTTGCGTTCGGTGTTTAATCGCTCTATGTAGTCTTCTGTACTTTCACCAACCGTCAGAAAATTCAGAATGGTAATCCCAACGATGGCAACAACTAAGATTCCAAAAATGTTATTTCGCTTCATACATAAAGCCATCACAGGCCGGTTTATACTCCTGCGAAGTTAGCCCTCACTGCACTGAAAAGGAAATTATTAGTGATCAATTCCGGTCAAAGAATGCCTTGATCAGAAAAGCTAAAAAAACCATGATCTGTAAATATGATATGGTCGATAACGTTGATTTCGAGTAGTTTTCCTGCTTCCTTTATTTTGTTAGTTATTTTAAGGTCTGCCTCGCTCGCATTAAGGTTTCCGCTAGGGTGATTATGAACAAGGATTATGCTACTGGCAAAATTGTCCAAAGCTGTTTTGAATACAATTTTAGGGTCGACAATCGTACCTGAAATGCCACCTAAGCTGACTAGTTTCTTGCAAATGAGGGTATGGCTCCTGTTGAGAATAAGTATCCAGAACTGCTCAGTTGGTTGATCTAGTAAGTCAGGGATCATTAGGTCGTAGACATCTTTGGCGCTCTTGATTAGTAACCTGTTTTCTAGCGATCTGTTTTTTCTTCTACGACCGAGTTCTAGAGCACTCACTATTGATATGGCTTTGGCTGCGCCGATGCCTTTGAATTTTCTAAGTTCTGATACACTTAGTCTAGCTAAACTATTGAGGTCGTTACTGACGGATGTAAGTATTTGTTTGGAAAGGTCGACGGCACTTAACGATTGTGAGCCAGAACCGATTAAGATGGCTATGAGTTCTGCGTCTGAGAGAACGGATTTACCTTTTTCTTGAAGTTTTTCTCGTGGCTGATCGGACTGGGCCCAGCTTGAGATATTTAATTTTTCATCCATTCAGTAAATATATACTGAAAAGATATGACAAAATATATTAATTAATTTGTAAAAGACATAAAAAAACCGAATCACGTAGTGATTCGGTTTCATTGAATTTCTTAAGTCTTAAAGACTGTTTACCATCTTAGTCAATTTAGACTTGTTATTAGCAGCTTTGTTCTTGTGAATGATATTCTTCTTTGCAAGCTTATCCAACATGCCAACTACTTTCTTCAAAAGCTCTTGTGCTTCGCCTTTATCAGATGTACCTCTTAGCCTTTTGATATAGGTACGAGTTGTTTTACTCTGATATCTATTTCTCAAACGCTTTGCTTCGTTTGATCTAATTCTTTTTAACGCGGACTTATGATTTGCCATTTAATCTGTGCTTTCTAAATTGGGATGCAAAGATAGGTGTATTTCAAATAATTACAAAGAGTTGCAATTTTATTTCCAAGTAATTTTCACCACTGCATCTATCAGGTTTGATTCTTCACATCAAATTTAGGCCTTTCGTAGGATTCATCATTCTTTTTTGAGCTTAGATCGGGTATTTTGATATAAATTTTAAGATTATGAAAGCTTTACTATCCTTACTTACTTTTTCAGTCTTCTTAATTGCATCGGATCATCGTTCAGAGGCTGATTTAGCAGAAGCACTCGAGGGTGCTTGGGAAATACAAACTGTAGACGGTGAAAAACTGGACCACAGGGGCGTACTTTTAATTGAGTCTCCTTACGCTTTTTATACAGAATTTGATATTGATTCTAAAAAGTTTGTCGGTAGCCGAGGGGGTGCCATTCAAATAATGGGAGATAAGATTTCCTACACCACAGAATTTAATACTTGGGATAAAGAAAATGTTGGGACCGATTATGAAGTTACCGCTTCTATGAACAGAAAAAAGGCGACGCTAGAATTTAAGTCTTCGGGCGATTCTTTTACCATGGTATTAACCAGAATAGATAATGGCGATGGAGATCTTGCAGGTGCTTGGCGCATTACTGATAGAATGCGAAATGGGGAAATGCAAGCCATGAGACTAGGAGCTAGAAAAACGATTAAGATGATTACAGGCTCGAGATTTCAGTGGGTAGCTTTTAACCCAGAAAGCAAACAGTTTTCAGGTACTGGTGGTGGAAAGGTTGTGCTGAAGGACGGAAAGTACAATGAGCACATTGAGTTCTTTTCTAAAAACCCAGATCGGGTGGGAGCGGATTTAAGCTTTGACTACAAAGTAAATGGTGATAAATGGGATCACAGTGGATTAAGCTCAACTGGAAACCCTATTCGAGAAATTTGGACTAAGCAATAACTTTAATAGTTTTTGTCAAACGTATGAAGGGCCTTTTTGGTCCTTTTTTTATGGCGTTTAGTCAATTATATGCTGGTATGAGTAGGTGTTTTTTGAGGCTCCGATTGCTTTTTGGCATGGTAATGGATTAGTGTAGGTCAATGCATTAATTATGGTCCGGGCCTTGAATTTATTTTAGAACTTAAATATCAAGGTTATGAAAAAAGCTTTACTAACATTAGCGATACTATTATTCACTGGTCTGTCAGTTGAAGTACTGGCACAGCGTAAAAGATCGGATGATCGAAGCCCAAGAAAGGAAGCGACCTTGAATAATAGAAGGGATGCGGATCTTCGCAATTCCAGAAATAATAGGAATTCCAATATCAGGAATAACAAACGTAACAATAAGGCTTACGTTAAGAACAATCGCAGAGCCGATAGGGTAGTCCGTGTAGTTGATAGAAGGGTGTCGAGAGACCGAGGATGGACAAATTACGGTTATGCTGATACACGCAGAAATAATCGCAGCTACTACGATTTTGACGCCCGAAGAGGAAGAAGAATACTAGTTAATAGAGGTTATAGACCTAGTAATCGACACATCTGGTTGGCTGGATACTGGTCTTATAATCCTAGGTTAAGAAGAGATGTTTGGGTTGAAGGTCGTTGGGCCATCAGACGAGCAAATCACAGATGGATTGCAGGTCACTACCAAAGAGTTAATGGTCGTAGAGTCTGGATAGACGGATGTTGGACAATTAGATTGTAATATATATCGAGCCCCGAATTTATTCGGGGCTTTTTTTATGCCTGATCCTTTATGGCACTAAAAGAAATACTCATGTGCGAGGCATTGAATGTGGCTTTGCCATCTTTAAGTAAGATCACTTGTGGAGACTCGTGATATATTCCGAAATTCTCGGCAATCGCATTTGAAACGTCCCGGAATGAGATTAGATCCAAGTAGTAGGCCTTAATATTATTGCCCTCACTTGACCAGCTTCTTTCCAAACGGTCTAAAACCATGCTTGAAATACTGCATCGTGTGCTGTGCTTGTAGATCAGAACTGGCTGTTCTTTACTTTCTTCAATTAAAGAATCAAGTTGGTTAACACTTGATAGTTCGTGCCAGTTGACGCCTTCATTAGACTTGTTACTCTTTTTCCAAAACATGATTAATAGGAGATTAAATGCTTCAACTTATCTAAAAGTCTTTTTTGAGGTAAAAAGTTTGCTTCTAGTGGTTGACTAAATGGAACTGGCGTATCAAGACTGGCCTCTCGTTTCACGGGTGCATCAAGATATTCAAAGCAGTGTTCACTGATCCAAGCAGCTATTTCAGCCCCAATACCACCTATTAGCGTATCTTCATGAAGGACTAAAACTTTATTAGTTTTTTTCACAGATGCCGCAACTGCCTCTTTATCCCATGGTAAAAGAGTTCTTAAATCGATAATATCCGCGGAAACACCTTCAATTTCTTTCATAGCTTCAATAGCCCAGTGAACCCCCATTCCATAAGTAACTATGGTCAAGTCGTTACCGACACTAGCCATGGATGCTTTTCCAACTTCAGAAGTGTAATAGTCCGTCGGTATCTCTTGGCTGTGCGACCTATATAATGCCTTGTGTTCGAAGAATAAATAAGGGTTAGGATCTTCTATAGCTGCATTGAGTAGGCCTTTCGCATCTTCGGCGTTAGAAGGGTATACTATTTTTAGACCTGGTGTATGGAAGAACCAAGCCTCATTCGATTGTGAATGAAAAGGGCCAGCTCCAACACCTGCTCCTGTAGGCATTCTCACAACTACATCGGCATTTTGACCCCATCTATAATGAATCTTGGCTAGATTATTCACAATTTGATTGAATCCACAGGTGACAAAATCTGCGAATTGCATCTCCACTACGGCTTTGTAGCCATTTATACATAAGCCTAATCCTGTACCAATAATTGCTGATTCACAGAGCGGGGTATTTCTCACTCGATCTTTACCGAAAAGATCAGTAAAACCTTCAGTGATTTTGAAAACACCGCCATAATCGGCTATGTCTTGTCCCATTATCACTAGGTTGTCATACTTTTCCATGCTTTGCCGCAATCCATCAGAAATAGCATCAACAAATCGTCTTTCGGTCTTTTTTGATTCGATCGGCAAGTGAATTTTCTGTTCAAATGGGTAGAAAAGATCAGTAACCTCAGTTTCAGTCGAAGCCTCTGGTAAGTCTTCGGCATACGCCAAATCCAATCCAGTTTCAATATCCTCTTTGATTTTAAGCCTTATCGAACTAATGACGTCATCAGTCAGTATGCCTTGTTTAATCAAATACTTTTCGAAGTTTTCAACCGGGTCTTTCTTTGCCCAACTGTCCATTAATTCTTTTGGAACGTACTTGGTGCCACTAGCCTCTTCATGCCCTCTCATTCTAAAAGTCAATGCTTCTAGAATTACTGGTTTGGGGTCTTTGCGGATCTCTTCGGCCAGTGATTTGATGGTTTTGTGCACTTGCAATAGGTTATTACCATCTACTTGAACCGCTTTGATACCATATGCAGGCCCTTTATCTATAAAGTGCTTGAATCTAAATTGTTCCTCACTCGGCGTAGAAAGGCCATAGCCATTATTTTCAATGACAAAGATCACGGGTAAGTCCCATACGGCTGCCACATTTAGGGCTTCATGGAAATCACCTTCAGAACTGGCACCGTCGCCGGTAAAAACCAATGTAGCTTTGTTTTCAGCTTTTAGTTTATTGGCAAAAGCTATACCATCTGCTAGCGCCATTTGTGGGCCAAGATGGGATATCATGCCGACAATATGGTGTGCCCTGGTTCCGAAATGAAAAGAGCGATCTCGTCCTTTTGTAAAACCGCTCATTTTCCCCTGAAATTGAGCAAAAAGTCTTTGATAGGGTACATTTCGACCGGTGAACACGCCAAGGTTACGGTGCATGGGTAAAATGAATTCGTCTTGTGCTATGGCATTGACTGCTCCAACGGACACTGCCTCCTGACCAATACCTGAAAACCATTTACTAATTTTCCCTTGTCTTAAAAGAATGAGCATTTTTTCCTCAATCATTCGAGGTCTAAGAATTTGCTCGTATAAGTGGAGAAGTTCTTGGTTGGAATAACCCGATTTGTTAAATCTCATATTGTCGAATAAGCTAAGGTAAAATTAAAGTAATGATGGCATTGCAAAAATTATAGATCATATTTTTAATTTCGCTCACCTTCCAGAGATGATAGCATTCGATAGTTTTGTTTTAGATAATGGATTGAAGGTGTTGGTTCATGAAGACCACACTTCTCCGATGGCCGTAGTTAACCTATTGTATAAAGTTGGTGCTCGAGACGAGGAGCCGTCTAAGACTGGTTTTGCTCATCTTTTTGAGCATTTGATGTTTGGTGGTTCCAAAAATGTTCCAGCTTTTGATGAACCTCTTCAGTTTGTTGGTGGTGACAATAATGCTTTTACCTCTAATGATATCACCAACTATTATATCACAATCCCTTCGGCAAACCTTGAGACTGCCTTCTGGCTAGAGTCAGATAGGATGCTGAGCTTGTCTTTCGATCCTAAGGTGTTGGAGGTGCAACGATCGGTAGTGATTGAAGAGTTCAAACAACGCTATTTGAATCAGCCTTATGGTGATGTTTGGTTAAAATTGCGACCACTCGCCTACAAAGAACACTCCTATCGATGGCCTACAATCGGTGAGAAAATCGAGCATATTGAAAAGGCAACGATGGAGGATGTGAAGGACTTTTTTTATCGTTATTATGTGCCGAATAATGCCGTTCTAGTAGTGGCTGGCGATGTTACTTTAGAGCAGGTTAAAACATTGTCGGAAAAGTGGTTCGGACCAATTCCAGAGGGTAAACGAATAATCAGAACGATACCTAAAGAGCCTATTCAGGATGAATATAGATTGTTGGAGGTGGAGGAGGCCGTGCCAGTCGATTCCTTATATATGACCTTTCATATGGCGGGAAGAGTTGATGAAACTTATCATGCCGAAGATTTATTGAGCGATGTCTTAGGTCGAGGTAAGTCTAGTAGGTTATATCAAAAGCTGGTTGATGAGAAATCAATTTTCAATTCTTTAAGTGCTTATGTGATGGGATCGATCGACCCCGGTCTATTAGTAATTCAAGGTAAGTTGAATGATAACTTCGAGCTAGAAGAAGCAGAAGAGGCTATTTGGGAATTGATCGAAGATTTTAAAAATTCAAGCATTACTGACGAGGAACTCGAAAAAGTAAAGAACAAAGCCGAGTCGACCATTGTTTTTTCGGAAATGGAGTTGCTCAATCGTGCTATGAATTTGGCTTATGCTGAAATGCTTGGAGATGCCAACTTAGCTAACACTGAATTAGAAAAGTTGGCTTCTGTTAGTGCAAAGGATGTAAAGGAAGCTGCAGAAAGAGTACTTCAGAAATCTAATGCTTCTGTAATGCGGTATAAGGCTAAACGCTAATTACTGTAGTTTAAAACGAACACTTATGAAGGTAAGAGTAGGTTATGGATATGATGTTCACCAGTTGGCCGAGGGGGAAGAATTTTGGTTAGGTGGCATAAAAGTGCCTCATACGCATGGAGCAGTAGGACATTCGGATGCAGATGTACTTATTCATGTCATTTGCGATGCGCTTCTGGGAGCAGCCAATATGCGAGATATTGGATTTCACTTTTCAGACCAGGACCCTAAATACAAGGGGATTGACAGTAAGATTCTCCTTCGAGACGTTCTGAAGCTTATCCGCGAAGAAGGCTATGAGGTAGGAAATATTGATTCTACCATATGTTTACAACAACCAAAAGTTAATCCACACATCCCTGCCATGAAAGAATGCCTTAGCGAAGTGATGACCATTCCGATAGAAGATATTTCGATTAAAGCGACCACCACGGAGAAGTTAGGTTTTGTTGGTAAACTAGAGGGCGTGTCTGCACATGCAACTGTTTTGATCCAGAAAGGATGAGCCACATCAAAATCATTGAAACGAGTGATGGATCTCAATCATTATATCATGAAAGTCTCAATGAAACTTACCATTCTACGCACGGTGCGGTTACAGAGTCGCAGCATGTTTTTATAAAACACGGACTGGAGTTTTTAGTCAATTCTGGTAAGGAGCATATTCGCATTCTTGAAGTGGGGTTTGGCACAGGACTGAATGCTTTACTAACCTTAGGTTTTACAAACATTGCCGGTGGCATTTCTATCGATTATACCACTTTGGAACCATATCCGCTTACACAGGCTATTATTGATCAGTTGAAGTATCACGAGCAACTAGCCGATCAGGTGTCTCAAAACGATTTTCTGAACTTACATAACGCTAACTGGGGAGAACGCCAACAATTAACCTCTCAATTCGCCTTTACGAAACACCAAACCACTTTACAGTCCTTCAGGCCGTCCGATTCTTACGACTTAATTTATTATGACGCATTTGCACCTAGTAAGCAATCTGAAATGTGGGAACTATCATTATTAAAACAACTTAAACAAAACTTCAATGATGGTGCTGTATTGGTGACGTATTGTGCACGAGGTCAGTTTAAAAGGGACTTAGCTACCATTGAAATGAGTGTTGAAACTTTACCTGGCCCACCGGGGAAAAAGGAGATGGTGCGCGGTATATTCAATAAGTAGCTTTTTTCTTCTTGTCATTCGAAAGCCAAATGATCATTACGTTCCTTTTAATGATTTTCCAGTTAATAAACTTAATCGCTTTTAGTGTTGATTAGTCGGTCAAATTGCTTTGGAGATTTAGGTCCTATACCTCAAGTCTTTAAAGAAGTTTATTAGCCTATTGACTGTGAGGGTGATTTATTATCGGTACCTAAAGAATATACTTGGTTGTATGAATGCGTAAGCGGTGAGGCTAAATCATTTTAAACTAGAAATAAAAAATGCGGTCTTTGTCATACTCCTGCTCTTCTAGGTTCTGAATACGCGAGATATATTGTATATTTCAAGACTAATTAATTATTAAATGAACAGATATTTTTCAAATACAAGTAAGCTCTGTTTTGCGCTCTGTATAGCCATGATTTCGGTTGTTGGTTGTTCTTCAACAAAGGGGTTAGAGGGTTATTCAGTTGATGCCAATGGGGCAATCCAAGCCTATAAATCCAATATGAATAAAGATGTAATCCGATTAAAAGGAGAACTGATGACGAAAGGTAAGCGAGTTGGTGATCGGTGGGAATATTTGTTTAAGGTAAATGAAGTCTTAAAGTATGGCGATACTTTTTCTACAGTAGCGCCAAATGTAAGCGAAGAGGTGGTGCTTTTTACACCAACCGAGGTCAAATTCAAGAAAAACAGCGAGGTCGTTTTAGATGCTTTCACCCCAATCAAAAGAGGTGTGGACAAGCTCATTATTAACATGGTTATCGATTAACACCTATTATGAAGAAAAAAATACTACTAACTGTTATTGTACTTATCGCGGCGGTCGGCTTCATTTATACGACTAATGACGGCAATGATGTTGCGCAACAAGAATTGATCAAATATAGCTTTGATGCAAAAGCAGATATTTCTGCAGAAGATGGAGAAGGCGAGGAGGATGAGTTAGAAAATCCAATCGATAGGGCAGAATATGAGGCGAGTCTCTTGATTGACCCAGCTACGGGAAAAGTACCTATGGGTATTCAAAATAGGGAGATAGCCTTTGCTAAAAAGTCTTTGAACGCTTATCGAGATGCAGGTAACCCTTTCAGCATTCCGTCCGCTGCTTCAGGCACTCAAGAAGATGCACCTTTCAGAAATGTTGGACCTTTCAACATTGGTGGAAGAACAAGAGCACTTGGTCTAGACATTGATGATGAGAATATAATCTTAGCCGGTGGCGTATCTGGCGGAATGTGGAAAACCACTGACCAGGGTGCGACATGGACTAGAACTACAGCGCTGCAGCAACATCCAGCTACGACTACACTAGTTCAAGACCGAAGGTCAGGCAAAACCGATGAGTGGTACTATGGAACTGGAGAATTTAGAGGTAATTCAGCAAGTGCTTCAGGAGCTACCTACTTAGGAAATGGTATTTACAAGTCTACAGATAATGGTGATAGTTGGACTTTGATTTCTTCTACAGCTGTACCGGGAACATCAGGTACGGACGTTATTACGGACTTGGGAGATTTCACTAGAGTTGAGCAATTAGCAATTGACTATTCAAATGACACTGGGACTGAGATTTATGCAGCAGGTGGTAGTCAAATCATTCGCAGTGAGGACGGATTTGAAACTTACAGTGTCGTTCTTGGAGGTAGCAACACTGGTAGTAATATGTGTGATGTTGCAGTTACTTCAAGTGGTAAAGTATTTGCGACAATCGGTAACTCTAGCAATAATGGTACAAGCGCTGAACAAGGCGTGTTCATGTCCGATGACGGAATTAACTGGACTGAGATTGATCTAGATGGTCGTGACAATGTATCGACGCGTATAGAAATTGGAATTGACCCTGCCAACGAGAACAATGTCTACTTTTTGACTGAAGATCAGTTTTTCTTATTTAATGATCTTACTGACACCTCTACAGATTTAACTTCGTCTATTGACGTATCTACTGATTCTGGAGAAGGCTATAATTCTCAAGGCGCTTACGACGTCATTACAGCGGTTCATCCGGATGATGGAAGCGTGGTCTTTGTTGGTGGTACGAACTTATTAAGGTCTACTAACGGTTTTGGAACGGCTGCTACCAATGATCAAATTGGAGGTTATCGAGCAGATGGAAACGCTAATAGTTTCCCGTCTTATCCAAATCACCACCCAGATTTGCACGAGATTGTATTTTTTGATTCAGATGCTAATATCATGCTAACTGGATCAGATGGAGGAGTACATTTAACAAGAGACAACCAACAAACAGGTAGTTCTACATCAACGACTCCTGTGGTTTGGGAAGATTTGAACAATGGCTACCTTATTTCGCAATTCTATCATGCCAATATCCATACGACTGCCTTCGGAGATGTTCAAGTGGTAGGTGGTATGCAAGATAATAGTTCTTACATCAGTTTAAACGGTGAGGATCAGGGAGATTGGTCCTTGGTACGAGGTGGTGATGGAGCATACGCTGCTATTACTTACAATGCTTTGTATACATCTTCGCAAAATGGAAGTACCCAAAGAAATGCTTTGGTTGGAACGACTTATCAAAATGGAGTAGGGATTACACCTGGTGGGGCTAACGAAAGCTTCTTATTCGTAAACCCATTCAATTTCAATCCTATCAACCAAGATCAATTCTTCATCTCTGGAAGAGGTAAACTATTTGCAACCAATGATATTCGCCAGAATCCATCAGGAAGTGAGTGGCTTGAATTAGATGGTCCAGAAACGTTAATCAATCAGTCTGTTTCGGCCATTACAGCATCTGTTCAGCCTGAAGCTATTCTTTACTTTGGTACCAGAAGCGGAGGCCTTTTTAAAATAGAGGATCTAAGAGGGCTGACGGAAGATACTGAAATCCTAACAGTAGACACTGGTGACATGCCAAATGGTAATGTGTCTGGCATAGCAATAGATCCGAATAATGCGGATCGAGTTTTCATTTCATTTTCTAACTACAACGTTGTGAGTTTGTGGATGTCTTCAGATGGAGGCGAAACATGGTCTTCTATTTCGGGTAATCTAGAAGAAAATGCTAATGGTACAGGCGCTGGTCCTTCTATTAGAGATATTGAGGTGATGCCTGATGGAAACGGAGGAAATTATTACTTCGCAGCTACTTCTGTTGGTTTGTTTATGACAAAAGAATTGAAAGGTGACGAGACTAATTGGGAGCAACAAGCTGCTGATGTCATCGGAAACGTAGTGGTTTCAAACGTGCGTGTAAGACCAATCGATGGTGTTGTAATGGCGAGTACGCATGGAAGCGGTGTTTTCATAGGCGGTTATGATGTAGGGTTCAATGCTATGGCATTTTACTCCATCAGTACTGACGGGAGGGAATATACCCTTAGAGCCAATGGCTCATCAGTTAATCCAAACCCGATTTCATACCAGTGGATTAAAGATGGCAATGATATAGAAGGAGAGACAGGTGAAACAATGACTATCACTGATGGGGGTACTTATCAGGTTAGAATTGAAATCAACGGTAAAGAAGGTTCAGGCCTTTCTAATACCCTAGAGATCAACTTGGATGGTCAAGGGCCGAGTATAACTTCTATAACTCGCCTTGATCCAACAGATGCTGCTACTGACCAAACGACTGTACAGTTTCAGGTGACATTTGATGAAACTGTTCTAAATGTGAGTACTGAAGATTTTGAAACGGCTAGTGCTGCGAGTGGAGTCATTACGAATGTTGTTGAAAGTACTGTAGGAACAGTTTTCGATATAACAGTTTCAAATATTGGTGGTAGCGGTGAATTGAACTTAGATGTTTCAAGTACTGCTGATATTACTGATGAAGTAGGGAATGCCTTCTCTGGAACAGTCTTGTCAGAAGAGACTTTCACAATTACGGATAACACAAATCCTACCGCCAGTATTGGTAGAAGTGTGCCAGCCACCGAATTAACCGATCAAAATGAGGTAACATTTTTAGTTACTTTCTCAGAAGGAGTAGATAATGTAGATGTAACAGATTTCGTGACAACTGCTGGTTCACCAACCGCTTCTGTGGGAACAGTCACGGAGGTAAGTGCAAATATCTATCAAGTAATAGTAACTGATATTTTAGAGGATGGAACCTTAGGAATAGATTTCGCGACAGCTCAGGATATTGTAGACAAAGCTGGAAATGCTTTTGACGGAGTAGCCACTGCCACCGAAACCTACACAATAGAGAACGTGATTACTTCAATAGACGATCCTCTAGCCAGATCGGCACAACGAATTTTGGTTGATGCCAACCCATCAGCATCGGGTATATTTAACTTGGCATTTCCTCCAGCATTTATCGGAGATTTTGAAATGCAAATCGTCGATGCAGAGGGTAAAAGAGTTATGGTTCGAGGAGTTGAGAATTATAGTTCTGGAGATCAGCTTGAAGTTAATTTATCAAACTCACCTGATGGAGTTTATATCTTAGCAGCTTCTAATGGTACTAGAAAATCAACTATTAAGTTGTTAAAAAGTACTGGCTCGAGATAGTCAATAATTTTAACGCATAAATTCAAATGCCACCTTTAACTAGAGGTGGCATTTTTTATGGTCTTTGACAAAAGTCTATACCTAAGTGATTAATACACAAGTCAATTGGTATATCGTGAATGGAGTGATAATCGATGTTGTCTAGTGGAGGGGTAATGGCTAGACCTATTTTTTTGGTTTCAGGTCTCAATTGGCTTAAGAATCTATCATAAATACCAGCACCATAACCTATCCTGTTGCCCATTAGGTCGTAGCATATCAATGGTATAAAAACAATATCTAGAATGGTCAGATCTACTTGTATACCTCCCAGAGGCTCGGGAATGTCAAGTTTTGATTTTTTAATTTCGGTATGTCGATCGACCCTATAATGACTGAGTTCCTTGGTTTTGAAATTAGTCTTAGAAAGAAAAGCTTCATGATCGGTCGATTTCAAAAGCCATTCAAATATTGGCCATGTATTCGGTTCATTGAACTTTTCGATCGATAGAAATATATGGCAGTTCCCATTGTTCTTTGGGGTATTCAAGAATTGAATGACGTGTTGTAATAATGACTGATTCCGTCGATTCTGTTCAGAAATCGTGAGTGTTTTTCTTTTATCGAGAAATAAGGACCTGAGTACCTCTTTATTCATCGGCTAAGATCAAATGAAATTGATAGTCTAGCGGATCAAAAGCGTTCATGCAGGTTTCTATAAACTGATCATTCCGTAAATAGAAGTTCAGAAAATTATCTTTTCGTTCTTGCGGAGTTCCGGTCGGGAATAGCGCCTCTTTTAGATTATAGATTCTGTTAACAAGTACCTCTTGGTTCTTCCGCTCAGCTTTCAGGATTTTATGTTCAATTTTCTCAATCGATTTTTCCGCTCTTCGCTGTTCAGCTAGCACTAACTTTTCCAGGGTAGTATCTATTTGTATTGCCTGATCTTGAGCCTCCGAGAATATCTTTTGAATTCTTTCTCGCTGCTCCTCCAAATCAAGTTTATGAGCAGTGTTTTCTACTACTTTCTCGCGAACAAGTGTGTTTTCCTCTTTGAAAAGGTCCTCAAAGTTGAGGCCAGCCTTATGCATTTTTTCTACGTTCCTTGGCGTCAAGACACCAGCAAAATTCCGTGGCATTAAAAGTGGAAAAGTTGTATTGAAATGATCAAATACCCCTTTTAGCTGTAACCAGTAGACCAGCTCAGAAGGCCCTCCAACATAAGCCAAATTCGGAAGTAAGATTTCTTGGTAAAGTGGCCTGAGCACCACATTGGGACTGAACCGCTCAGGGTTTGAATCTATTTCAGTCTTTAGCTCATCCTCAGTGAAGAATATTTCATGGTCGAGAACTTCAAATCCATTATTGGACCTGATAATTCTTGATCGAATGTTATCCTTCATGTAGAAGAAGTTAATAGCTCTAGGGTTTACCTGAGTCTTGTAATCGAGCTTATTTAGTTGATCTGACACATCATTAACTTCCTTTTCAGGGATTTGATGAAAGATATCATCTGATATCACAGGTTTGAAAAGAGTCTTTAAACGAACGTCATCAGCGTCTACAATTATAAGTCCATATGCTCCAAATAAATGGTTCATATAAGAACGCACTGCACTAGCTAAATCTTTACTTTTTAGATACGCCTCTGAGAAGAATTTCGGTAGGCCTGGGATTTCATCGAAAATGGCTTTTAAGGATTTAGGGTCAAACCGACCAACTGCTCCTGTTTGGTCGGTATGCCATGTAAACTTTTTTTCGCTGTACCTAAAGTGGCTTATTTCTTCAAAGTCGTGATCCTCACTCGCCATCCAGTAAACAGGAACAAAATTACAGTCGGGGCGCAGCTTCTTCAGCTCTTCACAAGCTCTTATGACGGATACTATTTTGTAAATGACGTAAAGTGGTCCGGTGAAGATATTTAATTGGTGGCCGGTAGTTATGGTGTAGGTGTTTTCAGAAGCGAGCTCTTCCAAGTGTTTTTTGGTCAAACTTGAGAGCTCTGAGTAACTATGTTGCTCTTTTAAAACTTGTGTGAGTATTTCACGATTCTTGGAAGGGAAGTTTCGCTTCTCAATTTGCTTGAGTAGGTTGTCTGAAGTTGGAAGTCCGTTATGAAAAGAAGCTAATTTTTCGTTTCCTTGGATGTAATCTAGAAAAAAGTTGGAAAAGCTGTTCGTTTTTTCAAATGGTATTTTGGCCAGTAAACAATCCGTTTCTTCTATTGTATCCATATAGTAATTCTTTGGCGAAATCCCTTTTTTCACCGTTGTGACTCATAAAAATCAATCGGTTACAGGCTCGCCGTACAAATCAAATTCTGTAGCGTCAGTAATTCTAATATTCGCAAAATCGCCTATTCTCAAATAGTGTTTCTTAGCGTCAATATAAACTTCATTATCCACTTCTGGAGAATCGTGTTCTGTTCTTCCAATAAAGCTGCCGCTTTCTTTTCTATCGATTAAGACTTTAAATGTCTTGCCTATTTTATTCTGATTAATCTCCATAGAGATTTCTTCCTGTAATTGCATTACGCGGTTAGCACGCTCGTGTTTCACCTCTTCAGGAATATTGTCATCCATAGTGTAAGCGTGGGTGTTTTCCTCGTGGGAATATGTGAATATCCCAAGTCGATCGAATCTAGACTCTTTTACAAAAGTCATCATTTCCTCAAACTCCTCTTCAGTTTCACCCGGGTGCCCAGCGATCAGTGTGGTGCGAATGGCAATATCTGGCACCCTTTTTCGCATTTCCGCTAACAGTTTCTCGGTTTTTTCTCTAGTTGTCCCACGACGCATCAACTTCAAAACATTGGTAGAACCATGCTGCAGTGGAATATCTAAATAATTACAGATGTTATCTCTTTCTGCCATCACATCTAACACATCCATTGGGAAGCCAGTGGGAAATGCATAATGCAGCCTTATCCACTCAATTCCTTCTACATCAGATAATTTCCTGAGTAATTCTGCCAGATTCCTCTTTTTATAGATATCAATGCCATAGTAAGTGGAGTCTTGAGCAATTAAAAGCAGTTCTTTAGTACCGTTTCTAGCTAGATTTTTTGCTTCGGTAACGAGTTCTTCTATCGGGCGCGACCGATGTTTTCCTCGCATAAGAGGAATGGCACAAAATGAGCAGGGTCTGTCACAACCCTCGGATATTTTTAGGTAGGCATAGTGATTAGTAGTAGTTGTTATTCTTTCACCTACTAATTCGTGTTTATAATCAGCCTTAAATTTTTTAAGCAGGGCAGGCAACTCCATGGTGCCGAAGAAAGCGTCTACTTGGGGAATTTCTTTTTCAAGGTCGTCTTTGTATCGGTGCGATAGACATCCTGTCACGTATACCTTATCCACGATGCCTTCTTCCTTGGCGTCGACGTATCTAAGGATAGTATCGACTGATTCTTGCTTGGCATTGTCTATAAAGCCACAAGTATTAATTACGACGATATTGGCATCATCATTTGAAGATTCATGTGTTGTGTCAATGCCATTCCCTTTGAGTTGGGTTAGCATCACCTCAGAATCTACTAGATTTTTAGAACAGCCTAGTGTTACAATGTTAACCTTATCTTTTTTCAGTCCCTTCGCCTTCATGCTACAATTTAGTGAGGCAAATTTACGAAATAAAAGGAGGGTAACTAAGGCGTAATTGGACTAAACTCTTTTCCTTCTAAAGGTGATTGGCACAAGTGTATCAGTAGGCATGCCTATGGTGTAAAGCTCCCAGTCGGAATCATATTTTGCAAGAATTTGTCTAATACAGTCGACTCGATCATCACTTGGATTGTCACAATCTGCCCAATGGAAAACCTCCACTCGATAATTGTAAGACATTTTCTTGCCGTTAACTTTTACTTCTACCTCAATATCTTGTTCCCCAGAGATTTGTGGGATTTGAATGGCGATTGCGCTCATATAAATGTTCGTTAGTGTACAAATGATTTTTATCCGTGTTTGTACTTACAATATGAGTGCCATTGTTGTAAGTAATTGAAAATGAGTAATATAGAATTTATAAGCATCCCTGGTTGACCGATAAAGTGCAGCAAAATGTACGCGAGCGTCCATGTTTGTTTGATTGTGGCAATCACTGATTTTTGACGTTATTCTGTACGCTGATATGATAGTTAAATAAGACCTCTGAAACAGAACTTCCTTTTTTTATCGCTGATGAATTACTTTATTGATTGAAGATGAAGAGATATATTTTACCACTCACTGCTATTCTTTTGCTGGGTTGCGAAACCAAGGTAGATAAAAATTTCAGCGAATTGACTTTTGAAGAAACCTACGATATAAAAGGAGAGCGAGTATTAGAGAATGAACTTAGCTGGATTGTCGATGTGGTTGATGATTATATTATTTGCAAGCAGAATTCAAGTGACTCCTTAAAACGGTACTTAACCGTTTATGACGCTGATGGACTAGAGTATTTGGGTAGTGTTGGGTTTAGGGGTAGAAATTTGAATGAGTTTCAAGCTGCTAATTTTTTTGGTCAATCATACCGAAAATCAGATGAGGTCGTAATATGGGTGAATGACCCACCCCAATATCGCATGACTGCTATCAATTTAACAGCAAGTCTGATCGAAGGTGATATAGAAATTGAGAGATCGATCCGGCATGATCCCCAATTGGATTTTCACAATGCCTTATTTTTTTTAGATGATTCAACCTTTGCTGCACACCAACCAGGTTTTGAGCTTTCTACGAATCAAAGCCCAATGGTGATCGTGACAAATAATACAACTATGAATATCGGACAATACCCAAAGCTTTTAGCTAGAGAAGATGTCCGTCAAGGTGAAAGATATTTTTCGGTTTTAGATGATGTCAATCTAGCGATGCGACCAGACCAGGAGCGATTCGCTGCAGCCTTTCATTATTACGACAGGTTAGATATTTATTCGATTAATGGTGATTTAGTCAAGTCAGTCACAAATCCTACTATATATAAAGAATACGATGCGAGAAAGATTTTTGTAAGAGGTAAGGATAGTTTAGTTGGGGTTGTAAGTTACTATGGGCAGGTAAAGGTTACCACAGATTATATTTTTATTAAGTACTATGGTAGAGAGCGCAAAGGAGGTGATACCGAAGACGTTCCTACTGAGATTCGAGTTTTTGATTGGGATGGCAATCCAAAATTTGTTCTAAAATGCACTGAAAATTTGGCCTCCTTCGCGATAGATGAGGAAAGAGGTTGGTTATATGGGCATGATATTTCCCAACAACGCTATATGAGATACAATATAGGTGAGTATATGAAGGATTAGTTTCCTTTCTTAAAAAGAGAGTCTACAAATTCAGCTTTATTAAAGACTTGTAGATCATCCACTTGTTCTCCTACACCAATATATTTTACTGGAATTTTGAACTGGTCTGAAATTCCTATAACCACTCCGCCTTTAGCCGTGCCGTCAAGTTTGGTAATGGCTAGGGCACTAACTTCTGTAGCTTTTGTGAACTCTTGAGCCTGTATAAATGCGTTTTGACCTGTTGAACCATCCAGAACAAGCATAATTTCATGTGGTGCTTCGGGGATAAACTTCTGCATTACGCGCTTAATTTTCGAAAGCTCGTTCATCAAGTTTACCTTGGTGTGCAGTCTACCTGCGGTATCTATAATTACCAAGTCGGCACCAGTATCTACGCCTTGTTTCACGGCATCATAAGCAACAGCACTTGGGTCTGTATTCATGCCATGGGAAACTACGGGTACGCCTACACGTTCTCCCCAAAGTTTCAATTGATCTACGGCAGCAGCTCTAAATGTATCAGCGGCACCCAATACTACGGATTTACCTTTAGCTTTAAATTGGGCAGACAGTTTACCAATGGTGGTAGTTTTACCAACACCATTAACCCCAACTACTAGTAGCACATGTGGTTTGTGGTTTTCTGGAATCTCGAAATCCGCTAAGTCTTCAGTATTATTCTCCGATAAAAGCGCAGCAATTTCGTCTCTGAGTATACGATCAAGTTCAGCCGTATTCATAAACTTATCTTGAGCTACTCTTTCCTCTATTCTCTGAATAATTTTAACCGTAGTGTCTACGCCAACATCGGATGTAATCAGAATTTCTTCTAATTCGTCTAAAACCTCGTCATCTACTTTAGATTTTCCGGCAACGGCTCTTCCGATTTTGGAGAATAGATTCTCCTTGGTTTTCTCCAAACCTTTATCAAGAGACTGTTTTTTGTCTTTTGAGAATAGTCCAAATAATGCCATGGTACGAGTTTAATTAGCGTGAACAAAAAAGTCCCTCAAGGGGACTTTAATTTATAATATTATATCTGATTATTACTTGTCAGCTAAGACAGTTTTAACCATATCTTCAGTAACCATCTCTTCTTTAAAAGTATAGGCACCAGTTTTCGGAGATCTCACCGCTTTAATCACTTTGGCGTATTTAACTCCGCCTTCTTTCTTTAGGGTTGCAACTACCTTCTTAGCCATGATTATTTAATTTCTTTGTGAACTGTATATTTCTTAAGAATCGGGTTGTATTTTTTCAATTCCAACCTTTCAGTCGTATTCTTTCTATTCTTAGTGGTAATGTAACGAGATGTTCCAGGCATGCCGCTTTCTTTGTGCTCTGTGCACTCCATGATTACCTGAACTCTATTGCCTTTACTTTTAGCCATTTTTCTCTACTTCTAAAATTCGGACTGCAAATATACGAACCTTGTTTAGAATTTGAAACTGACAGAATAAAATTAATTCACTTATTCTCAAGTATAAAGCAAGTGATACTCAGTTTACGATAAATAAACTCCACTACTTTCTCTTCTTACCCTCTAACGCAGGTAATTGAAATTGCTCTAAAGGGCTCGGCTGAGCCATCATTGCTTCAATTTCTTCTGTAGTTCTTGGAGCGAAAGACGATAATAGTTCGAATCCATCTTTAGTGATTAAAATATCATCTTCAATTCTTACGGCAATTCCCCACCATTTTTTGTCACAGTTGGAGCCTTCTGGAATATAGATTCCTGGTTCAACCGTAATGACCATATTTTCCTGAAGGTCCGAATACGTTCCTTTATCATGAACATCGAGTCCAATATGGTGTGAAAGCCCATGTGGGTAATAAAGGTGTCGGCTATCAGGTCTTTCAATAATACCTAAGTCCACCAGCCCTTGATTAATGATGTCTTTGGCTAGTTTTCCAAGTTGTCCAAAAGTAACACCCGGTTTTGCCATTTGAATGGCTTCTTCTTGGGCCTTATATACTAGATCATAAATGGCTTTTTCTTCAGGTGAGAATTTACCGTCAATCGGAATGGTTCTAGTCACGTCCGCAGTATATCCGTGGTATTCTGCCCCTAAATCCATTAAAATCATCTCATCGCTTTCAATTTCAGGCTTGTGGTTTTCAATATAGTGTAGAATACATCCGTTGTTCCCAGCTCCGACTATAGAAGGGTAACCTTCATATTCAGAACCATATTTTTTGAATACAAATTCGTGAATACCTTGAATTTCAGTCTCTGAAAGCCCTGGCTTCATGGCCTTCATTACTTCAACTTGGCCAACGGTAGAAATAAATACAGCTTTTCTAATGAGGTCTAACTCTTCCGGTGTTTTGATGCCTCTGAGTTCACTCATTATTTGGTTGAGCCCTCTTACATCAAGATTGTTTTTTTGAGGTTCGGCACCCAAGCTTGAGGCATCGGTTTGATAGCCCGCTTTAGTTTTGAATTGACTAATTAGGCTAAATAGATCAGACGAATCTAACGGGTTATCTCTTACATCATTTTTGAAATCGTAAAAAAGAACCTTATCAAACTTCTCAAAATCTATCTGGTACTTTGCAAATTCTCTACCGTTGAATGTATTTTGGATGGCGAGTTTGTTTTTCACACCCTCATCACCGAGTCGTCTTCCAGTCCACATTTCGGCACGAGCATTTTTCTCCTGAACAAAGAAGATCTCGTTGTATTGATCACCGTTTTCATTGGTTTGATCATCCTTAAACACAAGCAATACTGCATGTGGTTCTCTGTAGCCAGTTAGGTAAAATAAATCAGGGTCCTGATGGTAGATGTAATCTACATCGTTAGCCCTATTTCTGACAGGGTTTGCGAAAAAGACAGCGACACTATTGTTAGGGAGCTTTTTACGAACTGCGTCCCTTCTCCCTTTGTGGAAGTCTGAAGATAAAATGTCGGCAGGAGTCTCTTGGCCATTGGCCATAAAAAATCCCGACAGTAGGATTACCATCAGGATTGTAAATCTTTTATTCAATTCTTTCATAGCAGCATAATAACGTATGGAAACGCTATTATACTAAAATGTTACCGTTTTGTCTTGCCTTTTTTAGAACAGCTGAGATACCATTTTTATTGATGGTTCTTAAAGCCGAAGTAGAGACCTTCAACGTTACCCATTTATCTTCTTCTGGGATGTAAAAACGTTTTTTCTGAAGATTCGGGTAGAATTTTCTTTTTGTTTTATTGTTCGCGTGAGAAACATTGTTTCCTACTTGAACTTTCTTTCCTGTAATATCACAAACTCTTGCCATAACGTCTGAATTAACCGCTTTTTGGAAACGGAATGCAAATATCTGAATAATTCCTGAACCGAGCAACTCTCCCTGAGAATTCTCTGAGAAAAATCTACATCCATTCTCTGCGATCGGATTCCACCCTATATAAGATGAAATTTTCCAAGGCTTCTGCCTGATCCAATCTGATAAAAGGAATCTTTACGGAACCAGCTGCCGTGTAAAGGACTATGTTAGCCAATTGTTTTCTTCTTTGATACCAACTTTGCTTCACTTCAACAGATTGTACCTTATAAAGCTGTGTGATTTCGTAGTGGTGGCCGAAGGTGCCTCTGTTATTCTTTAATAGCTCGTCATTAATCTCAAAGGACCTTTTTCTATAGTATAAACTGGTAATTAACCAGACTATTACTGCCCAAATTAAAAAGTAAAGTGACTCCCATTCTAAAAAGAAGAATGTACTGCCGCCAGCAGCCAATGCAGGTAATGCACCTAGAAAAAAGAATATACGGTACTTCAAGAGCTTATTGACACTATGCTTTGTTTCTTCACGGTAATATTCTTCTGGGAATACAGTTTTAATCACAGCATCTACTTGCTGCTGATAACTCCCAGGCACTCGAATCTTAGATTTCAGCTGATCTACATCGGCACTACTTGCTTGTTCAATTTGAAGCGTGAACATTTTAAATAACATCCGAATTGGGTTATCGGACCATGAAACGATCTGCACTTTCTTTTTATTAACGGAGATTTCTTCTCTGTTTAGAAGACCTTTGACAAGTTTTAAACCACCTTTTCTAAGTGATAGTCTTAAATCGTAATTTGTCAAAAGTGTGGTTACCAAGGAATAAATGAAGGAAAGAATAATGACTATAATGGAGGTGATCAAGAAAACAATCCAGCCGGTATTAAAAACCTCATCATTATAGGTAGATAACTCATCTTCTACCAACTCTGGAATGTTTTGGTTTAGTTCGTTTAGGATTGAAAAAACAAAAGCAAACAAAAGTGCCATTGATCTGAGGTGATTCTGACTCACGCCTACTTTAAATAGATCGGGTACAGAAAGGTGTAGTACTTCCTCTTCTTTTTCATCCAAAACAGCCTTCTCAATTTCTTCAGGCGTAGACTCCTCTGTTGTTATTTGTGCTTTTTCAGTGAGAATATAATTTCTAAGTTCCTCAGCATCCTCTTTATTTAGGGCATCTATGGTGAGCTCGGATTTTTTGGCGCCGGCAGTATCAATCTCTAGGCTTACCACACCAAATATTTGGTGTAAAATGTTTTGCTTAAAGTTGATTGTTTGGATTCGTTCGAAAGGGATATTGGTTTTTGTCCGCTTAAGAATTCCTTTATCTATAATGATAGCACCTTCTTCCAAGTAAAAGTAGAAACGGAAATAGGTCAGGATAGAACCAATCAAGTTGAACGCTGCAAAGCCTAATGCGATGTAACCTATAATTTGCCCAAATGAGTCACTATTTCTACCCCCGAGAAAAAAACTCAATAAGATCGGCCAAAATGACTTAACCGTTATTCTGATAAACTTGATCAGAATTATGCCGATCGCAACCCTAGATTGACGTTGCGGAATCGAGAATTTACTCAGCGTCGCTTCCATCTAGTGCCGTTTTGCCGAGAATAAAGTCTTTAAGTCTTGTTGCGGTGTTTTCTGGTAAGCCAGGTATAACTAAATCGCTACTCTGTCCGCCTGCGGTAAATATTTTAAGGCTATGCAATTTAAAAATACGTTCTATAGGTCCTTGCTTAAGTTCGGCATGCTGAATTCTATTAAAGGGGACACTCGTTCGAACGTGCCACAATAACCCTTTTGTATATAATATGTCTCGCTCCCTGAGGGCATACTGCTTTTTTGGAAATGCTTTGACGCTGATCAAAATATTCAATAACCATAGGAATAAGATCGAGCCCAGCGAGATACCATATTGGCTTGTAGTTCCTTCTATTTCGTCGCTAAAAAAAATGATGCAAAAAGCGGCAATCATCAAAATCAAGAAAAATATGGCACTTGATAGTAAAGTAACCGTAAGGTACCCTTTCTCAATTTGGTTGAATTCGGCTGACTTTACTTGGGGTAATTCGGATGGTTGGATTGAGAGATTCTGAAAGTCTGTTGTCATTTTTTATATCCATATGGGCAATGACGGCAACCGTTTTGGCAACAATAACCGCGTTTTTGCAGATAGTGTGCTGTAAACACAAGCTTACCATCTTTTCCAATGTAGTAATCTTCTGTTTTACTGGCAACGAATTCCTTCTGCTTTGAATCTTTCATCTTCTTTTCTCCCGTAGATAGATTTGATACCTTTGGTACAGGGAAATTGTTCAGATCAAAAGCAAATAAAGTAAACTATCATGGAATTAGTGCAAACTAGTAATGACGCAATCACACTTGAAAATAAATACGGAGCTCATAACTATCACCCACTTCCGGTTGTCTTGGCCAAGGGCGAAGGGGTATATGTTTGGGATGTTGAAGGAAAGAAGTATTTCGACTTCCTGTCATCCTATAGTGCTGTAAATCAAGGGCATTGCCATCCAAGAATAGTAGGAGCTTTAAAAGAGCAAGCCGATAAATTAACGCTAACATCTAGAGCATTTTATAATGACGTACTCGGTCCATACGAAAAGTATGTAACAGAATATTTCGGCTTTGATAAGGTACTACCAATGAATACCGGCGCTGAAGCAGTTGAGACGGCCATTAAAATTTGCCGAAAATGGGGTTACGAAAAGAAGGGAGTAGCGGAAAACCAAGGTAAAATCATCGTTTTCGATCAAAACTTTCATGGGCGTACAACTACTATTATTTCTTTTTCCAGCGATCCTGATGCAAGGAAAAATTTTGGCCCTTACACCAGTGGTTTCATCAAAATTCCATACAACGATCCAAAAGCATTGGCGGAAGCGCTAAAAGAAGATGGTATAGTTGGGGTATTAATTGAACCTATTCAAGGTGAAGCGGGTGTTTTTGTGCCTGACGAAGGTTTTTTGAATGAAGTCGCCAGTCTATGCAAAAGTCATAATGTACTGTTTATGGCAGACGAGATTCAAACAGGAATAGGTAGAACAGGAGGACTATTGGCTATATGTGGCAACTGTGATTGCGCTGGTCATTGTGAAAAGCAGAGTACTTACGCTACTCCAGACCTACTCATTTTAGGTAAAGCTATTTCAGGAGGCGTTTATCCGGTTTCTGCAGTTTTGGCCAATGATGAAATCATGGAAGTTATTACACCTGGGACACATGGATCTACTTTTGGTGGTAACCCTTTAGCAGGTGCTGTGGCAATGGCAGCTTTAGAAGTGATTCGTGATGAAAAATTAACTCAGAATGCTCGCAAACTAGGTGAGTTATTCAGGGATCGAATGAACAAATTCATAGAAAGAACCGAACTCGTCACTTTAGTAAGAGGAAAGGGTTTATTAAACGCAATTGTGATTAATGATACTGAGGATAGTTCTACCGCATGGGATATCTGTGTGGCCTTGAAAGAAAATGGATTATTAGCGAAACCTACTCACGGAAATATCATCAGATTCGCGCCGCCTTTGGTTATGACGGAGGAGGAATTACACAGTTGTTGTGACATTATTGAGTCTACTATTCTGGAATTCACAGCCGTTTAACTGCATTTTAAACCATTCTCAGAAAAGTAACATTAGAATAATGTACAATTTTTTGTTCCTTTTCTCTTAATTAACATTTTTGCAGTAGGGTGTTTCGAAAGTAGCGCCTACTATTAATTGAACCAAAGACACTAGTATGCTTACTTCAACCAAAAGAAGAATACTTCATATTCTTTCTGTATCAATGGCGATTGCGTCGGTTGCATATGGTTTGGTGCTTAAATATGACGGCGCCCCAAGTGTTCCTAATGATCTTGCACAAATAGATAAGCAAGAAATAATCACAGACGAGCCTGCTACTGTGTTAAAGGTGAATAACCCAGTTACTAGCCCCAATAATTAGTTAAGAATCGATTTAAAGAAGTTATAGAAAGGCCATTTAGTGGCCTTTTTTGTTTTACACCGTTGGTTAAAACAAAGAAAGGCTAATGCGCCCACTTGTAAAAGTGGATATGCATTAGCCTTTTTATATGAGTAACTAAATAGTTTTATTGTCTCGTTACCATTCCCGTTGGAACTGAACCAAGGTTTTGTCCAAAGTTGTGTGATGCAGGTGCTACCGCAGCGTCAGTTGCTAAATCAACTAATAATGGCTTAAGCAAGAACGGAGCAGGAGAGTTATCAGGAACTGGTTCTACTGATATCACTATTCTTCGTCCTCTAATGTCTAGAGGGAAAGTTTCGCCAGCTGGAGCAGCATTAAAGAAGTCTTCTCCTGGTACAGGAGGTCCTGCGTTATTTTCAGTACCGCTAAATGGGTTGCCAGAATCTCTATCACCAAAGTCAGTGAATGTTCCCGTTGAAATTGGTCCAGCGTCACCAATTACCCAACCTTCATATACCCAACCTTCCGCAAGTGTAGGTAGTGTAAAGTTAGGGGTAGGAGGCATACCTGGTGTTCCAAACCAGACACCATAAATGTCATTTCCATTATTGCCAGCGGTTTCATCCGTTGGAGTTCTCAAGAAAAGTGTCCCAGCTGAATTGGAAAAGTCACCAAGCGCAGGGGCAGTTCCTGTAGACAGTGTAGCACTAGTATTACCATTAAAATCACCTGCTAATAATTTCGCGGCAGCTGGGGCAGGGTCAGGATCAGGAATAGGCTCAATAGTCAAAACAAACTTTGTCGCAGCATCTGCATCTTCTGGGTTTACATTAAATGAAGTGGTTGAAAGTGTTCCATTGGCATCGACGGTGAATGTTCCTGTGCTTACAGGGTTTCCACCGACTATTAACCAACCTTCATATTGTGCAGAAGTACCTAAATCTTCTAAACCGTTGATGTTTAGATTGAGCGCAGCCGTTTCAGGAGCGCTATCATCATCTCCACAACTAAAAAGGAAAGCTGGGATGATTAGTAAAGTGAGTAATTTTCTCATGTCTATGTTTTAATGTTTTCAGGATCAAAACTCATAGAATGAAGTCACAGAAATGTCACAGACTTTTCACGCGGGAGTACCACTTCGGAAATTAATGACAGCTAAATGACAGAATTTCAAAATGTGGAGGCCTAATGAGGATGAAGTAAGCAGTTTTAGGGCCGATTATTTGCCACCCATTTTAGTGAACTTATAAGATAGACTGAATCTGACAATCTGGACTAGTACGTTGGTTTCAGAATTCTGAATATATTCAGAAGTAATATTTCGGTTAATCAGAGCATTTTGTCTCAAGATATCTGTCGCAGAAACTCTTAAATCGAGCTTCTTGTCAAGCATTTTTTTGCTGATTGAGAAATTCCATAACCATTGACTTGTTCCCGAAATGCCTTCTACTGATCCCTGCACTATATTGGAGACTGATGTAGTAGCCGAAAAACCCTCAATAAATTTCCATGTTGCCCTAAATCTGTTCGATAAGTTGAAAAAGCTTCGGTCATTTTGTTCTCTATTCGAGTTCCTTACAATCGAGTAGTTCGGAGCTATGCGCAGTGACATATCAAGTTTATCATTAAAGTTACTGGTAAGGCTTACAGAAACTCCATAATTCATAGATTTAGCGAACTGACTAACTCCATTAAGTATTTGAGGGTTTTTGCTATAACCTAACGAACCTCCAAGTCCTAGCTTTAGTTTTTTTCCCTTAAGCGGCTTAGAAACTTGTAAATAAGCGTTGGCGCTTGTCCTGCCTGGTAAATTGACAGGTGCTGTAAACCTGGCTCCGATTGGTAAAACAATGCCTTCCGGGCTATTACTTCCATTTCCGACAATTGTACTACTGACAATCGAGTTTTCGGTAAAACCTATAGAAGCAGAAATTTGCACAAAGGATTTCTCTTTCTCATTGTAGCCATAATGACCTATCGAAATGCTATTGGAGAAACTAGCATTTAGGTTGGGATTGCCTTGCCTAAGAAACAACGGGTTTCGGTTATCGATCACGTCTTGTAACTGATTGGCCGAAGGTGCTCTCATAGACCTTCTGAAACTTAAACTTGATTGTTTACCATCTTTGGTGCTTTTCCTAAAAGTGATGCTTGGGAGTAGGCCATTAAATGAATTCTTAGTATTGACATTGTTTGGATAAACCTGATCATTTTGAATTATCTGACTTTGGTAATTCGCATTGGCAGAGACACTAATTTCTTTGATTTTAAAGCTTAACCCTGAATTGATTCGGTGCGAGGTATTGATCAATTCGTAATCGCTTGATCGCTGAGGGTCTAGATCGGTATAGTCTTGATCCGATTCATTAAAGTCTAACAGTAATCTTTGTTGTTCACTGACATTCCTTGATCCCGTATAGGATAGCCTTAGACTACTCTTTTCTGCAAGAGGTTCAGTATATGAAATGGTTGCTCTATGATTTCTAGTCCTGCCATTTGGATCGCTGATCTGGTCAAAAATTTGATTTTCCACATCACCTGATGTGAAGATATTGGTTGATCTTACGGTATCAATACCACTTCGATTTGAAACTGAACTGGCGGTTGATATTGAAATTGTCCGTCCTTTCTTTTTGAATCTATGTCGCCAAGAAAGGCTATTCGACCAGCTGTTATTCAAATTGTCAGAAAAGTTGAAGTTATCGGTGGAGTTTAGTAGCTCATTATTGAGTAAAGTTTCTCCATTCAAAGTCGATACATTATTACTTGTGCTCTGACTTAGTGACTGTGAAAGTCTTATTTCATCCTTCTTTGAAGGTTTATAAATGACTCTCACACTGCCACTATTATTGTTACTACTTGATGAGTTTTCAGATTTCTCATTATAGATTCTGCCCTCGTCCGATGCTTGAATAAATTGCCTTGAGATATCCCTGAATGATTCAGTTTGAGAATCGTTGTGCCGATAAGTGAGTGTAACCTCCAGTTTTTTATTTATTTCAGTGTAGTAATAAGTGCTAAGAGACTTATTTTCAGATATACCGCCGTTACCTTGACCGAAATTCTGAGGTATGGCCAACCCGTTGGACCTTATAATTACCTCTTGTGCACCACCCGCACCACCGCCTAAGTTGTTATAACCTCCACTTACCGAAAATCGGTTATTGCCTTTCAGGAAATTAATGTTACCGTTTAGATTGTATCGATCTGGGTGACTGTAGGTAAGACCACTACGTCCAAAATAACCTTTTTTCTTTTCTGGTTTGGTCACCACATTTATGGTTTTTGTTCTCACTCCATCGTCATGGCCGGTAAACTGGGTGTCTTCACTTTTCTCATCGATTATTTGGACTTTTTTCACCATATCGGCAGGTATATTCTTTAATGCCATTTCTGGACTGCCCTCAAAAAACGGTTTACCATCCACTATTATCTTGGTGATTTCTTTTCCTTGGGTCTTTACTTTGCCTTCTTCCACTTCCATACCTGGAAGCTTCTTGATCAAATCTTCAAGACTAGCTTCATCGGTGGTTTTAAACGCGGAGGAGTTGAACTCTACAGTATCTTGTTTTAGTACTACGGCCTCCGCTTCAGCTACTACAGACACGGAATCTAAGTTTGTGGGGTCTTCGGCGAGCAGAATCTTACCTAAAGCGAGTGGGCCGTTCTTAATCGAAATCCGTTGTTGGTAAAGCTTAAATCCAACAAAGGACACATTTAACTTATACTCTCCATTGGGAACATTTTCTAAAAGAAAGTGTCCTTTTTCATCTGTTACAGTCGCATCTAATAAGGAGTCCTTTAGGTTTCTTAGTGCCACGTTGGCTAAGAAAAGAGGCTCATTATATGTACTATCTATTACATCGCCCGATACCGAATATTTTTGACCATTAGCTTGAAACGCTAGTGACGTTAAAATGAAGGCGAGTAAAAGTGTAAAAAATCTCAAAGCCGAATGTATACCTATGAAGGTAGTTGTAAAAACGGCTTTTTAAATGACTTAATTGTAAATTAATCTTAAATGGGTGATAATTTTTGTTAATGGTAAGAATTATGGTGTGAATTGATTACCATTCACCATTTCCCCCTCCTCGACCTCCACGGCCACCGAATCCACCTTGACCATTTCCAAAACGACGTCTTAACTCTTGAAGTCTATCGTTTTCAACTGGTGCCTGTCCTTGTCCGAACGATCGAATATTGTAGACAAATGATAGCATGAAATATTGAGTCAAGATTTGAGTTTGGTTATCCTCGATATACGAACCAGTGATCGATCGGCGTATGTTTTGGTTTTGCTTGAGTAAGTCAAAGATTGTTAGCTTCAATTCAGCTTTGTCTTTCAAGAACTTCTTACCCGCCTCCATATTCCAGAGTATAAAATTTTGATTAAATCCATCTGCTAAACCTGAGTTTGCCGTATGGCTAACAGTAGAACGGAACACGAAACTTGGCCCGAAAATCCAGTTTAATCTTAACCTAGTCGCTTGGGTAAAGAATTCTGTGTTGGCTGTAGTTTGTAGCGTATTCGATACCGAGCTAAATGTAGAGTTGCTTGAAAGTGTAAAATCGACTTTTTCACTGATGTTACTACTTAATACAAGACCAATGCCTACAGCAGGAGTTTGCGCTTTGTTAAGTTCATCGTTAATCAATTCGGGAGTTTGGGTATATGATACCGTACCCGTAAAATTTAGATTGGATTTGATAAAGCCTAAAGGCATTCCGTATGAGATAAAGCTTCTTACATTCCAATAACCTTCTAGGTTTACAGGTTTGCTAAAAGTAGCGCCTGGCTGTAGGTTTATTCCATCTACGACTGTATTTCCTCTTGATGCAATTGTAGTGCTATTTCCGATATAGTTATCTGAAAAAGTACTGCTCAATAAGGTGAAAAAGCTATGCGAACTTTCGGTATTGATTTTATTATAGCGAATAGTTGCCGAGTGCTGGTAACGCTGATCAAGCTCTGGATTACCGGCAGAAATGTTCAAAGGATCCGTATTATCAATCACGCTTTGTAGTTGTGTAACAGACGGTGAGTTTGTTGATGCTCGATAGTTAAAAGTAAAGTTGCTCGATCTGCCTACTCTATATCTGTAGCTTATGTTCGGTATAAAGTTGTTGAATTGACGATCCACATTATCCTCGAAAGGGAAGGTCTGATCATTATCCAAAATAGCATGCTGTATAGTTCCTCTAAGTGTAAAGGTAGATTTCTCTCCTCTGAGGTTATAACCTATTGTACCTCTATGAGTATAATAGTCATTTTCGAATGTGTTACTTAGCGGAATATTCAAATCTGTATAACCATCGTTCCCTTCGTTAAAATCGAAAGTTTCAGTGTCGGTATCGTTAAACTGATAGCTGTAAGCATATGTAAATAATACTGAGCTTCTATCAGCTAATGGTTCTGTATAGGTAGCATTCACCCGCATGTTAAACCCGTCGGTGTTAGCATCCGAGAATTGATTGAAATCCGTTGATCTGCCCGTTCCAACGAAAAAGTCTGTTTCTGAGAGTAAGAAGCTCTCTCCGTTATTGTTATTCAGTCCTGTATTTAAGTTTATCGAGAAAGTTCTGCCACGTTTTTCGAAAGAGTGTCTGAAAAGTATGTTGTTGCTAAAGCTAAAAGCTTCTAATGCCGACGTATTTTCGGTATTGATCTGATTCAATAATTCGTCTCCTAATTGAGTAGTTCCAGTTACTAATGCAGAGCCAGAGTTGTCTTGAAAAGTGAACCTAGGACGCATGATAATCGAGTTCTTATCATTGATTTTATATTCTAATTGGCCACTGAAGCGATGATTGGTATTTCGACTAGGGGAAAAACTATTTTCTGCATAAGTCTGACCCTCGTTTTCCGGTAAAGTAAACTGTCTGAATATCGATTCATCAGATGAGTTGTCAGATTGATTAAAGAAATAGCTACCGCTGAATTTTATCCGTTTTTGATCCTCATAAGAGTAATTTATCCCGACCGCACGGGTTTCATTAATTCCCCCTTGCTGGCCTACTTGAAAGTTACTGGCATTTCCACCGTTGGTGAATCTAGCACCGCCGCCACCGCCAGCGCCTCCACCTCCACCTCCGCCGCCTCTACCGCCACGGCCTCGTCTACCGCCGCCAGAAGTTATCCCCAAGAGATCGCTAGTCGAGAAGTTTTGTATGTTAATGTTATTTGTTTGGGCGAGTATTGTAGTTCGAGCCTTGGGCCTAAAAAGGTTGATGCTACCACCAATATTATACGTTTCATCTGTACCTGCACCAGCGTAAACCCTGCCAAATTCACCATTCCGCATACTCGCCTTGGTTATGATGTTCATGGTTTTAGAGGTTTCTCCATCTAGGAAACCCGTAAATTGGGCCTGATCACTCGCTTGATCATAAATTTGGATGCGTTCAATCATTTCAGCAGGTAGATTCTTTAAAGCAGCATTGGGATCATCGCCAAAGAACTCCCTACCATCAACCAAAACGCGTGACACATTTTCACCTTGGGCTTGAACTTGCCCATTTGAAATGACCACGCTCGGCATTTTTTCGATTAGGTCTTCCGCAGTTGCATCTGGATTTACCTTGTATGCTGCGGCATTAATTTCTGTAGTATCACCATTTTGTCGAATCCGTTCTGTAAGTCCCTCTACGGTTACCTCTTGTAGGTTCTTAGCATCAAGTCCTAATTGAATATTGCCAAGGTTGAGTGATCCGTCCTTTATCTCGAAATTCTTAGCGTATTTTTTGAATCCTACATAGGAAATAGACAGTTGATACCTGCCGTTTACCACGTTCGATATTCTAAACCCTCCTAAGTCATTAGTGGAATATGCTTTGGCAGTAGAATCGGCCAAATTGATAAAAAGCACTGTGGCAAATTTCAGTGGTTTGTTCTGGGTACTATCCAAAACGTTACCCTTGATTACCCAATATTGGGCCGATGCTGAAAATGATATTGTAAGTAGTAATACTGTTAAAAAATGACGCATGTTGTTGAGATTTGGGTTTTAGACATCCATGGTCATCGAAAGTTTAATTGATCTGAAATACAATAAGTAATTATTGTTTATCAATAAATATTTATTACATTTCGAAAAATTAGTTAGAATGAAAATCTCGAAAGTACTGCTTTGGATAGTCAACATCGCCATGATAGGGAGCATTGTGATATTCATATCATTCATACTCGTTCATGAAATTTATGCTCCAATTGAGAAGTCTCAGAAGGAGCGAAACCTGGAAGGAGCGCTTAGTATGACAGAGTATCATAAACTAAGTAATAGGTTTTATGATCTGGACTACTTTTTTATTTACAGAGATGGAGAAGTTTTGATAGATGCCTTTATGCTCAGTAGTGATAAGATTGGAAAAAGCTTCGATTACAGCAATGCAACCAAGGCTGATTTTTTGGAAGTGAAGACTGCTAAAGGTGAATCCTTTATGCCGAATGTTTCCGAAACGTTTTCTGTTCCAATCTCAGCTGAGCGGATTGGTTTCTTCAATAACCTCGCTCGCCTGCTGATATTTGCTTCATGGTTATTCTTTTTTCTACAGCTGATTTGGTTGAGAAAACTGATCAAAAATACGGCTGACGGTAATTTTTTTGAGGAATCCAATGTAGGCGTCTTTACCAAACTGGGTATCCTTTATGTGGCTTTACCGATTGTTTTGGCCATTATCAACGGGCTGGTCCATAACCTCATTATACCAGATGATTTGTCATTACCTGCCGGTTATCAGCTGGTAACAAAGGACACGGAATTTCAATTTCAATACTTGTTTGTTGGCCTAATGCTTTTGCTCATTTCACAGGCTTTTAAGCAAGGTTTAAGACTAAGAAAAGAACAGGAATTAACTATTTAAATATTCACAACTCAAAAATTATGAAAACAACAATTTATACTCTAGTACTATTAGTAAGCCTCTTATCAGCTGATTTACCTATCAAGCAAAGTCAAAGCGAATCGAATAAAGAAAACATTGAAGTAGTATTTGATCGAAAAATGACTTTTGATGATTTGGCCGAAATTAAGGCTGACTTGAAAAAGAAAGAGGTAGAACTCTCTTACTCCAGACTCTCTTTTGATGACAATGGAATGTTAAAGGCCATTTCATTCAAAGTAGATTGCGGAGATGGTTTTAAAGGGGAAGCCCGAAAGTCCTCACTAGGGTATAATGACTTCGGATTTTTTAGAAATTATGACAGCGGTGTTAGGGTGCCGTTTGGCGTCGGTTTGATCAACAAAATTCGAGACTAATCTATCAATAGAAACGATCAGTGATTATTAAACGAAACACATATTGGATAGCTGCTATTAGTTTGGGCTTTGCCGTGTTGCTGGCATTAGCCGTACCATTTAGGCGCTTGCTAAGTCAATTCTTTGACAATGAACAAGAAATAAAGCTAATGGCAGGAATTGGGGCAAGACTTTTAATTCTGTTTGCCTCAATTTATCTCATCCGTCGACTTAGGTTTCAGAACTTTTTGGGCAAAGACTGGAAATTTGAGTGGCAAAATTTGATGCCTTTGATAATACCCATGCTGATCGTTTCTATGGCAATATTTGGAGACTTAGATACGTATAGAAACGCTGGAATAAGTCTTTTGAGTCTATTTTTGATTAACAATCTACTGGTTGCGACTATTGAGGAATTTGTATTTAGAGGATTGGTCCTTCCTTTAATTATTCAAATTCGGTCAGAAAAGAAGAGGTTGTTTCTAGTTAGCGTTAGCCTTACCGCATTGATTTTTGGAGTGCTTCATTACCTGAACCTTTTCAGGGAACCAGATAACTTTTCTGGAATCACAAGTCAAGTGATTTTTGCCGTGTGTATCGGCATTTTTTTAGGAGGTTTGATGCTTAGAACTAGAAATATTGTATTTCCATTGATTATCCATTTTTTGATCAACGTAGGTTTCGGCAAAGATGTGCTGAAGCCGCAAACAACTGAAAAGGTAACCCAAGTGGCAGATACGGCAACTGATTGGGCAAGTATAGCATTGACTCTGGGGCTGTTTGGGTTTATTGCTCTAGGCGGAGTTTACATGATTAGACTCGTGAATAGAGTTGAAATTTTACAATTAATAAATAAAGAGAATTAAACCATGAGGTGGAATAGACTGATCACATCTGTATGTATTTTTATATTGGAAATGAGCAAGATCCTTTTAGTCATTATTCTGGGATTTTTGTTAATCGGTGCTTTAACAAAAAAATTGGAAACACCTATGAGCTTAGAACTTGGAGAGCGCTATGGATTTGATTCAACTGTTGACGCATTTACGAAAGTTTCTGGCTCATTTAAGGGAGTACCTTTCGCTTCAGGGAGCATTACCCCAAAAAATTATTACTTCTCCATTTTCGGTGAAGAATTGCCATTTTACCTTAGTAAGCTGCCTTTGATAGGTATCAGTACGGCCGTGTTCCTATTTATATCTTTATTAGTCAAGCTTTTAAGGTCAATTGAGGAGCGAGAGTTCTTTAGTTTAGCGAATGTTAAGAGGTTGCGGTACATGGGGCTTACATTTATGATAGTACAGGTTGCAGTTTGGGTTTATCGATGGCTCTATATCAGTTTTATTGATAAGAACCTTGTGATAGAAGGGATGTATAAAATCAGTAGTGGTTTTTCTCTCAATTTCGATTTCATATACTCATATTTCTTTTTGGGTTTAATGATTCTCCTAATCGCCAACGCTTTTGAGCATGGCCTTAAGTTGAAAGAAGAACAGGAGCTAACGATATAACTATGCCCATCATTGTAAACCTGGACGTAATGTTAGCCAAACGTAAAATGCAAAGTAAAGAGTTGGCGGAGACCGTAGGAATTACCTTAGCCAACCTTTCTATCCTGAAAACCGGTAAAGCTAAGGCAATTAGGTTCAGTACATTACAAGCTATTTGTGAGGCACTTGATTGCCAGCCAGCCGATATTCTTGAGTATCAACCAGACGAATAACTGGCCCGAAACCTTATACTCAATTCCTCTTTTAGCCCTATCTTTAAGGCATAACTTTCTAATGATGGATATCAGACCGAGAAGAAATAGAAAATCTGCGGCTATCAGAAATATGGTGGAAGAAACGCAAGTAAAAACAAGTGACTTCATATTTCCACTGTTCTTGCTAGAAGGGGCTGGTAGCAAAGTAGAAGTTGATTCAATGCCGGGGATTTTTCGACTTGGTTTGGATCCTATGCTAAAGGAAATTGAGGAATGTGTGAAGTTGGGAATTCATACTTTCGATATTTTCCCAGTGGTAGATGAACATTATAAAGACAAACTAGCTACTAAGAGTCATGACACTAGTTTCTTTTACCATAAGGCGCTAAAAAAGATCAAACAGGAATTCCCTGAGGTAGCTATTATGACCGATGTTGCGTTGGATCCTTATAGTTCCGATGGACACGATGGCATTGTAGAAAATGGTAAAATCCTAAATGACGAAACGCTCGAAGTCTTAGGTAAACAAGCACTATCTCAAGCAGCTTGTGGTATCGATATCATAGGCCCATCTGATATGATGGATGGTCGTGTTGGCTACATCAGAGAGGTTTTGGATGATGCTGGGTTTTCGGAAGTTTCTATCATGTCTTATACGGCTAAATATGCCAGTGCATTTTATGGCCCTTTTCGCGATGCTTTAGACTCTGCACCCAAAAGTGGAGATAAAAAGACCTATCAGATGAATCCTGCCAATCAACGGGAAGCTTTGATTGAAGCAGATTTAGACGTTGATGAAGGCGCTGATTTTTTAATGGTAAAGCCAGCTTTGGCCTATCTAGATGTAATCAAACTCCTGAAAGATAATTATGCGCAGCCGATCGCCGCCTACAACGTAAGTGGAGAGTATGCCATGTTAAAAGCGGCAGCGGAAAAAGGGTGGTTGGATTATGATCGGGTAATGGCAGAAACGCTGCTCAGTATTAAAAGAGCAGGTGCGGATATTATCCTGACATACCACGCAAAAGAATTTGCGCAGCTCTAAGGATTTACTTTCTCTAATTTATCAGTAATCATTTTGGCGCTTAAAAGGCCACTATAAACGGCTCCATCCATGTAGCCAGCATAAACTGGAGAGGACTCTGTGCCTGAGAAGATTAGTTTTCCATCTAACAATGGCTCTCGCAGTAACGAATGTCCGTTATTTTGATGCGGTGCAACAGCTATAGGATTTGAAATAGAAGTAAAGTGATCGTTTTGCCAAACATGTTCGTAGTAGCTAATGAACTCGGTGGCTTCTTCACCAAACAGCCTTGCTAGCGTACTAATTACCATTTGTTCCCTATCAGTCTTTCTAAATGCTCTTAGGTTGGGGTTTAAAAAGCCTTTAAGAACGAAAGTGCTTTCTTCAAAATTGCAATGATCATGAACTTCTTGAAGTACACCGGCTTGAGAGAATCCCATTCCTGAAAAGCCTTTGGTTTTCCAAAAAGGAGAGTTATATCGAACGGCATATTTTATAGATTCTCCCATCCAAGTATGCGTATTTTTCATAAGGGCTCTTTTGCTTTCGGGCAGGGGAGGATCAAATGCGATCTTATCTTGTGTGAGTTGTGGAGGCGTTGTTAACACTACAAATTCAGAATTGTAAGATTCGCCATTATTCAAATACACAGTAATACCTTGATCAACTTCCTCAATTCGATCGACAATAGCGTTATAGCTGATGGCCACATTTGGTATTTGCTCAATCAAGGAGTGAATTATCGTGCTGCTTCCACCTTTTATACGATAAGAAGGAGCTTGGCCAGCTGGCATGTCAAATACTTGGATAGGTTGATCGTGTTTGGCTTCGTAAGATATTTTGCCGTGAGTGAATTGCTCGAATAGGTCAATCTTTAACGCTTTGAGCAGTGATCGTAAATGCCCATGCTGATCACCCAGCCAAGTAGCACCCATTTCTATGGGACCGTCCAAAGTTTTAATTCTTCCACCGGGTAAATCTCTCGCCTCTAAAACCAAACACTCAATCCCTACTTTATTTAATTGGAAAGCAGTCGTAAGGCCTGATAAGCCTGCGCCTATAATGATCACGGTATGCATGTTCTACTTAATGGAAACACAATCCATAAAGTTCATCAAGTCTGGATAAATATGGTTCTTCTGTTATAGAAAAGACAATAATACTGAATAGCTAAGCCGAGTAGGGTGCTTGTTGGGTCTATTAAACTTAGATAACCGTCTATAAATGCAAAAGCCACAAATGGATTCCCATTTGTGGCTTTTGTTAGTTCAAATTTGTGTTTAAACAGTCTTTATTTGACCTAAAGATTTCAGCATACGCGCATGACTGGCAATGGCAGAAACAAAAGTAGGTTCTAGATTATAAGGTAAGCCATATTCTTTGGCTGTTTCTCTCACAATTTTCGAAATACGCTTATAGTGAACATGACAAATATTTGGAAATAAATGATGTTCGATTTGATAATTTAATCCACCAACGTACCAAAAGAATAATTTACTCTTAGGCGAGAAATTAGTGGTTGTAAATAATTGGTGAACTGCCCAGTTATTCTCCATATTCCCAATATTATCTGGAATAGGGTAATCTGAATGCGGCATTACGTGTGCTGGTTGGAAAATTAGCGCAATCCAAAGTCCAGTGATGATATGCATTAACAAGAAGCCAACAACGATCAACCACCAAGGAGCTTGAATGAAGATCAAAGGTAATACGAGCGCATAGGCATAATAGGCAACCTTTGAAAATATGGTTTCAATAAGAACGCTTCTATAAGTTCTCTTTTGCCCTTTTATAAGGCCCATTTTCTTATACCTGTTCAATTGAACAAAATCTTTAGACGTAAGCCAAAGAAATGTCATGATGGCATAAAAAAACCAGCCATAGATATGTTGAAACTTGTGAAGTCTATAATGCTTAGCGTGAGGGGATAACCTCATTAAAATTCCTGGGTCAATATCTTCGTCTACACCCTCAATGTTAGTGTAGGAGTGATGTAAGACGTTATGTTGAATTTTCCAGTTAAATGAACTCGCTCCAATGAGGTTCATCACATAACTCAAAATCTTATTTACTTTTTTGTTCTTAGAATAAGAACCGTGATTAGCGTCGTGCATGATCGAAAGACCAATTCCAGACATACCGAAGCCCATAATCACCCACATGAGTAAAATTAGCCAAGGCTGCGTAATCACCCCAGTTAGCATAAGTACGTAAGGGCCGAAATACATTAAAAACATCGCAACAGTTTTGGTCACCATTGTTGCATTCCCGTAAACAGAGATTTCGTTGGAGTCGAAATACGTTTTTACTCGCTTTCGGAGATCACTAATGAATTCCGCTTGGTTTGTACGGGAGAATTTTATGGCTTTGTAATTCATATGCTAGATTGACCTGTTCTTGATGAATGAAATACTTCGTTTATTAAAATGGTTTAGCTTAAGCCCAATATCTTTTAAAAAAGCTATCGGTTTTTGTTAGACACTTCAGTCTATTAGACCCTTCGCCAGTGTTTAATGTTGCAAAATTAATCAATATTCACTCTTAACGGAAACCATTCACAGATCTTGTTCGCGCTCCAGCATTAAAACGGATGCCTGAGGAACGATGAATAATTTTTCTCCTTGGTAAATAATCTCCACGGCACTCTTTTGAAGAAAAATAGCTAAATCTCCTTCTTCGGCCTGTAATGGCACATATTTCACCTTTTCATCATTATTTTTCCAATGTTCATCCTCGTCTGTAGGCAACGGGATGGGGTATCCTGGCCCAACTTTCAATACATAACCCGTCTGAACTTTTTCTCTTTCTTGAACACCTGGCGGTAAATAAAGACCACTTTCCGTCTTTTCGGCATTCTTTTTTGGTCTAATTAATAACCTATCTCCAACTACAATGAGTTTTTTGAGTCTGTTGTCAGCAGTTAATTCCATATTATTCTTCTATACCTTTGTTAAGCAACGAGGGGTGTAAATGTTTACTTGTTTTTGCACCCAACTTTTTGATTTTTTCAGTCTTGCGAATCAGGTTGTCTTGGCCATCAGTCAATTTGTTTAGCGCAGCAGCATAATTCTTCTGTGTAGTAGTCAAATTGTCGCCGATTTTCCTCAGGTCTTCTGTAAAACCAACAAATTTATCGTAGAGTGCTCCGCTCTGCCTTGCAATTTCAATAGCATTTTTGCTTTGATACTCTTGCTTCCAAATGGAAGAGATCGTTCTGAGCGTTGCCATGAGTGTTGTCGGGCTAATAATGACGATATTTTGAGCGTAAGCCTCATTAAACAAATCTGGGTCTTCTTGTACAGCAATCATGAAAGCAGGCTCAATCGGAATAAAGAGAAATACAAAGTCCAGACCGTCTAGTCCATATAAATTTTGATATTTCTTATCGCTTAAACCCTTAATGTGTGATTTGATTGATCCTATGTGAAGTTTTAATTGAATTGCCCTTTCTTCCTCATCACTGGCACTAGTAAATCGTTCATATGCTGTTAGGGATACTTTTGCATCAATAATTATATGCCTTTCTTCTGGCAATGAAACGACCACATCAGGTTGATATCTTTTTCCATCTTCACCAATCTTAGCAGTCTGAGTTTCATATTCTCTACCTTTTTCTAACCCTGATTTTTCTAAAATGCGTTCTAAGATTACTTCACCCCAATTGCCTTGTGTTTTGGCATCACCTTTCAGCGCTTTAGTCAACTGTTCAGCTTCTTTTGTGATTCGCTTATTGAGTTCACTTAAGTATTTAATCTGCTCCGATAGCTTGGTGTTTCTTTCAGCGCCGTCCTTATTGGTTTCTTCAACTCGTTTTTGAAACTCACCGATTTTCTCTTTTAGGGGGCTTAAAATATCCTGAAGGTTGACTTTGTTTTGAGCCGTAAATTTCTTGCTCTTCTCCTCAAAAATCTCGTTTGCTAAGTTTTTAAATTCGATGGCGAATTTTTCGTTTAGCCTACCGATCTCATATTGCTGTTCGTGAAGTTTTAACTCTAGATTTTTAAACTCGGTGTTTACCCTCGTCAACTCATTACTTTGGTCTTGATTTTTTTCTCTTTCAGATAAAAGCTCTGATTTTACCTCGGTAAGATTGGTATTGGTAGTTTTAAAACGTTCTTCAGCTAATTGGAGCCTGCCCAATAATTCATCCGAACCCGATCCTTTACGACGAAGTTGCGTGAATAACCAACCGATGATGGTACCGAGCACTATACCGCATGCAAGCCAAATGAAATCCATAGACAATTCGTTTCAACAAATATATTCTATAGACCAAACAAGGAAAAAGATGCGGGGTTTTAAGCCAACATTTTTGTGTTCTTGTAAGTAGATTCTTGTGTCTCGACAACAAAGTTCTTTGAAACCAAGTGTTGCATTAAATCAGATTGTAAAGTCAAGTCAAGTGAAAGGAAGTCGACCTGAGCACACCAAGGTTTAATGGTAAGCTCAACAAAATCAGCATTGATTTTAGAAACGTGAATTTTGGGTTTAGGTAAATCCAATAATTGTTCGTGTTGCGCAAAGAAGGATAGAATTTCTTCTTTGGCTTTTTTCATATTGCTTTCATAACCTATACCAATGGTCAATTCTAAGCAAGTAATGTTTTTATCAGTTAAATTCTTTATCTGCTTTTTGAAGAAAACAGCATTTTGAAGCTTTAACTCTCCGCCACCAATTTTTTCGATTGTGGTAAACGTCCAACCACTCTTTTTAACCGATCCTAGTTCATCGTCGATTTCTATGAAATCGCCTTCAGCAAAAGGACTTAAAACTTTTAAGAGTACACCACTACCCAAGTTAGTCATGGGTTTGAATACTCTTTTTTGTAGTCTTTGGGTTAAAGCAGTCATTTTTAAATCGTTTGGTATGCGATACCATTTACAATTCACATACCAGTACGTTTAAAACATGATTTACCCTACTAAATGGTCAATAATGGCCGTTTTCTGAGATTTAGAACTCTTTTGATATTCCCATTATGGGATTTTTGTTTTAGAAAATGGACGTTTTTGGCTAGTGAACGGCTACTTTGTCTAGAATTATGACTCCTTTTTTGATTTGATCAAAAACAAACTCCACTGCCTTAATAGCCGAAGAATCGAAAGCTGGATTGACCTCCTTTAGTTTAGCCAAATCCACAAAGAAAGTATTGTAAACAGCTTCGGACCTTCCAGTACTCTGAAGTTCCGTGTTCTTTAGCACATCAACGGATAGCTGTCGTTGGAGGTAGCTATAATCACTCAATTTGATAGTTGATTGTTGGCCTTGATTATCGGTGAATGTGATAGAAAAATCAATCGGTTCGGGTGCCTTCTTTTTCTCCTCCTCGTCTTCTTCATCTTTTTCGTCCTTATCATCTTCGTTATCTCCCTCACTTTCGTTGTTCTGGTTTTTATCACTTTCTTCCTCTTCGCTTTCCACTTCGTCAGAATTAGTGTTGTTATCGGCTTCGCTTTCTTCTTTTGCTTTCTCTTCAGCTTCCTTTTTCTTTTTGTCCCTACTCTTGTCAGGGTAGGTACTTCCTTTAGCTTCCGAAAGCTCGAAAGTCATAACATTTGCTGCTATATCTTCGGCAAAATTGATTCTATATCTAGCGGTATCAGCTTCATAGGCCAGACTATCCCAACCGATATAAGCTGCTCTTGTGCCTCGATTTCCCCATTTCATACCGACTATTTTTTCCTTCCAAACGGTTAGGTTCTCAGTTTCAATAGTTCCTCCTGAAGAAGTGGTTAGTAGGTTCAAATCCTCTTCAAAGTCAACCACCACTTTCCAGTCAGACGCCTGATATTGGTTTAAGTAAATAGTTTCTGGGAGCCAGTCTTCTCCTGCGCGATAGTCTTTGAATAAAGGCTGATAGCCTTTTTTGCCTTGAAGCGTAGTTTGTAAGAAGGCACTGATGTAAGTTTTGCCTATGGTCAACTGATCTTCCATTGGCATTAAGGCATCTACATTTAGCAGTGACCCAAATGGGAAGCCCGAATCGCGGTTTCCCCAAGAGGTATTGAATTGACCATGATTGGCGCCATATACATAAACCGCCGATTTGAAGTAGTCTGAAGAATCAGTGAACTCCACGCGTTCATACTGTCTCAGTCCAGCAAATGATTGAACATCGCCATCATTTGAACCATGGATTACCAAGTAATTCACATTTTCTAAAGGAGTAGGAATGTTGGCAGGTCTGTATTGTCCATCAACTGGTGCAATGGCCACTACAGCTTTGATATTGAAGTTAAAGTCGAATTTTTGCTTCGCATTATCAGGGTAATAGGTCAATCTGTTAAAAAAGCCAGCTACTGCGGCGGCTTCACCACCGCGTGAGTGACCCATGACTGCCACATTTTCAAAGTCTACTTTAGCATTGAAAATCCCACCATCAGTTTGGTTCCATTTTCTCCAATATCTTAAATGCTCTAATAAAAGCCATCCTCGGGCATCATTTTCTTGGCTTAAACCACTCCCGATAAAATCCGTCCAGCCGCTATTAATAAAGTTTTCATCTACACTAACCGTAATTATTCCTTGGCTGGCCAAAAGCTTACCGAGGTATTCATAGCCGCCATCGGAATAGTCAAACATGCTATGGTTTCCGTGAACGATCAGGGCAATCGGGAATGGGCCATCGCCTTTTGGATACCAAACCCGTCCATTAATAGGCAGTGCTTCGTCATCAAATCCCCAATACCATGTGCGGAGTTTTCCAGTGGTTCCTTTCCAATTTCCCAATAGCCTAGAGCCGTCGATCGAGTCTGTGACAATAGCGACATCTTTTCCGAATTCGTCTCTATGTTTATCTTTTCCACTCCCGTAGGTCAAATATTCCACATCATAATCGCCAGGTTCGTTAGGATTGGCTAATTGTATATGTGCGGGTTTGTAATCTGATTTTTGGGCGGCGTTGATGTGTTCTACCTCAGGTTTGAAACCAGTGTCCATTAACCATATTAGACCCCAAACCAATCCAGCAATGCCAACCAGACTTCCGCCTATGGCGACAATTTTTTGTAATAAGGTATTGTTACTTCTCGAAGGCTTCGTCAGGGTGAAAAGGCCAGCGCCTAAAGCTCCGGCAAACACAATTACAAAAACTGGAAATTTCCAGCTCAGACTTCCTGCACCAAAAACAAATGACATTAAAAAGAAAACGCCGGGGATTACCCAGAATAGGCCTTTATTCATTGACTTAATGAGGAGTCTAGCGAGAATGCCAGATAAACCCATTAAAAATGCTATGATCAAGCCCAAGACCACCATGACAATTCCAAAATAGGTAGAAGGCTGAATGACGAACATCATAGCCGAGCCGAGAATCCAAATGATGGCGGCGGTGGTCGCTATCGCTTTGTTCGCGCCTTTCCAAGCGACTTCTCCAGGTTTTAACTTTTTGAAAAAATTGGCGATTGCCTTCCAGATGCGTTTAAAAAATTTGATCATAGTGTTTCGGTTGATACTGACTACACAAAACTATCAAGGCTGAAAGCCTTTTTAAAGTAAGTCTTGAGGCCATACGTTTTTAAAACGAAAGCATCAATATAACCAAAATGGATAGGAATGGCGTTAGAGTGTCGCTACACACTTTAACTCAATGGCAATCGGTGTTGGTAGGCAGTTAATCTCTACCGTAGTTCTGCACGGTTGGTTGTCAGCAAAATACTCTGCGTAAATCTTGTTGTACGTAGCAAAGTCGTCTTTCATGTTGGTTAAGAAAACCGTTACATCAACCAGCTTATCCCAGCTACTGCCAGAAGCTTCTAAAATGAGTCGAACGTTTTTGAATACCGATCGGCACTGCTCCTCTATATCATAAGCAACTATTTCTCCGTTTTCACCCAGTGTTACGCCAGGAATCTTTTTTGTATTTCTTTCACGTGGCCCTACACCAGAAAGAAACAAAAGGTCACCAACTTTTCTCGCATGCGGATAAAGCCCTACAGGTTCTGGTGCTTTTTCACTATTAAACTCTTGGCTCATAATAAACTCTTTATCATTTCAATTCTATAATTCCCTAGTTCGTCTTTGGGTTTAAGACCATAAATCTCAAATCCATTTTTTATCGCAAAGATGATCATGCTTTTATGACGATTTAAGGTTTTGAATTTAATGGACTGATAACCTTTCTCCCTTGCCCATTGTTCTTGGCGGTCTGCTAATTTTTGTGCGATCCCTAGTTTTCGGAAATCTGGTATCACGCCTCCAAGACTACTGTAAAAAGATCCATCGCTAAACCGATCGTAACCCACTTTGCAACCAATCAGGTTACCATCTTTTTTTGCGAGTAAAACAAGACTCGCCTTATTGCCGATTTTTTCTCTGTAGTGCGCTGTAGTTTTTAATACATCGAATTCAGGTAACGCTTTTAAAACCGATAAGGCTTCAGGGATAGATCCTTCGACTATATCGTAACTCATGTTAAGCGTTCATAATGTCTTCAATTTCTTCCGCCTCAATCGGGATATTCGCCATTAGGTTCAAATGACCGTCTTCCGTAATGACAATGTCATCTTCTAGGCGAATCCCGATTCCCTCATCAGGAATATAGATGCCAGGTTCTACGGTAAAAACCATTCCAGGCTTAAAGTCAGTATAAATACTCGCTACGTCATGTACGTCTAAACCAATGTGGTGAGAGGTGCCGTGCATAAAGTACTTTTTGTAAGCTGGCCAGTCTGGGTTCTCATTCTTAATATCCTCCAAAGAAATTAACCCCAAATCCACCAATTCTTTAGACATAATTTCTCCTACCGCTTCGTGGTAGTCAGGTATACTGTTTCCAGGCGTTAGAAGAGCGGTTGCCGCATTTTTCACTCGAAGTACAGCATTGTATACCGCCTTTTGTCTGTCTGTGAATCTACCATTAACTGGTATCACTCTAGTCATGTCGGCATTGTAATTAGCGTATTCTGCTCCTACATCCATGAGTAGTAAATCGCCATCTTTTAGTTGATCCTTGTTTTCAATGTAGTGTAAAACGCAAGCGTTTCCACCACCTGCGATAATTGGCGTATAGGCAAAACCCTTGGATCTTTGGCGAACAAATTCGTGTAGATATTCAGCCTCTACTTCAAACTCCCAAACCCCAGGTTTTACGAACTCTAATATTCTCCTGAAACCACTATCTGTTAGATCGCAAGCGGTTTGCATTAAGGCTATTTCTCGCTCCTCTTTTACAGTTCGCAAGTCGTAAGCGATCGGTGCGAGACGTTCGAAATTGTAGTTTCCATATTTCGTTTGGCACCATTTATTGAAGCGATCAGATCGTGTTTCAACTTCAGATCCGTTTCTGATATGTTCGTTATTGTAGAGGTAAATATTATCTGTTTCGGCCAGTATCGTGTTCAGCGTGTTTTCGAATTTATCTACCCACATCACAGTTTCTACACCAGAGGTTTCGGTGGCCTCTTCCATGGTATATTTATGGCCTTCCCACACCGCTATGAGCTCATTAGTTTCTCGCACAAAAAGCACTTCTCGCATTTTAGGATTTGGAAAATCTGGCGCTACAATAAGCATTGATTCTTCTTGGTCAATGCCAGAAAAATAGAGGAGGTTACTATTCTGACGAAAACTCATTGTGCCATCGGCGTTCGTAGGCATAATGTCATTCGAACAAATGATCGCTACAGAATTGGGTTTCATTTTCGCCTTAAGCTTTTCTCTATTTTTGATAAAAAGTGCTTTGCCGATGTGTTCGTATCTCATAGTGCTCTATTTCATAGGATTTAGCCTAAAATAAGCAGGAAATGACGAGAAAAGGAAGGTTGTTGTCGATTCCTTGAAGAATGGATAATGATGTAGAACATAAATATCTTTCCGGTCGTTAAAGCAAGAGCCCCTAAATCCTCCATGTCAAAAACGAGATTCAATTTTTACATTTTCCTTACATGTTTGCTCGTGTGCTCTTGTGGAAAAAATGATCGTCAAGAAATTGTCAAAGCCTCAAGCCAAGAGGGGGAATTGGTCTTTAAAGTGGATACTGTAAAAGTAGATATAGGCGATCAAATCAGCTATACCTACTTTCGATTCGATACTTACGAGGAAGAGGGGAGATTTTATTTTGTAAAATATCAAGGATCTCAGCACGCTCTTTTATTCTATGATTTAGAAAAACGAAGGTTGAGCAAGACCATTGCGCTAGAAAAGGCTGGTCCTAATGGTATTGGAACACTCCAAAACTTTCATGTACATAACCTAGATTCCATTTTCGTGTTTGATGCTGGTAATATGAAAGTGCTCAGTGAAGATGCGGAGGTGTTTTTTAGCATGAACTTGTTCAGTCAGCTGCCTCAGGGAGTGCTTATAGATTTTGCTAGTCCTGAATCCAAACCATTTTATAGTTCTAAACTCAACCGAGTGATCCTTGAAAACTCTTTGCGTAGGAATGCTACTGCGGAAGAAAAGAATCAACCATTTCTTGCTGCGATAAACCTTGAGTCAAAGTCTTTTGAATTAATAGGTCCGCAGCACGCCCCATTTATGAAAAATGCCAAAGTGGGCTATGGTAGTTATCAGGGCATATCGTTTACCAACCATGAGAATTTAATTTTCTACAATTACCCGGTGTCCTCGAAGGTGTATAGTTATGATTTGCTTACAAAGGAGAACAAGGCATTTAATGGTAATGTAAGTTCTATACCGAATCAGGCTAGTGAATTTAAGAATGCAGCTTCACAAGCATTTATAAATGCTTATCGTTTCGAGACTGCTATCTTTTACAACATCATTTATGACCCCTATAAAGAGTTGTTTTATCGGCTGCATAGAACTGGAAAGCCTTACGATCCTGCAGTGAGGAATACTATTCAGAATACTAGATTCTATGTTTCTGTTTTTGGTAGAGAAATGAACTTTATCAAAGAAATTGAGGTGGCTCAAAATACCTACAGTCAATATACAGCCTTCGTAGGGCCTGAAGGCTTGTTTTTGAATGCTTCCTTTAAAGAATTTCCACTATTGGAGGAGGATAAAATGATTTTTCACGTTTATGACTTTAGCTTCCAGTAGGTCCTTTTTTGTCTAATAGGGCTATCATTTCTTGAATATCTATATCGTAACCACATTTATAATGACCTAGAGGACAAGCTTTTTTGCCATGTAGTCCGCACGGTCTGCAGTCTAATTTGTTATTGATTTCTACAATGTGGCTATCATCGGCTAGCGGTCCAAACCCAAAATCAGGAATGGTAGAGCAAAAGATAGCACATGTTTTAGCATTTACGGCAGAGGCTAAATGCATAGGGGCACTATCATTTACATAATTCATTCGAGCTGTTTTCATTAAGGCTGCCGATTGAAGTAAAGAAAGCTTTCCAGCTAGGTTAACCACCTGATCGCTACCCGACTTCTTCAGAATTTCATCGCAAAGAGAGTCATCATTTGGTGCGCCGAGTAAGTAAATATTCCCCTTGAAGTTCAGGGCTTGAATTAGCGAAATCCACTTTTCTTTAGGAAACTGTTTGGTAAACCAAACAGATGCGGGTGCCATACATACATAGGGTGCTTCGGTATATGTTTTCACATATTCAAAATCATCTTTAGTTGGGTGTAGCTTGGGATTTTCGTGCTCACCATCTGTTATCGCCTTGATCAGTTCATGATTTCTAATTACCTCGTGAATCCCAGGTTCAATCCGATGAACGATTTTCTTATTAAAAGCCCACGAAAACGGATTTTTGTCAAAGCCTATCTTCATGCTACCCTTCGATAAGGCAGTGAGCATACCTGAATTGGCAAACCTTTGAATATTTACGACAAGGTCGTACTGGGTTTTACGAACCTTTCCGATCAGCTTAAAAAGGTTTCTATATTTTCCGCCGTTTTTATCCCAAACTATGGTTTCTCGAACAAATGGGTGGTCATTTAAAAGGCTATGATTACCCTTTCTTACCAAAAAATCTATGCTAGCATCTGGGTATTGCTCATGGAGTTTTTCCAATAGTCCGGTGGCTAAAATAACGTCTCCTATGAAGGCAGTTTGTACCACTAAAATTTGACGAAAAGCCATAAGCATTGAATTGGAACAAATATAAAGGAATTGATTTTCCAAAATATGTGTTGCTACAATTAGAAAAGTAACAAATGAAGTACGCAACTATATTGATACCCGATATCAGCGGTTATACCAAGTTTCTGCACAAGACGGAATTGAGTCATAGCACCCACATTATTAATGAGTTATTGCAAGTGGTAGCGGATACTTTACAGCCAAAATTTACCTTGGCTGAAATTGAGGGGGATGCCTTGCTTACATATGCGGATGGAAAATTAACTCAAGCTGAAATTGAAGAAGTCTGCACCAATGCGTTCAAAAACTTCAATTACTTTTTAAATATTGTTGAAAGGGACAGTGTTTGTCGGTGCGGAGCTTGCAATAATGCCAGTAGCTTAAAACTTAAGTTTATTGTTCATTATGGGCAGTTCGAGGAGGTAAAGATATCTCAGTTTACAAAGCTATCGGGACTTGATATGATTATTGCCCATCGTTTAATGAAGAATACCATCCCCTCGAAAGAATACATTTTGGTGACGGATTCTTTTGGTTTGAATAGCGATACTTCTTCTTTTGAATGGCAGTCTGCAAAGGATAATTACGAAGTCTTGGGTGATGTAACTTATCAATACGCCTTAATTGACGACTTAAAGAAAGAGGTGCTAAAACCTGAAACTACCGAAGACTACTCGAACCTTTTCGGTTTAGCCAGAGTGATGGAAGTCGAGATCAATGCGCCAATAAAACGAGTGCACGAAGTATTAACAGACAATAGCCAGAAGGCCAATTTTGTCGAGGGCTTGATAGATGTAAGGGCTGATTCTGAAATAAATCGTGTGGGGAGTACCCATGTTTGTGAGTTTGAAGGCGATAGCTTTGATATCAAAACACTTCAAAACATCGATGAAAAGGATCAGTTAGTGTATATCGAGAAAGCACACTCTATCAACACGGGCATAACGATGCTTACATATTTTGAGTTGAAAAAAGTGAGCGAGAATACAACTGTTATTTCTTTTAGAGCACTAACAGGTGATCGAAACATAATTCCTGAGCCGCATGCTGATATGGTCTACGATCAAACAAAACATACCCTATTAAGCCTGAAGAATTATCTAGAAGAAAAAAAGGTAGCCTAAAATCAACGTAATTTTTGACCCGTAGATCATAAGGATTTCTTCCATTGGAGAAATGATGTCCAAATTGACAAAAGCTCTATTTTGATCTTCAATAATGCGTTAGAAATCAGTATCTTTGCGCGATTCAGGAGAAATCGGAGATGGTGGATTACAACTTATTTACCCTACCAAATGGCATCAGAATTATCCATAAAGAGGTGCCAAGTACAAAAATTGTTCATTGTGGTTTTGTGCTTGATATTGGTAGTAGAGATGAACGCGAAGATCAGTTAGGCATTGCCCACTTTTGGGAGCACATGGCTTTTAAGGGAACTAAAAAGCGCAAAGCTTTTCATATTCTCAATAGACTCGATTCTGTAGGGGGTGAATTGAACGCGTATACCACAAAAGAAAAAATCTGTTTCTATGCTTCTGCATTGGAGAAGCATATGGAAAGTGCTTTCGAATTACTCCAGGACATTACTTTTGATTCTGTATTTCCCGAAAAACAAATTGAGAATGAACGAGGCGTGATTCTGGAGGAAATGTCGCTTTATCATGACAGTCCTGAAGATGCTATCCAAGACGAATTCGACAATGTAGTCTTTAAGGATCATCCACTCGGAAAAAACATTCTTGGTACAACCTCAAGTGTTAAGTCCTTTAGAAGGAACGATTTCCAGCAATTTCTAAAGCATAATTTGAATACCGAAGGTGTGGTTTTCTCATGTGTTGGAAATGTGCCATTCAAAAAAGTTAGACGACTAGCTGAAAAGTACTTTGGTTCTATCCCTCATTTGAAGGCCGAGAGAAATAGACTCTCTTTCGGTCTATACGAACCAAAAAGTGAGATAGTTAAGCGGAATATTACACAGGCACATTGTGCCATCGGTACTACAGCCTATGCACTCGGAGATAAGAAAAGGCTTCCTTTCTTTATGCTGATGAATATTTTGGGTGGCCCTGGAATGAACTCAAGGTTGAATTTGGCCCTGAGAGAAAAGTATGGTTTTGTCTATAATATTGAGGCGTCCTACCATCCTTACTCAGACACTGGTTTATTTGCCATTTTCTATGGTACGGAATTGAGTCAAGTAGCACGAAGCAAAAAGCTAATTGCGAAAGAGCTCAAGTTATTGCGCGATAAACCGTTAGGAACCCTTCAACTACATAAAGGTAAGGAGCAACTAATTGGTCAATTGGCCATGGCCGAGGAAAATAATGCCAGTCTTATGCTTATGATGGGAAAAAGTATTTTAGACCTGAATAAGGTGCATAGCCTAGACTCTATATTCAAAAGAATTAGAGCTATTTCCAGTGCAGAGTTGCAAGACATAGCAAACGAAGCATTGCGTGAAGATCAAATGAGTTACCTCACATTTTTGCCCAAGAACTGATGGACTTTTTACCTGTAGATATTCAAAAATATGTGGAGGCTCACACCGATCCCGAGTCTAATACGCTCAGCGACTTAAACAGGGATACACACAGAAAAGTGTTAAAACCACGCATGTTGTCAGGGCATTTGCAAGGGAGAGCCCTTTCTATGATTTCTCATATGATCAGGCCGAAAAGTGTTTTGGAAATAGGGACATATACGGGTTATTCGGCCATTTGTATGGCTGAGGGCTTAGCAGAAGGTGGTAAGGTAATTACCATCGACGTGAATGAAGAATTAGAAAGTCTGGCGCGAGGTTATTTTGAAAAAGCGGGCTTTAGCGAACAGATAGATTATCGGATCGGGAATGCTCTAGATTTGGTACCAGAAGTTTCAGAAACACTAGATTTGGTCTTCATTGATGCGGATAAGAAAAATTACATCAATTACTATAACTTAGTCATTGATAAAGTTAGGCCTGGAGGTTTTATTATCGCCGATAATGTACTCTGGAGCGGCAAAGTGGTTGCAGAACTAAAGAAAACTGACAAAGAGACACAAGCTATTCTCGATTTTAACCGTTTGGTTCAAGAAGATGGGCGCGTAGAGAACGTGCTGCTTCCTATTAGGGATGGCTTAATGACAATAAGAAAAAAGTAGTGAGGCATACATTCGTGTCAATCATCATCATTATGATGGCTTCGTTGAATCTTTCAGCGCAAGCCCCTATGAATGTCCCCTCTGTTATAGATGTAGCTGGCGTAAAGTTGAAGCTAAATGCTGAAGCTAAGCGAGATGTTGAAGAAACGCTCGACTTACTAGTTCGAAGCCAATATCATTTCCAGTTAAAGGCCGATCGCTCAAATCTTTACATGCATTTTGTAGAGGAAATACTCCGAAAAGAAGGTATTCCTGAAGATTTCAAGTATCTGGCCATCCAAGAAGGAGAGTTTATTTCTGATGCAGTTTCCACATCAAATGCCGTTGGATTTTGGCAGTTTAAGAAAGCTTCGGCACAAGAGCTGGGTGTAAGAGTGGATAATGTTGTCGATGAACGAAAACACATCATTGCTTCTACCATTGGAGCCACCAAGTACTTTAAACGATCGAATTTTGTGTTTGATAATTGGGTGCTCAGCCTGCAATCTTATCTACAAGGCCTAACTGGTACGCAGCGATCGGCAAGTGATAAGCTATATGGGGCAAAGACCATGAATATTACCGGTAAATCCCATTGGTACATCAAGAAATTTATCGCGCACAAATTAGCATTTCAAGACTTTGTCGGCGACGGAAGAAAGAATCCGAATATTCAATTAGCTGATTACGAGGGTAAGGGGAAGACTTTGAGGCAGGTTAGCAAAGAGGTAAAGGTCGATTACGATGAGTTGAAGCGATTCAATAAGTGGTTAAATCAATCAAAAATTCCAGATGATAAATCCTACAAGGTTATCTATCCAATAAAAGGGGATAGGCAGCCGATTGCCCAAAAGCAGCAAAATCCGTCAACAAAGCAAACTTCTAGTAAGCCAAAAACACAAGCAAGTCGTAAAACACCGAAAAAGCGTAATACATTTTCGCTTGGTAAAGCAGATACGGGTATTAAACCTTTGGAAGGAAATGTAGGCGTCTACCCTCAAGTGACTGGAAATATTGATGCCGCTTATCAGCCGAAGCAAGTCAAAATGAATAATATCTGGGCGATTAAAGCCAGACCTAATGAAACCCTTCAAACATTATCCTCAAGAACTGGAGTGAGTACGACAAAACTGAAACGATTCAATGATTTAGGGCAAAGAAGAATTCAAGGGGATAGGTACTATTACTTAAAGAATAAAAAGACGAAAGGCAGAGTACATTATCACGTGGTGTTGCCAGGTGAAACACTCTGGTCTATTGCCCAAGATTATGGTATTAGATTAAAGAAGCTTAGGCAAAAGAACCGCATGAAAACCAACGAGGCATTGAAGGTTGGACGGGTGCTCTGGCTTAGGTTTATCCGACCTGAAAAAACTCCTATTGAGTACAGTAATGTAAAAGTAGAAAGGCAAGAAGAGTCAGCTGAAGATCGATTAATCAGCGAAGTTTCCTTGGCCAAGCAGCTAACAGAAGGTAGAAAGTTGCCTAAAGATGAAGCACCTAAACCTGTTAATGAGTCAAAATCTGAACCTGAAGAGATTGAAGTTTTTAACAAACCGAAACTTAGGCGACCTCTCGTTAATTCTGCCACTGATACTGTAATTACCCATTATGTAAAGAAAAAGGAGACATTCTTTGCAATATCCGGGCAATACAAGGTTGAAATTGACGATATATTATTCTGGAATAACTTGAAACTCGAAGATGGTTTAACGGTTGGCCAGCCCTTGAAACTGTTAGTGCCGAAAGTGATTGAACCAGAGCCAAAAGTTGAAGAGATTATCCATACGGTTAAGAAAGGGGAGACCTTATGGTCGATTTCCAAGCTGTATGAAGTTGATCTTGAGGATTTAAAAAAATGGAATAACAAACTGAATAACGAACTGTCATTAGGGGAGAAGTTAAAGATCCTGAAACAGTAATTCAGATTGAGATTATAATTAATTTTGTCACGACTATTTTTTCATAAGACGCTGCGAACTCTACTCACAATTTTTCTAGCCTTTATCGCGATCCAAACTGTATCGGCATTTCAGGAAAAACCTGCTGCAACTGATACCGCTGCTACTACGCCTGATAGTCTCATTTATTGGAAAGATGGCGGGCGTTTCAACTTGAATATTCAACAAGTCGGCCTGACTAACTGGGCGGCAGGAGGTGAGTCTTCCGTCGCTATCGGTGCGGCTGTAGAGGGTTTTGTTAATTATGAGAAGGATGATGTTGTTTGGGAAAATAAAGGTAGAATTGCCTATGGTGTGATTAGGAATGGCGGTGGAGGGAATCGCTTCGAGAAAACTAACGATGTGGTGGATTTCTCCTCTAAATACAGTCAAAAGTTTAGTGAAAAGGTATTATTGACTTCTGCTGTCAATTTTCGAACCCAAATGGATAATGGGGTGAAAATTGAAAACATTGCCGGAACCAGTGATACGCGCCGAATTTTGATTTCAGACTTTATGTCTCCTGGATATTTACAAGCATCGCTTGGGCTTACCTACCGAGAGACTAAAAAAGGTTATTCCGTCACGCTTGCCCCATTCACAGGCCGATTTACTTTCGTATTGAATGATTCATTGTCCAATGTGGGTTCTTTTGGTGTTGAGGCAGGTGAAACAATCAGATCGGAAGCGGGAATCAGTTTAACGGGTGGTGTTCAACGTGACGTTATGGAAAACGTGAAATTGCAAATGAATTTTAACCTCTTTTCTAACTATGATAAATTCCCGAATACCGTAGTGAATGTTGAGGCCGGGTTGAACCTAAAGGTCAATGACTATATACAGTCAAATATTTCTTCCCAAATTATCTATGACGATGATGTTATCATTACTCGATCCGATGGTTCCCGAGGTAGGGATCTTCAGATCAAAAACGTCATCAATGTAGGCTTTACACTTGGGTTTTAGGCACAGGTAAACTTGCGTGGCTTAAAATTCAGGATCTAAACCAAGCTTGTCCTGTAGGTCTTTTAATGCTGGGTATTTCTCTTTCAAGAACTCGAATTTTTCTCTATCCGTATATCTCATTTTTTCTCGATCAAGTTCCACAACTACCGATTGTAAAGAAATATGATCGTTTTTTAGTGAAGTTCTAAGATGCTTCAAGAGTTCTGCCCGAATTTTTTCGAAACCAGGTACTAAGGCTTCGTTAGGGACGGTAACTGTTACTTGCGTTCCTGATAGTTCATAAGATTGATTGAGCACTTCGAGGTCTAGTACTTGAAAATCTCCTTGATCTATAAACTCTTGCCAAACTCGTTTTACATCCTCAGGTGTAAATTCAGTATTTCGTAATTCTACCTTTTCTTCTACATCAGCCTGATCGGTTTCTTCTTGTGCTTTTGGCTTATTCATGGCAGCTTGAACAGCACTGAGGTCGGTCGGTATGTCGACAGTTTTTGTGGATGATCTTCTTACCGATGGCCTGGTGGCCGGTATTGGTTGTGTAGGAGTAGCAGGTGTTTCTGGAATCTGCGGTTCTGAATCAGCGTCTGTAGTAGGGGATTCTTTCGCTTCTTCTGTTGCCTCAGGCGAAGTTACTTTTTCGGGTTTTTCGACTTTAGGCTGATTGTCTTTTGGTGCCTCAGAAGTTGATGCTGATTCAGCCTTGGCTAAGCTTTTTTTTTTGAATCGTCCATGCCCCCTCCAGCTTGTGCAAGGGAAATAGCGGCGTTGAGGTGAGCCATTTTTACCAAAGCTAGCTCTACGTGTAGCCTGTGATTTTTACTGCCTTTGTAATTGATGTCGCACTGACTGGCAATGTTCATGGCAGTGAGTAAGAAAGACATTGGAGTTTTGTTAGCCTGCTCGGCATAACGGGCTTTTACGGCATCTGAAACCTCCAAAAGTTCTATGGTGGCATTATCCTTACAAACCATCAAATCGCGTAGATGGCTACTCAGGCCAACGATGAAATTGTGACCGTCGAAACCTTTCTTCAAGATTTCATCAAAGATCAATAAAGTATCAGAGGTGTTTTCGGTAAAGAGTGCCTCTGTCATTCTGAAATAATAATCATAGTCCAGAATGTGTAGGTTATCAATAGTGTCTTTGTAAGTAACCTTTTGTCCTTTAGAAAAGGTCACAATCAAGTCGAAAAGTGATAAGGCATCTCTCATAGCCCCGTCAGCTTTCTGCGCGATTAGGTTTAAAGCTTCTTCCTCAACTTCAATATTTTCTTTAGCAGCAATCATCTGTAATTGCTCCGTGATGTTTCCAATTTCAATTCTATTGAAATCGAAAATCTGGCATCTAGACAGAATGGTTGGAATCACTTTATGCTTTTCTGTGGTCGCCAATATAAAAATGGCATACGAAGGTGGCTCTTCTAAAGTCTTCAAAAACGCATTGAAGGCTTGGTTAGAAAGCATGTGAACCTCATCTATAATATAGACTTTGAATTTCCCTTGTTGAGGAGGGTATCGTACTTGCTCGATTAAGTTTCTAATGTCATCAACTGAGTTGTTAGAAGCCGCATCCAGCTCGTAGATATTAAAGGTGTCGTTACCCATTAACGGGTTGTCGATGGACTGATCGTTGATTAGTCTGGCTACAATTCTAGCACAGGTGGTTTTACCAACACCTCTCGGACCGCAAAATAGTAATGCTTGGGCCAATTGGTTGTTGTCAATGGCGTTTTTAAGGGTTGTAGTAATGTGCTCTTGGCCCACTACTTCCTCAAAGCCAACCGGTCTGTATTTCCTAGCCGAGACAACGAAGTTTTCCATTGCCGCAAGATATAAATCTTAGCCAAGATGTTTAAAGTTCTTTGATCAAAGTTTTTAAGAGTAAGGTTCAGAACTAAAAAGAGATTACCTTTACATCCCCATTTTGGCAAACGGCTAAAGCATTGAAAGATGGGGCCGACTGGAATTGACAGTAGGTGAAATGCAAGTGTAAGCATGTCGGGAGTTGTTCGTATTTCCTGTAAATCAAACGATCACACTTTATAATTGGCGAAAGACAATACGCCCTTGCTGCCTAATCAGATTTAGATAGCAATGTGTCTCGCTGGCCCCCTGTTCTGCCGGGCTGGCACTAGAGGCATCAACTGCAGAACTGGCTGCTTCGGAGTTGTGACGGAGTAGTAAGATTAATCGCATCTAAGGTTTAAATCAGGGTGGTTGCTGTCCTTATTAAACTCGAAAATTAATCAGCAAATAAGCATGTAGAAGGCGCTTTGTGTTCCTTATCTGGACGAGGGTTCGATCCCCTCCGGCTCCACCATTGCCCACTGAAGTTCGAGAGGACTAAAGTGGGCTTTTTTATATACTTAAGTTCTATTTCGGTGGAGATGGATTGTCCATCCATAGGTTTCGGTGGAGAAATTCCACCAGTTGTATACTTTTTCTGTTTAAGCTAAACCGCCGATATTCTCTTTTATACATGAATAGCTCATATATACTGTGACTAGTCATCTTAACGATAAATGTCCCTGCTTCAAACTTCACAGGGGCAATCTAATATATTTAGTGAATAACTAATATAATTAGAATACTAAAAAGTAAGTATATTCTAGCTTCTTTCAACTCACCTAACAATAGCTTTACTGAAATGGGATAGCGAGAGTAGCTAATCTATGAAATTAGATGAGGTTTTGAAAGTGAGAAATTAGGATTGAGGTTTAATCAATCAACTTTTTTAAACGAGAAATGATTACCTCTTGCCATATAATAAAGTTCCATCGATTCGCCCTTAGAATCCATAACTATTAAGAAACAAAGTTCTGACTCTTTAAGATTTAGGTAAAACTTGTTTGGCTCTGATTTAGAAGATTCCTTGTTCATACAAGAACCTTGGACACTATACTTCTCTTTATCAAAATCGTCATTTGGTTTGGTCGTTCCTGTGAAAAGGTACTTACCATCGAATTTCCAAATTTCTTTATAAGGTGCGTCTTCAGCCTTAGAGGTCATCCCCCACTTGCCCTTTAGCTTATCCGATACTGTTCTGTCTTGAGCAGATAAAGTATTTGTGGACAGAACAAAAATTACTGCTAACAAAACTGTAACTAATATGGAAAGGCTTCTAATAATCAAATTCTTAAGTACCCCAATCAAGAGAGTAAATGTTACAGATACAACTACTAATCCTTAAAAATCAATACGGCCAATGAGAGTCCGATTAAGGAAATACCCAAAGGGTAAGCTATGTCGGTAGAAGTAATTTTACCCTCTTGATCTACTGCTTCAATAGCTAGATAAAGTTTGTTTATGCCTATCCCAAAGAGTGTTGTTCCAATAATACCTAGAACCTTTCTCAACTTTGAAACCCTGTTAACCTTTAAGCCTATCTGATCACCGGCTCTTGAAACATGAGAATCGCTAATTTGTTGAACACCATCTTTAATAGCCAAGTCATGACATTTTTTATCAAGCTTTCGAGCATATTCCTCTTTATGCTGATAGAACAATAATTCTGCCTCTGGGGACCAAGGTTCTCCAGAGGTTCTTAAAAGTGCTTGGCTTCTATCTTTACTTGTCATCAAGCCTCACTTTAATGTCACTAAAATACTTATTGATCGTTTGACCTTCTTCGTCTTTCAAATCAACAATCTTATCATACATCTGACGATAAGACTTTAATAGGAGTAGAGAATTAATGTCCTTTAGGTCCTCCTTTAGTCTTGATCTTTTGTCTGAATCTTCAGAAATATCCTTTTCGTCCAGCCTTTGTTCTATTATCTCCTTAAACGCCTTAATATTTCTCTTAACCTGATACTCTTGAATGCGACTTGACAGGTATTCACTTAATGCCATGAACAATAAAGAAATACTGGGAGCCGAGATAATAAACCCTTGAGAGATTTCAATAGGGAAATATTCAACCAACACCCAAAGAAGAAATGTAGACAATCCTACCCATGTTGACGGCTTAAGAAATTTCTTTGTTATCATGAGGCTATTTACGAGATAGTTTAAATCTTAGCAGGAATTTATATCATTAAATATATGTATTTGAAACTTTCTTGTCAATCAACTGATTCCGAAATTATAATTCTTGATAAGAAAACTAAGCCAAACAGTAACATGAGATTACTTTTTTTGATCAACTACATTTTCCTGTATGTGTACAAATAATTTTAGTTAAACATATCTTTATCAACTGCTTATCGTATGAATTTTCATCACCATTTATGTATTATTTCTACTGTTTTCAAAAATAGTTTTGCATGTTAAGGACGTTGATCGATTATGATCACTATACACGGAGACTCTACACCTTGCTCTTACTGACAGTAACATAAGGTATCATTCTAGATCATTTTAGACTGCTAGGTTAACTACCAGATTAAGGTAGTAATATAAGACCACAATGCGTTTGAGCCACTTATGAGACTGGTTAGAGTATAAAACCAAGAAATTATAATTGAAAAAGAGCTAATTCAAAATGCCCATTTTCGGAGACATAAAGGAGTACAAAGAAGCTTGGAAGACGGCACCTGTTTTTCTTAAAGGGCTAATTATTGTAATGTTCTTTTTGTCTGTAAGTTCTATTACTTCTTTAGCTGATGAGGTATTTAAATGGAGAGGCTTTATACGAGATGGAATAGATTTTTATCATAACACTCTTACGGTACCCATCATTGACTTTCTAAAAAGATACAACATTGTCTTCTATAAGATCGGAATAGATATGATAACACTCATATTACTATTTCACAGCGCTGGACTTAGAGCAATATATGTGGCATTTAAAAAAGGCAGAGATTTTGACTTATTTTCAAAAGTAATATTTAGTGTTTTAGTTCTTTATACACTTTATCAGACGGGTGAAACTATAATGGTTTGGCATAATTCGGGAGAAAACTTAGAGAATAAGGCTTTTGAAGAAATTAAAAGTGTCAGTCTTTACCTATTTATGATGTTGGCTCTGTTTTCAATTGCCTGTATTATTTTAATTCCACGAGTTGAAAATAGAAAAGCCGTCTTAATATCCCTTTGGGTTCCAGTATTAATACCTGTTCTGATTGTATTAGTTCTAGCAGCAATCAACTCAGGCCTAACAAAAGAACTCCCTCCTATTTAGACCTGTAGCTTTTAAATTTTAAATGGAAAAACTTTAGGTAAGCCTACAAACGAACAAAGGTCTGAAAATGTCAGACCTTTGTTCGTACATATTGATAATAAACTCTACTTCTCCCTTTCGCCAGAAAAAGTAATCTCAAAACCTGCGAACGAGATAGTCCCTTCTACTGAATCATCATCAAAAGTCATTTCTATTGTTGCTGCCATACCCTCCGTTTCAAATTCTCCCGTCATTACCATTTCTTCTTCATCAAAAGAAACTTCATCTAACTCTATATTTTCATCCTCATCAGTATCTACTAAGGTGACTTCGTAATCACCGTCCTCATCTTTGGTAATTGTTATGGCACCTTCTTCTTTGCCAGAAGGCAATTCTACTTCAAGTTCCCAGTTCCCACTAGGATCGTACGCAACAGCCGAATCAATTGTGGTTGATCCAAACAAAAGAGAGAGCGCGAGGCTTAGGCTAATAAATAATACTTTCATTTAATCAGATTTAAGTTTCAGTATAAATATAATTATTAAATACGCTGGTCTACTTATCTAGTCCGTTTTAATCACTTCTAAATCAAACCCATAATACCTCATATCTCGATCAGGTTCTACCTTTAATCTCTTGATTTCATTTATCAAGCCAACTAAGTAGATAGTAAGTCTTTTTCATAAGATGCTCTTTCAATTGTTTATATTTTTAATGTGATTAATTCAAGATTAAGAATATTTTTTTATTCTTGTTTCTGATTCTAAAAGAGTCAAAAGTCCTATGATTCGTAATTTTTTCAAATTCCTATTGCTAGGCGCTTTACACAAGCAAAGAGGTGACCATACCAATATCTATCTTAGTCGAGCTATATTCTGGGTTTCACTATCCACAAGTCTTTATTTAACAAGTTTAGCACATTATCTTATTCCAGATCAGTTTATTGCCTTCAGTAAATTAGAGAGCGATAGTCTTTTCTCGTATAAAAGCTTTGATGGTAGCTACCTCATGGCTGGACTACTGACAATAGGACTTATGATTGCCTTCTTTTTTGTTTATGGATTGCCTTTGATAGATGAATTCAAAGAGAGCAAAAAGCGGGGAATGCGCTATAGAGTTTTCTTGCTTTATTTTCTACTAAGCATTATCACTTTTGTTTTCACTATGGGGTTCGTTCGACCTGGTTATTAAGCAATTATTCGATAACCAGCATTCAGCCAAGGACTCTGGTATTGTTAAATATCTATTGATTCAGTAGTTCTCAAGGTCCTTACTTTTGCTAAACAGAAGTTGACTTTTACTATTCAGTCTTAGACTTATTTTGATACCTATAATATGCCATGGCTACTTTCACGTCTGTGTAAGTATATTCGTCGCCTAGTTTAGCCTTTACTTCACTTGAGCTAGTTGTTTCGTCGTTTATCAGCGTTAACATATTGTCTAGCTTTTCCATATCGACTATTCTATAAGCATCCACGTCTCCAGACTCTATATATTGGCATAAGTGTCCGCCAATAGTTCCAGGAACCAAACCTCTTTCTTCGGCGATTTCTTCGATTGACTTACCCGATTGATAGAGTTTTAAGGAGACTTCCGCTGTCGGTGTTTTGTCCCGTCTTTTAGTCTTTTTGGTCTCAGTTTTTCGCGACTCATGAAGTTCGGTAAGTTCCAAGTCTTTGCGAGAAAGCATCCTGTCTTCTAATGTAAATTGAAGTAAGAGATTTACTTTATGGATGGATTGCCATTGATTGAAAAACTGCTGTTCCAACTCCTTCAATTCTTTCCTGTAAGTTTTAAGCTTAGTCTTGTCCGTTAAGTTATCATCGTGAAGCTTAATGTCCTTTGATGCTTTCTGGAGTATTGGAATAAAATAGGCCGATGCTTTACTGACTCTTTCAGTGGCTAATGCCAAATAATCACTTTGGTTAGCCGCTATTTTTCTGATCTGATTTATAAAGTTATCACCGATCCCTTTGATCGGTTGAACCTCTTTCACCAAGCCAATTGTCCAAGGAAGATGTTGCTGTTTTACCGATCGATTCTCTTGCTTATTGAAGCTTTTAACGTGTTCTTTTAGAGCAAAATCTATTGTGGCAAAGTTAAAAGTCTCAGTGATGAGCTTTACTAAATAATTTTTCCTGTCGGTCACTAGGTTTTGCGATAGCTGATGCGCAGTGGCTCTTGAATTCGAGAACTCCTTCATTGAATCACTTATCGCAAAATTGGAATCTGGAATCTTTGATGATAAGACCAATCCATTTAGGGATGTCAATCTAGATAAAGCCACATATACTTGCCCTTGGGCAAAAGCATCGGTTAGGTCAAGAATAGCGCGGTCAAAAGTTAATCCCTGACTTTTATGAACTGTCACAGCCCAAGCCAATTTTAGAGGGTATTGCTCGAAACTGCCAAGAACTTTTTCTTCGATCTCGTTGGTCTCCTTATTAAGGCTGTAACGTTTATTCTCCCAAGTGTAAGACGGCACTTGTACCGCCAAACCGTCATCAAAAGTGACCCAAATATCTTCAGCATTAATCTTAGTGATATGACCAATTTTTCCATTAAAAAAACGTCCTTCACCATTTGGGTCGTTTTTTATAAACATCACTTGAGCCCCTTCCTTTAATCTCATTTCAAGGCTTGTCGCTTGTAAGTTTTCTGGAAAGTCGCCAGAAATTTTGGCACGATAAGTAAATGTGTTGCCTGGTAAATCCGCTAGTCTTTCGGCATTGATCTCATCTGCCTTTTTGTTGTGCGTGGTTAGATGTATATAGCCTTGGCCAGTTAAGCTTTGGTAATCCGATCGGTAGTGCTGATTGAGTTTATTGATGTCTTCTGGCGATTGTTGGTTTTCACGAAACCTATTCAGAATATCTATAAACTCCTGATCGCTTTGTCGGTAGATTTTATCTAGTTCCACATTAAGCGGAGGGTTGTTTTTCAAACCAATGGCATCGAAAAAGTAGCTACTGCTGTAGTACTGAGAAAGAACTTGCCATTCGTTGTCTTTCACCACAGGTGGTAGTTGAAGCAAGTCCCCTATAAAGAGTATTTGAACGCCCCCGAATGGTTCGTTTCGTCTTCTTCTTAAAAACCTCAAAGTATGATCGATGCAGTCCAAAAGATCGGCACGGAGCATACTGACTTCATCGATTATTAACAGTTCTATTTCTTTAATGAGGTTTCTCTTGGAAGCATTGAAACGGACATTTGAAAATAACGTCGCTAGAGTGGTAAACTGTGCATTTACGTTCGGCGGTTGAGTATGCTGTGGAATAAAAGCACCGAATGGTAATTGTAGAAGTGAGTGAAGTGTGACCCCTTCGGCATTTATTGCGGCAATTCCTGTTGGGGCGGCTACTACGGTTTTCTTGTGTGTATGAGCAACTATGTACTTGAGAAAGGTTGTCTTTCCTGTGCCCGCTTTTCCTGTCAGAAATATGTGTCTGTCAGTAGTATTAATGTAGTCGGCTGTGATTTTTGCCAGTTCGCTAAGCTCAAAAGACATATTATGCTAATTGTGCATCAAAGATGAGGTTTTCAATCGAATATTCACATGGAAGACTTGTGTTGCCAAGCACATCTCGATAGTATTGTATTAATATGGCGTGCCCCACCCACAAATACGAGTACTACAATAAAGAATTGGCTGAAATGGCCATGATTGACCAGCACATTTATAAAGGTTTTGAACCGCATCAGGGACCTCAGAATGTTTACGAATGTGACCATTGCGGGGCTTGGCACTTGACGAGCAAATCGGCAAGTCGGAATCCTAAACTTCAAGAAATGATCGACTCAGGTGAACTTAAGCGTAAACAGGAGGCAAGCAGATGGGAAAGAGGTTTTTAGGAGTTCGTTTATCGTACCTTGATTAATAGCGTATTTGCAAAATGCTTTTATTAGTTTTGGTCTTCGCAGGATTTTCTACTTCTGATTTATGAGTAAAATTTTAGTTACGGGAGCTACCGGTTTTATTGGGTCGCACATAGTTGTGCAACTATTGAATACTGGTCATGAAGTGGTGGGTTCTATGCGTGACTTAAAGCGGGCTGAGCGCATGCGAGAGGTTTACGCTGAACATGTGAGTGACTTGAGTAATTTATCTTTTGTAGCCTTGGAATTACTCAACGATGATGGTTGGGCGGATGCCCTCAAAGGTGTTGACTATGTTATCCATACTGCATCGCCAATTCCTGCTCGTTTGCCAAGAAGAGAACGTGACATTATTGTACCTGCTGTTGAGGGTACTAAGCGCGTTTTGAAGTTCGCTGCGGAGGCAGGGGTAAAAAGACTAGTACTTACTTCATCCATTGTAGCCATTATGTATGGACATGAAGCTAACAGAACGCGTTTTACCGAAGAGGATTGGTCTAACCCGAATCATCCGAAAGACAAGTCTGCTTATACGAAAAGTAAGACCTTAGCCGAGAAAGCGGCTTGGGAGTTTATGGAAAAGGATGAGTCTGGTTTAGAACTCTCAGTGATCAATCCTGGGTTGGTTCTTGGGCCAATTTTAGAAGCCGATTTTGGCACTTCAGCTATGGTGGTGAAGAAACTGTTGGATGGTGCCTTTCCAGGAAACCCTAAGATTGGATGGCCTGTAGTAGATGTGCGTGATGTGGCAGCTTTACATATTGTAGCTATGACCCACCCGAAGGCGAAAGGGGAGCGCTTTATGGCAGCGAATGATTTTATGTGGGTAAAAGATATCGCTAAAGTGCTGAAGGAAAAAGTACCGAACTTATCAAGGCGAGTTTCAGATAAAGATATCCCTGTTTGGATGGTGAAAGCGTTGTCGAATTTTGATCGCGAAGTGAAATCTGTAAGTTTTGAACTAGATAAAAAACGCGTAAATGTCAGTAAAAAAGGATTTCAATTGCTTGGCTGGACACCTAGACCAAATAGCGATGCCATAGTGGCTACGGCAAAAACGCTGTCCAAGTATGGAGGGCTCAAACTTTAATTACTGCCCAGCCCAAAGCTTAAAACTTAATACCCTTTCTCGGCTAACTACCACTTCAGTATCTGTATTTGGTTCAAGCGTCAGTAAAAGTCGACTATTGAAATAAGAATGGATTTCTTTGACAGCGTTAAGACTTACGATGAATTGGCGATTAATGCGGAAAAATTCTTTAGGGTTTAGTTCATTGATTAGCTGATCGAGCGTGTAGTCAATGGGCAAGCACTGATTGTTTGTCTGTAAATAGCTGAGACCATCATCGTAGTAGAAATAAGCGATGTCTTGAGTAGCAATACTTTTGAATTGCATGCCTACTTTCACTAAGAAACGCTCCCGAAAAGTAGGTAAAAAGTGCTTGCTTAGTGCCTCAATCTTATCATGGTAAGCACTTTCTTCTGTTCTATGTATCTGTTCTAATTTGTCATAAGCATTGATCAACTCACTTTTATCGATTGGTTTTAGGAGGTAATCAATACTGTTGAACTTGAAGGCGTCAAGAGCATACTGTTCATAAGCTGTGGTAAAAATTATATGCGGATAGCCATCCAGTTTCTTCAGAATTTCAAAGCCTGTACCGTCGTTTAATTGTATATCTAAAAAGATTAGATCGGGATAGGTGTTTTCATTAAACCAAGCGAGCGCCTGATTGACGGATTCAAGTATAGCGATCACTTCAATACTTGGTAGAGATTCTTTGACCAGTTTATCTAGCCTTTTCGCCGAAAGCGCTTCATCTTCTATAATTACAGCTTTCATGCAGTGGTTTGATCTTGGTGGATAAGTGGGAGCTTAACGGTGAAGAAACCATCCTTTTGATTGACTATGATGGGCTTGTCGATCAACATTAAATAGCGGTTGTTAATATTGTCAAGGCCAATTTTGGTTGGTTTTTCTGTGATTGATCTCTTATTGATGTTATTCTGGACTACTATGTATTCTTCTTCATGATAAACATTTATCTCCAATGGTTGCTCTTTAGAAAAGTAGTTGTGTTTTAAAGCATTTTCTATGAGCATTTGCATAGATAGGATCGGGATTTTAAACTTTTCTCTATTGACGTCTAAGTTAATATTGACAACTAAACTATCGATATGCCTGATTTTTAAAAGAAAAGTGTAGTGGTCTAAATACTCTAGTTCTTTTTCGAGCGAAACTATCTGGTTATTGGTGTCTAGTACGTAACGATAGATTTTAGAGAGTTTTGACACGAATTCTACGGCTAGTTTTGGGTCATCTTCAATGACAGTACTCAATACACTAAAACTATTAAACAGAAAGTGTGGCTTGATTTGATCTTTCAAACTTTCAAATTTCGATTGGGCGAGCTCCTTTTGGATAAGCGCTTTTTCACGTTCGGAAATCCTACTGTATTCAAAGTAGATCATGAACGTTTTGGAGAGAATAATCAGCCAAGAAAGGACTATTCCCTGGGCTATGGTGGTCACTAAACCCGGTTCCCAGTCTTCTGGGCAACAGGAAAAAGTGGGGATCAATATTTCGACATGAAATAATGACGCAACAACAATAATAGGGGCACTGACTAGGCAATTTCCCCAAAAGAATTTTAATAACGTTTTGTGTTCGGTGAGTCTTGTTTTGTAGTGCCTAATGAGATGCCTTGCACTATAATCTAGTACTTCGAAAACAGCTAAAACCACCAGCAATGTGAAACACACAGATATAAAACTTGCTGGTTCCCACTCCAAAAAATGACCTGATGTGACTTTATAAAAAAGAAAGACAGATAGTCCTATGGCAACCCGAATGGAGTAGATTTTTCCTTTAGACATTTGCTAATATACAAAAGAAGAGTTCTTGATATGAGTATACTCCTTTGAGTGATAAAGGATGTAGTGGACTTAGGGGATAAAAAGAAAAGCCATTGCGTCAAAAAAATAGAGACGGCAATGGCTTATAAGGTTAGCCAAACCCAATTTGATATTATTATTCCTGCTCTGCAGAGACTACTTTTAGTAGGATTGTTGCCCCTTTCACGGCATTTCGACCGATGCCATCTACATTGAGCACATACATGTGATCTCCCACTGGGGTGCTTTCGTCGACTTTTATTTTTACACCAAACGTTATTGGGTCTTCAGACTTGGCATTAAACCAAAAGTCTACACCGTCTTTACCCTTCGCCTTTGGCGCACCTAGATTGAGTTTATATTTCTTTGCTTTGACTACCCACATATCAATGTTTACCTCCTGACCTTGTTTTACGGTAAGCGTGTAGTCCTTCAGCCTGATGGCATTGCCCTTTTTAGGCTTTGTTAAATTTTGTGCAAATGAAGTGCTAAGTCCAACTATCGTCAGAAGCATTAGCGTGATTGAGAGTTTTTTCATAGTTGTTTGTTTACTCTAATTGACGCTTTTTAAGTCCTCTGTGCTATCTGTTTCGGCTGAGTTGTAAGATCAGGCTGTTGATCTGTGATTTAATAATTGTGAGTTGTTTGGCAACGAATATTCTACAAATGTTGATATAATCAAAAATTTTACTAACCTTTATATTCTACAAATGTTGATGTAATAAATTCTTTACGATGAAGAACCTTGGAAACTTAGAAGAGACTGTGCTACTGCTCGTCATGATTATGGAAAAGCCTTATGGCTATGCGATCGCCGATGAATACCGTGATCAAACTGGTCAGGTTATTTCGATTAGCGCTATTCACACAGTTTTAATGAGGCTTGAAAAGAAAGGTTTGATCCTTTCGAAAATGGAGGGCGCTACAGAAACCCGTGGCGGCAGACGGAAACGAATTTGTGAAGTGACAGGGCTTGGTCGATCTGTCATTCAAGCTTTAAAGGAGAACAGAATGAAGCTTTGGAGTCAAATTCAAGGGATTTAATACAGATATCATGCACAATTCAGCTGACAACAATATTCAGCCGCCGAAATACTTACAGAAAATTCTTCACTGGTTCTGTGATGATAACCTTGTGGAAGCTATTTCAGGTGATCTATTTGAAGGCTATCAATTTACCCTTGGCAGCGTTGGTCGGCGCAGAGCCAATTGGTGGTATTTCATCAATGTTATCAAATTCTTAAAACCTCAATTCATGCAAAAACTTAAAAGAACTCAAGATTTCACACCCAAATTTGGCAACTACTTTAAAGTAGCCTTGCGTAATGTTGGTCGACATAAATTAGTGGCGGGAATTAATGTAGTTGGGCTTACGCTCGGCTTAGCCGTGATGATATTCTCTGCGGAATATCTCAGGCATCAATTAACATCAGATCAGTACATGCCAGATTCTGATCGCATCTACAGGATAGTCAGGAAGTATCGTTCCCAGACTTATTCTAATCTTAGCTTTTCTAGCTGGTACAGTACCAGCCGAGAGGGCCAGCTAGCCAACATGAGATCTTTCAGTGAACTACCTGAAGTTGAAGAAGTAGGTCAGTTCGTTATTTCCAATAGCGATATCATGGGCCGTGGTTTTTTTATCAATGCTAATGACCGGAAATTTCGTGGCGGGCCCATCCTTTACACGAATACTGCCGAATCGATCCAAAATATTTTCCAGTGGGATTTTCTACGCGGCAGTATGCCCACTAATAAAGAAGGTGTAATTCTGACTGATAAAATCGCAAGGCGATATTTCGGCGAATTAGCAGATGAGGCTGTTGGTAAAACCATCAGAATAGAAGATAAACCATATATAGTCAATGGGGTCGTGAAGCATATTCCGGAAAACTCTCATTTCGACTTCAACGTGATTGCAGTCGTTGATAGTATACCGTACACCTGGGGAGCCTATACTTTCGCAAAACTTCGGGAAGGCACAAAAGATATTGAGGCAGTTTCGGATAAGATTACAAAGGCCAGCTACATAGCCGATCCTGAATCAGAATCTGATCCATTGGAAAAAGGGCTTCAATTACAACGATTAAAGGATATTCACCTAGGTTCGCAATACCTATATGAGATAGAACAAAACGTAAAGCCAGTTTATCTGTATTTGTTTGGAGTAGTAGGTTTACTGGTTCTGATCATAACCATTACCAATTATGTTAACCTGGCAGTCGCGATCAATGCCAATCGATTAAAAGAAGTTGGGGTGAGAAAAGTAATAGGTGCCAAGAAAAGGGATGTTTTTGCCCAATTTATGTTTGAAGCTGTTTTATCGACTTTTTTAGGACTCTCACTCGCTATTCTTCTCGTTTACGCCTTGTTACCTCAATTCAACCAGCTTTTATCGGTGAAATTAGCTTGGTCTACTATTATAGCACCAAGTCATCTGATGGCATACGTACTTTTCAGTTTACTTGTGGGTATTATCAGTGGAATTTACCCTTCGGTTTTACTTTCATCAAAACCTTTACTCGGGTTATTAGGTAAGCATCGGAATTTGAGTATTGGTAAAATGAGCCTCAGAAAGATTTTACTAGGTATGCAATTTTTCCTGCTTGTGTTGATGACCGGGTTTGGGTTTTATGTTAATAGACAATTGAAATTTGTGACCGAAACCGATCTAGGCTTTGAAAAAGAAGGGATAATGAGTTTTTACCTGAGAGGGTTAGATAAAATTAGACCAATTACCGCGAAGCTTCTAACCAACCCAAACATAAAAGAAGTCGGGCGAGGAGGGACACCGGGCAACCTGCCTTTTAATACGGTCACCTACAAATTTGAGAATAACGATGAAGTTTTTGACGATGCTAATCAGGTCTTTATGGATTATGCCACGGTCAAGATGTTGGGGTTGAATTCGGCGGCTTTTACTTCTTTGGATGAGGGTAAAGAAAAGGTTGTGCTACTAAATAGGGCCGCTGGAAGGAATTATGAAAGACTAACAGGCGAGCCGATGGAGAATTTAATAGGACAAAACTTAATCCAAGAACCAGAATGGACGCAAGATGATGGAACTGTTGGCGACCCAGAATTTATAGATGGCTTCATTGAGGACTTCCACTATTTTTCAAAAAGAGAGTCCTTCAGTCCGCTGTTTATTCAAGTCTATAACGATTTGCCTTGGGGCTACGGCTTAAATGTCAAAATGGATACCGAGAACCTATTTGAAACTATGAGTTTTATTAGAGAGGCTTATGCCGAAGTGGAAAAAGAGAGGCCATTCAACTACAAATTTTTAGACGATAAACTACAATCTCTTTATGCCGAAGAAAGTAAAGTTGGGCTCATCGTTAAGATATTGAGTATTCTGTCAGTGGTGTTGGCTTCTGCTGGTCTGATCGGTTTGACCTACTACAATGCGAAAATGAAACAAAGAGAGATTGCCATCAGAAAGGTGCTCGGTGCCGGCACGCGTCACATTTTAAAGCTTATGTCCCAAGACTTTTTGCGCATTGGCCTTATAGCACTTGTGGCCGCGCTACCTTTGACCATTTATGCGATAAACTTATGGTTAGATAATTTCGCTTTTCACATCGACACCGAACTTTGGGTATTGTTGGTGATTGGTGGTTTGGGGCTCTCGATCATGCTGTTCGGCGTATTGACACAATCCTATCGAACTACTCGAATAAACTTAGTGGAGCCATTAAAACAAGACTAAACTTCATCTGATTAGTGAGTAATAGGTGGCTAATGTCCTCTTTATTCTTTTATCTTTCCGACAAAGAGAATTTATGAGGACGTTGACACTATTTTGGGCCATTTTACTATTGTTTTCTTGTCAAACGGTAAAACAAGATAAAGCTGGAATATCATCAAGTCAGATAACAATCTTTGATAACGAGTTGACGATTGAAGGCTTAGATAGACCTAGAACTATTCGTGTTTATACACCTCCTGGATATGCCGATGGTGATCAAAACTACCCAGTGATCTACATGCACGATGGTCAAAACCTCTTTGAAGACTCAACCTCTTTTGCGGGAGAATGGGGCGTCGATGAGAATCTAGATTCTATTAGCAAAATAAACGGCCTCGATTTAATAGTAGTAGGTATCGACAATGGTGGTGAAAATAGAATCCATGAATTAACGGCTTGGGATCACCCGAGGTATGGTAAAGCCGAGGGAAAAGCCTACATGGAATTTATTGTAAATACAGTCAAGCCGTTTATTGATTCTAAATTTAGAACTAAGCCTGAACGGCAGCATACGGCTATTATGGGAAGCTCTTTGGGTGGTTTAATTTCACATTATGCCATTTATGAATATCCAGAAGTATTTAGTAAGGCTGGTATATTCTCACCCTCCTATTGGTGGGGTAAAGGACCTTTTGATCAAGTAGAACAAAAAAAGCTGCCTAACGATACCCGCTTAGCCTTTTTAATGGGGGGCAAAGAAGGAGATAATATGGTAAAGCCGATGCAACAGATGGTTTCTAAGATTTTGGCCAATGGGCATTCCGATACGAATCTTACTTCAATAATAAATCCAGAAGGAGAACACAATGAAAAACTGTGGAGGTCGGAATTTCAGGAAGCAATATTATGGTTGTTTCAATAGCTAAATCCTTATCGATCTCAATATTCAGGTGTTGCACTTTTAATGAATAAAAGACCACGTTCGTGAGTCTTTTTTATGCCTTTACAAACCAAAAGAATAGTTTTGTACTAGGTTCAAAATACAACAACACACTCAATGTTTTTTGTCAAGCTACTTTCATATCTGCCATCGTGGTGTCTATATCCTTTTGCTGAGGCTGGCGCTTTTTTAGCTTATCACATTCTGAAGTATAGAAAAGGTGTGGTGATGGAAAATCTAAAAACAGCCTTCCCCGAAAAACCCGATGTTGAGCTTAAAAAGATTGCGCGTCAGTTTTATCGTCATTTTTGTCAAGTATTTGTAGAAATGATTTTAGCGTATAGCTACAAGAAAAAGGATTGGCAGAAACGCATGAAGCTTATAAATAGCGAAGAAGTGCTGCATTATTTAGATAAAGGAGTTCCTACAATTCTTGTTTCTGGCCATGTGGCCAATTGGGAATGGCCGGCCTTTTCAGTGGGTAGTCAGTTGGGGTATCCCATAGAGTTTCTGTACAAATCAGTGGACAATGGTTATTTTGAAAGTATCATGCATCGTTTGAGGACCAGGCATGGTGGCACGCCAATACCGAAGGATAATGCGCTACGGGAAATTGTTAAGCGTAAAAACCAACCTCGGGTAATTGGTATAATAGGAGATCAGTTGCCGGCTATGGGAACAGAAAAGCAGTGGATCGATTTTCTAAATCAAGAAACAGCCTTTTATGTAGGTGCCGAACGGATCGCTAAACTCACAAAGTATGTCGTCTTTTACGCCTCTGTTAAAAGAGTTGGTTTGGGTAAGTATGAAATGTGTGTAAAAGAAATAGCAGCGCCTCCTTATAATAAAGAAGACTTAAATATTACTGCTAATTATGTGTCTGCCTTAGAAGAAACTATTCGCGAAAATCCTTCAGATTATCTCTGGTCGCATAAACGATGGAAGTACACGAAAGCCCAAGAGCAGGCCGCATTAAACCAAGTAAATTAAATTATTCATCGCGCAATACTTCCACCGGGTTTCTGCTAGCCGCTCTCAACGACTGGAAACCGATGGTTAGCCAAGCTACTACTAACGAACCCAGCGCCGCCAATAGGAAAACCACAATGGAAATTGGCGTCTTAAAGGCAAAGTTAGCCAGCCAATTCTTGACAAATAAATAGGCAAGTGGACTGGCGATCAAAAGCGCAATTACAATGAGCACAGTGAATTCTGCCGTAAAAACATATACCAATCGGTAAACCGATGCGCCAAGAACTTTTCTTACACCTAACTCCTTTTTTCTTTGTTCGGCAGAAAAAGCGGCTAAGCCAAAGAGACCTAAGCACGCTATAGATAAGGCCATAATGGTGAAAACATTGAGCACCTCTCCCATTTGCTGTTCTTTTCTAAAGAAGCTTTCGAAATCTTGATCCATGAAAGAGTATTCAAAAGGAATCCCAGGGTTTACTTGTGCTAATTTTTCTTCAATATCATCGATCAATTCCCCCAATTCACCTGAATTTTGAACCAAACTGGAGTTCAATCGGACAGAAATAAAATCAGTGCCGCTTTCCCATAAGAAATCATTCTTTTCGTTGATGATCATTAATGGGCCTATTTCAAACCTCACACTATTAAAATTGAAGTCCTTTACAACGCCTATGACCTCAAATAGGGCTTCTTCACTTGAAGGAAGTGTTATAAACTTGCCAATTGGAGAATCCTCGCTATAATTATCGGCAGTACCCCATCCCATATCTTGGACGGCCGTTTCGTTCAAGATGATTTTGCTTTTATCGTTACCTCTAGTTTTATCAAAGTTGCGGCCTGCTATAAACTCAAGGTTTAATAGCTCTAAATAATCTTCCTCAGATCTGAGTCTGTTTAGCGTTATGGGCTTCATATCGGCACCATAAGCCTTGTATTTATCTTCGGCCCAAATGTTTGGGGGAACATAATCCGATAATGCTACTTTTTCGAAAGCAGGATTCGATTTAAGCAGCGTCTGGAAAGTTTCCTTGTTACTTTCATTCAGCCACTCCATACCGTGCATTTGAATGACGTTATCATTATCAAAACCTAAGTTGGCACTTGCCGCAAAATTCAGTTGCTTTTGTACAAACATGGCTGAAATTATGAGAGCGATTGTTATGGTAAACTGAAATACGACCAAGCCGTTTCTAATAAATTTCCCTTTAAAACCACTGCTTAGTTTGCCTTTCAAAACCTCAATAGGGTTGAATGATGACAAATAGAAGGCTGGATAACTACCAGCCGCAATGCCCAAAGTGAGAATAAACCCAATTAGAATTGTTAAAAATATTGGGTCGGCAAGCTTGTCATAAAGAGACAATTGCGTTTCAGATAATTTATTGAATGCATTCAATGAGAATTCCGTAGCCACTGTAGCGATAACGGTGCTTACAAAAACGAATAAAACAGATTCAAAAATGAATTGTTGGATCAATGCATTCTTAGGAGAACCAAGCGTTTTTCTGATGCCTACTTCTTTCGCGCGATTGGCCGATCGAGCAGTAGATAAGTTCATGAAATTGATGCTGGAGAGGAGTAATATGAGCAATCCAACTGCTCCAAATACCTGCACATAGACAATATTTCCCGCAGGACCGAACCTGTTGCCAGTAGGGGGGGAGTAAATATATGCTTCTCTAACAGGCTGCATATATAGCGTCCATTTGCGACCTTCTAAGTAGTCTTCCAATGATTTCTCGAAGACTCTTTTGATTGCTGGAGCAGCCCATTTTGAAGGTATTTCTTGGAGCTTAGCTTCTAGCGCCTCTATGTCAGTGCCGGGGCGAACAAGTCCGTAAGTTCCGAAAGTCGTCCAAATCCATTGATGCTCGCGTCTTTTAATATGAGGGTAACTGCTCATCGATACGAGCATATCAAAATTGATATGGGAATTAGCAGGAGGGTCTTCTGTAACCGCCGTTACTACGAAGGGCCTCGGTGCGGCGCCAGAACGTTTTATCTCTAATGTCTTTCCGATTGGATCTTCTGTGCCAAAGTATTTTGTAGCCATCCTTTCCGTAAGCACTATGCTCTGAGGAGTTACCAAAGCTTGATCTAAGTTACCTTTGATGGCAGGGAAGGAGAAAATTTTAAAAAAGTTATCCTCTGCTATAAAGACTTTGCCCTCACCAAAGGATTTGATATTGCCGCCATCTGGCTCATATGTGATTACATACTGACCAGGTGAGTGAATTCTTGTAACTTCTTCAAATTCTGGAATATCAGACCTTAATGCAACTGCAATATTTGGCCCTGTTGACGCAAACTGGTTCTCCCATTCTCCCCAAATCTCTGGTTGATTAATTCTATAAACTCGATCGCCTTTTTCATGGAAGTTATCATAAGAACTTTCATTTAAAACATAAAGCCCGATGAGAAAACAAGCGGTTATCCCGATGGAAAGCCCTAGAATATTCAGAACTGTAAATTGTTTGTGCCTAATGGCATTCCTCCAAGCAACTATGAACATGTTAGCCAGCATAACTATGAATTTAGCGATTTTAGGTTTGTGCCTAGCCAAATAGAGTGCCAGTTATAAATAGCCAAAAAAGCCCAAAAATGGGCTTTTTTATTCATAGATTTTGAGTCGGTGTCCTTCACGGAACAACAGCGTCCGCTCGTGGACGGCTAGTCTAAATGTTTTTTCAGAGCATTCTTCAACTTAGTTTTGCCTGCACCAAACCATTCCTCTAAAACTTTTCCTTCAGGCGAGATTAGAAAGAAAGAGGGCCATCCCTCAATTTCATACATTTCGAATATCTCGAATTTCTCTTCAGAGTCCCATAGTACAGGCCATTTAATATCAAGGTTTCGAGCTTTAGCAAACTTGTTCCAAGTCTCCTTCTGATTATCTTCATTGAAAGTCAAAACTTGTAAATCTTCGTATTTACTGACCGTTTTTATCATCTCTGGATAACCTTGCCAACATGGTCCACAACCTGTGCTTGCAAAGTCCAGCAGCAAATACTTACCAGCAAAATCCTTGGTATTTATTGTTTCTCCTGATTGTGTCTTGGCTGTAAAGTGATAGAGTTGCGTTCCTTTAGCTACTTTTTTCATATCACTTGTTTTCACATAAGCAGTTATCCACGAAAGCTTTTGCTGTGTTTCTTCTGAATAGCCATCGATTAGTTTGGATAAGAATTCGTTACTGTGTCGTTTATAGTATCCTGCCAAGTAATTGAGTGAGGCAACGTGTTCAGGGTCCTCTAAAATCCTCTTCTCTACTTGAGTGATATCTTTAGTGTATTTAAAATATTTATAGAGTGCGTCGGTCTCTGAGCCAATAACCTCCATGGTCTTGGGGAATCCACTTTTCTTAATGGTTACATCCATGTCTCCTGGTTCAAGCCAGAAGTCGCCATATCTGCCGTTGGGCATAATGACTCTGCCTCTGATAACCTTATCTATTTCACGACTTCCTTCATAAATGATTTTTCCTTCGCTATCTGGTGTTAATCGCTCGTCGTCCAGATAAATTGTAAACTTATTTTTCTTGCCAAAACCTTCTTTTTTGATAGTCAGGTTAACAACATCTTGTTGGGCAAAGCTTAGTGTGGATATAAATAGTATTGTGGCGGTAAATAACTTTTTCATCTGAGTTTTTGTATTTGTTTCTTAAATGAATACTAAATTCAGAAATATTTGTTTCACAAATGAAGACAAAATATTTTTTATCTCTCCTCAAATTTGAATGAAGCCATAAAAAAAGCGCCCTGAAATTTAATCAGGGCGCTTTATTGTTTCTTTTGAGAAATAATTATTTGCTCAAAATTTCTGTACTCCTTTTGATGAAATCAGTCAAGTCTTTACCGTCAAGTAGTCCTTGAGACAGCAAAGCAAGGTCAAATGCCTGCTTAGCAACTTTCTCTTTAGTCTTGTCGGTTTTTGCTTTAATAATCTTTTCAGCAAGTGCGTGATTTCCGTTTACCGAAACATCGTAGCTATCAGGCATCGATCCAAACATGTTGAACCCGCCGCCACCGCCAGTAGCTTGCATTTCCTTCATTCTCCTCATAAACTCAGGCATGGTTACCGTTACTGGAGCGTCAGTAGGAGATAAAGGCTCAACTGAAACCTTATATGTCGGATTGCCTATTGATTTTTCGAAAACGCCTTGCAGACTTGTCTTTTCTTCTTCTGAAAGTATCAGTTCACGTTTTTCATCTTTATCAATCAGTTTATCCACGTTATCGGCATCCACACGCTTGATTTGTGTTTTCTCCAACTTAGTTTCCATATGATTGATGAAGTGACTATCGATCGGTGTATCGAAAACTAATACGTCATAACCTTTGTCCTTTGCGGTAGCGATAAAGCTATCTTGCTTGGCTGGTTCTGATGAGTAAAGCCAGATTTTATTTCCGTCTTTATCTGTTTGATTGGTTTCAATATGCTTGGCGTATTCGTCTAGCGTAAAGAATTTGCCCTCAGTGTTTTTGACTAGTCCAAAATCCTTTGCTTTGTCATAGAACTTTTCTTCTGAAAGCATGCCGTACTTCACGAACAAACCGATATCGTCCCACTTGCTTTCGTAAGATTCACGCTCTTTCTTGAAAAGATCGCCGAGCTTGTCCGCTACCTTTTTCGTGATGTAAGAGTTGATCTTCTTAACATTTCCATCTGATTGCAAATAGCTTCTAGAAACATTTAATGGGATATCAGGAGAATCAATAATACCATGTAGTAACATTAAAAATTCAGGGACAACGTCTTTCACCTCATCAGTAATAAAGACCTGACGTGAATAAAGCTGAATCTTATTTCGTTGCATCTCAAAGTCATTTTTGACTTTAGGGAAGTACAAAATACCGGTTAATTCAAACGGGAAGTCAACATTTAAATGAATCCAGAAAAGTGGATCTTCAGTCATCGGGTAAAGCTCCTTATAGAAGCTTAAGTAATCCTCATCTGTTAGATCAGAAGGAGACTTTGTCCAAATTGGCGCCGTATTATTGATGATGTTATCAACCTTAACAGTTTTCCATTTCTTTTTGCCCTCTTTATCCTCACCGTCTTCCACGGACTGATCTTTTTGGCCAAACTGAACCTCTACAGGTAAAAACTTCGCGTATTTATCTAAGATGTTTTGAATTCTGCTGTCTTCAAGAAATTCTTCAGAGTCTTCGTTTATATGAAGTGTGATGGTAGTACCGCGTTGTTTTCTTTTGCCCGCTTTAATTTCAAATTCAGTACTGCCATCGCAAATCCACTTGGCAGGTTCAGCGCCTTCTTGATAAGACAAACTGTCAATTTCTACTTTCCCTGCTACCATAAAAGCAGAGTAGAACCCAAGTCCAAACTTACCGATGATTTCCTTTGCGTCTCCTGCATCCTTGAATTTCTCCATGAATTCAGTAGCACCTGAAAACGCAATTTGGTTGATATATTTTTTGATTTCTTCAGCTGTCATGCCAATACCACCGTCTTCGATAGTGATGGTTTTCTTCTTTTTATTGACAGAGACTTCTACACGTGGGTCACCAATGTCGCCTGTGTATTCGCCCAAAGCAGCCAGTCTTTTTATTTTCTGTGTTGCATCTACCGAGTTAGAAACTAACTCCCTTAAAAAGATTTCATGATCTGAATAGAGAAACTTCTTAATAATCGGGAAGATATTCTCGGTGTGGATCGAAATTTTACCTTTTTCCTGCATAGCTAAATTTTGTCATTGTTTAATTCTGAATCGGCATAATCAAATGCCATACCAAGGGAAGGAAGGTGACAGGATGTCAGAAATGAAGCTTACGATTAGACTCAAGCTCATTGATCAGAAGAAAGACCAATCGACGACTTTATGCTTAATGTGTGATAAAAATTGAATTTTTTTCGAGCCGATCGAGATTCTTACAATGCAAATCCTTACCCCTCAATATTCTTTAATCTTTATTTATTCTAGGCTAAGTGAAAGTATCAAAAGTATTTTTATTTATTCTATTAAACATATTGAAATATTATAACAACAAAAAATGCATATAATACTTGTAAATTTTAAATAATAATCCCTTCATTGTGTGAGTATTAAATATAGGGCGTTCCGAAAACCCTTTAATAGAGTAGGAAAGTCAAGGTGATCTGTGCGAGTGTACATAGCAGTTTGATCACTAAAAGGGAGGTGCCGAAAACCCTGAAATAGAGTAGGTAACGATTCAAATAAAGAAAAGATGAAAAAAATTAGAGCTGTAGTTTTATGTTTATGCTTAGCTTTCTCTTGCTCTCAAATCTCATTCAGTGAGACGAGTGGGTGGGATTACAAGTCAGATAATTCCATTGATAAGATAGAGGGTAGATGGTATTTTAGGACGGACTGTGAAGATAAGCCGGGTGATGATTGTACTACCCCAGGTTCCGCATCCAGAATTGACATAACAAGTTTAATGAAGTTACTTAGTCCATTGAATAGACTTCCGGTAATACGCTAGTAATTATATGAAAGTTTATACGCTTATTAAGAGTCACCTATTGGTGACTCTTGTACTAGTTATGGCTTCTTGTAGCGATCCTGGCTTCGTATATTCGGAATTTGCAAGCCTGGATAGTCTAGAAATCGAAATGCCTAAAGATTATCTCCAATTTACAAGTTGGTCGAATTATGTTGATCAGGATAGAAATATTCTTGTGGAATATGGCTTAAATAGTAAGTCAGACTTGGTTATTCACCAAATTGATTTCATTAGTGGTAAGTATCGAGATCCAATTATTATAGAACGAGAAGGGCCCGAGGGTCATAATTCAACAGATGTCTCTGTATTTTTTAAATCCAACGATTCGATTTATCTATTTCCTGCCGCTAGACAACATTTTTATTTATTTGGAGGTGATGGAAGGAAAATAGATCGTTACCCTTACAATTCAAGTGATTACTCAAGGTATTATAGGGCTGGATACTATTCAAATGCAATTTTAAATGAAGGTGAACTAATTATCCCAGTCGTAAACGATATTCGATACGATGATCCACTGTACTTTTCCAAAACCGTTCCAATCAAATATTATGATTTTGAACAATCTAGATTTGATAGACAAATTAGTTATCCGAATTATGTATTCGGTAACCTTGTACCATCGAGCTATACCGGCCCAACTGTATCTAAATATGACAGAAGTTCATTTTTGATCAATTATCGCTTCTCTGATTCACTGTATATTTGGAATTTCGAATCTGAAGAAATGACGTCTTTGTATTGTGGGTCAGAATACTTTGGAAGTCCAAAACTTCTACAAAGTTACCCCGATCAGGCTAAGGAGTTAGAGTATAAAATACTTGAAGTAGACTTCGAGCAGTCCTTTCGGAATGATGATAAATTATATCGCATAGTTGCACATCTTTCGGACCAAAAATTTAGAGAAGTACCAGTTTTTGAGATAATAGATCGAGGTTACAGAGTAATGTCATTGATTGAATTAGACTTGAATACTCAAGAATTATCCTATTATAAGTTACCAATTGCCAAATACTTCGTTTTTGACGGTAGTTTTCTGTACGCCGGAGGAGTTTCGATTAGAGAAGAAGGTGATTTAACTTTCAGGAGATTCTACAGATATTCTCTCAATTAGTTCAACTTTAAAACTAACACAGTTTGGTAATAAAAGCGTTTCCTTAAGACTTTTGCTCCTTTAGGGATGAATTCTCTTTAGCTTATCAATAACCTTAGAGTTAATAAGAATTTAAAAGAACTGGATCGAAGAATAATTGTATAAAGTCGATTAATTCTTATTGTACCGAAAGTCCCTGTAAAAGTGTAAATCTTCAGTCGTTGACTGAAGCTATTAAAGAGGTTCTTCAAGATTAACCTTCTGAAAAAAGTAAGAGTTCTGGATAATGTAAAGTAATCCAGAACTCTTTAAGGCTCTCCCCTGATGGTATATAATATGTTAAAAAAAATAATTACACCCCTCTTAATTTTATGTTGGATTACTTCTTGCGAAGATGGTGCGAATATTGGAATTGAAGAAGTTGAAAATGGTTCAATGCTAATATCTATAGATGCAGGTTGGTTTGAACCTCCTAAGGATTTTCTAGGTCAATATGATGTTCAATACATTCCGTTAGAAACAAATAGTCAAGCTTTAATAGGAACTATTGATGAACTGAAAGTGGTTGATGATTTGGTTTTTGTATTGGATAAAAATGTCTCTAAAGCATTATTCATTTATCGGAGTGATGGAAGTTTTATAAATAAAATAGCTGCCAGCGGACAAGGTCCTGAGGAATTGAATAGAATCAACGACTTCACTATCAATCGAGAAGAGAAAGAGATTTTAATAAGTGATTTAGGTAAGCGTAGGCTATATGTATTTAATTTTGAAGGCGATTTACTCAGAGTGGAACGAAATGACCTTTGGTATACGTCTCTTGAATGGATTAGTAATGATTTGTTCTTATATTATTTGAGTCACTACAGTGTAGATGAAAATGATGGAGATGTTGGTCCTTTGGTAGTTTTAGGTGATGTTGATGGAAGGGCCTCGAAAGAGTATTTCAAAATCGATAGTCGACAAGCGAATATGACAATTGTCGAGAGGTTTCATTTGTCACACAATGGGCAAGAGGTTCTTTTCACAAAAAAGTTTGACGAGAATATTTATTCATTGAACAAGAACAATGAATTGGTTTCAGTTGCCAAAGTTGATTTTGGACGTTTAGGAATCGAGAAAGACTATAGAGAAATAAAAGTCAATAATTACCGCATTTTTGAGAATAAAAAACCATTCGCACAACTCAGAAATGCCTACTCAACTGCTTCAAGCTATGCTTTAGGTTATACAAATCCTGTAAAAATGAATGGATTAAGGATTCATATGCAGGCTATAATTCCAAAAAACAAGAGCGATGGATTTCTTTATCTACCCACAAATAAACCAGATTCAAAAGGGGTAATGCTACCTTCGATCATAGCATCGGATGATAAATACTTTTATGGGTTTTATGATGCTGATGAATTTCTTGCGGCAAATGATGAGAATGGAGAGGTAATTATGAAAGAATATCCTTTTCAAAATGTAAATGAGACAGATAATCCGATTCTAGTTAAGATAAAAGTTAAAGATGAAAAATAGATTGATGTCGATATTGACGCTGTCCTTGGCGTTGGTCTTTTTAATTCTTTTCATGTTTGAGCAATCAAATAAAACTAGAATCAGCGAGGATTATGACTTATTGAAGTATGAAGAAATGGTAGGGTCTTTTATAAACAGTAAACTTTCGAATAACTTAATTAGGAGTAAGGATTTTTACATATCGAGCTTAGATTTTGAAAATATTGAACTTCTTAAGGAAAGTGGTATGTCAATAAATATGAAAAATGTTTTAACCAATGACTATACAATCTTTTTTAGATATACAGAACTTGGATGCAATACTTGTACTGAGGAGGTTATTAAACTTTTAAATACTTCTAATTTGAAACTAGAGTATTTATCTACATATCAGAGCAAATCATACCTGAACACTTTTAAACGTATTAATGGTATAGAACAAGATGTTTACAATGTGCCATTGGGTCAAGACTTGTTTCCTCTAGATAGTTTAAATATACCTTACTTTTTTGTAGTCGATAAATTTGGAAAAGTTGTTGATGCACATATTCCTATTAAAGAAGATTTGAAATATACGGAAGAGTTCATAACGAGTCACGTAAAAAGAACAGAGTTATTTTAGACAATTCTTGCTCGAAATTTGCGGAGCAATAGAGATAAGAGCTCTGTCGAGTTATCAATCCAATAAATCCGAAATAGTAGGCCATGAAGGTTTAATGGAAACCTATCCGATTGAACGCTGAACAATGAATCTACTTTCACGTTGATTTTGTAAATAAACACGACAAGATTATGAGGTTCATTAGTAGATTCAGTGTACTAGTTATTCTATTTTTTTTCAGTGTTACTTCATTCTCACAAGAGCCCGAAGATATTGTAGCCAAAAGAACTAAGAGTATTGATACTTATGGTGAAAAAGGGTTTGTTGTAAATGTCACTGATATCAAAGTTCTTGATAATCAATGGGTGATAGTTGATGATAAAGCAGGTAAGATTGCTATTGGCGATATAGACCTAAATGATATACGAACTTTTGGTGAATTGGGACAAGGACCTGATGAGTTTGGTCGGCCTTATATGCTTCTACATGATAGATATGAAAAAGAACTATACATCTATGACAACAACAACTTTAGAGTATGGCCTATTGATATCAAAGAGGCCAAGTTAAAAAAAGGATTCTCTTTTGAGTATATGCTGATATACCAGACAGTGGCCATTGATAAATCAAAGATGTTCTTTACAAGTATCTCTGACCCAAGTGTTGATGTTTTAAGTTATAATTTAAGTAAAAGAGAAAGCGCTGAGAGCATTTCTTTGGATGAATCAACTGTTCCTTCGCCTATGGGGCGTTTTATACTTTCAGGCGACAATCAATTCATTGTTATTTCTGCTTTCGATGGCCTAGTAATTGATACCTACGATAAGAATTGGAGTTTAATCGACCGTAAAGATTTAAAGGATTTGTCGATGGTTAAAAAGAGGTTGAGCACGAATAACGCTACTGGGCTTTCTATTAATGGTAACGGAAAGAACCAGATTAGAAAGACGTCAGGTAAATTGACCATTAGTAGTGTTAGATTGATTGATAATGAGTTGTTTCTAATGATCTATTCACGCGATAAGGATCAAAAGAGTAGAGCTAATATTTTATTGAAATACACTAATGAGAATGAGACTTGGCGTCCATCAGGAAAAATTCTTTTACCAGAAAAAAGCTCTTATGCAACTTTTGAATTGCAACCAGAAGGTAATAAACTGATTGCTTTCGATCGTGAAAACGGAACGATTGATCTTTTCGAGATTAAATAATTCGAAAAGAAGTGCTATTTCTTCTTAGTCACAAACCAGTAAGCTAACGGTACAAAGTACAGTGCGGTAAAAGTTCCTATTGTTAGGCCGCCAATCACAGAAAATACCAAAGGCCTTTGCAAATCAGCACCAATACCGGCAGAAAATACAACTGGTAGAAGGGCTAATATTGTGGTAATGGAAGTCATCAAGATAGGTTTAAGTCGTATTTGACCAGTTTTTGCAATCGCTTCCGCAATCATGTTTTTCCTTTCACTTTTATCTTTAGATGTAATTTCTGCTTTGAATCTATTAATCGTATCGATCTTCAGAATAGCATCGTTCACCATGATTCCTAACATCACAATGATCCCTATTGCAGACATTACGTTCAAGGTAATCCCAGCAAGTTTTAAAACGACCAAGGCGCCCAAAATACCAAGTGGTAGAGTGAAGATTACAATTAGCGGTTGAATCAAAGACTCAAATTGGGCGGCCAGAATAAAGTAAAGCAGTGAAACAGATATTACTAAAATAAAAATGAGCTGTTTCAGGTTCTCTTTACTTTCAAAATAGCTACCACTAAAATCAACGTTTAGTCCGTATTTAGCACCTACTTTTGGCAGAGACTTCGTTAGTTCCAAGACATCTTCATCTGATATAGCTTCCCACTCTATCGACTGGTAAGGGCCTGTTCTATCGGCTGTTATATTTTTTTCTATGTTAACGAATTCGAGGTTCACGAAATTTGTCAATTGATATTCCTGCCCATCCCTGCCTTGAACAGTTGCATTGGCAAGCTTAGACCTTAAGTCTCCTTGAGAGCGATTAATTTTAATAGGGGTGACCTCTCCAAATCTTCTTATTTCCGTCACTAAGAATCCATCTAATGATTTCGATAAGGCATTTTTGAAAGAACTTTCTGTAATGCCGTAAAAGGCCAACGCTTTACTATCAATAACAGCCTGAAGCGATTCTTCGAACAGAAATCCCTTACCATTTTGAGTTGGAGCATTGGTATAGGCAGAAATATCGGCTAAAAGTTTACTAAGGCTATTTTCATCAAGTAATTCATTACGTCCTAAATTCTTCCATTTGGAAATGAAATAGCGATTATCACTTTCAAAAATTTGATCAAAAGCATTTGGCGCGTCTTCGATTTTTAAAGAAGCATTTGGGTGCCTCGCTTTAAAATAGTCAGAGAACCAGTTTTCTGTTTCAAACTTTTCTTCTTTGGATTCGAATTTCAGATACAACTCTGCATTTTCAACTCTTCCATCTTCTAGGGCGAGTAAAAACTGACTAATCCCAATATCAGTTTCCGTGATGGCGCTAACAGGTAGATCCGTTAAGAGTTCTTTTACTCTCACCTTATTGGCTTCTGCATCTATCGGTTCGTTCCAATTAATCGAGATCAAACTTTCGGTCTTTTCTATGTCGGGTAGTCCACTTTTTTCAAAACTAGCTATGCCAAAATAGGCCAAAGGGATTAGTAAGAGAAGAATCAGAAAGCTCAATCCTTTAAACTTCCAAATCGCGTTAAATATTGCTTTATATCCTTTTAGAATTAAAAGAAAGAAGAAACTATCCTCCTTAATTTTCCGCTTTGATTTTTGGAAGAAAACCCGGTAAAGCAATGGTAATAGTATGAAGGCAACCAATAATGAAGTACCAAGAATGATCGCAACAGAAACTGCTTGATCATAGAAAAGAGAGCCAGTTAACCCATTTAAAAAGACAAGTGGTACAAAAACGGCTAGAGTGGTGAGTACGGAGCTTATCAGTGGAGCCATTACTTCATTGACTCCTTGAATGCAGGCTTCAAAAATATCTAACCCATCTTTTCTTTTTCTAGTAATGTTATCAATCACAATGATGGCATTGTCTATGAGCATACCTAGCCCTAGCGCCAAACCACTTAGTGAAATAATATTGATTGATAGCCCTACAGCTCTGAACAGTATGAAGCTTATTAAGAGAGAAACGGGTAGGGTAATACCCATAATGATAGGCATTTTGAAATTTCCCATGAATAAGAAAAGCACAAGAAATGCAAAGACACCACCGTATATTAAACTTGTAGTCAAGTTGTCTATGCCAGCGTTCAGGAGGGTCGATTGATCTTGTGTTAAGTCAAAATCGGCATCAGGGTAATCTATTTTGAACCTTTCGATGGCCTCATAAACAAGAGGCACAAGCTCAGTCATTTTGGCGCTGTTTTGCTTGTGTACTGTTATAACTAAACCCTCATCTCGTCCAAATAAATGATAGCTTAATACTTTTTCAGTTTCGAATTGAACAGTTGCAATTTGATTTAAACTGATCACTTCACCTGAAGGAGTAGCAAGTGGAAGCTTTTTGATTTCATTAATGTCATCGAGCCGATTAGCCATTCTCACAAAGTATCGGTACTGGCCGTCTTTTATAGACAGCTTACCTAGCGACTGATTGGCACTGTTGAGAACAGATTCAATCTGTGACTCTGGAATTTTAAGGGCGGCTAATTGCTCTTTATTAGGCTGGATGGAGATGTATTGTTCGCGGGCTCCATTGATGTCTACAATGGAAACTCCTTCGATTTGTTCTAACCTCTTTTTTAGTACCCTATCGGCTAATTCTGAAAGCCCAATAAAGTTATCGGCATCTTTTGGGATAACTTGGAGTCGAACGATTGGAATATCAGAAGTATTGATTCTAATTATTCTTGGCCGATCGATATCTCTAGGAATAGATTCTTGAAGCCGATCTACTTTCTCGTTGATTTCAATATAGGCTAAGTCCATTCTAGTACCGTAATTGAATTCTAGCTTGATCAGGCCAGTTTCACTACTCGCTGTACTTTCTATCGACTTTAAGTTATTTAGTGAATTTAGCTCAGTCCTGATCTGGTCTAGAATACTATTTTCAACTACTTGAGCTGAATTATTCGGGTAGTCTACTTTGATGACTACCGATGGCACTTCAATACTTGGTAGTAGAGAGATGGGTAAATTCTGAATAGCAAGTACACTAAAGAAAAGTATACCTATGAAGGATAGAAAAACCGCAATAGGTCGATTTATAAGAAACCTTACCATGAGGCTTAATTGTTATTTAAGTCAGAACTGATGGCCACTTTTGCCTCATGTCCAATTTGAAGTAGGTTGTCAGAAACAATGACTTGATCACCTTCCTCAAGTCCCTCTAAAATTTCGATATCAACCCCATTATCAAGTCCTACTTTCACATATTTCCATTTTGCCATACCGTCTTCAAAAGTAAATACTACCTGACGGCCTGATTTGATGACCAAAGCATCTCGAGGTACAATAATATTGTCCGACTGCGGTATTCTTATCACAGCATTCGCATTCATGCCAGGTAGTAAGCCTTCGGTATCTTTTAATTGCAGCTTAACTTCAACCATGCCATTATCATCCACTTTGGGATTGATTTCATTGACAAATGCCTCGAATACTTTTTCCCTAAAGGATAACGCGTATACATCCGCTCGTTGGCCTATGCTCACGTATTGATAATCTGTTTCTAGGATTTTTGCCGACAGCGTGAGGTTTTTCGGTTCATAAATAGCGGCTAGCTTGCTACCACTCGATACTATGTTGCCTTCTTTTTCTTCCAATTCAGCAATGATTCCCGTGATTGGTGCCAAGATTTGAGTTTTGGCTAGATTCATCTCCGCCTCTCTCAGGTTAATCCTTGCTGTAGGTACTCCATTTTGAACTTCTATGTTTTTCTTTTGTAAATCACTGATTTCCGATCCGTAGGTCATGGAAGCATCTGTGAATCTGACTTGGGCATCTTCAAGGGCTACTTTGGCTTTCTCTAATGCAAATTCTTGTTGAGTATTCTCAAGTTGACCAATGATTTGGCCTTTTTTAACCATCTGCCCATTCTTAATATTGAGTTGTTCTAATACACCACTTCCTTGAAAAGTAATGGCCAGTTCATTGCCCGAAGCGATTGTTCCAGAGGAATTAATCAAGAACTCAAAAGGTCGATATTGGGCGGTGGCTACAGAAATCATTGTAGGGGCCACATCCTTTTTGAGCGATTGTGTTTCGGGGATTTCAGTTTCTACCTGCTCTGGTTTACAACTAAAAATACAGGTGATTAGAAATAGGTAGATTATTTTTTTAAACATATTTGTTAAAAATAGTACGAAACAAATGAATTAAAAATAAAAATTTGCGTAAAATTACGTTGTGCATTCCGTACAGAGACCTTTCAGGCTAATCATTGTTTTTATAGTACTTGCCATTATCGGTATAGCAACTATTCCTCGCCTGAATATTAACTTCACGCCTAATTATCAGGTTCCTGCACTTACAGTCTCCTATAGTCTTTCCAATTCGTCTCCGGATATCGTAGAACGTTTGGCAACTTCACCAATTGAAAACGCTTTATCACAACTAGAGGGTTTAAACGGGCTAAATAGTGTATCTGGTTATGATTTTGGACAAATAACTTTAGATTTCGATAAGAATGATGATATCGATTTTAGAAAGTTTGAAGTCAATACCATCATCAGAAATATTTATAAAAAACTACCTGAAAATCTGTCTTATCCTCGCGTAGAACAGAGTAGTGGTGAGGATAATCGAATTCAGGAAACGCCCATTCTTTCTTATTCAATTAACGGCCCTTTTGCCTCACATAAGCTTCAGCAAGAAGTAAATGAATTTATCAAGAAACCTTTGTCTCAGATAAAAGAGGTAAAGGAGGTAAATGTAACTGGTGGAAACCCTCTTCAAATTACCGTAGACTTTGATTTGCCAACGCTTATTCGTTACGATTTAAACAAGGCCCAAATCGTTCAGGCATTAAATACCAACAGTAGAGATGTTTTTGCTGGAATGGCTCAACTGGCAAGCGGTCAACAATTCTTTTTGAAAACGTCCTCCCGCATGTTGGATTTGGACAACCTTAGAGAAGTCGAAATTGCCTTGATTGATGGGAAAGCAATTAGACTTAAAGATGTGGCCGAACTCTACATTGAAGAGCAAAAACCAAATTCCTATAAACGGATCGATGGTAAGAATGCTGTTTATATGAGTATTTATGCTCGCGCTGGAGTCAATAAAATTGTGTTGGCTGAAGAGGTGAAGGAAAGCATAGCACAGCTACAACTAAACCTCAATAGCGATATAGGTATTACACTAGAACAAGATGATACAGAGTTTTTGGCAAAAGAGATGGATAAGATTTACATCCGAACAGCCTTGTCTATTTCTATTCTGATCATTTTTATTTTACTCATTAATCGAAGCCCAAAATACCTTTTCACGCTCTTTTTAGGGATTATCGTCAACCTCTGTATTACCGCCATTCTAATCTTTCTCTTTAAAGTAGAATTGAATATTTACTCGATTGCTGGTGTAACAATATCCTTTGGGCTGATTGTGGATAATGCAATTGTGATGCTCGATCATATGCATCGGAAAAAGAATGCGAGAATTTTCCTGGCACTTTTGGCAGCATCGTTAACCACGATTATGGCTTTGCTGATCGTTCTTCTTTTGCCAGAAGAAGATAGAAGGGACCTCACGGACTTCTCTATAGTTGTAGCGATCAATTTAGGCGTCTCACTCCTTATAGCATTGTTCTTTACGCCTTCCCTTTATATACTACTATTTAAAGAAGAGTTGTCTATAAGAAAACAGCTAAGCATTAAGGGGCTTAGAAGGCGTGTGAAAGGCTTTAGAGCTTACACCGCAACGATTGGTTTTATTCTTCGATTTAGGAAAACATTTATTCTCATGGTGATTTTGGCTTTTGGCTTGCCTGTATTCAAATTACCTGTACAATGGGAAGGTCAAGAATGGTATAATAAAACCATAGGAAGCGACAAATACCAAGATGATATTCGGCCTATTACTGATAAGGTTTTGGGTGGAGCCTTGCGGAAATTCGTTAACGAAACCTATTCTGGATACAGATATGGTTCTCCTGAGAGAACCAGACTGTCTGTTAGAGCAACCTTACCATTCGGGACAACACTAGAAGATGCAAATTTCGTTATTTCAAAAATTGAGGAATACATAGATGGTATTGAAGGGCTAGATAAGTACATAACGAATGTAAGGACAGGGTCGGCTGATGTTTCCATTATGTTTAAGGAAGCATATGAAAATTCAGCTCTTCCATATCAATTGAAAGCTAGGCTACAATCAAGGTCAGTAGATTTAACTGGTGTTGAATGGCGAATTACGGGCTATGGTCAAGGTTTTACAGCTGGAGGAGAGAGTGGTGGATCATCAAGCCTATCTATAAAAATGAAAGGTTATAACTTTGATGAACTCGAAGTACAGGCTAAAATTTTGGCCGAAAAACTCAAAAATCATTTAAGGGTTAGTGAGGTAAATGTAAATGCACAAGCAGGTTGGTACCAAAAGTCTACGAGTGAATATGTTCTAGATTTCGATATAGATCGATTGGCATCTGCAGGAATAAATCGAGGTGATGTTATCAGAATGTTACAGGATTTAACACCTGCCAATGGCGCATCACTATCGGCAAATTACAATGATGAATTGTTGAACGTATATGTCGAAGCGGGTAGTGCTGATAGGTTTTCCAAATACGATCTAACCGACCAAACTTTGCCTTTGGATACCGCTAGATTTATCAAAATTCAAGATTACGCTTCTCTGACCTTTGAGCAAACTGCGAATAGAATTTTCAAGGAAGATAGACAATACATTCGCCGACTAGCTTATCAGTATAACGGAGCACCTAAATTTGCTAATAGACATAGAGAAGCTACCATCGAAGAAATGACAGCAGTACTACCTGTAGGGTATACTGTGGAAAAGAGCGACAATAGATGGAGTAGTTCTAGTGAAAAAGAAAAGTACAACTTGCTTCCAGTTTTATTGATTGGAATTTTCTTTATATGTGCCGTACTATTCGAAAGTCTGAAACAACCGCTACACATTATTGTGACGATACCAATTTCATTTATTGGCCTCTTCCTAATATTTACGCTATTCGATTTCCCAATGGATTCTGGGGGGTATGCCGCATTTATTCTATTAGGAGGCTTGGTAGTAAATGCATCGATTTTTGTGGTAAATGATTTTAATAACAGCAACAAGCGAAATCATAATCGTGCCATATTAAAGGCATTAATGGGGAAAGCACAGCCAATATTATTGACAGTACTGTCTACCTGTTTCGGCTTAATCCCCTTTTTACTGGAAGGTGAAAATGAATTCTTTTGGTTCTCGCTTGCCATCGGAACGATTGGTGGTTTAATCTTTTCCATGATCGCAGTATTCGTATGCCTACCAGTTTTCTTATCGCGCAAACCGGTTCGAATTCCAAAGAAAAGGAAGCAGGCCATTGAAGCTCAAGTTAATCCAACCTTAAGTTTATAATTACTCGGGTACTTCTGATTGTTTCGTTTTATATGTTTATAGATCAAAAAACGATAATCAACTTAAAATCGATGGCATTTACTTAAATAATCAATCCTATGAAAAAAATTATTGAGTATTTGCTCCTCCTTTTGATCATTTCAGTTTGTGCCTGCAAAAAGGAGTCGAAAGTTATTCAACCAACTACTTCTCCATTTGATACAACAATAGAGGTTCTGGGACTCTTGGATACTTTATTATTGACGGAAAATATTTTGAGTACAGCTGGCTTTGTTTCGACTTCCGATATATTGTTTTCAACAAGTAATAATTCGACCCCGATTATTAAAGCTTTTGATTATTCTGGTAAATACTTAGGCGGCTTTGGTAAAAAGGGAGAAGGCCCGGGTGAGTTCAATCGAGTAAATGGGGCAAATTTTAACAGAATAGGTAATGATATTGTGGCAAGCTCTTCAGAGTTTGTAAGGCGCTATGGAGTTACAATGGGACCAAATGGACTTCAGGTTGAAGTAAAGGTCGAGAAGAAAATTCCTGGATTTTATCGTCCAATTAACGATATATTCATGATAAATGATTCCACTTTCGGTGGAGTGGTAGGTTTTACTCATAATGAGTATTCAACATTTACGATAAACGGCGATACTTCTAGTTTTGGGGATTTCCTTGACCTAGAACCTGAAGTTCCAAGGACGGCCTATTCTGATCTTTATCAAAGCAGAACAGCGTCGAAGCCAGATAAAGGTAAAGTAGTATCTGCCTATACTCGTTTCCCCTTTCTCAAGATAGAGAACCTAATAACTGGAACATCAAAAGTTGTTGAAGTATTGCCTGAAAATCAACAAAAACCAATTGAAATTGGTCCTTACAAAATGGGCTTGCGTGGTTTGGGTTATTATAGTTACTTCCAGAGCTTGGAGGCGAATGATGATTTTATAATTAGTATCTATCAAGAGAAATCTTTTGAAAAAGTGGATCCTCCGACCAATACAGGTAATTTGAGAAGTGTGCCTTTGACAGAGCGTAAGTCTTATATATTTGATTGGGACGGTAATCCAATTCTGGCTCTCAAAATTGAAGAATGGATGCAAGTTTACACCATCACGCCTGACAATAGAATCATCTTTTTTCACCCTGAACAAAAGGATGAACTCTATGTCCTTGATTTGATTTCTTTAATCGATAGTGTTTAGAGATCTCCAACAGCCCTTAAAAGTTCTCTTGTTCGAGAATCCCAATCGAAATCAGCATGATCCATAGCTTTGATGATGGGTATGTTTGGATGGAAGTTATCCCTCACAAAATGTACGTACTTCATGCAAAGGAAACCATCGAACCAAATAAAGAACTGTTTTCTAAATTGATCGTTTGATTTACAGTTTACCTTGATCAACTCCAATTTTTCTTGGAAAGAGAACTCCACCATAAAGGCTTTAGAAATAGGAGATAGGCGTTCTAATACTTCAATAACTTCATCCTGATAAAAGTCATCGACTGTACGAAAAAGATCCTTCAGTTCTGAGAAAATTTTCGGGTCATAAGCAAGATAAATAGATTCCGATTGATCCAACCAATCCTGTTGTGCTTTGCCTGTACCAAATGGTACCCTATCTGACGTTCTACAAGATGGATATACCTTCCCAAGGTTAACCTCGGTAAATTTTTCATGTGGAATAATCTTGTGCAAAAAGTAGAAATCTTCCCCTGCTTTCCGCTTGTTCATTCCACCATGTTTGGCATAAACAGATGCTTTTACAAGCATACATGAACCGATGGTTTGAATAGCATAAGGGAAGCCAGCATATTTCAACCCTTCCACATAATACCTTAGAAATAGCTCGTAATAAAGGATGCCAGTTTTTAGAGATAAGTCCGACTCTCTTTCAAAGAGGTGTTCGTATGACACCTCACCCAGTCCTGCATCGGAAGCTGTAAATTTTTGATCAATGGACTTTAGATAACTCTTGGAAACAGTGCAGTCGGCATCCAAACATACAATTGTACCATCTCGATGAATAGATATAAACCTTCTGAGGGCTTCATCCATGCCAATTTTTCTGGCAAGTCCTACTCCAGCGTGTTTGGCTGGCATAGAAAGAGCTTCGATGAGGTGAAATTTTAAGGTGCTATTTAGGTGGTTTTTCGACCATTGATTGAATTCTGAAAGGGTCTTACGGTTCTGTTTATTTTCCGCTTCATTTCCCACTTCAGATTTTTGATTTAAAACGACTAACACTTCGACAGAAACGTCAGGCAAATCACAAGCGACTAAGGATTCTAATGTGCCGAGTAGGTTCGGTTCATTGTGACATGGAATCACAATAATCATCTCGCATTTTGGGTCAATCGGTTCCTGAATTAAAGGTTCTTTTTCAGCGAACCTCTTAAAGTAGTTCTCGATATACTTTTGAGGAATTGGCACAGAGCAAACCTAATCATCGGGGTATCAAAAAACCTAAACAATGGTCTTAAATGTGTAGATGTTAATCTATCTCATAAAGTTAATAGGATGCCCTGCTGTCGTTTTCTTGATTACTTACCGTTTTGACCAGGCTGAGTTCGAAACAATAACTCCTTGCGGTATAACGAAAGGCGTAGATGTACTTTTGTTGTTAAACATTCCTTGGCACTCCTTGAATATTCTTTCGTTTCAATAACTTAGGGCCAAGTTTAAAGCAAATTTCATGAAGTATTCTGTAGAAGTATTGACTGCGTCTTCGCAAGATTGGATAGATGCTGTAATGGCCGATTTCCCTTCATTTTTACAAGATCATGCCGATTGTGAGCGTAAGGCTTCTGCCATGGCAATGAGTTTGATAGCAAAATATCCAGATCGGGATTTAATTATCCCAGATATGATCGAAACGGCGCTTGAGGAGCTCGAACATTTTCAACAGGTATATGAAGTAATGAAACAGAAGAACGTGCCGCTGCCAGCTAAAATGGAACCAGATTTATATATACACCAGTTGATGAACGAGGCAAAAGGAGGCTCATCGGATTCACGTTTCTTAATTCGGTTGCTATTAGGCTCCGTAATTGAGTGCCGGGGTTGCGAAAGGTTTAAGTTAGTCGCAGAGAATATTGATGACCCTGTGCTAAAGAAATTTTACAAAGAACTATGGGTGTCTGAGGCTAAGCACGGTAATATCTATGTGAAACTGGCGCTGAATTATTTCGATGAAGACCTTGTCTATTCCAAATTGGACGAACTCATGCAAAAGGAGGCGAGAATTCTGGCCAATCTGAAAATAAGATCTGCGCTACATTAACAGATATTAACCGCTTTAAACATCTATTAACTAGGCTTAACGGTTATTTAGAAATGGTTTCATTTGCTTGCAACAAAAAACACCATGAAAAAGACACTTTACATCCTAACGATGTTTTTTACAGCATCAATATTTCTTTTTGGACAAGAGACAGATAAGAAATCAGCTTCAATTGATATTACCATCAACCCACTAGCTGCTGCTCAGAAAAATGAATTATTCGGCGGTATGTCCATTTGGTATAACAAACCGATTAATGATCGAATTGTACTAGGGGTTGAAGGATTTTACTCCTTCGGTAAGAATATCAGCAACACCATCATTGACGTAACTACAGAGGGAGAAGCCAATGTGAGAGATGCACATAACATAAAAATGTCATTGAGTTTAGACATGAAATACTTCTTGAAAGAAGGAGTTTACGAAGGACATTATTTTGGAGCAAGAGTAAATAACCTCCTAACTTTTGCATCCACTAGAGAGCAATTGTCATTTACAGCTTCCGACAGAACATTTGAAGCATTACCAATGATTGGCGTCTACTACGGATATAGAAAGACTTTTCTTAAGTCCTTTTTTGTTGACGCTGCCATAGGAATTAATCCTCATTTTCAGCCCTTTCGAGACGTAAGAATAAATCGAGATCAGGTGCTAGACTTTAGACTAACGATCGGCTATAGAATACCAACAGGAAAATAAATCGCTAACGAATTCTATCAACAGATTTGACCAGTTTTTCATCTTTACGGATGAACCTATTGGCCAGAATGTTTAAAATCATGGCTGCTGCTGGAAAGAAAAAGCCCGCTTGAATGCTCCCTTGTATTTCAGGACTGATTTTTTCAAACTCAGAGATATTATAAAAACTCAGACCAAGAGTAGCAGCCATTAATAATGCATTTAATGCACCTAGTTTCATTTGGTTCAGTCTGTTTTTAAACTGAAAAACAGAAAATATGGCTACCAAAGAAGCCGCAATTGCTAAAACACCAATGTACCAGGTAGAGGTAGTAGAAACGACGGTGTCGTCAGACTTATCGGATAAAGTTCCAGCTGTATCAATAACTTCCATTTTAAAAGCCGTCATCACTGAAACCGTGTTGTTGCTTTCGTTTACTTCTGCCCAAATAAAATAGGCGAGTACCATTCCCATACAAACAGCGACACACAATAAAAGGACAGTTTGAATTCTTTGGATCATTGTTTTGTTATTTGATCGACAAATTTAAGCGTTCGGATTTTAGAATTACGTTTTGCTTTGGAATTTTCAATGCTAAACCAAAATTCTTTACTTCGTAGCTTCTAAAGCTCACACCGTAAATTATAGCCATGGAATCTGCTTATATCGTTGATATTGTAAGAACACCAATAGGAAAGTTTGGAGGAACTCTTGCCTCGGTAAGACCCGATGATTTAGCTGCTCACGTTATCAAATCGCTCTTAGCTAGAAATGCATCTTTCGATCCTGCGTTGGTAGAAGATGTGATCTTTGGCGCAGCTAATCAGGCCGGAGAAGATAACCGAAATGTCGCTAGAATGGCGGCTTTATTGGCAGGTATGCCTTTAGAAGTTGGTGGAATTACTGTCAACAGACTTTGCGCTTCTGGGCTTCAGTCTATTATGGATGCCAGTAGAGGACTAATGGTGGGCGATGGAGATGCATATATTGCCGGAGGAACAGAAAGTATGACAAGAGCACCCTTTGTCATGGCTAAATCTGAGACGGCATTTAGCAGAGCAACTGACATTTATGATACGACTATTGGATGGAGGTTTCCAAATCCAAAATTATCGGAGCTTCACTACCCTTACGGAATGGGTGAAACGGCAGAGAATGTTTCAGAACGATGGAAAGTTAGCCGTGAAGCACAAGATGAATTTGCCCATCATACGCAGTTGAAGTATCAAGCGGCACACGATGCAGGTAAGTTCAAAGAAGAGATCGTTCCGATAGCTGTACCGCAACGAAGAGCCGATCCAATTCATTTTGATAAAGATGAACACCCAAGGCTATCCTCAATCGAAAAATTAGCGAGTTTGAAGCCAGCATTTAAGAAAGATGGAAGTGTCACGGCAGGTAATTCCTCTGGAATTAATGATGGAGCTGCAGCTTGTCTCATCGTTAATGAGAATACTTTAAAGAAATACAACCTAACACCAATGGCGCAGGTGAAATCAATGGCCATTGCTGGTGTTTCACCAGATATAATGGGTGTCGGTCCTATTCCAGCTTCAAGAAAGGCGCTAAAAAGAGCAGGGTTGAAGGCTAGTGATTTAGATCTAGTTGAACTTAACGAAGCTTTCGCGGCACAAGCTATTCCTTGCATGCAAGAACTAGAGTTAGATCCTGCCAAAGTAAACGTAAATGGAGGCTCAATCGCCATAGGCCATCCACTTGGTGCTAGTGGCACGAGGATTACAGCAACACTACTCCACGAAATGAAAAAGCAGCCCAATGCCAAGTACGGTTTAGCGACGATGTGCATAGGAGTAGGTCAAGGTGCGGCAATAGTCTTTGAAAAATGTTAAGCCACTAGAAAATTTAGATTTGGCCCGCTACTTTCTTCATCTCAGTTATAAAGGTACTCGCTACCATGGTTGGCAGATTCAACCCAATGCGCATACTATTCAAGCTGAGATACAAAATGGTCTTTCCACCATTTTAAGAGAGGAGATTAGCATAATGGGTAGTGGAAGAACAGATACTGGGGTGCATGCAAAAGTGCAGGTTGCACATTTTGACTATGATAAACCATTAGTGTCAGAAGAATTGGTGTATAAACTGAACAGTATTCTTCCAAACGATATAGCCATCAATGCTTGCCGACCTGTGGAGGGAGATGCACATACTAGATTCGATGCGGTTGAAAGGGGGTATCACTATTTTATTCACACAAAGAAATCACCTTTCCTGATTTCAGATAGTTATTACTTTAGCCAAGCGCTAGATTTGGGTTTAATGAATTTGGCAGCAGAGAAGTTAGTTGGTGAGCAGGACTTTGAGAGTTTTAGTAAGGTAAAAACCGAAGTGAATAACTTTATTTGCAACATCAGCCATGCAAACTGGTTTATAGAAAACGATCAGTTGGTTTTTCACGTAAGGGCAAACAGGTTTTTACGTGGTATGGTCAGGGCTTTGGTCGGAACCTTGCTACTAGTAGGGGAAAATAAACTTTCGGTTGAAGACTTTGTCCAAGTCATTAAATCAAAGGACAGGCAAAAGGCAGGCCGAGCGGTGCCACCTCATGGGCTATTTTTAACGGCGGTTAATTACCCCAAAGACATTTATCTCTAGCAATTGGAACAAGAGAAAGAAAAAGTAAAAAGTGGTAACCTGATCGATTTTCAGGTGTTGAGAAGACTGTTTCGGTTTGCTGAGCCATACAAGAAACAGTTTTACCTTTTGGTGTTCTTGACCATATTCATGGCCCTTTTGGCACCTATTCGCCCTGAACTTGTCCGAAGAGCCATTGATAATTATGTGCCAGAGGGAGACTATGATGGTCTAGTTTTTATGACCACCATTCTGATCGTGCACCTCGTCCTCTCCGCAATTGTACAATACTCCCATACCTATTTGTCGGGGTGGGTTGGTCAGGTAATAATCAAAGATGTTCGCGTAAAACTCTATGAGCACCTGCTCAAGCTTAAACTCAAATTTTTCGATAAAACTCCTATTGGCCGACTGGTTACCAGGAATGTTTCGGATATCGAGACGCTCTCCAATGTGTTCAGTGAGGGAATTGCCGCGCTTATTGGAGATTTACTTCAACTGGTTGTGTTAATGATCGTGATGTTTGTGACAGATTGGAGGCTAACACTGGTTAGTTTATCGTCCTTACCGCTCTTAATTTTCAGCACATATATTTTCAAGGAAAAAATAAAAGTTACTTTCAATCAAGTCCGTAATGCCGTTTCCAATCTTAATTCCTATGTTCAGGAACATGTAACAGGAATGAATATCGTCCAGATTTTTAACGCCGAAAAGCGAGAAATGGAGAAATTCAAAGAGATCAACGAAGAGCACAAAAAGGCACATATCAAGTCAGTACTTTACTATTCGATCTATTTTCCGGTGGCTGAAATCATACAAGCCGTCGCGATAGGGATGGCAGTTTGGTATGGGGCTAGGGGTATTTTGGTGAGTATAAACACAGGGCCAGGCGTGATCATTGCCTTTATCATTTACATTCAGATGTTCTTTAGACCCATCCGAATGATTGCCGATCGGTTTAATACGCTTCAAATGGGTATAGTAAGTTCTAATCGGATCTTCGATCTTCTGGATAGTAAAGAAAATATAGCTGACCAAGGCACTTATGAACCAAAAGAAATTCGAGGAAAAGTCTCGTTTAAGAATGTTTGGTTTGCCTACAACGATGAGGATTACGTCTTAAAAGACATTTCGTTTGAGGTAAAAGAAGGAGAAACGATCGCTTTGGTAGGGGCTACTGGCGCAGGGAAGTCATCGGTAATTAATCTCTTGTCTCGGTTTTACGAAATTAATAAGGGTGATATTGAAATCGATGATCGAAATCTAGCTGAGTTTGACCTGGGAGCATTGAGAAGCCATATTGGGGTTGTTCAGCAGGATGTATTCTTATTTTCCGATACCATTCGCCAAAATATTACGCTTGGCAACCCTGATATTCCAGATGAAAAAATGCGAGAGGCAGCCAAGTTGGTTGGCGTGGATAAGTTGATCGAAAGACTGCCTGGCGGATATGACTACAACGTGATGGAAAGAGGCTCCACTTTGTCAGTTGGCCAGCGTCAGTTGATTTCTTTTGTAAGGGCCATGGTTTATGACCCAAAGATCATAGTTCTAGATGAAGCTACGTCATCAGTGGATACGGAAACGGAAGAATTAATACAAAGTGCTATAGAAGTGCTTATGAAAGGGAGGACTGCCATAGTAATAGCACATAGACTTTCTACCATTCAGGGTGCTGATAAAATCATAGTTTTAGACAAAGGTGAAGTGAAGGAAATTGGTAGTCATCAAGAACTTATTGATCATAATGGGTTTTATGCCAACCTTTATCAAATGCAATACAAAGAAGTAGTTACATGAGTAAGAAATTAGTCACTATACTTGGAGTCACCACGATTGCGATAATAACAGCAGTTTATTTATACCTCGGCGGCCTAAATTCTGTTGAGTACTCTCTAGAAAATATTTCTGATTACAACCTTGTTGGAATTCCTTTTGAAGGTAAGGCGAAAGATAAAGCTATTGAGGAGGCCTATTTTGAGGCTAAAGCATACATTGAGAACGGTACCATTTCTGGAACATTGGCATTGGTTCATTACAATGACACTACATTGGAAAAAGATGAGCAAAAGCTTTTCATAGGCATAAAATTAAATGGTGGAACGTCCAAAGTTCCAGAAAACTACGAGCGCATAACTATTCCGGCAAGAATGGCCATGAGAGCGACTATCGAAGCGCACAATTCTGTAATGCCAAGTCCTCATAAAATTGAAGAAACCCTTTATCAGAAAGCCGAAGAACTGAATTTGAAGCTTCAAGACTTCACGGTAGAACAATACGTTTCTGCCAACCTTTTGATCATAGATATGATAGCCAAGTAACCAGCAGGGTTATACAATCTTATAGAGTTTGTGTGAAGGTTTAGACCTTAAAGCAGGCTACTGAATTTCGCTAGATTCTTCTTGCTTCAACTGCTTTTCGTAAAGCTCCTTATAAACGCCGTCTTTGGCCAGTAGAGACTCATTCGTACCCTGTTCTATAATTCTTCCCTCGTCCAGAACGATGATTTTGTCGGCTAGTTTGGCAGAAGAAACTCTATGCGAAATTATAACAGTGGTACGCCCTTTCATTAGACTAGAAAGGCTATTGAGAATGGTGTTTTCAGTATTTGTATCAACTGCCGAAAGTGCATCGTCAAGAATCAGGATATTCGGGTTCCGTACGATAGCTCTGGCGATGGAAGTGCGTTGTTTTTGGCCTCCAGAAAGCGTAATTCCTCTTTCACCAAGCATTGTCTCAAAGCCTTTTGGGAAATCGATTATGTTATCATACAAATCCGCATCTTTGGCCGCTTTGAAAACTTCATCTTCCGAAATATTACTATTACCGAAGGCAATGTTATTTCGAATGCTATCTGAGAAAAGGAAAAGGTCTTGCGGTACATAGCCCATTTGACTTCTCAAATTCGGGATATCGTACTTCTTGATATCATTGTCGTCAACAGATACAGTTCCTTCAGTCGTATCATAAAGTCTAAGCATCAAATTGGCAATAGTACTCTTCCCAGAGCCCGTAGTACCGATAATAGCGATCGATTGACCGGCTTTTACATCAAATGACACATTTTTTAGCGCCTCAATTCCAGAGTCTGGATAAGTGAAACTCACATTGTCGAAAATTAGATCACCTGCAATGTCTTTTTTAAGGTCGTCAGTTGATTGTATGTCGTTCTTTTCTTTTAAGAATTCATTAATTCTCTTTTGCGATGCTGCTGCACGTTGGTTAATACTAGTGATCCACCCCAAGGCAGTCACAGGCCAAGTGAGCATGTTCACATAAATGACAAACTCCGCAATGTTCCCGTAAGTGATTTCTCCATTGATCACTTTATTGCCGCCAATATAAATTGTGAGAATTACGCTTAGGCCAATTAGGGCCATGATAAGCGGGAAGAACAAGGCATTCACAAAAGTCAATCTAAGCGATCGGTACTTGTAAGTTTCACTGGCATTTTCGAATTGCTGCGTGGAATCCGCTTCACGAACAAAAGCTTTTAATACTCGAATACCAGAAAAGGCTTCTTGAACACCTGTAGAAAGATCTGACAAACTTTCTTGAATCTTTTCAGATCGCTTATTAATAATATTATTCACGAAGTAGATGCTAATAGAAAGCACAGGTAATGGCAGCAAAGCATAGAAAGTTAATTCAGGGTTTACCCTTAACATTTGATAAATCACCAAAGGAAAAAGCACCAGCAAGTTTATCCCATACATAATACCGGGCCCTAAATACATTCTTACACGACTTACATCCTCCGATATTCTATTCATTAAATCACCGGTATTATTCCGCCTGTAGAAACTTAAAGGTAGATTTTGATACTGTTCAAAAATCTCATTTTTGAGGTCGAACTCTATCTTTCTAGACATAACGATAATGGTTTGTCTGACTAGAAAGAGGAAAAATCCACGGAGTAAAGCCATTAAAATCATCAGCGCACCGAGCACGAGTACACCCATCTCAAGTTGATCGAATAAGTCGGTGCCCAATGTACCTCCTTCAAAAAGTCGATAGAGTGCGAAACTGTCCGTAACGTAGTCTATGGCATAGCGCACAACTTTAGCTGGCCATACGGCAAAATAGTTTGAAATGACCAAGAATATAAAACCCAAGATGAGCAGGTGTTTATACTTGAACAAGTACTTATTAAGGTGCCGGAGTTCTTTCACGTTGTAGTTAACATAAACAACCTGATAAAGGTTGCCGAGCCTATTTTATTCTTTAGAATATGTCGATTTATTAATTAGTTTTGCGGACTGTCAAACCGACTATTTTAGCCGAACTTGACAAATATAAAGTAAACTGTAATACGAACGTAATGGAAGAAGTTGATGTGACCGAAAAAACCGGAACCATATCCATCTTTGAGCAAGCATCTAAGATGGGGCATGAGCAGATAGTATACTGCCATGATGAAGCAACCGGTCTTAAAGCAATAATTGGCATTCATAACACTGTTCTAGGACCTGCGCTTGGAGGAACGCGATTCTGGAACTATGCTACTGAAGAAGAAGCCGTTATTGATGTTTTAAGACTTTCTCGAGGCATGACCTATAAGGCTGCTGTTTCGGGTCTAAATTTAGGAGGGGGTAAAGCCGTAATTATTGGCGATGTCCACAAACTAAAAAATGAAGCATTTCTAAGGAGGTTCGGAAAGTTTGTGAACAGTCTTGGTGGTCGGTACATCACCGCTGAGGACATGAACATGAAGACCAGCGACATGGAGCATATTGGCATGGAAACTAAGCATGTTACCGGGCTTCCAGTTGATATGGGTGGCAGCGGTGACCCATCACCAGTTACGGCTTATGGAGTTTACATGGGTATGAAAGCTGCCGCCAAAAAAGCGTTTGGAACAGATAGCCTAGCAGGTAAGAAAATATCTGTCCAGGGTGTTGGTCAAGTTGGTATGTATTTGGTAGATCATTTAGCCAAAGAAGGTGCTCAAATTTCAATTACCGATATCAACCAAGAGCGTCTGGCTAAAGTATCTAAAGACTCAGGTGCTACAGTTGTGAGTATGGATGAGATCTATGATTTAGACGTAGATATTTATGCGCCATGCGCCATGGGTGCCACCGTGAATGACGATACGCTTAAAAGATTAAAAGCTAAAGTAATTGCTGGAGCTGCAAATAATCAGCTTGCTGACGAAGTTCGTCATGGGCAAATGATCTTAGATGCAGGTTTAGTCTATGCTCCAGATTTTGTGATTAACGCTGGAGGTATCATTAACATATCATCAGAATTAGCAGGCGCTTACAATAAGCAGCAGGCTTATTCTTGGACAGAAAAAATCTACGATACGACGCATAATATTTTCACATTAGCAGACGCAGAAGGAATTCCTACGCAAGATGCTGCAATGAAATTGGCCGAAAAACGTATTGAAGACATAGGAAGAGTAAAACTTTCCATGTAATATTAGGTGAGCAGTTGGAAAAGCTGCTCACTACTAGTTAATTTTAAGTTCTTATACTTTTTGCAATGCTCAACAGGAGATCATTAAGAGTCAAAGCTATGCAAGCGATGTTTGCATACAGTCAATGTAAAGAAGCTAATTACCACATTGGCTTAGCTGAAATAGACAAAATCTTCGAACCGGACCTCAATTCGATGGAGGTTCAGGATAAAGAACTCCTAAAATCTAATAGTAATCAGGCCAAAGCAGTTTTATCTGAAAAGGTAAACGGGACACCACTACCCGAAGCGCTGACTATCTCGGCCGAAGCCCAAAAGGCGGCTAACGCAGTGCATAAAGAGTATCTCAATAATTCTAAAAAAGACTTTACTGGGTTAAGAAAAGAAATGATCCTTGACGCTGAGTCTTTGGTCGATCGTTTTCTATGGGTGATGAGCCTTTTGGTGAGTTGGTCTGATTTAAGCAAAAGCGAAGCCGATAAAAAGCAAAAGATTTCGCCAGAGAAGATTCTGGTTGGAGACTACAATCTGTACCAAAATAAAGTACTCGATTTCTTCCGTAAATCTTCCAAGGTCAAGGTGGGGCTGGTAAAAAAAGATATTACCTGGGAAGGTGAAGAAGATCACCTTAAAAGTTGGTACAAGGATATTATCAAAAGAGACGAATCGTTCAACACTTACCGAAGAACTGCCAACCCTAGTTTTGAACAAGACCATCAGATCATCGATCACTTGATCAAACAGATTATTTTCAAGGAAGAGGTTATTCTCTCATATTTTGAAGAGAAAGATATCCATTGGAAAGAGAATAAAGCCATCGTTAGAAGCTTGGTTGCACGATCGGTAAGGGATGTGGAAGCAGATTCAGACCCAAAGGACTTTACACTGCCTGACTTTTCAAATAACTGGGAAGAGGATAAAGAGTTCTTCGAAAAAATATTTGACACAACTATTGAGCACGATCAGGAGTATAGTAAAATGATTGCTGCTAAAACAAAGAACTGGGAAGTTGATCGTTTAGCAAATACTGATCAAATTATACTTAAAATGGCCATTTCGGAGATGATGAATTTTAGAAACATCCCTGTTAAGGTGACCATTAATGAGTATATTGAGCTCTCAAAAAATTACAGTACGCCTAAGAGTAAGCAATTTGTCAACGGCATTTTGGATGTAATCTCAGGTGAATTAAAAGAGAGTGGAAAAATGAAAAAGTCCGGAAGAGGACTGTTAGATAATAAATAGGATATGAGTAAAGGGTCAAGTAGTTTATTGGCATTTGTTATTGGTGCGGCAACAGGTACTATTTTAGGTATTTTGTATGCACCGGATAAGGGATCTAATACAAGAGATAAGTTGACTTATCAGTTAGATAAGTATAAGAAACAGTTGGAAGTTCTATTGGAAGATCTAATTAATGGAAAAGTGGAGATTTCTTCCACCGCGAAAGAAGAAGGACAGAAAGTAGTTTCTGAGGCGCGTCAAAAGGCTGAAAAGCTATTGAGCGATGTGGATGACCTAATTGGTCAAATCAAATCAGGAGATTCAGAATAAAAATTAAAACTATGAAAACGAAATTAACATTACTTGTAGCATTGGTTTTTGGTGCCATGTTGACAAGCTGCAGTAACGATGCAGAATTGGAAAAGAGAATCGCCAATTTAGAGCGAAGAATAAACCAATTGGAAAATGGTGGTGTGGTTAGAAATGCTACTACTCCAACTCCAGCTACGACTGCTTCTCAGTCAGTAGAGACTAATTTAACAGCGAATGCTGCCTTTAAATGGGATAATACTATCTACAACTTTGGTACAATTAAACAAGGTGAAGTTGTGAATTACACCTTTAAGTTTACCAACAATGGCACTGAAGATTTGAAAATTCAGAGTACTTCAGCATCATGTGGATGTACTGTACCTCAGCATACAAAAACTCCAATACCTCCAGGCGGAAGAGGAGAGATTGTTGTAAGGTTTGATAGTAAGACAAAAACAGGACAGCAAAGTCCAGTAATTACTGTAGTGGCTAACACTAGTCCAAGACAATCGAGATTAAGCTTAAGAGGATTTGTTCAGGTGAACGCTGCTCCTCAACCGTAATATATATAAATGATCTATTCAATTTTTTTACAAGCCGAAGCAGCACCACAGGGAAATGGTATGCTTTCACAATTATTGCTATTTGGCGGTATCGCCTTGGTATTTTACTTCTTTATGATTCGTCCGCAACAAAAAAAGCAGAAGGATCAAAAGAAATTTATCAGCGAAATTAGTAAAGGAGATGCGGTAGTAACCATCGGTGGTATCCACGGAAAGGTATTTGCTTCTGATGAAGAAACCGTAACACTTGAAGTTGATAAAAGCACAAAAATAAAATTTGAGAGGTCAGCAATATCTCTTGAGGCTAGTAAACGTGAAGCAGGCAAAGCCTAATTCAATTGAGAAGTGCAGAAGATATAATTGAAAAATTAAAAAGGTCTTTTCAGACACCAAGTAGAAAAGACGAAAGGTTTAAGGTGGTAGTTGTGTGCATAGTCATATCTACCACCTTTTGGTTTTTTAGTGCTCTTAATAAATCGGACTACATAAGCCAAATCAATTACCCTGTCGAAATAGTATTTGATGATCAAAACTATATCGCTACTTCCGAGCTACCAGATAGAATACCAATTGAAGTCACTGGTGGTGGCTGGGATTTAATGACAAGATCGTTTGGGTTCAACATGAACCCGATTCAAATCAGGTTGACAGACCCTGACGCATCCAATCACATCTTAACCTCATCTTTAAGAGGTCAGTTAACTCCAGGTTTAGATCCGGTGATAGTGAACTATATATTAGAAGATTCGCTACGCTTCGATATTCAAAAAAGAGCATCAAGAGAGTTCGAGCTTATTCTTGATCCTGAATCGATTAATCTAGATGCTGATTTTAGGCTTGCCTCATCGGTCACTCTAAACCCTAGTTCTGTTACCTGGACTGGTCCAGAGAGATTAATTAATGCTATGGATCGGGTGATTTATGTAAATGCTGGGCTAGACAATATTGATGAGGATGTGATCGAAACAGTCGATATTCCAGAAACGCCAGAGTTTTTTACTTCTGATACTGAAAGTGTAGAATTGAGTTTTGAGGTAGTCAGACTGATGGATATTGAAGCAGACCTAACGGTTGAGCTCATAAATTTCCCTGATTCGTTATGGGAAGTGATACCACCAAGCATCAAGGTCCGGTATAGAATAGAAGAAACTAAATTCGATGTTGCAGATACTTTGAGTATTCGCCTTGTGGCCGATTATCAGTCATTAAACCCGAGTGACTCATCCATACAAGTTCAGGCTATTTCAAGCCAAGATTATATCGAAGAATTGAGGCTTTCAACCCAAGCAGTCAAAGGCCAGAAGAATGACTAAACCATTATTAATCGGAGTTACGGGAGGTATTGGATCTGGAAAAAGCACTGTTTGTCGAATTTTTCAAGCCATGGGAGTGCCCGTGTATTATGCCGATGATCGCGGGAAGTTTTTAATGAGCAATGATGAAGGCCTGATTCAGGAAATAAAAAAGGAGTTTGGTGAAGAAAGCTATGATGAGAATGGTGCCTTGAATCGAGAATATTTAGCCAAGACGGTGTTTGCCGATACTGATCGCCTTAAAGTGCTCAATTCTTTTGTTCATCCCGCAGTCGCTCGAGACTTTGAAACATGGGTCAATATAAATTCTGACCACCCTTATTTACTGAAAGAAGCCGCCTTGTTGTATGAAATTGGTTCCTACAAAGAGTTAGACAAGACAATTTGTGTAATGGCTCCAAAAAAGGTAAGAATTGAAAGAGTATTATTGCGAGATATCCAGCGGAAAAAGGAACAAGTCGAGCAAATTATGAGCAAACAAACCGATGACGCGACTCGGAGAAATCTTGCAGACTATCAGGTTTCAAATAAAGGCGATTTGCTACTTATACCGCAAGTCTTAAATATCCACGAGGAACTACTGAATTCAGTTAGCTAGCCAAGGATTTTATCTTAATCTGATCGGCATAGAATTTCATTCTTGTATGCTGATAATCCATCAATTGAATTTTCTCCACCAAATCAAGTTTGTGATTGTAGAAAACTTCTATGTACTGATTCTTATAAATGTAAAGGTTGACTTTATAACCGTAGTAACGAATAGATACGACGAAAGTCCCTTCTAGGTAAAGTTCTCTAGCTTGTTGAACTATGGGCTGTTTAAAGAAAGAATCTTCAATTTTCAACATAAATGAAGATAGTCATTTTCAATAAAAAAACGGATATGACGTCTTAAATGATATAAACTAAAAAAATACCTAAAACTGGGTATTGATTTGGAAGTGGATGGGCTCTATTATGCAATGAAATAGAGTTGCGCATTTTGGGTGTCATTATTGTGGGGGTCTATTTATTAAATCAGGCTCATGCGTAGAATCAACCAAAAACAATTCTTAAGGATCATTAAGGGTGAAGATCTGGAATTTAGAATTAGCCCATTCCCTTTCAAATTGAATGAACCGCTTATCATTCGAGAAGCTCATTTACCTTACGATTTATTTTTCCAAGATTGTAAACTAGATAGCCTGAAGTTTATCAATTGTAAGTTCTCTGGGGATTTGAAGTTAGAGCGCACACAGATTAAATCGATGACTTTTGAGTCATGCCAGCTTCATGATTTTAAAATTAATGAGACTGATATTTCTTCGTTGGAAATAAAAAACGGTTGTGAGTTCAAAAGCCTAGCGATTGGTGATAGTGCCATCGATAAAATCGAAGTGACAGATAACCCTATTTACGAACTTATCCATCTTGGCTGTGGCAATAGTATTAAAACATGCTATCTCCTTAACAATGGAGATGTAAGTCGTAATTCATTTTCCACGAAAGTATTCTTGTGCCCAGAGCGTTTTGATTTTATTGAAATCGATGGAGTTATTACAGATTTACTTCATGTAGGTACTTTTGGCGAATATGCTCAATTGAAGTTCAAAGATATTCATGCTGAGATTGTGCTGATAGAAGGATGTAATTCAGATTTGTCTAAAGTGAACTTTGAAAATATTAGTCCTCTAGATAAAGAGGCAAGTGCGCTGCATTTTGTAAACACGGCCTATGATCAAGAATTGTTTGGCGAGAAAGCCTTTAGAGATTATAGCCTTACTAAAATTCACCATGATACTGTTAACATAGAGGAACTCTTCTCCTAATCATGGCTCCATAAATTGAGAGGGATGTCTGGATTACCAAATTATTCTCAATTGAACTATAATTATTTAAAATTTAACTTGTCGAATAGGACCCTCTCAGTATTTTCTTTCATAATTCGCATATCCTTTTAAAAGCACGACTTTCCGATTAATTGTAGCCGATCAGTAAAGTGGATTCAATATATTGTTCCCCTCAATCAAAAAAAAATCGACTATTATGAAAAAGACAGTGTTTTTATTATTCGCCCTTTCAGTTTTAACTTTTGGATGTGCAGACAACTCTGAGGATACAATTCCAGATCCAGTAGTACCTGAAGTTAACTTAGACAATGAAAAAAGCAGTACCGAACCGGTAACGCAAACTTCTAAGAAAGACGCGAAGAGAAAAGTTACTCGAATCAGAGGATAATTCTCAAAAACTATTAGGTGTAAAAAAGGGGAAATGTTTGAATCATTTCACCTTTTTTAATTACTTTCAAGGTCAACAACGCTTTGAAAAACAGTTGTTTATAGATGTTGAAAGTAGTTTACACACTGATTTTTATTTTTTGCACCCAGCTTTTTGTAGTTGGTCAGGAAAATAGTGCCGATGATCTACTGAATGATGCGCTCGGTATTATGAGCGAAGACCCAGAAGAAGCCATCGATTTGACCATGCGAGCGTTTAAACTTGCTGGAAAAAATGGTGATAGCTACGGTATGATATCTGCCAAAAGTGTAATGGGTGATATCAGTATGCAAGAAGGTGATTTCGAGGCTGCTTACATCAACTTCTCAGATGCACTAGAATACTTAGAAAAATCAGACACGGTTGACGTTTACAACCGTATGCTCATTCTGAGCAACTTAGCCGAAATTAAATCTGTTTATGGCGATCATGGCGGTGCGGCGGACCTTTACGGCTTATCCAATAAAGCTGCGATGGAATATGTCCAGAATTATTCAGATATCGCCGAGGAATACGACGAGCTAAATGTTTCTGTGGAAATTCTCTACAATCAGGCGCAGGAATTAAAATTAGATGGTAGGTACCTTGAAGCAGGAGATATACTCTTGAAGCTTTGGGAAGACTCTGAATTTGAGAAAGATACTATTCTATTGGCCAAAGTTGTGAATGAACTTGGCATGATCCGAAAGGAAAATAAGCAGTACAACGATGCACTAGAATTCTTTGCTATATCGGCTTTTGGTGATGGTGTTGAAGAATATATTCAAGCTATTGCGATGCACAACTTAGCCGAGACCTACATGGAACAAGGCGATTTCGTTAAGGCCGAAAAGTACTATGGGGAAGCCTTAGAAAAGAAAATGATCCATTCAAGTGAATCATCACAGTTTAGAACTCTACTAGGCCAAGGAGAATTATTTTTCAAAAAAGGTGATGTGAACCTCGCCATAGAAAAGTGGGAAACAGCTTTGACTACTTATGACAAGGTCGAAAGCTATCCTGATCTATTTGTTGTCTATGATTGGCTTCAAAAAGCCTATCTGAAGACAGATTTGCAAAAAGCTTCAGTTTATGGAGATTTATATAGCGGTCATATCAAAGAATGGATGAAAATTCAGAGCAGCCAAAGAAATAATGCACCAACCTTACAGGCTTTCAATACCAAAATAGACACCATTCTTGCAGATCGTCAGTTGAAGGCAGAAAGGCTGGCATTATTGAAGAGGTATTGGCCATTTGGTGTAGTTGCCTTATTACTAATCCTATTGCTTGTTTACACCGTACAAGTTAGCTTTAATAGGAGGAGAGAACGTTTGCTAGAGGAAAGCTTAAAGTTAGATAGAGCATCTGTGGCAGATGAAATCCTGAATAGAATAAGAAGAGACTAAGCTTCTTTATTGCCCTCCACGTACAATTCGTATAATTCTTGAATACCTGTTCTGAGTCTGTGGTTTTCTTCCAGCGCGTCTAATTCTGTATCGCTTAGTTCCCGCTTAATAGGACCTTGGTTTAAGATAAACCAATGGATATTTATTTCAGGATATGCTCTAAGGATCCCTTGAATAGCATCATAACCAGGCTTAGTGTTTTCACGCAAATAGGCATCAACTGTTGGTGCCTTTAACGATACCTTTCGAGCAAAAGCGGCAGTATTACCGTTTTCGAAATGCTCAATTATCCATTTTATTTTCTTTCCAGGATGTTGGTCGAGGTCCATTACTCTAAGATAAAATAATTTGACTTATCACTTCACCTACAGGCAAAGAGATTCAACTTTCTAAAATGATTATGATTCTTCAATTAGCTCTATAAGCGCCGTTACTTGATGGCTTACGGCAGAACTTATCTCCCCTTGCTCTATTTTAGTTGCGTATAAAACAAGGCTATCCCATCTTTCCATACACTTTTCGCGAATAGATTCAAGAATCGCTTTTAAAGCGATAGAATCAGTGGCTCTTAGTTCTGCTTCCAATAGTTGAAAGACGAACTCGAGGTTATCATCGTAAAACTTGTCATCAGCCAGCTTGCATAGGCTATCAGCTAAGTCGCCATTTAAGTGTTTTGTGTAATCGGAATCTAGTTTATTTAAAGTAGGCTGTGTGTTTTTGTCATCGAACTTATTGTTTTTCAATTCCAAATCGTTTGTATTTCCTGCTATAAAAAGTCTCCTTAATTGGAGCATGATCAAATTAGCTTAAATCTATGGAAAGGGATTAACCATTTACAAAAATTGTTAGCTGTTCAAATGAAGTAGAGCATGGCTTATTTTATGATTATTTACGAAATGACCATTCATTTTTTTGTTAAGTATTCTGGAATATTTCCCACGTACAAATAAAGTTTATCATTCGGGTGATAAACATGCCTTAAAAAAAGTCAGGATTTTTGGGGGACATAAAAAAAGAGCTACCTAAAAAGGTAACTCTTTAAAAAGGGTGGATGATGGGATTCGAACCCACGACCCTCGGTACCACAAACCGATGCTCTAACCAACTGAGCTACAACCACCGTGTACCCTACAGCTTTGGAAGGGTGTGCAAAAGTAAATGATCACATTTAAATTGCAAAAGAGTAAATACTAAATTTTATCTGTCAAATCTAAGACGGCTACCTGTACCAACTTCAAGTATAGTGCCATTGTCATAAACAACTTTACCGTTTACGATTGTCTGACTTACTGTTGATTTAAAAGTATGGCCTTCAAATGGCGACCACTGACATTTATAGAGTAAGTTTTCCTTATTCACGGCATACTCAGTTTTCAGATCAACAATAGCTAAATCAGCATGAAAACCTTCTTTCAAGTATCCTCTATTTTGGATGTCAAATAAATCAGCAACCGCATGAGAGGTCTTTTCCACAATCTTTTCTAGGCTTATTTTGCCTTGGTGATTCATATCTAATAATGCAGGTAAACAGTGCTGAACTAATGGGCCTCCGGAAGGCGCTGAAAAATATGAGTTTTGCTTTTCTTCTAATGTATGTGGTGCATGATCAGTTGCGATTACATCGATTTTATTATCAATGACAGCTTGTAGAATAGCGTCTCTGTCGGTTGATTTTTTAACCGCTGGATTCCATTTGATGAGCGTTCCTTTTTCAGCATAATCTTCTTCTGAAAACCACAAGTGATGTACACATGCTTCAGAAGTAATCTTTTTGTCCTTTAAAGGAATATGATTATCGAAAAGTGCTAATTCTTTCGCAGTCGAAATGTGAAGAATGTGAAGTCTAGCACCGTTCTTTCTAGCTAAATCAACTGCGAAAGAAGAAGAAGCATAACAAGCTTCCTCGTCACGAATGATCGGGTGCATTGCAATTGGTACATCTTCTCCGTACTGCTCTTTTGCTTTTTGAATGTTCCTTTGAATAACTTCCTCAGATTCACAATGCGTGGCGATCAGGGTAGGTGAATTAGCAAAAATGCCTTCAAGCGTCTTTTGGTTATCTACCAACATATTTCCTGTTGAAGAACCCATGAACACCTTAACACCACAAACACTTTTTGGGTCAGTTTTTAGAACCTCATCCAAGTTGTCATTAGATGCACCCATAAAGAAGCTATAATTAGCAATACTACTTTGGGCAGCAATGTCATATTTATCTTGGAGCAGTTCCTGAGTTAGGGTGTTCGGAACAGTATTGGGCATTTCCATAAAGGAGGTAATCCCACCTGCAACCGCCGCTCTAGACTCGGTGTAAATTTCTGCTTTATGAGTAAGCCCTGGCTGTCTGAAATGAACTTGATCATCAATCAAACCTGGTATAATTACTTTACCACTTGCGTCTATGACTTGATCAGCCTGTTTGTGCTGTAAATCTTTGCCAATGGTATGTATTAGGTCGTTTTCGATGTAAATATCAGCTTCAAAAACTTGATTCTCATTGACGAGTGTTCCGTTAAGTATCAGGATGGAGGACATAATGATTTTATTTTGCAGAGTGTTTCACGTAATTGCGCCGTAAAGCAAGCACGAATCCAACAAAAATGGCAGTAGAAATTCAAAATTTTGAGGAACTTCGATTAAATCGGCAAATTTTGAATGCGATCGGTGAGCTTGGTTTTACAAAGCCGACAGAAATTCAGCAGAAAGCTATCCCGATCGCGTTAGCAGGACATGATCTTCTTGGCATTGCTCAAACAGGTACGGGTAAAACTTTAGCATTTGCTACTCCGCTGATTATGAAGGTAAAATATGCACAGGGTGATCATCCGCGCGCATTAATTCTTGCACCTACACGAGAATTAGTCATTCAAATCTCCAATCATTTTACGGCCCTAGCTAAGTATACGGACCTGAGAATTGTCACTTTATACGGAGGTTTAGGCCCCAAGCAACAACTTGAAGCATTGGAAAAAGGCGCTGATATTTTGATCAGTACACCAGGTCGTTTTTTAGATCTCTATAAAAAAGGAGGTATATATCCACGAGGAATTAAGACATTGATTCTTGATGAAGCGGATAAAATGATGGATATGGGGTTTATGCCTCAAATCAGGAATATCCTTGAACTTATTCCAACAAAACGCCAAAACATGCTCTTTTCAGCAACCATGCACGATAAAGTGGTTCGGCTGACAGAAGAGTTTCTAGAATATCCAGAGCGTATAGAAGTGGCACCGCAAGCGACTGTTGCTCAAACGATAGATCAGTTCCTATATGAGGTACCAAATTTTAAGACTAAGCTTAATCTATTAAGTCATTTCTTGGGCGATGATAAATTTGAGCGAGTCATAGTTTTCGTAAAGACTAAGACAGTAGCAGACAATATCGCACACTTTTTAGAGAGAAAATCTTTTGGTCTTATCAGGGTGATTCATGCCAATAAAGGTCAAAACTCTAGAATCAATGCGATGGATGAGTTCAAGGAAGGACATGTTCGCGTTTTAGTTTCCACCGATGTTACGGCAAGAGGAATGGATGTTTCCATGGTAAGTCATGTCATCAATTTCGATTTACCGGTGGTTTATGAGGATTATGTGCACAGAATTGGGCGAACTGGTCGGGCTGAGCAAGAAGGCGTTGCCATTACGTTTGCCAATGAATTAGAAATGCACCATGTACCAAAAATTGAGGCATTGATCAATGAAGAAATCCCACGAACAAAGATTCCTGCCGAGGTAACCATTGAAAAAACACCTTTTGCTGAACAACAAGAGATTAATAAAACACTAGATAATATTCGAAAGAAAGCCGACCCTAATTTCAAAGGCGCTTTTCATGAGAAGAAAAAGAGTTTTGGTAAAACTGATAAGAGTCATAGGTGGTCGGGAGATAAAAGAGGTAAGTCTAAAAGAAAAAGGCGTTAATCGATCAGTTGGTCAAAAACCTAAGGAATTCATATCTTGGTGTTGTCAAAAATTTTTAAACAACAAATACTTATGAAGATCAAGGCACTATTTACAAGTTTACTCATAATCAGTTTAGGGTTGACGCAAATGTCAGCCCAAGAGAATTCTGAATTCAATTTAGATCGCTATTATAAGCTCGCTGCTGATGGAACTGTGCATTTAAATACCTCCGATGCCAATATAAAAATCACTGGGTCCGATCGATCGGATGTACACCTAGATGTCCAAAGGAAAGAAACCGTTAGAGGGATTCGGTCAAGAAAATCAAATTTTGATATGGAAGTTGAAGAGCGCGGCGGCGATCTATATATTAATGAGCGAACGGGTAGAGGAGGAGTGACTTTTCAGATTGGTTCAAGAAGGATTGATTATGAGATAGAAATTGAAATGCCAATGACTGGTTCACTTAGAATCAAAGGTGATGACGATGATTACGTCATTCGCAGCGTTAATGGAGATATCTCGATTAAAACAGATGATGGAGATATTGATTTATTGGACTGTACGGGTGATGATTTTGATATCGAGATAGAAGATGGCGACCTAAAAATGGATGGCGGTAAAGGCGCTATTTATGTAAAAATCGATGACGGCGATATTGATATTAGAAACGGTAGTTTCGACCGTATGGAACTGGATGCAGAAGATGGAAGTGTTTCGGTAGAAACTTCTCTTTCAGATAGAGGAGATTATGAGTTAGTTGCTGACGATGCTAATGTAGACTTTGTAGTGCTTGGTGGTGGCGGTGAGTTTAATGTTTCTAAAGATGATGGGAGAATATCTGCTTCATCGGCTTATGATACTGTTCAGGAATCAGAAAGACGTTCAAGATTTGAATTGAAAGGTGGAGAAGCGAGAGTAGAGATTCGAATTGAGGATGGTAGAGTAAGACTTTCTACCAGTAAATGACCTGAAGGACCATTGAAAAAATTATGACGCTGATTCTGCTAGGATCAGCGTTTCTTCATTTTTATCCCAACGCCAAGCCGATATATCTGCTCCACCTAGAAAATAGTTTCGTGAGATTAGTTGAGAATCGATTTGGGTAGGTAATTCAAGTTTATCGAAATCTTTGAAGATAGGCGCCATCCTATTCAAGATGTTGATGTATTGTAAATCTCCAAAACCCTGATGGGTTTGCCACCGCAACATTTTACCGATTAGTTTCATTTTATCGGATTCTCCAGCTTGGATAAAAATGATGAACTGTTCCTCAATTTCGGTGAGTCCAGTTTGTAAAGATGGGAACCTTCTAAAGTGACTTTCTAGCGCATTGGGCAAATAAGGAAATTCGCCAAACGGCATCAAGATATAGTTATACAAGTCGTCTGGAGAATCTGAGGTATAGACTTCGTAGACATCAGTAGCATAGTCAAATTCTCTTGAGCCAAGTTTTAATCGATTTTCAAAGACTGTTTTATATGTTTCTGGCGATATTTCCCCAAGGGCATAAAGCTTTCCTGAGTCGTCAATGTCGCCAACACAAACTAGCGAAGCAGTGCCCTGAAAAGAAGTCTTTCCTAACCAATGGATCAAAGCTATCATATTGATTTGGCAGAATAAGTCATATTCAAACCATAGAGTGATCTCAGTATACTGATTGAGCGATTCTGTTAAGTTTTCAAAAGGCCGTCTAACTTCTTTGTCATACATACCAGTCGAAATGTCAAACTCATTTGACATGAATGCATCACGCTGTACCCAGAACTTTTCGCTATTAAAATCGGAGTCAACAGGTCCATTACTCAGCACCTCTTTCCAGACAAAAGTATCTCCTTCAATACCTGAGTCTTTGAAGATATTTAAGGTGCTATCACCGTTTAGAATATGCAGATTCTTATCCATAAGCGTAAAAAAAGAGGCTACTCTAAAGTAGCCTCAAAATCGTGTTAATCACAAACGTAAATAGATTCTATTATCTATTGTACTCCATGTCGTCAGTTCTGTCAATAGGAGTTCTGTCATTTCTATTGGCCAAAATCCAAGCAGTATGGAATACGAGTTGGGCTCTTTTTGCCATGACATCAAACTCAATTTTATCTACAGTATCCGTAGGCCTGTGATAATCAGCATGTACACCATTAAAATAGAAAATGATCGGAATGCCTTTCTTAGCGAAGTTGTAGTGATCAGATCTATAGTAAAAACGGTTAGTGTCATTAGGGTCATCGTAACGATAATCCAAGTTCAAGCCAGTATACGTGATATTTGCGTACTCAGAAATGATTTTCAAATGGCTTGATAATTTTTCAGAACCGATCGCGTAGACATAGTCTCTATCATTTTCGTGATCAGGATCAACTCTACCGATCATGTCAATATTAAGATTGTTCACTGTCTTTTCGATAGGGAAAAGTGGATTGTCGGCATAGTAAGCAGATCCTAATAGACCTTTTTCCTCACCAGTTACATTTAAGAAAAGAATACTTCTTCTTGGTCTATTTCCCTCTTTGGCTGCTTGAGCAAATGCTTCAGCGATTTCCATTACACCAGTAGTACCAGAACCATCATCGTCAGCACCATTGTTGATGACTGATCCATCTTCGTTCTGACCAATGTGGTCATAGTGAGAAGAAATAACAAGAACTTCGTCTTTTAGATCAGTCCCCTCTAGGAAGGCCACCATGTTTTCAGTTTCTAGTTCAACGACTTTTTCTTTTACCTGAAAGCGAACCGTCCTTGCTTTAATGCTAGCAGGAGAATCCATGTTAGCATCAAGTTTTTCAACAGAAGTATTCAGTAATTCTGAACCCATCTTCTTAGTGATGTAAAAAATAACACTCTCGTTTCCGTTGAGCTCCTTATTAAACCTTAATCTACTTTTAAGTCTAAATCTAGCCTGACGTGGCATGGTTTGCATGAACTGCTCATCATTTCCACTCATTATAAAAATTGCTTTGGCACCTGAATCTCTGAGCTTACCGAGCGTCTCTCTTGATGCCCCAGTAATCATCACACCTTTGCCTTCAACATCCATATTATCGATGTCCGATCCATTACCAATAAACATAGTTGGCAACTTCATTTCCTTGGCCATATTGGCACTTCCAGCGAAAATAAAGTCAACACCGTTCTTTTTCTTTCCGCCTTTACCTTTGATGTAAACATCAGACCAATCGGACTGGTACATACTGAATTTTTGACGATAAGTACCGTCAGCAGGGCCTTGTAGGCCGATCTCTTTGTAGAAGTTTTCCAAGAACGCAGAAGCTTTCTTTTGTCCTTCAGTTCCAGTTTCTCTACCGCCAAACTCATCAGAAGCCAAAACGGTTAGTTTTTCTCTCATTTGCTCTGGCGTAATGGTACTAGCGTATTTGACAGATGCGTCCTGCGCAGCCACGCTAAAACCGAGAGCCATTAGTCCCAAAAAGGATACCTTTAATTTCCTCATTTTATAAACAATTTGTTATCACAGTTTTTTAAGTGCTTAAAGCTAAACAATATTTTAAAAGTCAGCCAAAATCTTATTCGGACGGACGGCTTTTTTGAGTGGATATGTAAGGAAATCAACCCTTTGTAACTTACATTTGTGCAACTTTTGGAAGAGGAAATAACAATCAAGGAAATTCGAAAATGACAAAAATCGATATAACACAAGCCCCTAAATTTGAGGATCGTCATAATAGCCCTCAAGCGTCAGAAATAGATTCTATGCTCAAGGTTATCGGTGCCGATAGTTTAGATACTTTAATCAGCGAAACGGTTCCTGCAAATATTAGAATGCAAGGCGAAATGAACCTGCCTGCTGCTAAATCAGAATTCCAATTTTTGAATGATTTAAAACAAACGGCTTCCAAGAATAAGCTGTTTAAATCATACATAGGAATGGGCTACTATGGTACAGTTGTACCAGGTGTTATTCAAAGAAATATTTTAGAAAATCCTGGGTGGTACACTGCTTATACGCCTTACCAAGCCGAGATTGCTCAAGGAAGACTCGAGGCACTAATCAACTTCCAAACATTGGTAATCGACTTGACGGGTATGCCGATCGCTAATGCATCACTTTTGGATGAGTCAACTGCAGCGGCGGAGGCCATGACCATGTTCGCAGGCCTAAGAAAGAAGGATAAGAAGAAGGCTAACAAGTTTTTTGTTGACCAAAATACTTTCCCACAAACCCTCGATGTACTTAAAACTAGAGCTATTCCAGTAGGGATCGAATTGGAGATAGGGGATATCAATAAAGTTGACCTTACAGACCCGAATTTATATGGAGTTTTATATCAATATCCAGGAGGCGATGGAAATGTCAAAGACTTTACGGCATTCACTGCGTCGGCAAAAGAGCAAAATGTATTTGTAGTAGCTGCTGCCGATTTAATGTCTCTTACACTACTAACCCCTCCAGGTGAAATGGGAGCAGATGCAGTAGTTGGTACAACCCAGCGCTTTGGCGTTCCAATGGGCTTTGGTGGACCACACGCTGCTTATTTTGCCACTTTAGAAGCTTACAAAAGACAAATCCCTGGTAGAATCATCGGTGTTTCGGTAGACAGCCATGGAAATAAAGCATACCGAATGGCGCTCCAGACACGTGAGCAACACATTAGAAGAGAAAAAGCGACATCGAACATTTGTACTGCTCAAGTACTATTAGGTGTCATGGCCGGAATGTACGGGGTTTATCATGGGCCAAAAGGATTGACGGCAATTGCGCAAAAAATACATGCATCCGCCAAATTACTAGCTAATGCGTTGACCGAAATGGGCATTGAGCAGTTAAACGACGTTTTCTTCGATACTATACAAGTCAAGACAGATGCAGCTGACGAGCTAAGGAGAATTGCAGAATCAAAAGAAGTCAATTTCAGATATTTCGATAATGGAAATGTTGGTATTTCGGTAGATGAAACTACTAATTTGAATGACCTTGAAGTCATACTAGACATCTTTTCGGAGGCTACTGGAAAGTCCAAAAGCGGGAATTTAGCAGCATTAGCGACGGAAGTAGCAATTGATTTTCCTGAAACCTTAAAAAGAACAAGTGACTTTTTAACGCATCCGGTTTTCAATCAATATCACTCGGAGCATGAAATGCTACGCTACATCAAGCGGTTAGAAAACAAAGATTTATCGCTGGTACACTCAATGATCTCTCTGGGTTCATGTACTATGAAATTGAACGCCACAGCCGAAATGGTACCCGTTACCTGGCCAGAGTTCGGTAATATTCACCCATTTGCGCCAGCGGATCAAACCCAAGGTTATCAGCAAATGTTCAAGGAGTTAGTCACCTGGCTATCTGAAATAACTGGGTTCGCAGATGTTTCCTTACAACCAAACTCAGGAGCACAAGGAGAGTACGCTGGTTTGATGGTAATTAGAGCATATCATCAAAGTCGCGGAGATCATCATAGAGATGTAGCGATTATCCCTACTTCTGCACACGGTACAAATCCAGCTTCTGCGGTGATGGCAGGAATGAAAGTTGTACTCGTCAAGTGTGATGAAAAAGGTAATATTGATCTTAATGATTTAAAAGATAAAGCCGAGTCGCATAGCGAGAATTTAGCAGCCTTAATGGTTACTTACCCTTCGACACATGGTGTATTCGAAGAGGGAATCAAAGATATCTGCGATCTGATCCATCAGCATGGTGGTCAGGTCTATATGGATGGAGCCAATATGAACGCACAAGTGGGATTAACTAGCCCTGGTTTGATAGGGGCCGATGTTTGTCACTTAAACCTTCACAAAACCTTCTGTATTCCTCACGGTGGAGGAGGCCCTGGCATGGGTCCAATCGGAGTAGGAGCACATTTAGCACCATTTTTACCCGGTAGCCCTGTCGTGAAAGCTGGGGGTGAGCAGGCAATCACAGCCATTTCAGGAGCAGCCTGGGGTAGCGCGAGTATCCTGACAATCTCTTATGCCTATATAGCTATGATGGGAGCTGAAGGGCTGACCAATGCTACAAAAATTGCCATTCTAAATGCCAACTACATTAAAGCAAAACTAGAACAAGAATTTCCAATTCTTTATACAGGAACAAATGGAAGATGTGCCCATGAAATGATTGTCGACTGCCGAGAATTTAAATCTGTTGGTATTGAGGTGGAAGATATCGCTAAGCGATTGATGGATTACGGCTTCCACGCACCGACCGTTTCTTTCCCGGTAGCGGGCACAGTAATGATTGAACCGACAGAATCTGAGTCCCAAGCTGAATTAGATCGTTTCTGCGATGCGATGCTTAGCATTCGAGCTGAAATAGCAGAAATTGCGAATGGAGAAGCTGAGGTTGGTAACAACGTATTGACAAATGCACCGCATACTGCTGGTCTGGCACTCTCAGAAAATTGGGATAAGCCATACGGAAGAGAAAAAGCGGTTTACCCAGCACCTTACGTTAGACAATCTAAATTCTGGCCGACAGTTGGTCGAATAGATTCGGCTTATGGGGACAGAAACTTAATGTGTAGTTGTATTCCTGTTTCGGATTATGCCGAGGAAGAGGCTATGGCATAACAAAAGCTATTAGAAACCAAAAGCCCAAGGTGTGAAAACCTTGGGTTTTTTTGTTTTGTGTTTTATGGATTAGCTGTACCGCAGTTCGCTTCTCTTGTAACCTTGGTAGAATCGGTATGGTAAGTAGGTCAAGCCGAATAGGAGTATTGAAATGATTAAGAGCATCTGACTGGTAGAGCTTTGGCTAATTGCCTTTAGTTTCAATTGTGAAGTCTGGCTATAATAATTTTCATAGAAACCATTTGTTTCCTCCTTACTTAAATCCTTGCCTAAGTTTACGGTGAGATACTGTTCTGTCATACTTTCTCGTCGGCTATCGACTAATGATTCATTTTGAAATGAAAGTATGGTGAATAGGATAGCTAGGCTGAACAAAAAAGCACTTAGGTATCCACCAATATAAGCTGTTTTCTTAATCATGATATATGGAGTTTGCGTGGTTAAAATTTTTAAATCGTTTTCAATTTGCAGAGGGTCTTCTGGTAGTATTTTGCCTTTAGCGATTTCTAATGCTTGATTGAATGTTAAACACTGGGTTTCCATCAAAACTTCAACTTCACTAGAAATATGGTCTACTAGGTCATCCAATAAGGCTTGATCGCTGAAGTGCTGTTCAATCATGAATGATCGAATTTCATTAGTTTGGTGGTTCTCGATCATGATAAAGCAGGTTTATCGTTTCCAAAGAGTAAACCAAGCGTTGTCCGAAAGTCCAAAACCTCTGCGACGGATGTGCTTAACAAACCATTACCCTTTTTTGTAAGGCTATAATACTTTCTCGTTCTGTTACCGATGAGTACAGAGGTCGTTGATAAATATCCTTCTTGTGTCAAGCTGTGAAGTGTAGGGTAGAGCGAACCTTCTTTTATCAGCACTTTACCTTCTGTTCGGACTTTCACATGTTGTACAATCTCGTAGCCATACATTTTATCATGCTCAGAAAGTAGTTTTAAAATGATGGGTTTTAAGATCCCTTTTAATAATTCTCTTGAATACATAGAACAATAATACATCATATTATGATGTATTACAAAAGAATCCAAAAAAACCACTGCTCAATAGAACAGTGGTTGCATAGTCTTTTTATGCTTCTTAAACGTGAACGTGTCTTTCTGCGTGGTAAGAAGATCTGACTAGTGGTCCAGATTCAACATATTTAATACCTCTTTTTAATCCTTCTTCCTTAAAGAATTCGAATTTATCAGGATGCACGTAGTCGATCACTTCATGGTGCATTTTTGTAGGCTGTAAATATTGTCCAAGGGTTAAGATATCTAATTTAACTTCGGCCAAGTCATCCATAAGTTTGAAAACTTGCTCGTCAGTTTCCCCTAAACCCAGCATGGCGCCAGATTTAGATCTTTTACCATATTCCTTGATTCTATGAAGCTCTTCTAAACTACGATCATATTTTGCTTGGGGTCGTACTCTGCGATAGAGGTCTTTTACAGTTTCCATATTGTGAGAAACTACTTCTTGCCCAGCATCAATCATTCTATAAAGTGCCTCCCAATTTCCTTTTACATCTGGGATCAATGTTTCAATAGTAGTTTCTGGACTAAGTTCTTTAGTCTGTACCACCGTTTGATACCAAATTTCAGCACCTCTATCTTTTAATTCATCTCTATTGACTGATGTGATCACCGCGTGTTTTACTCCCATGAGTTTAATAGCTTCAGCAACACGTTTTGGTTCTTCAGCGTCATACTCTGGTGGCCTTCCAGTGGCTACAGCGCAAAAAGAACATGACCTTGTGCAAACATTACCTAAAATCATAAACGTAGCGGTTCCAGCACCCCAGCACTCACCCATATTTGGACAATTGCCACTCTCACATATTGTGTGAAGTTTATAATTGTCGACAAGCTTGCGAACTTTTGCGTATTCCGGTCCAATTGGCAGTTTTACCCTAAGCCAGTCTGGTTTTTTACGTCTTCTCTCAACTGTTTCCTTCGAAACGACAGGTAGTTCTATCATATCTTTCTCCTATGCTATAGAAACACAAAGGTAAGGCAAAGGTTCCAAAAAAATCGTGTTGATACTTATCTTCTTCTTCCGAAGTATACAGCTAAGAAGGCGGCAGCAAAACTGCTGTTATTTTCAGACTCTGGGATTATATTGATCTTTCTGGTGTAAACATCTAGTGACATTCCAACCTCTACTCCGAAAACTTTCTTTTTGCTCGAATTCGTTTCAAAAGTTAGTGAAGCCTTGGCATGCCCTCCTAGAACGAATTTTGATCTTCCGAGCCCTCTAAAAGGACCTGCTGTACCGATTATGAAATTTCTAGCGTGACTAGGATCAGCGGGGTCATATTGTTCTTTTCTATTACCGTTGAATTCTAAAAAGTAAGGAACTTCTATACCGATTGACGGGCCCGCTGCTACCATGGCTGTGATTCTTGCGCCTTGTTGTGGGGCTTTTTTAAATAATATTTTTTCTCTACCGTAGGTCGGCCTCAACGCGAGTAGGTAGTTCGATTTTCCAAAGACGTAAGAACTTCCAGTTATGGTCGTCTCTTTTGTTTCTCTTGGGTGTTTTATGTTAACTAGTTCGATACCATAGTTCACTAGGTTGCCATCATTTAAGAACTTTGACTGCCGATAGTAAAAGCCACTTATAAGCCCTCCGTTGGTGCCCTTATTAATACCAAATACATTTTCAACAGTGTATTCTTCATCCACAGTTTGCCCAACTTGCTGTGCAGCAACGTTTAAGGAAACTAAGAGGAACAAGACTAAGAATAAGCTTTTTGTAATTGAAGTCATACAGTTTTGACGGTATTAATATGGTCTCTAAATTAACGAAAAATAATCCTGCTTAGTTTATGGCTACAATCAAATCTAAATATGAAGGAGGCCTGCGTACTTCTGCTATTCACGTAAAATCTGGTAATCAATTCCTTACCGATGCTCCAGTTGATAATAATGGGAAAGGGGAGACTTTTTCTCCTACTGACACCGTTGCAGCAGCCCTGGGCAGTTGTATGATGACCGTAATGGCGATTGCTGGTGAAAAGAAGGGAATAGATATGACTGGTTTGCATTTAGAAACGACTAAGGTTATGTCTGCTAATCCAAGAAGAATTTCTACACTACAGGTTGAATTTCATTGGGATAATTGTCCGATAGACAACGAACAAAGAGAATGGCTTAAGGAAATTGGAAGAAACTGTCCGGTGGCCTTAAGTCTTCATCCAGACTTGAAGCAAGAAATTAATTTTTATTTTTAGCGACCCAAGAAACCATTTCTCCTACATCTTCAGGGTTCTTAACTTTCAACTTGTTTTTGCGGGCATATTTCCGCAAACGATCAGAATAGCTACCGAATATATTGTAAAAGGCAGTTTTGGTTGTCGGCAATACTATCCATTTGTTATTCAACTTTAAATATTTGGTCGTGAATGTCTTGATTTCGTCATTCATGGATCCTATTTCAGTTGTTGGATCATAATTACTAGGTACAAACTCCAAGTAGTGTTTAACCTTCACAAATGGCGAAGAGCTCACGTCTTGTATAAAGCCCCCGTACTCACTTTCAGGCCAAACAAGCTTTATGTTAGTGAAACTCACGGCCTCTAAATCACCCTGAGCATCAAAATTGAATGATTTTACGATATTCCAAGGTAGGATTTTATCTGACTGAGCATCTTCTAAAGACTCAGTCTCCATATTGTATCGATAGTTGCCAGTGACTGTATCTCCCTTCAACAAGAATACAGTTGCTTTTCGACCTTGATCATAAACATAGGGTGAGTAGTCAATGATCGACTTGGCTTCTGGGAGTCTAGATCTAACAGAAACTCGTCCGTTGACACCGATTCTTAAATCACCGCCACCTGTTCCTGAAATTTCGCTTCCACTAATTGTTTGGCCATACGATGAAAGACTTATGCCCAACAATAATGCGAGTACTATTTTTATCCTTTTCATAGTCTATCCTTATCCCCCTTCAAACTAAATTTAACTAAAAAGAAACAGTTTATCAACCGAGCTTCTTGTATCGAATCCTTGTCGGATCGACATCACCAAGCCGTTTTTTTCTATTCTCTTCGTATTCCGTGTAAGTACCTTCGAACCAGTAAACCTGCGAATCACCTTCGAAAGCTAAAATATGAGTACAAACTCTATCGAGGAACCATCTGTCGTGAGAAATAATCACAGCACACCCCCCAAAGTTTTCTATACCCTCTTCTAAGGCCCTTAAGGTATTAACATCTAAGTCGTTCGTTGGTTCATCTAACAAGAGTAAGTTGGCACCTTGTTTTAGCGTTAGCGCTAAGTGTACTCTGTTTCGCATACCACCAGAAAGCTCACTAACTTTTTTATTTTGGTCATTACCATTAAAGTTGAAACGGCTAACATAGGCTCTGGAATTCATTTCTTTGCCACCAAGGTTAATCAACTCGTTTCCTTCAGAGACTACTTCCCAGACTGTTTTATTTGGGTCAAGCTGTGTATGCCCTTGATCTACATAGGCGATATCAACAGTAGAACCGACCTCAAAGTCACCTGAATCAGGAGTTTCTTTTCCAGTAATTAAGTTGAACAACGTGGTTTTTCCTGCCCCATTCGGACCGATGATACCTACAATACCTCCTTGAGGTAACGAAAACTCAAGGTTTTCATAAAGTAGCTTATCACCGAAGGCTTTTGAAACTCCTTTGGCCTCAATCACTTTGTTTCCAAGTCTTGGCCCAGCAGGAATGTAGAGCTCTAGCTTTTGTTCTCGCTCCATCGCCTCCTGACCGACTAATTTGTCGTAAGCTCCTAAACGCGCTTTAGATTTCGCTTGTCTTCCTTTTGGCGACATACGCACCCATTCCAACTCCCTTTGTAATGTCTTTTGTCTTTTGGATTCAGTCTTTTCTTCATCGGCCAATCTCTTCTGTTTTTGATCTAGCCATGAAGAATAATTTCCTTCCCAAGGTATACCCTCACCACGATCGAGTTCGAGAATCCAACCAGCCACATTATCAAGGAAATATCTATCGTGAGTTACGGCAATTACGGTTCCTTTATATTGTCTTAGATGTTGTTCTAACCAGTGTACCGATTCTGCGTCTAAGTGGTTAGTAGGTTCATCTAGTAAAAGCACATCTGGTTCTTGGATCAGTAATCGGCAAAGCGCTACTCTTCTTTTTTCACCACCCGATAAATTCTTGATTGGGGCATCAGCCGGAGGCGTGCGAAGCGCGTCCATAGCACGTTCAAGCCTTGAGTCTAGGTCCCAAGCACTTACTTGGTCTAGTTTCTCTTGAACCTTTCCTTGATCTTCGATCAGTTTTTCCATGGCATCAGGATCAGCAAGAACAGCAGGATCGGCAAATTTCAGGTTGATCTCTTCAAATTCTTTCAAAAGATCCACTGTTTCCTGAGCTCCCTCTTCTACAACTTCCTTTACCGTTTTATTAAGATCTAAATCAGGTTCTTGCTCCAGCATTCCAACCGAATAGCCTGGAGAGAAAACTACTTCACCTTGATAATCCTTATCGACGCCAGCAATAATTCTCAATAATGAAGATTTACCAGATCCATTTAAACCGAGTACGCCAATTTTGGCACCATAGAAAAAGGATAGGTAAATGTTTTTTAGGACTTGCTTCTTAGGAGGGTAGATTTTACTAACCCCCGCCATTGAAAAAATTATCTTGTTATCACTCATTTTGGCTGATTTTGAGTCAAATATGCTAAAAAATATCATTGAATTCAGCGCAATAAATTGAATTAGCTATTTTCGTGCGCGAATTGAAAAATGACAGCTTTGGAAAAGACAAGCTACGGCTACATTAAAGAGGGTAAAGTTTTTAGGAAAGGTTTCTTGGAATACCCTGATTTAGCGATCGGTGATGTAAAGGGTACTGAAGAAGAAAGCATAACCTTTTATGAAAATCGATTTGATTTGGCTGAGAAACAGGTGAACACCGTTAGCGAGAAAATTGAATCCAATACCAATAAAGGCTCTTTCTTAATGAAGGTTCTTCACTTAAAGGAAACCTTACATCAATTCGATGCCATTGGAGATTTTGAGAAGCTTTATAGTCAATTGGGGTCACTTGAGACCGAACTCAACGCTTATGTGGAAGCTAATCGCCACAAAAACCTTCAAATAAAAACGGCGCTTTTAGAAGAGTTAAAGACAGTCGCAAAAAGTAGTGAATGGAAAACAGCTTCACTCGCGGTCAAAGAAATTCAGTCTAAATGGACTAAAACCGGTGCAGTAGCGGAAGAGCAGAAGGAAGCCATTGAGGGTGCTTACAATGAGTTAATCAAGTTCTTTTACGATAGTCGGGCAGCATTTTACGCCGATTTGGATAAGATGATGGCTGAAAAAGAAGAAGACTACAAGGCCTTTATCAAAAAAGCAGAAGCGCTGAAAGAAATTGATGCCATTAGTGAATTAAAAGCTGCCATTCGAACACATACTGAAGAGTGGAAAGCACTACCAAGAATTAAACCTGCCAAGCACAATGTCTATTGGCAAGAGTTTCAAGTTGTCATCAAAGCAGCATTGAACAAGGCTAGAAAAATCGAAAAAACTAAAAAGAAGGCGAGTACAAAAGATAACCTAAAGGCGAAGCAAGAAATTATTGAGCAACTCACTGTGGCTAATCAGGAAATAGCGCCAAACTTTCAATTATCACAAGTTCAAAAAGCGTGGAAAGCTATTGGTCCTGTAGATAAAAAGGTGAGTAATGAACTTTATGAAAAATTTCTCTTCTTAACGGATTCAATTTCTGAAAAACAGTTTTTGAATTCACTGGTTAAAAAGAAGTCGAAAAAAGATAGCTCAGAAGATGAACTAAAAAAGCTTCGGATTCGGTTGTTGAGAGGATTGATGGATCGAGATATCAGTGAACTTCGAACTTTCGAAGAAAACCTCGGGAAATTTAGCATGGCTAAAGGGCTCGATGGACTGTTGGACAAGAAGTTGAGTCAGCAAAAAAGGAAGGTAGAAGTGAAGAAAGGTATCTTACAAGAATTAAAAAAACAGGTAATAAAGAGTTGAGGATAAGCTTTTTGTAATTCAAATAACAGTGATTAAATATTTGCATTTAAGCATTTGAATTTTAGAAATTTATTCTATTCTTTTGCACGCCAAAGAAACAGGAAGATATATGTACTGGACACTAGAACTAGCATCATACTTAGAAGATGCCCCATGGCCGGCTACTAAGGATGAGTTGATTGATTTCTCCATTCGATCAGGAGCTCCTTTAGAGGTTGTTGAAAACCTTCAAGAACTCGAAGATGATGGACAGCCATATGAAAGTATAGAAGAAATTTGGCCGGATTATCCGACTAAGGACGACTTCTTCTTTAATGAAGATGAATATTAAGAAACTTAAGCCTCGCTAACCCCGAGGCTTTTTTATTGACCTACCCTAAAGCATCCCGCCCAGCGGTCAAACCGCACTGTTATTTTTAAAGCTTTCTGCTTATATTTCTAATCTATCCAAAATACGCGCTGGATAAGATTGTACAACTTTTTATTCAATACTATTCTCAATGAATTTAAACCTTAAAGCAAAACAGGAGAGAATCTATGATGCAATTGTGGTAGGTTCGGGGATCAGTGGAGGCTGGGCAGCTAAGGAACTTAGTGAAAATGGCTTAAAAACACTGGTACTCGAACGTGGTCGAAAAATCGAGCACATTAAAGACTACCATACGGCTACTATGGACACTTGGGATCTTCCAAACCGAGGAAGAACCAAAAAAGAAGTAATAGAAAAAGACTACCCTAAACAAAATAGAACGGGTTATACCACTAATGTGGCCCATAGGCACTTCTTTGTAAAAGATAGTGAACACCCCTACCAAGAAGATACCCGTTTCGACTGGATGCGAGGTTATCATTTAGGGGGGAGATCAATTACATGGGGTCGTCAAAGCTATAGGCTCAGTGATATAGACTTCAATGCAAATCGTGAAGACGGTTTTGGGGTAGACTGGCCTGTGAGATACAAAGACATTAAACCTTGGTACGACTACGTAGAACGCTATATAGGCGTAAGTGGTGAAAACAGAGGATTTAAGCAATTACCTGATGGTAAATTCCTGCCACCAATGGAAATGAATTGTGTGGAAAAGGATTTCAAAAAGGCTGTAGAAAGCAAATGGAATAATCGGTGGGTAACCATCGGTAGAACTGCTCACTTAACAGAACCTTTAGCAAATGCACAACCTGATCACAAAAACCCAGGTGGAAGAAGCCAATGCTTGATGAGAAACAGGTGTATGAGAGGCTGTCCTTATGGAGGTTATTTCTCTAGCTTGTCCTCTACACTTCCAGCAGGTGTTCAAAGTGGTAACCTAGAAATCCAAACCGACGCTATTGTTCATGAAGTGATATATGACGATAGCACCGGTAAGGCCACTGGTGTAAGAGCCATAGACCAGAATACAAAAGAGTCTACCGAGTATTATGCAAAAGTCATTTTCTTATGTGCTTCTGCAATTGCCTCTGCAAGTATTTTAATGCAGTCGAAAAGTGCTCGTTTCCCGAATGGTTTAGGAAATGACAGTGGCGAATTAGGTCACAATATCATGGACCATCATTTAGGTGTTGGTGCTTATTCTACTGTAGAAGGATACGAGGATAAATATTTTAAGGGCAGACGAGCCAATGGTATTTATATTCCTAGATTCAGAAACCTTGGTGGAAGTTCAAATATGAAGAATTTCATTAGAGGTTATGGCTATCAGGGTGGTGCCGGTCGTGATGGCTGGGGCAGAAGTATCGCTGAAATGCGCAATACTCGAGTTGGTGGTAATATTAAGGATATGCTTATGGAACCTGGTAGCTGGACAATGGGCTTCGGTGGTTTTGGTGAGGTGCTTCCTCAGCATAAAAACTACATGATGTTAGACTACGATAATCTAGATGCTTGGGGCTTACCTCAAGTCAGATTTGACGCTGGTAACTTCCATGAAAATGAGTATGAAATGCGGAAAGATATGGCCGCAGCGGGTGCTGAAATGCTAGAAGCGGCAGGCTTTAAGAATGTTGGTACTTATGACAATGGTCCACATATGGGACTTGGTATTCACGAAATGGGAACGGCCAGAATGGGTCGCGATCCAAAAACTTCGGTTTTGAATAAGTGGAATCAGGTGCATGCCTGTAAGAACGTATTTGTAACAGATGGAGCGTTTATGACTTCAGCAGCTTGTCATAACCCATCTTTGGGGTATATGGCTTTCAGTGCTAGAGCCGCTAATTACGCAGCAGATCAAGTGAAAAAAGGAAAACTGTAAATCATGGAAAGAAGAAAAGCGATTAAAAATATAGGGTACGGTTCAGCCGCACTGTTTTCTTCCAGCTTACTATTTGGGTCATTGCAGAGTTGTACCGCAACACCTAAAGTAGATTGGATTCCAGTTTTCTTTACTCCAGAAGAGGCTGCACAAATGGAGAAGATTTGTGAAGGGATTGCACCTAAAACAACCACTCCAGGTGCTATAGAAGCAGGTGTTCCAGCACATTTGGACGAAGCTTTCAGCATATTTAGCACCGCTGACGAAGCGAGCTATTTCAAGCGAGGACTAGCTGTTTTTGTAGATAATTTTAAGGATAACGGGGAAGTGTCTTTTAACAAGGCCACAACCGAGCAAGTGACCGATGTAATCAATGCTTACTATAAGCGATACAATGATCAACCTGATATTCTGAAGAATTACAGAGAAACCTATAATGATCCCGGAGAGAAATCTGATGAATTTGTAGAGGCGCACTTTGTAACGAGTGTAGTTGATGCGACTTTCAGGAGTTATTTCACTTCAGAATTAGTGGGAGAGACCGTTATGCGATATGACCCTATTCCAGTTAAATATGAAGGATGTATTCCTTACGAAGCTGGACAAAAATCTTGGTCTAGCGTTTGATAAAGTCATAATAAAAGAATAAGCCTCTTCGAAATCATCGGAGAGGTTTTTTTATTTTAGGTAGACGCGATTTTCTAAAGTTCGTAAACCTCGTTTTGGATAGCCCATTTTGCCAAGCCGACAGAGTTTTTAAGTTCAAGTTTCAATAATATATTCGCTCGATGACTTTCAACAGTATGCGTGCTGATCGATAATTCGTCCGCAATTTCTCCAGTTGTTTTTTCCTGACAAATAAGCTGGATTATCTCTAACTCTCTTTTCGTCAATAAGTCTTTCTTTCCGAAGCTGCTGGAGGTTTTTTTATTTCCAGCATCAAAAAATGCCGACATTAATTGAGGATCGAAGAAGTTTTTGCCAATAGAAACTTCGGAAATAGCAGTAAGAATGTTCTCCTTACTGGAATTCTTAAGTAAGAAGCCGAAAGCCCCATTTTTTATCATGCGTTTAGCAAGTCTAGGGTTATCATGCATGCTCAATGCTATCACTCTAATGTCAGGGTAGTGTTTGTTTAGATAAGCCGTACACTCCAAGCCGTCCATTTCAGGCATATTAATATCCATAAGAATTAGATCAACCAATTTTTGGTTTTCAATGGCCTCTATTACTTGTCGTCCATTAAGTGCTCCACCCACAAATTCTAAATTAGCGGTGTTATTGATAATGGCTTCCATACCATCAATAATGACCTGATGGTCATCCGCTACCATCACCTTAATCTTATCCATATTGTGGAATTGTAATATTAAATGCTGTACCCGTCTTAGGGTCGCTTTCAAAAGAAAGTTTGCCCTTTAGAATGTTTACTCGAGAAGCAATGCTTTTGAGTCCAAGGCCGTGTTTGACTTTTGCTTTATCAAAACCCTGACCGTTATCAGCGTACTTCAATAAATAATCTTCCTTCACCTTGGTAATGGACAGTTCAAGTTTTTTTGGATTTGCATACTTAAGACTGTTATTCACTAACTCTTGAACTATGCGATAAAGAAGAACTTCTTTTGACTCGTCTAATGCACCCTCTTCATAATCGAAAGTCTCCTCAATCAGAATATCAGTGGAGGCGCTTACATTGTCTAGTAAGTCTAGAATCGCTTCTTGTAAACCAAGTTTGGTCAAACTTGCTGGTACCATATTATGAGAAATTCGACGTACTTCCGTGCAAGCATTATCAATCTGATCTAGTGAACCTTTAAAATCGTCTTGGGAAGAAACTTTATCCTGGAAACTACTAAGCCGGAGTTTAATTCCTGTAAGTAAAACACCAATGCCATCGTGTAGATCTTTGGCAACTCTTTTCCGCTCATTTTCTTCACCAATAACCATGGCTTGGAGGTTCTCTAGTTGTTTCTTTTGGATAGCTCGGGTAAAAAGCAAATAGCTAATGATTAGAACTATAGCTAGTATAACGATAATCAACCCGAACATTTGGGCTCTTTGTGTAGCTGAAACAGCTTCCTCTTCTGCTTCATCGAGTTGTTTGTCGGTCCGAAAATCTTCTGTGATTTGAGCGACTGATTCTGTCCTTTGACTCACAAGGAAAGAGACAACAGTGTCAAATTTTTGTTTTTGGTACTCTAGTGCTTTGCGATAGTTGCCTTCTGCGGCATAGACATCGGTCAATAATGAGTATATGCGATTGTATGCTCCCCAATCATCAAAGGCTTTTAAGTCCTTTAAATTGTCTTCAAGAATTTTTTTGGCTTCTGTAAACTGCTGTTTTAATATGTAGACCTGGGCAATTTCAGTATTTAGACCAATTTTTAATTGATCTAACTCCAGTTCATCATATAGCTCTTTTGCAAAACCAAAATAATATACAGCACTGTCATAAGAATTTAGTTCCTTAAGGCTATTCGCAAGCATATAATAGGTATTGGCTAATAGCGGCTTTTGGTTATCATTTTCAACATCTACACTTGAAATGCCTTTTTTAAAATTATTTGCCGCCTCTTGGTGATTGCTAAGTCTAAATTGAGCAGCGCCATAATAGTAATAAGACTTCGGAAGCTCAGATGTAAGTTTATTTTTCTCCCTTATTTCTAAGGCTTCGCTGATATAGTTGAGGGCTTGCTGATGTTCTCTCAGCTGAACATAGATAATACCAATCTTATCGTTGAGATCTGCATATAGCGATAACTTATCGGATTCCTTTAAATCAACTAATAGTTTAGTATATACCTTGACGGCACTATCATATTTTAAGTTTTTATTATAGAGGTCACCTCTAAAAACTCTATAGTCCAAGAGTTCATCTTGCGTTTTTAATAGGGCTTTTACTTTGCTTAAGTACTGTTTTGATAAGTCTGGATCTGAAGCCAATGCTCTCTTTAGCAGTAGCATGCCTGTTTCAGGATTCGGACGCTCATCGAAGACAGTTTTTAGGCTATCAAGGTTTATAGCCTGACTTAAGCTCAAATTAACAACAAATACAAGTAGCAATGATGCCAATTGTAATTTGGTCTTTAAGGTTTTCAAGGTTTACTAGGTTGGTGGTACAGGTGGGATTCCAATCTCACAATCGTTCGTAAAGAATGAAGGCAAGCCGGTATCTCTATCAATGAAATCCCCACCACCGATCGGATTTTTAGGGTTAGCTTTATTATAAGCGTTTATCGTTTCTTGGCTTGCGAGCATTCTAAAAAATAGTGTATTAGATTTAAGATCTTTTTTAAAATAGTAAGTGTTTTTCACTACCATATTCTTTATGCTCTTATCAAATGTCTCAGCATTGAACTTCAATACATTTCCTTCAGGCAGCTCGTCAAAGTACTGGCCGTCTACAAAAGGGCTGGTGACCCTGAGGTTCTTGTAGAAATAAAGAAAATCCATAGTGATATACTCGTTGCCATTATGCGCCTTTAGAAATGGACGAAACATAATAAATGGCATGTGTGTGATGATGCTCTTGGGCAAATCCTTCACCTTTTTCAAAGGGGTTCCTATTGGAACTATGTTGTTCGTGTCAGTCATGATAATAGTGTTTTGGATCAGTATTTAAGCTACAACGACTTTGAGTCATTAGCAATTAAGATATCAGATAATAACTGAATTCATCTAGTTATTTAGGTCTAGAAAGCTAATTAGCTGTTTTCTGCCAAATCAAATTCGTCTAGCTGAAAACCACTAATTCTGATTGTGAGGTAAATCGGCTAGAAAGTTTTGTGTGAATATGACTCACTTTATATCACACTTAAAACCGACTACAGATGAAACACATACAGCTCATTATCGACTTTACGAAGAGAGAATTTGAAATCATCAATCTGCTAGCTGATGGAAATCGCGCAAAAGATATTGCCTCTACCTTGTTTGTTTCAGAATTCACTGTCCGTACCCATTTGAAAAATATTTTAAGGAAGTCACAAGCACGCAACACTACAGCATTAGTGGCAACTTGTATTAGACAAGGCTTAATCTAGCAGTCGAGCTGCGTTTGATACGTATCAGGGTGCCGAGCAGTCGGCACCTCTTTTAATACCCCTGAACAAGACATATGGTTTTCTCAGGGAGTACCCATTATCCTAAGCGTCCTTTTGTCAGTAGAAATGGATGCTTAGTACTTACAATAAATAATAGTAGTCGATTATTTATCTAAAAACCCCTCTCCAATTGCCACTATGTCAAGGAAGGGGTTTTTTCGTATAAAGAAAACGGTCAATTCCTATTCGCTAGAATTAGAATTGACCGCTAATTTTTGAGTAATGCTGGCTTACAGTTCCCTGATCCAAATATTTCTGAATCTTACAGGATTACCGTGGTCTTGAAGGATAATTGATCCGTCGCCATGCGCAGGATTTTTTGGGAACCCGATGTATTCAGTCGTTCCTAGTAGTCTTTGATGGTTTTGGACTACTATACCATTGTGAAGTACAGTCACGTAACCATCGGCCACTTTAATGCCATCTTTGTTGAATTGAGGCGCATGGAAAATGATATCATAAACATTCCATTCTCCCGGAGCCACTGTAGCATTTACTAATGGGATACTCTGTTTGTAGAGGGCTGCAGCTTGGCCATTCGAGTAAGTCTTGCTCACATAGCTATCAAGTACTTGAACTTCGTAACGCTCTTGAAGAAAAACGCCTGAGTTACCTCGACCTTGACCTTCTCCGACAATTTCTGTTGGTGCGCTCCATTCAATATGGAGCTGAACATCACCAAATTTGCGTTTAGTAATGATATCGCCAGTTCCTCTAACCACTTCCATGTAACCATTCTCGACTTTCCAACCAGCAGCATCGCCACTTTTTCTTGATTGCCATTCGTTGAGCGACTTGCCGTCAAAAAGTACAATGGCATCGGAAGGTGCTGTACCATTCATGCCCGGAGTAACCTTTTTAGGTACAGGTTCATACACTTCGGTAGCCTTCGGATCGGTTATTTGTGCCATAGCAAGCACACAAAATAAAGTTAGTATGGAGGTTAATGTATATTTTCTCATTCTTCTATTCCTAATAGGTTTTTAAATTCTTCATCGCTTATACCCGCGTCAGCAAAGTCATCGAAACTCTTTTCGGTAGCCTCAATAATAAAGTCTTTGATGTATTCAGCACCTTCTCTGGCGCCTTGTTCTGGTGATTTTATACAGCATTCCCACTCCAAAACTGCCCAGCCATCATAGCCATATTGAGTTAGTTTAGAGAAAATACCTTGGAAGTCAACTTGACCGTCGCCAATTGAACGGAATCGGCCTGGTCTATCTCCCCAGTCTTGGTAGCCGCCGTAAACGCCTGATTTTCCATTGGGATTAAATTCTGCATCCTTCACATGGAACATGCGGATAAATTCATGGTAGTGATCGATATAGGCTAAATAATCTAATTGTTGAAGCACAAAATGCGACGGATCATAAAGGAGCTTCACGCGATTGTGCTTATTCGTCGCTTCGTAGAACATTTCAAAAGATGTACCATCATGGAGGTCTTCTCCTGCATGAACTTCGTAGCAAACATCTACACCCTGTTCGTCAAAATGATTGAGAATAGGTTCCCACCGATTAGCTAATTCCTGAAATCCTTTTTCTATCAGACCAGATGGACGCTGTGGCCAGTTGTAGAAGTATGGCCAAACTAAGGCTCCAGAAAAAGTCGCATGCACGTTTATCCCTAAATTCTTAGAGGCAACTGCGGCCTTTTTTACCTGATCAACCGCCCAACTGTTTCTTTGCTTTTTATTCAATCCCTTAGGCGCAAATCCCTTGAAAAGTTCCTCATAAGCAGGGTGCACAGCGACGAGTTGTCCTTGCAAATGGGTAGATAGCTCGCTTACTTCTAAATTGTGATCGGCCAGTGTCCCTTTTAATTCGTCACAGTAAGTCTTACTTTCTGCCGCTTTATCTAGATCGATTAATCTTGAGTCCCAAGTAGGGATTTGAACGGCCTTATAGCCCAAGCTGCTGGCCCATTCAGCCATTCCTGCCAACGAATTGAAAGGTGGCTGATCATCTGCAAACTGTGCCAAGAAAATGGCAGGTCCTTTGGTAGTTTTCATCTTCGTTAATCGTCAATTTCTGCCCAAGTATTACCATTCTTGTCTGATTCAAGAACAGCCTCAATAAATTTCATGCCGCGTACCCCATCTCTAATAGTTGGGAAGGCACCGTCTATATATTCCTCGCCTCTAATGGCTTTCGCCGCACCAATGTAAAGGTTGGCCATCGAGTCAAAAATGCCCTCGGGGTGTCCAGGAGCCATCTTTGTGCTCTGTTTAGCAAATTCACTTGCATAAACATGTCCTGGTTTTAACACTTTCACAGGCTCTCCATCTTCCAAGTGGTATAAATAATTAGGGTCTTCTTGTTCCCATTTTAGTGCGCCCTTTGTGCCATAAACTGAAATTCTGAGACTATTTTCTTCAGCGGTTGCAATCTGGCTTGCCCGAACTATACCACGAACTTCATCTTCGAATCGTAGCATCGCAGTGCCATCAATGTCCAGCGGATTATCTGCATATAACGTGTTTAAATCCGAAAGTACTTTCAAGGTTTTTAGTCCCGTCGTGTATTCTATCATGTTAAAGGCATGAACACCAATATCACCCATACAACAACTTTGACCTGCTTTTGCAGGGTCTAAACGCCAAACGCTCTTGCGTTTTTCTGGGTCATGAATTACAGGATTAATCCAGCCTTGATAATACTGTGCATCGACTTTTTGAATATCACCAATAATGCCTTCGGCAATCATGGATTTCATTTGCCTAACCATAGGGTATCCCGTGTACGTATGCGTCAGGGCAAAAACTACTTTGTGCTTGTTTACGAGTTCTTCCAGTTCAATTGCTTCGGCAGCAGTATTGGTGACTGGTTTTTCACATATCACATGAAAACCAGCTTGAATTAACTGCTTGGCCATCGGGTAGTGTAAGAAGTTTGGGGTAACCACCACTACTGCTTCTATCCGCTGATCGCTTGGAAGGGCCGACTCTTTTTCAATAAAAGTATCTATGTCTGGATAGGTTCTACTTGGATCTAACTCTAACTTATTCGCGAACTTAATCGCATTGTCATAATCAGTATCGAATGCCCCACCAACAAGAGTGTATTCCTCTCCAATATAGGCTGCAATTCTGTGAACAATTCCAATGAAAGAGGACAGACCTCCTCCAATCATTCCTAGTCTTATTTTACTCATTTTTTAGTGTGATTGAGGTACGCGTTGTTTCTCTATTTTATTTCGGTTTAAGAAAAGAATTCCGAATAGGACAACCAATATGGCCGGGAAGTAAACGATGTTCCCTAAAGTGGCTTGTCCTGCAGCAAGTTCAGCGGCTTCGGCCGTCATACCAGCATCTAACGCAACGGTACGTTCGGCATCTAGCCAACCACCGATTACCGGTTGCCAAATACTTGTAGCAAACATACCTGCACCTCCAATAAGTGACATACCTAAGGCACCAGTGCTTGGGATATATTCTCCTACAAAACCAATCATTGTTGGCCAGAAGTACATAACTCCGATGGCAAAGAGGATAGCAGCTACATATACCATTCCGCCTGTCGCAGAACTCATCAGATAAATAGCTAAGGTTGCGATGATAGACGATCCCCAAAGTACTCCTGCTGGGTTGAATCTCTTAATGACAGGCCCTGCAAAGAACCTTCCTACCGCCATGAGACCTGTAACTAATGCTAAAATAAGCATTGGGCTTGCACCTGTATTACCGAGAATCCTCTCCACCCATTGCTGTGTTCCTAATTCTGCCGTAGCTGTTAGGGTCATACAGATTACCATGAAGATGAATAATGGAGATACGAGGCTTTTAATATTCTTAGAAGTATTGCTTTCGGCGCTTTCATTTTCAGGAAATGCCTGTCCGAAGAATAGGTAACCATAAATCAAAGTTGGGACTAACATGATGGCAATTTGTAGTTGCCAACCCATGTCAAAATCAGTCATGAATTTTGAAGCTAAAGAGCCGATTACTATTCCACCTGGGAACCATACGTGAAATCTATTGAGCATAGTAGTTTTATTACCACTATGCATATCAGCGATCATGGGGTTACAAGCCGCTTCTACTGTACCGTTGGCAAAACCAATAAAGAAGGTTGAAATAAGTAAAGTCCAGAAATCGCCCGCGAAAATTGTAAGCACCAATCCGATGATATGCGATACAAAAGCAACAAACATTAGTTTTTTCGGCCCAAAGGTATTGTAGATCAATCCACCGATGATTGTTGCGATCGGGAAACCTAGAAATGCCATAGAATTGACGAATCCTAATTGTGTATCTGTTAGGCCAAAATCTGTACCGAGTTGACCTAAAATTCCCGCACGTATGGCAAAAGTCATTGACGTTACTGTCAGAGCCATGCAACTAGCCGTGAATAGTCTACTCTTGTTAATTGAATTATTCAAACTCATAGTTATTAGTTTTAGTAGTCTTATTTAGAAAGATCTTTGAGCATCACTTTTCTGAATTGAATAGGGTGGCTCTCGCTTTGCAGTGCGATAAATCCTTCTTTTAGTGGTTTTCCATCCACCTTGGTAGATGGATCGAAGTTATTTACAACACCGCCACCGATTATGGGGTTGGTGTATTTTATGATTGTGTCGCCTTCAATGATGTGGGCGATTTCTTCGTTATTTCTAACCAAAATATCGATTGTTACCCATTCTTCGCCATGAAAGGTGGGAGCTTTTGATGTGATACAATGTCTTTCTGTGAACTCATTGTCTATATCTACATGTGTGCCTGGTGTACAAAGGCTACCTGTGGGTCTTTCGCCATTATTTAGCCCGCCAAGAAATTGGGCCTCTAGAGAAATTGGGAAGTCTTGTTGGTTTTTCATCGATTCTGGGGACTGGGCATGAAGCATGACTCCGCTGTTTTTTAACGCCCATTGTTCTCCACCTTCAGCCTGCTCTCCGATAAAGCGATATTCAATATGTAAGAGATAATCTGAAAATTTATCCTTGTAGAAGAGGTGTCCGAATCGGTTTTCGAACCGGTAGTATTTGTCATAGGATACTGTCAGAAGACCATCAACAACTCTGAAAGTGTTGCCGTAATTCTCGCCGACGTCATAACCAGTTATTTTAGGAGTCCAGCCTTCTAAATCCTTACCATTAAAAAGTGCTATCCACTCGTCTTCCTTAGAATTACAGGATACTAGGCAAAGTAAAGCAAGCCCCAAAATCGAGGCGCTGAATAGGGCGCGTTTCATGGTAAAAAATTAGAGCAATAAGATAGGGAAAATCTTACTCAATTCAAGTGCCTAGTTTGGTCTAAGCAAAGATTCGGCAATCCTTAAATCTTCGGGAGTAGTGATTTTTATATTGCTATAGTCACCTTCGATTAAATGAATGCGTTCACCAGAGTTCTCAAGCACAGAAGCGTCGTCGGTAAAGGTATCTTGTTCTTTCGTTTCAAAAGCCTTCTTAATGAGTTCAATTCTAAAGGTTTGCGGTGTTTGAATGATCTGGAATTTAGATCTATCGACCGCTTTATTACCCCAATCACCTATTTCTCTCAGTGAGTCTTTGGCTGCTACAGCGGTGATGGCATTTCCTTTTTCATCGGCAATGCGATAGGATTCGGAAATAATTGATCTTTTGATTAGCGGTCGAACGCCATCGTGAATTGCCACAAGTCCGGTGGTGTTTTCGATAGCAGATAAGCCATTTTGTACGGATCTGAATCTGCTTGTTCCGCCTTCAACTATACGGTGCGGGATGTCAAAATTATGTTGAATACACAGGCTCTTCCATTGTGTCAATTCTTTAACTGGAAGCACGAGGATAATTTCGGTCTGCTCATAGTAGTAGGCTTCAAGCGTGTGCATTAAAATGGGTTTCCCAGCTAGTTCAAGAAACTGTTTGGGTAGCTCACTTTGCATGCGTTTTCCACTTCCGCCTGCTACTATGATGGCATATCGTTGCAAAAATTAGGTTTTATTCTGCTGGTGTCGCTTCTACCTCACCGTTGATCACAGCTTTGATCTTAGTTTCTAATTCTTCGGCCAATTCCGGGTTATCTTCAATCAAGCGCTTAACAGCATCTCTACCTTGGCCAAGTTTTTCACCATTGTAGGAAAACCATGAGCCGGCCTTTTTGATGATTTCGAATTCAACTCCTATATCTAGGATTTCGCCAGATTTAGAAATTCCTTGACCATACATAATGTCAAACTCAACTACTTTGAATGGAGGTGATACTTTATTTTTTACCACTTTCACACGAGTTCTATTACCCATTATGTTATCAGCACTTTCTTTGATTTGACCGATTCTTCTGATGTCAAGTCTTACTGAAGCGTAGAATTTAAGGGCATTACCACCGGTAGTTGTTTCAGGATTTCCGAACATTACACCAATCTTCTCTCTTAACTGGTTAATGAAAATACAGGCACAACCCGTTTTATTGATGGTTCCTGTCAGTTTTCTTAAAGCTTGAGACATCAAACGTGCTTGAAGTCCCATCTTGCTATCACCCATTTCACCTTCGATTTCGGCTTTAGGGACAAGCGCAGCTACTGAATCAATAACGATAATATCTAATGCGCCTGATCGGATAAGGTGTTCTGCAATCTCCAATGCTTGCTCACCATTATCTGGCTGAGATATGAGAAGGTTTTCAGTGTCGATGCCCAGTTTTTCAGCATATCCTTTGTCGAAAGCATGTTCAGCATCAATAAAGGCTGCTAAACCGCCTCTTTTTTGAGCCTCAGCAATGCAGTGCATGGTTAAGGTTGTTTTACCTGAAGATTCAGGGCCATAAATCTCAATAACCCGTCCTCTAGGTATACCGCCAATACCCAGCGCGATGTCTAATCCAAGAGAACCCGTTGGGATAGATGGTAAGTCTTCAACCTTATTATCACTCAGCTTCATTACGGCACCTTTGCCGTAAGATTTTTCTAGCTTATCTATTGTTAATTGTAATGCCTTTAATTTTTCGGAATTCTCACTCATCTTTATGGGGTGTTTTGTCTTGAATAGTTTGTGAAGATAGTGGTAAAGACTGCAATACACAACCATCCATTATCCCTTATTTTCGTAATAGATGAAGGTGAAGAAAATCTTAAAAAGAGTGGGGCTCGCGTTGGCCGTTTTAATCGTCATTTTTGTTGCATGGCAATTCGAATTGGTCAGCTATGGTATGATGCAATTAAGGGGACAGCTGCGTGTTGTAAATCAGTCAGTTCCGTTAGAAGAATTCCTAGCTGACACCAGTACTACCCAAGCACAAAAAGAAAAAGTTCAGGTTATAATGGAAGCGAAACAATTCGCTTTCGATGAGCTTGGGATTAACTATTCAGAAAATTATTCTACGATTTTTGACCAGGAGGGCAAACCTTCGATGTTCGTTGTTACTGCATGTGATCCCTATTCTTTTAGACCTCGAACCTGGAAGTTTCCTTTCATTGGTCGTTTTCCTTATAAAGGATTCTTTGTGAGGGAAAAAGCAGTCGAAGAGTTTAATCGTGTAAAGGAGGAAGAGGGCTTAGATGTTGGTTTAAGAACAGCAGGTGGTTGGTCTACTCTGGGTTGGTTTAAAGATCCAGTACTTTCCAATATGCTCAACCGATCAGAAGGAGATTTGGCCAGTTTAATTATTCATGAATTAACCCATGGAACTTTGTTCGTAAAGGATTCCGTTACTTTCAATGAAAACTTGGCATCCTTTATCGGAGATAGGGGAGCCATCATGTTTCTTGAAGATAAGTATGGTAAGGGTAGTCAAGAGGTGACTGATTATATAGCCAGTAATGAAGATCAAGTGATGTTTAGGACGTACTTACTCGGCGCATCGCAAAGGTTAGATTCCTTATACAAGGGTATGACGGATTTGGAAGTCGATGAAAAGCAAGTCCTAAAAGATCAAATGATCGAACAGATTAAGGTCGACTTTAAAAACGTCCCTTTTAAATCAGCACGGTATCTGAGTTACTTTGATGATTTTACGCCAAATAATACTTTCTTTATGTCGTTGCTGAGATATAACTCTCAACAAGACGTTCTGGAGGCACAATTAGATGGTGAATTTGGAGGAGATTTATTGGCTTATTTAGAATATCTCAAAAAGCGATATCCGTCGCTATAACGATTCTGGTACGACCTTTGTCATTATTGGCAGAAAGTTGAATATGAGGAGAAGTATTTTTAGTATTTGTGCACTTGTCTTTTTCCAATTAGGTTTTAGTCAAAGCTATCAGTTAACTGAGGACATGCCTTTTAAGGCTGGTGAATTCTTGGAGATGAAAGCTTCAATAGGATTTATTAAAGCGGCAGAGGTTTCCTTTAACGTTAGCAACATTATTTATAGTGTAAATGACCATCCCACTTGGAAGATCGATATCAATGCCAAAACCTCCGGTATGTTCGATTTATTTTCTCCTGTCAGAGATAATTGGGGTACTTACTACGATACGACTAAGCTAATTCCTCAGCGATTTTATCGATATATAAGAGAGGGAAGGTTCAGGAAAAACGAAATCTTATACTTTGATCACGACAAGGATTCAGTCCTTGTAACTAAGCTTCATAAGGAGACGAAGAAGCTAGAGAAGAGAGAAGAATATGCCATTCCTCATAACGTGCAAGATATGGTTACCGGCTATTATTATCTCCGGTCGATCGATTTCGATAAACTGAACGTGGGAGATATTATTACGGTCAATACCTTTTTTGATGAGAAAGAACAGCCTTTCCGTGTTAAGTTCACAGGGCGGGAAGTGATTAAAACAAAATTTGGCAAGGTCAAATCTGTCGTGCTGGTACCAATAATCGAAAAGGATAGTCTTTTTGAGGAGGATAATACCCTAAAAGTTTGGCTATCCGATGACTTAAATAAGATCCCCCTCAAGTTTCAGGCTAAAATCTATGTAGGTTATCTGAGAGTTGAGTTGAAAAAAGCCAAAAACCTCAAGCATCCGATGGCTGTCGTTCAGTGATTTAAAAATTGTTGTACACAAGGATATAATTAATATATCTTTGTTTGACAACCACAAAATCCATGACAAGCAAGCAATCTCCAAAAGTTCTAGTTGTTGATGATGATTTAGACATCTTAGAGCTGCTTAAATACAACCTAAAAAAAGAAGGTTACGAAGTTGAAACTGCAGAAGATGGAATGAAGGCAGTAAGTATCTGCAAAAAATTCAGTCCAGATTTAATTCTCCTCGATATTATGATGCCTCAGCAAGATGGTGTTGAGACTTGTAGGCAGATTCGCGAACTTCCAGATATGTCAGATGCACATATTACTTTTTTAACCGCTCGTACAGAAGAATACTCTGAAGTGGCTGCTTTTGAAGCTGGTGCTGATGATTACATCACTAAGCCCATTAAGCCTAGAGCATTAATGAGTAGAATTAGCGCACTGTTTAGAAAGGAGAGTAAGAGCAGTAAGAAGAAATCACAAATTGTAGCTGGAAACTTAACGATTGATCGGTCTAGCTATACGGTGAACATTGATGGCGATCAGTTCACGCTGCCTAAAAAAGAATTTGAATTGCTTTACTTTTTGGCTCAACACCCCAATAAGGTGTTTAGTCGAGATGAGTTACTCCAAAACATTTGGGGAACCGATGTTTACGTGTTAGCAAGAACAGTTGATGTACACATTAGAAAAGTAAGGGAAAAAATAGGTGAAGGTTATATCTCCACTGTAAAAGGGGTAGGATACAAGTTTGACATTGCCTAATCATGTTATTTAATTCCAGAGTTGTAGCGCTAATTTTAGCAATAGTCGTAGCTGGTGTCACCACCGCTTTTCTATCTCTGGTTCCCGATGTTACTGTGCAAAGTTTGCTCGTAGCAGGGTTACTTTCCTTTGCTGCTACTTATCTCCTCGTTTTCGTCACTTTCGAATTTCTGGTTTTTAAAGAGATTGGCGAAATATATAAGGTGCTCAATAAAATGAGGAATAAAGACTTCTCTTTTACTGAAAGCGAAGAAGATGCCTCTACAAGTACCAACCCTTTAAAAAGGATTAACCGAGAGATTCTGACCTTTGGAGTTAATCGTAACAAAGAGATCGAAGACCTAAGGAAACTCGAAGTTTTTCGACGAGAATTCCTAGCCGATGTAAGTCATGAACTGAAAACGCCAGTGTTTGCAGCGCAAGGATTCGTACATACCTTGCTGGATGGTGCAGTAGATGATAAAAAGGTTAGAAAACGATTTTTAAAACGAGCTGCCAAAAGTTTAGATAACCTCGATTCCCTTATTCATGACCTCTTAACCCTTTCTCAAATCGAAACGGGGGAGATTAAAATGCATTTTGAGCATTTTGATATCGTAGTTACAGCCCGAGAGGTAATTGATCAATTAGAGAATAAGGCAGAAAAGAAAGGGCTCACCATTAGAATGGATACCTCTTATCCAGATCCAATATTTGTTCATGCAGATGCGATTAGGATATATAGAGTATTGGTAAACCTGGTTTCTAATGCGATCAAATACACAGATAAGGGAAGTATTCAAGTGGGCTTTGAGGTTGAAGATGATATGGTTCAAGTTTTTGTGAGAGATACAGGAGTTGGAATTCCACCTGAAGACCTGGATCGCATATTTGAGCGTTTTTTCAGAGTTGATAAGTCCCGATCGAAAGAAAGCGGAGGTACAGGCTTAGGCCTGGCCATTGTAAAACACGTTGTGGAGGCGCATAATGCTAACATAAACGTAGTCAGTACTGTAAATGAAGGCTCTAATTTTAGCTTCAAACTACCAATTGGTCAGAGTACGGCAGAAATGGAAGAGGAAGCAAAGTTGGAGTTAGAAATGATGTCACAAGATCGATAAGTTCTTGTTACTTTTGTGCCCTTCATGAAAATCAAATTCGAATCGTTAATCATATTTGAGGACGACAACTTCTTAGTCGTCAACAAACCTCCTTTTATGGCCTCTTTGGAGGATCGAAACGACCCGATGAACTTGCAAAAGTTGGCTAAGTCCTTTAGTGAGTCCCTGTCGGCATGTCATCGGTTAGATAAAGAAACTTCTGGTTGTCTGCTTTTTGCGAAAAATAAGGAGGCATACCGTCATGCTTCACTTCAGTTTGAGCACCGATCAATCAAAAAAACTTATCATGCATTTGTTCACGGTATTCACGAATTCAGAAATGAAGTAATTGACTTGCCTATTTATACCTTAAATAAAGGAGTGACGAAGATTGATTACGCGGTAGGTAAGCCAGCTAAGACAACGGTGAATACTATGGAGTTATTTAAAAACCACACGCTGGTTTCATGTATTCCTAAGACAGGTCGAATGCATCAGATAAGAATTCACCTTTCTAAAAAGGATGCCCCGCTAATAAATGACGATATGTATGGTGGAGCTGATCTCTATTTATCCCAGATTAAAAGGAACTATAAATTGAAAAGGGATACAGAAGAATTGCCATTGATTAAACGCTTTGCACTGCATGCTAGCGCACTCGCTTTTGACAACCTGAAAGAACAAGTAGTAGTTATGGCAGATTATCCCAAGGATTTAAGGGTTTTACACAAACAATTATCCCTCAATAAAAGATAGTATACATTGCTTTAAGAGCGTTTTGTGCATGCTTTTAGATAGAACATGCCTATGGCGTAAAAAGTGTTAGAGAATTATTAATAGTGGGGTTGGAAATCAAAAATCAAACTTCTATCTTTGTGTCCCTTTTTAAGGGAGGACTGAATAAAGTATTAAAAGTCAATAAAATATACTGAAGTGGATACGCTAAGTTATAAGACAATATCGGCCAACAAAGCAACTGCAGATAAGCAGTGGGTTGTAGTAGATGCCGATTCAAAAGTATTAGGTAGGCTGGCAAGTGAAGTAGCCAAGATGATTAGAGGAAAAAATAAGCCTAGCTATACTCCTCACGTTGATTGCGGTGATAATGTAATTGTTATCAATGCAGACAAAGTAAGGATGACAGGTAAGAAATGGACTGACAGAGTTTATTTTTCTTACACAGGTTATCCTGGGGGGCAAAAGTCAACCACACCAAGACAGCTTAAAGAGAAATCTTCTACGCTTTTAGTGGAAAGAGCTGTAAGAGGTATGTTGCCTAAGAATAGATTAGGAAGAACCTTGTTCACTAATTTATTTGTATATGAAGGAACAGAGCATCCACATGAAGCTCAACAACCAAAAGCAGTAGAAATATAATACCGTTACCATGGACGTAATCAATACAATAGGAAGAAGAAAGACATCTGTAGCAAGACTATATATGCAGTCAGGTAATGGCGATATTTTAGTGAACGGCAAAACAGTTCAAGACTACTTTAACTCAGATGTTTTAGAAATTATCGTGAAGCAACCTTTAGAGAAGGTAGAGCAAACAGGAAATTTCGATATTAAAATCAATGTTGATGGTGGTGGACCAACTGGTCAGGCGGAAGCAATTAGACTAGCAATTTCTAGAGCTCTTTGCGAAGTTGATGCTGAGTTCAGACCTGCATTGAAATCTGAAGGTTTTATGACACGTGACCCAAGAATGGTAGAGCGTAAGAAGCCAGGAAGAAGAAAAGCGAGAAGATCATTCCAATTCTCGAAACGTTAATTCGAATTAATTTCAAATTATATAATGTCAAAAATTACTAACAAAGACTTACTTGATGCTGGTGTTCACTTTGGGCACTTGACGAGAAAGTGGGATCCACGTATGGCACCGTATATCTTCATGGAGAAGAACGGTATTCATATCATCGATCTTAATAAAACCCTTAACAGCCTCGAAGAAGCATCAAATGCTGTTAGGAGCATCGTTCGTTCCGGAAGGAAAGTGATGTTTGTAGCGACTAAGAAACAAGCTAGAGCTATCGTTTCTGAAGAAGCGCAAAGATTAAATATGCCATTTGTAACCGAAAGATGGTTAGGTGGTATGTTAACCAACTTTGCTACCATGAGAAAATCGTTGAAGAAATTAGCGGGTATCGACAAGCTAATGAAAGACGAAAGCTTCAAGGTATTGGCAAAGCGTGAGCGTTTAATGAAGACGCGTGAAAAAGCAAAGCTTGAAAGATTATTAGGCGGTATTACTGACCTAACAAGACTACCAGCTGCACTTTTCGTGATCGACGTTAAGAGAGAGCACATTGCAGTAGCAGAAGCCAAGAAATTGAATATTCCTGTTTTTGCTTTATGTGATACTAACTCTGATCCTACGCAGGTTGACTTCGCTATTCCAGGAAATGATGATGCATTCAAATCTATTGAAATCATCACTAAGGCTTTCGGAAAAGCTATAGAAGAGGGTTTATCTTCTCGTAAAGAAGATAAAGAGCAGAAGGAGAGAGAAAGAGCGGAAGAAGAGAAGAAAGCTGTAGATCAGGCAACTGATAAACAAGACGCATAAATATTGATAAAAGCTTATACAAAATTGAACATTGGATTCGCTTCGATGTTCAATTTTTGTTTAGACCAATCTGTAATTAATAAAAAACGAATAAAATGGCTATTACAGCACAAGAAGTTAACAAACTAAGACAAATGACCGGTGCCGGTATGATGGATTGTAAAAAGGCATTGGTAGAAGCTGAAGGCGACTTCGATAAAGCAATCGAACTTCTTAGAAAGAAAGGACAAAAACTTTCTGAGAAAAGAGCTGACAGAGAAACTAAAGAAGGTTCTGTTTTTGTGAGAACAAATGATGATGCATCAAGTGCTATCATGATTGCTTTTACTTGCGAAACTGACTTTGTGGCCAAAAATGAAGACTTCCAAGCATTAGGAAACGAGATCGCTGACGCGGCTATGGCTAACGCTCCAGCTGACCTTGAAGCACTTAATGCAATGAGCCTAGGCGAACTTAGTGTTCAAGAAAAAGTAACCGAACTACTTGGTAAAATTGGTGAAAAACTAGCTGTAACTTCTTACGAGCGTCTTTCTGCAGAAAAAGTAGCTTCTTATATCCACTCTAATGGAAAATTAGGCGTATTAGTGGCTATGACAGGTGTTGGCGAAGGTGACGTACTTGAGGCAGGTAAAGATGTAGGTATGCAAGTAGCTGCAATGAATCCTGTTGCTTTAGATAAAGACGGTGTTGATGCTTCAGTGATCGAAAAAGAAATTGAGATCGGAAAAGAGCAAGCACGTCAAGAAGGAAAGCCAGAAGCAATCCTTGATAAAATTGCACAAGGTAAACTACAGAAGTTCTTTAAAGAGAATACTTTATTGAGCCAGTCTTTTGTGAAAGAGCCTAAGCAGTCTGTGGCACAGTACTTAGATTCAGTAAATAAGGGTTTAACTGTTTCTGCATATAAGAGAGTATCTATCGGATAATCCATCCGAATCTATAAATTCAAAAAAGCGGTTCCGTATTTCGGAACCGCTTTTTTTATGCCCACTGTTGCCGTCATTCTGAGGGAGCCTTCAGGCGACTGAAGAATCTACCAATGTTCTGCACTTCATGCTGAGTGAACGAAGAATCTCTTCAACTTTCACGTTATCCAAATGCAAGTATGATCGAAGCCGCCGTAGATGAGTTTAAGGGATTCCTGCCGGCCGCAGACGGGCTTCATTACGTTTCCCTCCACTCAGAACGACGTTTCTTATCTTACCTGAATCACTTTTTTACGGTTTTGACTTCTTCGCTTAGTTTTTTATTCTCTTTCTTTAATTCCTCAAGCTCCTTCTTTATCTCAATCATATAAAGGGTTAACTCCTCTACTTTCTTGAGTAGGGTCGCGTCCATATCACCCAGGTCTAACCCCTCTTTTTCCACAGATAGTACATTGGGGCATTGTTTTACATTCAGTCTAGAGAGTTCATTAAAAAAGCCCCTTCTTAATAAATAAGAAGGGGCTTTTGTTGATTGTTATGACTAATTAGGCTTTGTGTTCATATAAATGAACATCTCTTTGTGGGAATGGTATGGTAATGCCAGCTTCGTCTAGTGCGTCTTTGGAACCCTCTAAAACATCGAAGTATACATCCCAATAATCGGCTGGGTTACACCATGGGCGAACAGCCAAGTTGATTGCACTATCCGCTAATTCAGATACGCCAACAAAAGGAGCAGGGTCCTGTACAACTTTATCATGTTTGCTCATAACATTGAGTAAAAGCTTTCTAGCTTCTTTGATGTTTTCATCATAAGCGATACCAATCGTTAGGTCGACCCGAACGCTATCTTTGGCGGTTAAGTTTTTCAAACTACCATTTGAGAGTGCACCGTTTGGTATGATTACTAATCTGTTATCCGGAGTTAAGATTTTGGTGACAAAGATTTCAATTTCTTCAACCACGCCTAAGTGTCCTTGGCCTTCGATTAAATCGCCAACTTTAAAAGGCTTGAAGATTAGAATGAGTACACCACCTGCAAAATTGGCCAGCGTGCCTTGTAAAGCAAAACCAATTGCTAAACCAGCTGCACCGATTATGGCTACGAAAGAGGTGTTCTCGATACCAATCATGTCTGCAACGGTAACGATTAAAAGGACCTTAAGAATCCAGTTAATTAAATTGGAGATAAATGGGCGAAGCGTTACATCGATGTTACGTGTTTCAAATGTTTTGTTCAGTAGCTTTACGACGAACTTTATAAGTCTTAAGCCGATAATTAAGACTAGAATGGCCAAGAGAATTTTTGGGCCACGTTGCATGATCAATTCTACAGCTTGATCGTAGTATTTTTCGAAATCGAATTCCATCATTAGTTTGTTTAGTTCAAACTTGCGATGCAACTCTTGTGCCTTCGGGAATAGTAGTCTTAAATTGCTTTTTTAGCCCTTTTTTGAAAGAGTTAAGTCTCATTTTTGATTCGTTCTCCAATATTGGGAATCAATCAAACGTGAAGAGTTGTCCGGGTCTAGCCACTTGAAAACCAGCTTCCAATACTGACTTGTGTTCAGGGCTATTGGGGAAAAGCAGTGGGTTTGTATGATTAAAGTGTATAAAGTGAATTTTTCGTTTTTCTTGAGCATTTAAATTTTCAAACAAGGCCATGCTCTCCTCAACGAAAGGGTGAGGAATTTCACTCATATCTCTACCCGGTATTTCGCCATTTTTGAAAAAGGAGGCATCTAGTAATGCTGCATCAACTGTTTTGATAACTGCCTTAATGTCCATATCCCATTTTTCCCACTTATCAATGTCAGGAATAAATAGGATTGATTTCCCATTTGATTCGATTTTAAAGCCTACCGTTTCACTGAATTCATCCCGATGAGGCACGATTAAGGGTGTAACACGAAATGCCCCGATTTCTGTCACATTTCCATTTGAAAGCGGCTTTATATTAATGTTATCTAATACAACTAGCTGACTCCAAGGGCCATTATTTCTTAGGAATTCAGACATTTTAGGCATCGCATATACCGCGGTGCTTTGTGCCCCCATAGCTTCCCTTCCCAAATGCATTAAACCCGTGTAATGTCCAATATGTGCGTGTGTCAAAAAGATGCCGTCATAGGGGTATGAATCGGTGGTGGAGATTTGATCCATAAGCTGAAGCTGCTCTTTAAAGTCCGGAGTAGCTTCTATAAGCCAACGTTGTTTAGTCTTAGGGTCAATTAGACCTAGTGAAACTGCATACGCTTTTTTAGCCTTTCCTTCCTTAATGAGTTGCCACTCTTTTTGCTGGCCTGCTTGCGGATAACCTGCATCTTGAGCTACTCCAAGTACAATTAAAAATGGCTCATCAATTGGTAAGTCGGTCTCTTGGTATTCAGCTTTCGGTTGGCAAGATGAAATACATAGGAATAAAAAAAGAGCCACTAAAGGCTCTAAGTTTAAGGTTGAATAAGGTGCTTTCATAAATTAACTTCCACAACCTACACAATCGAAATGTGAATCCATTGGCTTAATGCCATTGAGTTTCATTGTGAGGTTATGAATTTGGTCCTTAATGTCCATGTCGGCGAACATGTCACCAGTCAATTTGCTTGTTAAAGCATCAATTTCAGTTTGTAGTTGTTCAGTTGTCAATTCCATGGGTTGGTTATTTGGGTTTTCTAAGAAATAACTACTCATGACTCGTTTGCATTAGTCAGATGCGTCATTTGCAATTCCTTTCCTCGAAGTGTTAAAAGTATTTGATAGGTTTATGAAATTAAGGTATCCTCACATAAAAACAAATACTGGTTAACATATAAAATTATGTGACTCACCTATTTTTAGCTTAAATCAAAGGGAATGAGTTATTTATAAAAAAATGTAAATTCCCCTGTAACCATTTTTAGAAGCATGAGTTTCCCACACTGAATTCTCAAAACAAAACATTGGATTCACTCTCAGACAACACATTAATGCTCAAGGTCAAGGCTGGCCAAATTGATCAACTTGGATTGCTTTTCGAGCGTCACAATAGGCCCCTTTATGGGTTCTTTTATCGCTTGACCTCTGACGGCGCCGTTAGTGAAGATCTTGTGCAAAATGTGTTTATCAGAATGATGAAATATAGTCATACCTATAAGGGGGATGGAAAGTTTACGACTTGGATGTATCATATGGCTCGAAACCTATTTGCTGACCATTACAAAAAGCAAAAGAAAATGGGGTACAAGGAAGATCCAGAAGTGACTGATAAATATTTCAGAGATGAATTTAATGCAGAAGAACAAAGGATTAAGCAGGAGCAGTTGGATATACTCCAAACGGCTCTAAGCAGGCTAACCCCTGAAAAGCGTGAAGTATTGGTATTGAGCAAATATCAGGGCATGCGATATCAGGACATTGCTGAAATTCTAGAAATCACAGAGAGTGCTGTTAAAGTCCGAATTTTTAGGGCTTTAAAAGACCTTAAGGTGCATTATGAAAAGCTAGATTTTGTGAATTCAAAATGAACTCAAAATAGCTGAACAATGAAAAGAATAATAAATATAGCGCTCTTAATGATGTTATCTATTGGTGCACTGATCGCCCAGAGAGATAGCGAAACAATCACTAAGAGCCTCAAGGTTAAGGATAACTCCAAGGAGTTTTGGTTTGCCGTTTGCAACATTAATGGCAATGTCGATGTGGAGGCATATAGTGGAAATACGATTGAAATCGAGCTAAAGAAGCAAATTTCTGCTCGAAGTGCTGATAACGTTAGGGCTGGGATGGAAGAAGTAAAGATGCTAATCAGCGAAGGCGATGACTTTGCTAAAGTGAACTTCGAATTTCCAGATCAAAAGATTAGAGAGAAAGATGATCCGTTGGACTGTGGATGGGATTGGAATGGGAATAGAAGGAAATCTAGATATTCCTACCTGCTAGATTATAAAATTAAAGTCCCGAATGGCATCAGTGTGAAAATTTCAACCGTCAATGAAGGAGACGTGAGTATCCGAAATGTTGAGGGTGAGATTTATGCAGGCAATGTTAATGGTGACATTACCTTGATAAATATTGAAAGTAACACAAAAGCCAGTACGGTTAACGGTGTAATTGAAGCTGTATATACCAAGATGCCATCAGAATTTGGGAGCTTTAATACCGTGAATGGCGATATTCTATTGGAAGTACCAAGTAAGTCAAGTGGAGTATATAATTTCCAAACACAATGGGGGAAGGTGTATAGTGACTTAGATTTTGACAGTAAAGTAGCGCCAAAAGTGATGAAAACATCATCTGGCAAGGGTACTAAATACAAGATTTCGAACTCGAATGGTTACCAAATGGGAAAAGGAGGACCATCAATGGAATTTGAAACGCTGAATGGAGATATCCGCATAAGAAAAAAGTAAGCAAATGGAAGAGCAGTACATGTCATTGATAACAGAATATATCGACGGTAGTCTTTCCGAAGAAAGTAGGAAAGAGTTTGATGCCTATGTCACTGAGGGGCATATCGATATGCACGAGGTAGAAGCATTAGCCGAACTTCAGGGTAAAATGATAACTGCTCCTGAACCAATACCGACTGATGCCATGAGCGAAGGCTTTTATAGCCAATTAAATGCCGCAAAAGTGGAACAAAGCACGGATAGTGGAGCATCGAAGTGGGAGGTTTTATGGCAAATGATTCTGGGTACTAATAGAGGGCGATTAGCTTTTGGAATGGCAGTGCTTGTTTTTGGAATTGTGATTGGAAGAACTTTAACAGGCTCATTTTATCAGAATCAACTAACCGATCTTTCGGCACAAATGGTTGATATGAAAGAAATGATGATGATGACCATGCTTGAAGAGGAGTCTGTAACAAAGAGATTGAAAGGTGTCCAAATGAGTAGTGAACTTGTAAGTACAAACGCGGAAGTAACAGATGCTATGTTTATGACACTAAATAGTGATGAGAGTACTAATGTACGGATGGCTGCATTGAATTTATTAGCACAGTACGCCGATGATCCAGCGATAAGAGAGGGCTTGATTAATAGTATCAGTCAACAAGAATCTCCGCTGATGCAAGTGGCATTGGCCGAGCTAATGGTTGAATTGCAAGAGTCAAAAGCTGTAAGTGAATTTAAAAATATTATAGAAGGAGAGTATACGCCTGAAGAGGTGAAGACAACGTTGCGTGAGAGTGTGAACAAGATCATGTAATTAAAAAAGGAAAGAGAAATGAAAAATATGAAAACAATAATTAGTGCTTTGGTGATTGGTGCAATGGCTTATCCATTATCAGCACAGCAGATCGACGTTCAGGTTGATGTAAAATCGATCGAGGCAAGCGTTGAAGAAATGGCTGAGATAGCTGTGGAAAATGTCTTTGAAAGTTTGGGGCAAGTAAAGGTTAAGAATAAAGGTAAGGCTGAGTTACAGGAGCAGTCTACGCAAGAAATAGATATACCGCTTTCAAGACCTGGAGAACGAGGTTTCTTGGATCTAGCTACTAGAAATGGAAGATTGAAGGTGACGGGTTATGATGGTGCAACTGTGAAAGTAAAAGTCATCAAGTACGGTAAAAAGATCGATAAGAATAAGACCAAAAATGGTCTACGCCTTGTGAGTAATGGTGGTTTTAACTTTGATGCCTCAGAAAACAACAATCGGGTAAAGGTGGACAGCGATGGATGGAATACCAGAGTTGATTTTGAAGTACAAGTACCTCGAAATTTCGACTTAAAACTAGACACCTATAACAACGGATACATTGATGTGGATGGTGTGAATGGTGAGTTCGATATGGAAAGCTACAACGGCCCGATTACCATGACTAATATCGGTGGAGCGGTGTCAGCTTCAACTTATAATGGATCGATTAAGGTCGCTTTCAATGAAGTGACACCAGATACGCCAATGAGTTTTGAAACATACAATGGTGATGTAGACATTTCAGTCCCTGATGGCACCAAGTTGTCAGCTAAAATGAAAACAAATAGAGACATATATACCGATTTTGAATCATTCACCTTATCCCAACCAGAACCTGAGACTAACAAAAGCGATAGCAGAGGAGGGTTTAGCATTAAGTTCGATAACTGGGTACAAGGCGATTTAAATGGCGGCGGTCCAAGTGTTACGATGAAAACCAGAAACGGAAACGTTTACATCCGCAAGAACTAAGCAATAATAAAGAATTGAGTATTGAATCCTGTGAGTGAAAATTCACAGGATTTTTTTATTTTTGAGTTCCTCAATCAAGCAACCTATGGTTGTACCATCACATCGCTTTCTTATATTAACGACAATTAAGATATGATTTCTATGAAAAGAGGTTTCTCTATACTCGTCTTATTACTAATTGCCACATCTATTCAAGCGCAGGATGCTGGTGGAAGGTTAATGGCCATTCTTGAAAAATATGGTCAAGTGCCCACTTACAAATTGAATGTGGTATATGAGTCAGTGAACGACAGAATGGGATTTAGCAATACACAAAACGGTGTGTTGGTGGTAGACGGTGATAAGTATATCATGACATTTGGACCTAATGAGACTTGGTTGAATGATGGTAAAACTGAATATATAGGGACTAAAGAAGAGGATCATTCACAAATACTCTATTTCTGTCCGGGCCAGAATACCGAAGCGATCATCAATTTTGGCGCAATGACTACATTTTTCACAAAGGATCACAAAGGTGTTATTGAGGGATCAAATATTAGATTGAGACCAAATAACGAGATGCCTTACGTTGAAGTTTATGTGGAAACTGAAAATGGAAATCTAACTGCAATCACGGCCACTGATGATTTTGGAACTGCGCATAAGTTCATATTATCCAACTTCAGCACTAATACAGCTGGAACTAAGTTTGTCATAAACCCGAAAGAGTACGAGGAAACCATTGACGAAAGAAAAGGCTGTAAATAAATAAGACTGTAGTCTACTCTGCTCGAAAGGGTAGACTATTTTTTCATCTTCTGCTCTTGTTCACATCGAGATGAAAAACATCATTGCGCTGATAATGACCAGTAACATCTAAGGCCATTTTTTCTTCCTTGCATCGGTGCAGGTCGACTTCTGCGGTAAAGACTCCCTCTTTATCCCAAATAGGTTCCATAACATAATGCCCGTCAGGTCCAACGATACAACTTCCACCATTTAGTAAAAGGTGGTCTGGTTTGTCAGCCAATTCGGCTGGAAGGTTAAGAACATCAGGAATATCCTTCACCCGCATTATTTGTCCAACGCCAACTGCAAAACAACGCCCTTCAAAAGCATAGGAACGCGTAGCGATTTGTAGCATTTCATGCACCTTTGGCCAAACAGCAATATGTATGTCTTCTCCGGCATTGTGCATGGTTTGTCGAGTAAGTGGCATCCAATGTTCCCAACATATAAGCCCGCCAACACGACCTATCGCCGTATCCACAGGTTTTAACCCAGCGCCGTCACCTTGTCCGTATAAGAGCCTTTCGGTATGTGTAGGCATCAGCTTACGGTGGTGGTTGGCAAGAATACCTTTTTCATTCCAAGTAAGCAGGCTATTATAAATTGTACCGTTACCAGGGCCAGTGGGCACTTTTTCATTTATGCCCATTACGATACTCAATCCTAATTCTTTAGCCCACTTTCCAATCTGTGCTACTTCAGATCCGTTTACGTCTAGGCTATTTTCATAAGTTTTGGCAAAAACCTCTTTGGTAGGTCTAAAGTCCCATTTCGCATACTCATCGCAGTAATCAATCCAAGCCGGATACCCTGTAAACCAAGTTTCACCGAAACTGACTAACTGAGCTCCCTGATCAGCAGCCTCTTTCAATAAAGATTCTACCTTTCCTAAAGACTTCTTTACGTCCAGGTATTCTGGTGCTGATTGCACCACCCCAATGGTCACATTTCTGTTCATAGTTCGAGTATAAGCAATCTCAATAGGATAGAAAAGTACCAATTCATCTGATGGTCATCAGGAAGTCGGAATGGTACTAATTAATGAATTTAACCTGTTGAGTGACTGAAATCACTCAGTTGATCACCACATTTTCATTAATGATTTTTGAAAGTTCAACGAGTTTGTTTTCGTTGAAAAGTTCATCTATGGTCATAATGTCAATGTCCTCATTTTCGGGTTTGTAGTTGACGTAATCCTGAATGAGCATACCATTTACCCTTCTTGGGTTAATCGCCTCTCGAAAACGCATGCCACCCTCATCAGTATGGTATAAATAAGCTAGGTAATCCATGCTATAATCTTCCTTATCAAACCAATAAAGAAAGACATCATCATAATCTTCACCGCCACCTTCTTGAGCAAAAGTGACTTTCACTTCGTGGTAAGCCTTGCCTTTAATATTCGTTTCACCGACATAAATCTTATTTACTGCCGGATCATTTAAGCCAAATGGAAGTCTGAAAAAGTAGATTACCGAATTGACGGATCTAGTATAAGCTGCTCTTTTTTCATCAGTAATTTCAGGTTCTACACCGTTTACAGTACGGCGCAGTGTATCGTTGTCCATTCTATCAATTACAGTAGCCCCAGTTGAGTCAATTTGGGTTCTGGTATATTCATACAAACCCTTTTCGTTTTTGTAAGTGTAATCTATATCTCTAAAAGTAAGTGAGAATGAAGTATTATCAAGGTTGCCCATTTGATGATACTCGATGGACTTATCAATGATAGTTTGGACCTGCGATTTAACCTCTTCAGTTTTTGGTTTTTCCTGCGTTGAGGTACACGCAGAAACTAGCGTGATAGCCAATAGAAAGTATAGAAATTTCGACATAGTAGGGGTTTTCTGCATTTATGAAGGTCGTAACAAAAAATTGATCTATAAAATTCAAAATTAGCCAAACACAAGGCATAAAAAAACCACCCCAACATCATTGGGGTGGCCAATAAACACACACAATACCAGAGGCTATGGAACCTCTAGATTTTCTTTAAGGAAGACTTTGATTGCGAAGTCTTCCAATACATTTCGAAGGAAATTTAAAAATTTGACACGGACAAATATTTCAGGCTAAATCACATAATTATATGATTATGTATAAAAACGTAGTCAAATAGTAATACTATCAAATTTTAATTGAGAGATTTGATGCGGTTTCGGCTGCTACTAATGGTAGTAGTAATACTCCTTTTACGGGCTTAATCTAGACTTATAATTGCTGACTTGACAATAGAAGATTCTTCAGATTCTGTCCAAGCCATAATTAAGTTATTGCCATTGCGAGTCATAACAGGGAAACCACTGGCTCTACTAGCCGCTGTTTGAGCAATTATTTTTCTATTTATCTCATTTCCTTCTCGATCAAAAATGCCGACCAAAATATTGGCTTCTTTGTCGATGGTTTCCATCCAGCTAACGGCAATGTTTCCATTTTCGAGTAGCACCGTACCCACACGTCCGTTAGTGTTTCCTTGACTAATTATAACTGGGGTATTGAAATTTTCCCCACCATCTTTTGATATAGCCATTTTCACTTGCGAAAAACCTGGAGTAGCAGTAAACCATGCAATTGCTACTAAGTCTTGACTAGCCACTATGGATGGGCCATTTACAGGGCAACCTTTTATTTCCCAATTGTCATTATAGATCGCTTTGGGAGTTGTCCATTTGCCATTTAAATGCCGTGTGATATAAATGTCGCGGATTTCTTCATGCGATCGATCACGATAGGCTACAATTGGACCGTTAGAGGTGATAGCCGCCGTGGTTTGACAGCAATCACAGGTTCTCCCATCTAATTCCCATTCGTTGATCATTTCACCTTCATCATCAAAAATTCCAGCTCTAATAGTCATGGCACCGCCACTATGATGTCCATTGTGAGACATCTGTGTGTCGCTCTTGGTATTTCGTCCATCAAGCCAGGTAATGAAATTTTGATTTTCATCCAGTGGGAGCATGCTTACAAAACCATGTTCGGCAGCTATGCTGTCTTTGTGAGCGATAAATGAAGAGGACCAAACCTGGCCACGATCTCGCGATTGGGTTACGTGTACATCATAGTCGTAAGTGCCCTCAGCACGTTTTTTTAGCCAATGGGCTGACAGCGTACCTCTATTTTCTATAAGAGAGGGGAAATCTGCCCAGTTTACAAACCAGTTGTTCCCCTCACTAATGAGCTTAGGAGCATCCCATTTGGTGCCATTCAGTGTGGTGAACTTGAACTGTATGCTTTCAGATTTTCTTTCCAGCCATGATAAGTAGACCTTGCCTTCATCATTAGTGAAAAGCCGAGGTGTTAAACTGTTTGTCGAGGCCGGGGAGTCAAGCGACAAAACTTCAATTTTAAGCTCATTATTGCTTTGGCAAGCACAAAAAGCCAATAGACACAGAAAGTAGAAAACCCGATTCATAGTCTAAAGATAAAGATGTTCAGCTATGTAAGCTTAAATAGCCAATCGATTGTGGTTTGTAGTAGGGGAAGTGATAAAAATTAGTATTCCAATATCTTACCTTTTTGGAAGTCAGATTCCCCAATAGAGTCATTTGGATTGGTGTCTGAATCCATCTGAATCTTCCATATGCCTTTTATTTTCCGAAGTACAACGTTGAATTTGCCGTAAAAAGATCGCGCCTTACCACCCTGATACCGTGTTAACTTGTAAATACCAACTTCGTAAGCGGCATTGCCTTTTTGAATTCGATCGTAGAAGCTAAATTCTATTCTCTGTTGTAGACGTTGGGAGTTCCAGCGATTAAAGTTTTCTAGATTTCTATCCTTATAATCTTGTCCAACTAATAAGCGTTTATTATCAAGAGTTAACCGCATTACATCATCCGTATGGATTTGATTAAAGAGACTGGCATCCAAATCTTGATAGGCCTGCATAAAGTTGTTCCACACGTCCTTATTGATGGCCTCTTGCTCGTTATTCTGAGCAAGTGCACTATGGCACAACAATAGCGCACTTAAAAAATATACTATCCTCATTTTAATGACCTTTAATTCAGAACGAGAGGTGCACTGCTTTGTTATTGGCAACAAAACAAAACTTATCAACGCATTTGTAGCAACAAACCATTCGACTGGTTCTGCAGTAAATCAGGGTTGTTAAAAAGCGTTATAGCTTGACGGTAAATCTCATTGGTCTCGTTGTAGATTTTGTAAAATGCATCATCATCAAAATTGTCACGAGCAATTCTGGCTTTGATCAAGTATTTCAAGAGCTCACGAGATTTTTCAAACTGCTTTTTGTTAAAACGAATTCCCTTTTTTACACCCAAGCCAACAACTTCGCGAAGCATAGCGGCAGTTACCTCAAAGTTCTTATTGTAGTCCTCAAAAGACATGTCTTTTAGCTCTGGGTGGTTATCCCTATAATCCAGCGTATACTCACGAATGGTGTTACTGTTTACCAAACGGTTTACATAAATGCTATTGTCGGTAGTATCTAGCGGCACAAAATAATCTGGCATAATACCGCCACCACCATAAACAGTTCGTCCTTTTGAAGTTTTGTAGGCCAAATCTTCATCGAATTGTACGCTATCTTTTACGAACAACTCGCCTGAAGTGTAGCGATTGTAATAGTCTGCATCGTAACTTTTTTCACCATCATCGTAAGGCTTTTGAATCGAGCGTCCACTAGGCGTGTAATATCTAGCAATGGTCATTCTAAGTTCAGAACCATCCTTTAAATCAAACGGTAATTGCACCAAGCCTTTACCGAACGATCGTCTGCCAATGACTAAGGCACGATCATTATCTTGAAGAGCACCCGCCACAATTTCGGAAGCTGAAGCACTGCCCTCATTGACCAATACAATCAAAGCACCGTCTTTAAAGATTCCTTTTTCAGTAGACTTGGCTTCGCTGTCATATTTTTCGCTTTGGCCTTTTTGGCTTACGATCAATTGATCTTCACTTAAAAACTCATCCGACATGCGGATAGCAGCACTCATATAACCACCAGTATTATTCTGAAGGTCCAATATGAGTTTGGTCATGCCTTGAGATTTTAATTCTTCAAGTGCGGATTTAAACTCATCATAAGTCGTTTCGGCAAATCGATTGACTTTGATATAGCCCATGCCGTCTTCCACCATATAGCTAGCATCAAGCGAATATTGTGGAATTGCACCCCGTTCTAACTCTATATCTAGTAATTCAGGTTCATTACGTCGGACAACTCCTACATTCACTTTTGAACCTCGAGGGCCCCTGAGCATATCATAAACCTTTCGGTTGTTGACGCCAATACCAGCAATGTTTTCACCATCTACTGAAACAATTTTATCACCCGCAATAATACCGGCTTTCTCAGAAGGTCCGCCAGGTAAAGGATTAACGACATACAGCGTGTCGCGTAATAAGTTAAATTCTACACCTATGCCGTCATATGTTGCTCGAAGCTGCGATGCGCTTAGTTCTCTGTCTTTCGGCGGGATATAAATTGTATGTGGATCTAGTTTGTCCAACATATTCTCGATAGACTCCTCTATCAGCGTTTCTGTGTCAACAGTGTCTACATAATCATTTTCGATATACTCCAGGAGCTCTCTGAATTTCTGAATTGAGCTGAGATATTTTTTGTCCTCTTTTGGTTCTCCAAATTCTGATCCGATGAGAATCCCGATAATGACGGCTATTGTCAATAGAATTGGGAGCCTAATATGGTATGATGAGTTCTTATGTTCGTTCACTTTCGACCTTTAATTAATTTGTAAAAATATACATTTGGGACGAAAACATGGGTAAATGTCATAGTATGATTGTAACGAATGACTTTAGTTTGTGTTCAAGAATTTTACTTCACCTCCTTTAAAAAAATGTGACTCAAAATTCTTAGTTTCGTTAATACACCTTTTTTATGGATCATTTACTAAAAACCACTATCACAGACCTTGTTTCTGAAAACCATGTACGAGCTTCTGTGCTCTATTATTTCGGTGTCAAATTCTATGATTACAAGCTTGAGACGTTAGAAGAGGTGTGTTCAAAGTTGGGCTTGGATGCTCTGTCAGTCATCAAAAGTTTAGAGCTGGTTTTAGACGAGAAAGAGACTACTCAAAACCAACTGAAAGCTTACCCCCCAGAGCTCGTGACCGAGTATCTGAAACATGCACATTATGTATTTATCAAAAAGCGATTGCCATATATCGGACAACTCATCGATGGGGTGAAAGACGTGAACTTTAGATATAAATCTCTCTCAAGTGACCTAAAGTCTATTTTCCCAATGTTCGTGGAAGATTTTATTCACCACATTTATGAAGAGGAAGATACCATGTTCACTTATGTAGAAAGACTGAGTAAGTTTTTGGTCGACGAAAAGCCCTCTTCGGAGATCTACTACCTGATGGAGAAGTTTTCAGTTCAGGAATTTGCGCTTGAACATGAAGTGCATGAAAGTGAGATGGAAGGTTTTAGAAAATTTACAAATAACTATCAATACTGCGATGAGGCAGATTTACATATCAAAGTGCTTTTTACGGAGTTAGAAAGATTTGAAAAAGATTTAATGATCCACGCAAAAATTGAGAATGAGATTCTTTTTCCGAAAGCCTTGCAGCTTGAGCGATTAGCTAAGCTTAAGTTTTACGACTTTTCTAAACTGAATTAATGGGTAGAATATTAGCCATCGACTATGGCACCAAAAGAGTGGGTTTGGCAGTCACCGATCCACTTCAAATCATCGCTTCTGCTTTAGATACCATACATTCAAAAGATGTTATTGCCTTCCTGAAAAAATATGATCATGAAGAGGGTATAGAAGTGTTTGTATTAGGAATGCCCAAAAAGCTTGATGGTACGCCTACAAATGCCACGCCTTTGGTTCAGCAATTTCATCGGCTTCTTAAAAAACACTTTCCTGAAAAACCTGTTTATTTGCATGACGAAAGATATACTTCCAAAATGGCGCTCGATGCCATGATCGCGGGGGGTGTCAAAAAGAAAGATAGAAGAGAAAAAGGTAATATTGATAAGGTAAGTGCCACCATTATCCTTCAATCCTACCTCGAAAGCAAATAGATATGATTTACCCTATTGTTGCCTTTGGCGATAACGTATTAAGAAAAGAAGCAAAAGACTACCCGAAGGATTCGGAAGACCTGACCACCCTTGTAGAAAACATGTTTGAAACCATGTATAATGCAAATGGTGTGGGACTAGCTGCACCACAAATAGGCATGTCGCATAGAATTTTTGTGATCGATTCGACACAAATGAATTCAGAAGAAGAAAGTAATAAGGGTGTAAAAAGAGCATTTATAAACCCAGAGATACTTGACGAATACGGCAATGAATGGAGTTTTGAGGAAGGTTGCCTCAGTATTCCAGATGTACACGGAGAAGTAATTCGACCTGAAAAACTTACTATTCATTATTATGATGAATTGTGGAATCCCCATGAAGAAGAATTCGATGATTTAACTGCAAGGGTTATCCAACATGAATATGACCACCTAGATGGCGTCCTATTTACGGATTATATCAAAGGGCTCAAGAAACAAATGCTTCGCTCAAAGTTGGTAGGCATTTCTAAAGGAAATGTGAATGTGAAGTATCGAATGAAATTCCCGATCAAAAAATAACGTCTACTTATGAATAAGTTTTTTCTAGCACCCGTTTGCGTTCTAGCCTTTCTAATGACAGGATGTCAAGCTAATGTTAGTGATAATGCAGCCACTGTAGTTTCAGTAAGCGAGGAAAAAAGGTTAGAAAATCCATTTGTTCACACGGCCTATTTTTGGTTCAAGGAATCGGCAACAACACAGCAAATAGAAGACTTTAAGGAATCTGCCAAGCGATTGGCGGAAATTGAAACTGTAAAATTCTTTCATGCCGGAGAGCCAGCACCTACCACTAGAGAAGTTATAGAAAACACCTATGACTATGCAGTAGTTTTTCATTTCAAAGACCTTGAAGCCCAAGAGTTTTACCAAAAGGCACCTCTCCACATACAAATGATCGAAGATCATTCTGAAATCTGGGAACGCGTAATGGTGACAGATATCAGCAATAATTAGTCAAAATTCCCATGTTAGTCTGTAACTAATATTTCTTTTCGAAGTATTGTACTATATTAGTTTGACAAATAAGAGTGAAATAAGCTTCTTAATTGACAATTGTAACATTCGATTTATGAAAGGGACACATTTAGGTGAGTTTGAAGAGTTAGTCTTGCTAACATGCGCTTTGCTCATTAACAGCGCTTATAGCGTCACTATAGGTGCTGAAATAGAAGAACAAACAGGAAGAACTATCACCCTGTCGACAGTGCATACGGCGCTCTATAGATTAGAAAAGAAGGGATATTTGGAATCCTATATGGGAGGTACCACGGGAGAAAGAGGGGGGAGGCGCAAGCGTCTTTATAGGATTACTGCTTCAGGGTTTGAAGTACTTAATCAAGCTAAGGATATGAGAAATAGAATGTGGGATATGATGCCCGATTATAAATTTTAATTTTCCTTATTAGTTTGACAAATAAGATGGAAATAGATAAAAACAAACCACCACGCTTGGTCGATCGCTTTTTAGAGTGGTACTGCTCTTCCAAATATCTGGAAGAGGTACAGGGCGATTTGCATGAATGGTTTGATAGGAGGGTAGAGCGCCAGGGTTTAAGGCAAGCAAGACTTTTCTACATATATGATGTCATAGCCTATTTCAGGCTTTTTAGGTTAAAACGAATCAACGAAATGGAAAAAAACAACAACATGTTAATGCTCAACTATTTGAAAGTGGCCGCTAGGCAGTTCAAAAAGAATTTTTGGTACTCCTCTTTAAATGCTGCCGGACTTACTATCGGTATTCTAAGTTCTTTACTCATCTCACTCTATATTCTAGATGAATTGAGTTTCGATCGGTTTCATGAGGGACATGAGAACATATATCGATTGCTAAATCACAATCCGAAGACAGGTGATAAAGCAGCATCAACACCATCGCCTTGGAAGATAAATATGGGGACAGGCTTCCCTGAAATAAAGGCACATACACGAATGGGTCAAGATGGAGTTTTAGTAAAGCAAGCAGGTCAAAATTATTTTGAGAGCGGGTTTTATTGGGCAGATGAAAATTTCATGAGTTTTTTCAGCTTTGAAGTCCTTCAGGGAGATAGAAATACAATGCTTGAAGAACCAAATAGTGTGGTCATAACAGCCACCAAAGCCTTGAGGTACTTCGATCGCTTAGATGTAGTGGGTGAGCAACTTCCCATCAAAGTTTATGATGGCAATAAAGACTTTCTAATGAAAATCACTGGGGTAATAAAGGACGTACCCAGTAATTCTCATTTGCAATTTGATTTTCTAGGCTCCATGTCAACCACAAAAGAGATTTATGGTAAGTTCGATAATTGGTGGGGGCTAAATTGGCTTCAAAGCTATGTGAAATTAGAGTCTAAGGCAGATTTAGCGGCTGTGGAAGCTAAAGTGCCAGGTTTTTTTGAAAAATATAGAAGAGAAGGAGCCTCAGAATTTAGTGGAATCATTTTTCAACCACTCGCCGATGTTAGACTCAACTCCTCTGACATCCACGGAAACTTCGAAAAGGGCAATAAAGATTATATCTATCTATTTGGTTTTATAGCCATCATGATCCTGCTGGCGGCCATTATTAATTATGTGAATTTAACGACAGCCAAATCCTCGCTCAGAGGTAAAGAAGTGGGCATGCGAAAAGTTTTTGGAGGCACAAGGAGACAGGTGGCACGCCAATTCTTTATTGAGTGTGCATTTCAGGTTTCCGTAGCCCTGCTATTAGCGCTTAGTCTAGCCTTGTTAATCCTTCCGCTATTCAATGAGATTGTCTCAAAGAATATGACACCGGCAGATGTATTTCAAGTGCCCGTCTTAATGGTTTTAGCGTTTACATTTGTGGCCATTTTAACAGCATCTGGCATATACCCGGCAATCGTTATGAACCGTTTTAGACCAGTGGATGTGATCAGAGGCAATAAGTCAGGTGCCTTAGGTACTAAATCCTGGGTCCGAAAAGTTCAGGTGTTACTGCAGTTTTCGATCGCTGCCTTTTTGATATCTAGTACGCTTATCGTCATCAATCAGATGAATCATATCAAGCAGTTTGACAAAGGCTTTAATGCCGAGCAGTTAATCACTATCCCCGTAGATGACCGCGGAATGCAAGATGAGCTTGTCCTAATAAAAGAAAGGATGCGTAAAGTTCAGGGAGTAAACATGATTTCTGCCTCAGGCGAAAGTTTACCAAGTGACATGAATAATACGGTGGGTTTTTCATGGGATGGGAAACTAGATAGCGAAATGGCCTCCATCCATCTCGTGGCGATCGACTACGATTACCTACAAACTATCGAGGCTGACCTGCTTTTAGGTAGAAATATTTCAAAGGAAATGGTTTCAGACTCGAGTGTGGTTTGTTTGATTAATGAATCGGCTTTTAAGAAAACAGGCTGGGAAGACTTAGCTGGGAAGAAAATTCAATTGGATGCCGATAACAGAGTTGTTGCTGGTGTAATTGAAGACTTTAATTACAATTCGCTTCATTCGGCAGTTGCGCCTACAGCTTATATACTTCTCCCTCCTGGGTCTAGGTCAAGTCCTGATAATTTGATTATTCGTTTAAATACCGATCAAGTAACAAGTGCTCTAGATGGTATTGATCAAATCTGGAGAGCATATAGTGACCAACCATTGGATTTTAAATTTGTAGATGAAGCTTTTGCCAGCCTATATGGCAACGAGCAGAAGTTTGTGAAAATGGTGATTGGGTTTTCCATTATCGGAATTTTCCTGACCATTTTAGGGCTTGTAGGGTTGGTATCATTTATGGCAGAAAGGTATGCCAAGGAAATAAGCATTAGAAAGGTTTTAGGTGCTTCTATTGGGAGTGTTTTGACCAAATTTAGTAGTCAGTTCGTACTAATTTTCGTCATTGCGATGGCAGTTTCCTTACCGCTGAGCTATTTAGTCATGCAAGAATGGCTACAAGGTTTTGCCTTTCAAGTTGATGTTTCTTGGACCATTTTCTTTGTGGCTGGACTCATTTCGATTTTTATTACGCTTGTAAGTGTTGGTGGCCAAAGCTTAAAAGTGGCATCCGCAAATCCAGTGAAATACTTGTCTGATCATTAACGTTAACTCGCATAAAGGTAAGCCTCAAAGTATATCAATAGGGATTATGTCTTTGCTGAGAAGGCAGAATCCCTATTTTTGTGCCTTTGTTTCTAAAATTTGAGCAGTTGATATGCAGCAAGTAGATGATTTCCTGAGTTTAATTGATAGTTATATTGGAAGTGCGGGATGGTTCCCGTTTGCCCTATTAGGGGTAGGACTATTCTTTACCATATACCTCAAATTTCCTCAAATACGGTTTTTTGGTTTTGCCCTAAAGGTGGTAAAAGGGAAGTTTGATAGTAAAGATGACGAAGGAGATACTTCTCATTTTCAGGCCTTAACCACAGCACTTTCTGGTACTGTCGGAACAGGAAATATTGCTGGTGTCGCTTTGGCGCTTCATTTGGGTGGTCCTGCCGCCTTGTTTTGGATGTTAGTAACAGCTGGAATTGGTATGTGTACCAAGTTTGTGGAGGTAACTCTATCACATAAGTATAGAGAAAAAGCACAGGATGGTACAATGGCTGGTGGCCCTATGTACTATATGAAGAACGCCGATTTCATGTTAAGTGGGAAAAAAGTTAACATGAAATGGCTGGCTATAATTTTTGCTATCGCCACCGTTTTATCAGCTTTTGGAACAGGTAGTTTACCTCAAATTAACAGTATTTCTACTTCCATTCAGGCTACTTTTGGTATTGAGCTATGGATCACTGGAGCAATTCTAGCTGTGCTTTTAGGAATAGTGATTATTGGCGGAATCAAACGTATTGCGGCAATTACTGAGAAACTTGTACCTGCAATGGCTTTGATTTATTTCATCGGCTGTTTCGCGGTAATACTAGCTAACCTCGAAAACCTTTTACCTGCTTTAGTAGCAATTGTAGGAGATATATTCACAGGATCGGCAGCGGCTGGAGGTTTCCTAGGTGGAACCATTTGGTATGCTTTTGATCGTGGTGTAAACAGAGGCTTATTCTCAAACGAGGCTGGTCAGGGTAGTGCCCCGATTGCGCATGCATCTGCAAAGGCACATGAACCAGTATCAGAAGGAATGGTAGCGATACTTGAGCCATTCATTGACACTATTATTATCTGTACAATTACTGGTTTGACCTTACTTTCCTCAGGTGTGTGGAATGAAAAGCATCAAAATGTTTTTCAAGCTGCGGACATGGAAATTTTAGCAGGAACCAATTTCACTGATGAAACAGACGAGGGTGTTAAGGCACTTGCAGAGCACATCGGTGGAGTAAATGAATTGGAACTTTTCAATGGCCCGTTAGATGTTCAGGCAGGTAAAATCACAACTGCTGCAACCGTAATACACGCAAGATCTTTGGCCGAAGATGTTGTCGTGAAAAATGACATCGACGAACCATTCACCGGAATAATCATGGTCGAAAACGGCCGACCGGTGGATTCAGATGAAACATTTGAAGGCTTATCATTAGTACATAGTGCTCCTTTGACAGCACTAGCCTTTACCAAGGGGTTTTTCGGCGAGTATGGAAAATATATTGTTTCAATCGGTTTGCTTCTCTTTGCCTTTAGTACAGCAATTTCGTGGTCTTACTATGGTGATAGAGCAATGACTTTCTTATGGGGTTCTGGCTCTGTAAAGTACTTTAGAATAGTGTATGTAGTGGCATTCTTCTTGGCTTCGTTTCAGGATACCACCATTATCTGGACCTTGTCTGGGATCACAATTGCCCTAATGACCTTACCAAACTTATTAGGTCTGTTCTGGCTGAGAAAAGAAATGAAGTCGACAATAGCCGATTACTGGAAAGGATTTAAGAAAGAATTCCCCGATGTAAAAACACCGGAATAGTAAAAGGCCCTTCGAAAATCGAAGGGCTTTTTTTATGCTTACTCTTTCATCTGCCTTCTCGAGCCTACAGTGGCAAATTGCCTGAATTCGTCAAGTGTGTGATTAATGTTTTTTCGTGCTTTGATCAAGACTCGAGTCTAATTACTGATCAATACCTAGAATGTTTAAAGAAGCCGCAATTCCTGCTTTCAAGAAATCCATCACTATTTTAGATTGTTGCGCTGCTGATTTTGACTTTACTATTTCTGAAGCCTTCAACACTGCCCCTTTGAATGGTTCACTGATCCACTGCCCATGCGGTAGTTTAGGTAGATCTTTGTATTCGTTATCGCCATCTTTCGACCAAGTCGTGATATAATAGTAAGGTTCTTCACTGGCTGGGTCTGGAATACCCATGCCGATACTGAAAGATTTGATCGGGTCCTCTCCATCATCAAAAACCATTGGAATATAGACACCGTGATCAAAATGATGAGGCCATGTCCTTACAGTTGATGACGTTTTATAAGACTGAGCAAAATATTCTAGGGCTAAATTGCTATTTGATCGGTACTTAGCCATTTCTTCGAAAAGTTCTGGGTTTTCGAACTGGTAAGGGGCTCCGTTGTCAGTCTCATGGGTTGGAATATCATAGTGGATATCCATTTTCATAAGCCCAGCATCTTTACCGAAGGTAGTCAACTGGTCCTTTATCCATTCAAGTGCTTCATCATTCGTTTTGCGATTAAGCGGATAATTAGCTACTCCTTTCATATCCGCATTATAAGCGATCAAAGTCAAGTCCTTTGGTCGCATAGCAAATCTGAAATTACCCTGGCGTTCTCTTATCCAATTTCCTGCGAGTACTTCTTCTCTAGGCAGCCACCTGAGATTTGTATGGCTATCGTCGGGTTCATTTTTGATATAGTGTTTTCCCGCCATGGCGATGAATTGAACACCTCGATGAATTTGCTCAATAGCCGGAGCTAAAGTTTTTGGATCTACACTACTTAATAGCGACCAATTGGATTTGATAGAGGCAAGGCTCATAATTATCTGCTAATTTCTTTGAATTCCTGAGTGCATTCGGTTAGTCAAATACCTTCTAGGGGAGGGGGTGGATTCTTTTTCAATGGAAAAAAAACCTGTCAATCTTCGATTTTGACGCCTTTCCAAAAAGCGACGTAATTCTTAATGCCTTTCGCCAATTCTGAGGTTTCAGGATAGTACCAAGCGGCATCTGGATTTTCAGAACCGTTTACTTCAATCGTGTAGTAACTTGCTATTCCTTTCCACGGACAGTTGGAGTGTGTACTACTCGATTTAAAGTATTCTTTTTTGATAGACTCATGAGGGAAATAATGGTTTCCTTCAACGACTACCGTTTCATTACTTTCGGCGATAATCTCATCATTCCAAATTGCTTTCATCTTCTTCTTATTTATTGTTAGTTCATAAACTGATTGGTGAGCAGGAACGTTCCACTAGATTAGTCCTACATCTGTCATAACTTCTAACATAGCAGGTCCATCGTGCGCTATCACTTGTTTCATAGCATCGGCTAAATCGTCTTTACTTTCTACCCGAATCCCCAAAGCGCCACAACTATTGGCATAATCAGAGAAATTAGGATTGTGAAGTTCAGTAGCCCAAACATCAAATTCTCCTGCGCGCTGTTCTTTAGAAATTTTACCTAGTTCTGAATTATTCAGTAAGATCAACTTAATAGGCATCTTGTATTTTACCGCTGTAGTCAATTCTGCCAAGTACTGACAGAAACCACCATCACCTGCAACGGCAATTATCGGTCTAGAATCACCTACAGCAGCCCAAGCACCCATGGCTGCTGGAAAAGCGAAGCCAATGGAACCTAAGTACCCCGACATCAGAAAGGTATGCTCTTTTGTCTCGAAATATCGACCTAGGGAATAAGCGTTGTTTCCTACATCTGCACAGATAACGGCGTTTGCTGGCGTTAATTTGTTCATCGCATCAAATACCGCGATCGAGCTGACACCTTTACCCTGGTCTTCTAATAATCTCTTTGCTTTTTCCGATTTCCAAATAGCCCAACGCTTAGCAACTTCATCGCGACGATCAACTGTATCTGTTTTACCCGAAAGCCCTTTTTTCAATAAGTCAACAGTCACCGAGATTTCACCCCAAACAGGAACATCGATCTTATGAAATTTACTGAGTGCTAGTGGGTCAAAGTCGATTTGAATTGTTGGAATATGATCAGTAATGCCCGTATGGTTTGAGAAAGACGCTCCAAACACACAAAGCATATCGGCTTCATTCATAAACCAAGAAGCTATTGGTGTTCCACTTCTTCCGAGTACACCGCAGCCCAGCGGATGGTTGTCTGCAATCTGTCCCTTGGCTTTAAATGTAGTCATCACCGGTGCATTAATACTTTCAGCAAATTCGATGATTGCTGGCATATTAAACCGTGCACCATGACCAACGATAATCGCAGGTTTCTTAGATTTTTTAAATAGGGTAATGGCTTCATCCAGACTTTCTTGTGGTGGCGCAATTTGTAGTGGTGTCATTCTTCCATCAGGTGTGCCAGGGCTTGCATTTTCAGGGACAGGCAGTTCTTGTACTTCGTCTGGGAAGGTTAAATGAGAGACATCTCTTTTTAAAATCGCATGTTTGATGGCCGTTCCCATCAGTTCGGCATGTTTACTAGAACTCTGAGTAGCATGGTTAAATTCGGCTACTGCCCCAAAAGCCTTTACTAAGTCCACCTCTTGAAAGTTACCCGTACCGATTACTTGTGTAGCCACTTGGCCAGTAAGGGCGAGTATTGGTGCTCTGTCTACCTTAGCATCCCAAAGCCCTGTAAACATATTAGTCGATCCAGGGCCTGCTATAGCAAAGCATGCCGCAGGTTTACCGGTTAGTTTTCCATAGGCTGACGCAGCGAATGATGCGGCACCCTCATGTCTGATGCCATAGAAGTTTAACTTGCCTTGTTCCTCTTGTCTGCGCATGGCGTCGGCAAATCCAAGATTAGAATGGCCAACCATGCCAAATACCTTTGTAACACCCCAATTCACCATGGTTTCAGCCATTAAATCTGAGATAGTGGCCTCATGTGGCGCTTCTTCTTCAATACCCACGAAAACGGCCCCGTCTTCTACTTTAGTCAGAAAAGTCTCAACGCCATCGTCGTATCCTGGGGCCAAGCCAGTACATGGATGGTAGTCCCAACCATGCCATGGGCACCTCAGCAAACCATTTTCAATGCTTCCTTCTCCTAAAGGACCTCCTTGGTGCGGACATCGATTATCGAGTGCCGAAATCTTACCTTCGAAATGGGTTAAACACAACACTTGATGTTCTGCGTTGGCAGACATGACACGGCCTTCAGGAAGGTCTTTTACGTCGTCTAGCACTTTGTGCCATTTCATTTTTTTAGCCATGGTTCAGTCTTTATGTATACTATTTAAAAATTGGTTGTGCTTAATGCGTACTGCTCGTATTGAAAAAGTGATGAGTAGCAAAGAAGCAATGACCAGTGCCGCTATGCCAACTACTAAAAGCAATTGATGTAGTGTGCCATCATGCATTTCTGTTCGTAGCTCGAATATTCCTTCAATCAGTCCGGCTACTGCGAAAACTGCGGCACTAATGTATAGACAAACCATCGCTACGTTAAGTAGCGACATCTGCGATATCTTTTTCTGGATCAGTTCTGGTTTACAGTCTTGGCGTTCGAGGAGGTTATTGATTTCAGTGCTGATGGCGGTGGCCAAGTTAGAAGTAGACATGATCATCATGCCGATACCAGGTAATAGTGTTAAAGGAATTACCCAGTTATCCATTAGTTGAGTCGTTTAATTTTAGAAGGGTCTACATATAAGATTTTCCATTCTCCCAGTTGTTCAACTTTGCCTTGAAGGTTTGCGCCTTCTGCCACAAATTCTAGAACTTCTTGATTGATATCTTCACCATTTGTCCCTTTAATGATGTAATAGTTGGCTAACTTCTCTTTTGTCTGGACGACGTAGACTGGTGGAATGCCGCCAGCAATACACAAACTAGCACATGATTTATGTGGCTTATTTTGCGCTGGTTTCATGGAACCGAAATAGCATTTTGGGTCCACGATTTCGCCAGTCAGTGAAATTGAACCTGCGCTAGCTCGAATAACCTCGTATTTATTGGCGTTTTCTAATGTGCGATGGTTTTGCAAAGACTTTTCTTTTTCGGTTAGTTCTAGCAGTGTGAATCCATCTTGATAAATCAGTGTTCCTCGTAAAGTGACTTCATAATCACTGATATTGCCGCCGACGGTTTCCTGCATTTTTTCGATAGAACTTCTCGCGCCGAATTTCCCAAAGTCAATCAGCATAATGTTTTTGCCAACCTTACCTTCTTCATCGGCAATTATCCTAATGTGCGGAACAGGTTCCATTTTAATCACGCCCGTCATTTCGGTAAGTTCACCGAACTCATAAGTTCCATTGTTGATATGTTTGTGTGAAGAAGACATGAAAAACGAAACCGCACCCATCACAATGAATATTAGCACTACAAAGGCGATCACAAATCGAGCAATCTTTTTTGGTGCTTTTGGAAGATAACCTACGTAGAATTCGTCTTTCATAATCTATGATTCAAAGGTTATCGGTTCTAGAGCAGTGCCCTCTGGTTGTGGTTTTGGATCGACAAACACTTTTTCACCATCAAGCTTCAATAAATAAGTCGCTACTTTTTCAGTAAAAGGCGGTGGAGAAGTTCCATTGTGAGGCTCATATTGGTAGCCATGCCACGGGCAAGTCACACAACCATCAATAACCTTTCCTTCTCCAAGTGGACCATTTTGATGTTTGCAGACGTTACTGATCGCTGAGAGTTTACCATCGTATTTAAAAATCGCGATATTTTCTCCATTCAACGTGACGACTTTTGCGCAATCATCTTTGATGTCTTCTAAATTACAGGCGTAGTAATAGCCTTTGGAAGTCAATGCTAAACCTCTTCCAGACTTTATGGACGATCCAAAGTGTAAGGCAATGATGATCATAAGTCCCAGCATGAGGCCACCGTAAATAAAAGGGGATGATTCTAATTGAACCACACCGAGCATTACGTGCATAATGATCAGTGCATAGGCCAAATAGACCATCATATGCAAACCCTTCCAGACTTTTGGGCTTAGGTTTTTCAACCAAAAATCATGGCTAGTGGCGGCCATTAGAAATAGAATCATTAAGGCAAAAAAGCCTAATACTTGGAATGGAAATTCTACCAGGCTGTTATAGCTACCATTGGAGGTGAAAAGAGAAATCAGTGGGTTTTTACTACCCAGTGAGTGGAATTGCATAATGCTAAAAACCCCATGTACCAAAGCCACCAAAAACATGGTCACCCCTAAGTGACGTCTGTTGTATAGGAGGGGTAAAAACTTGGAATTCAATCGGGCTAGCGGACCAATAGCTAAAATAATGTGCAGTAGTAATAGGGCTAAAGTCGCAGTTGCCCTGATAATCATGGTTTCGGCTGTTAACTCCGGGTTGTAGAGCCCAGTGAAAACAATGTATAGCCCTAGGTAGCCTAAAACGAAAACAAAGAGGATTGTATCGTAAATCTTCTTTTGCTTATTCCATAATATACCAGCATAGTTTACACTCATAACTTATTGGTTCTTGAATTCCTCGTGATAGAGTGTTTTGTCATTTAATTTATCGGCAAGGAGTAAGTACTTGTAGTTCTCTGCGTTTTCAGGCAGATCGAAATTATACTCACCCATGCTATTAATCGCTCCTAATAACACTGCGCTTTCATCATATTCCTGCTTGTTAGAAAGATAAAGAAGCGTGAAGGCAGATTTGAGTGGTGCGTTAACAACGACACCAAATGAGTTTTTACTTTTTACTTGCTCGATTTGTATTGCTTGTGAGTCGCCTTCATAGTTAATGCCACAAATACCGATATCAAGCGTGCAAGAATGTCTCGGGATGTCCGCGATCACATTTTGAGGAATTCCTTCGATTGCTTCTAGGCAAAGTAGGGGTAAAGCTATGCCCATCACCATCCAGATATACCGATGGCGCTGTCTGAGTTTTACATTCATGATGCTTCCCCTTTCCTTATTTTCTTGAGCAATATGGGCCAAAGTGCCACTGTACCGGGCAGAATTAGAACCTTCATAAAAATTGGTGCTTCTTTGACACCACTATCAATTTTATGAACACCTGATTTGATAAAGAAGGCGTAAAAGAATAACCCCAACAATACATAGATGGCTAGCGCGATTAAAAATATGGTAGCTACTGTCTCAGTCATTACTATCGCCAGCTTCTGCAGCTGAAATTTTCTTTTCCATTTCCCTTTCGTGGTATACAGCTTGTTCCACTGCATCTGCAACTACGTGAGCTAAAGACGTGTCTAATGCCGAAGGGATAACCATTTCCTTGGTTGGGTTTTCAATATATCGAGCGATTGCGTAAGCCGCTGCTAACTTCATTTCAGTGCTAATGGTAGCAGCTCTTGCCGCCAAAGCGCCTTTGAAGATGCCAGGGAAGGCCAAAACGTTATTAATTTGATTTGGGTAATCGCTTCGACCTGTTCCAACAATTGAAGCACCAGCCAAGAAGCATTCTTCGGGAATAATTTCTGGCGTCGGGTTGGCCATAGCAAAGATGACCGGGTCAGGAGCCATGTTTTTAATATCTACTTGAGTTAAAAGGTTTCCTTTACTCACTCCGATAAAGACATCCGCTCCTTTAATTACATCATGGATATCACCTTTCACATCATCGAAGTTCGAGTATTTCAGTAGCTCAGTTTTTGCTTTGTTTAGATCATGTCGGAACCTGTGAATGGCACCTTTACTATCACAAACGATTAATTGTTTAACGGACACACAAAGCTCAGAATCGATGTCAAAACATCTCAGCAGCTTAGCGATGGCTATACCTGCCGCACCAGCGCCATTAATGACGACCTTCATATCGCTGAGCTTCATGTTTTTTACTTTAGCAGCGTTCACAAGGGCTGCTAGTGTAACAATGGCTGTACCATGCTGATCGTCGTGGAATACTGGTATGCCCAGGCCTTGAAGTTTCTCTTCAATTTCAAAGCTTTCAGGAGCTTTAATGTCTTCTAGGTTTACGCCGCCGAACGATGGAGCTATTCGGGTGATGGTCTCGATGATATGACGTGTATTGTTGCTTTCGATACAAATAGGGACGGCGTTAATACCAGCAAACTTTTTAAAGAGCATTGCCTTTCCTTCCATTACTGGGAGCGAAGCTAATGGGCCGATATCTCCAAGACCCAAAACGGCTGTTCCGTTAGTTACCACGGCAATCGTGTTGCCTTTCATGGTTAAGTCATACGCTTTGTCGGGGTCTTTCTCAATCTCTAAACATGGCTGGGCCACGCCTGGCGAGTAGACCAGAGACAAAGTGTCTGTGTTGTCCACAGCAATTTTATTAGTGACCTCAATTTTGCCCTGCATTTCTTCGTGTAGGGCTACTGATCTCTTATATATATCTTCCATTGAATTTTTCTCTTAAGGATTTACCCCTGCATAGGGTATGCCTGTCAATTTATGGATATCCCAGTTGAAAGTGCTCAGGTCAGACGCATTAAATTTCGTAAAATCATCGTGTCCGCAAGACCGCGCTACCACTTTCATTAAATCGTTGGTAGCCTCGAAATAATTATTCAATTGTTTGGCCGAGGATTGAATGATTAATCGCTGCCTCAAATTCTCTTTTTGTGTGGCAATTCCTACAGGGCAATTATTCGTATTACAAGCGCGCATGCCCAAACATCCGATGGCTTGTAAGGCAGAATTGGATACTGCTATGGCATCTGCTCCCATCATCATGGCCTTGGCAAAGTCTTCTGCTACTCTTAAACCACCTGTGATAATTAGGCTCACTCCGTGTGCCTTCTTATCGTCTAAATGCTTTCGCGCACGAGCAAGGGCTGGTATTGTTGGCACATTGATATTGTCTCTAAGGATTGTTGGTGCTGCGCCAGTTCCACCACCGCGTCCATCAAGGATGATGTAATCTACTCCTACCTCCAACGCAAAATCGATGTCATCTTCAATTCGCGCCGCAGAAATTTTAAAGCCAACTGGAATGCCACCAGTTACCTCTCTTACTTTTTCCGTAAAGTCTTTGAAATCTTGGACACCGTGAAAATCTGGGAAAGTAGCTGGAGAGATAGCGGATTCACCTTCGTTTAAACCCCTGACTTCAGCGATTTCTTTAGTCACCTTATGCCCTGGTAAATGACCTCCAGTACCAGTTTTGGCTCCCTGACCTCCTTTAAAATGAAATGCCTGAACTTTTTCTAGCTTATCCCAAGAGAATCCAAATTGCGCAGATGCTAATTCATAGAAATACCGCGAATTGCTTTCTTGTTCATCTGGTAACATGCCACCTTCACCTGAACAGATACCTGTTCCAGCCATTTCAGCGCCTACAGATAAAGCCACTTTCGCCTCTTTTGACAAGGCTCCGAATGACATATCCGAAACAAAGATTGGAATGTCCAGTTCAAGCGGTTTCTTGGCATTAAGACCAATTATCGTTTTGGAACCAACTGATTCGTTATCCAATAACGGCCTTCTTGATAACTGGGCAGGTAAAAACTGAATATCTTCCCATTTAGGAAGGGTTGTCCTATCGACGCCCATGGCTTCTGTCGGGCCATGATGCCCCCAATTTTTTAAGCCGTTTTGAGCAAGTTCCTTGATATACCGTGTATAGGGTTCAGTAGCTTCAGGATGAGTATCGGCATATTCGCCTAAATATTCATCACGATTAAATGCAGGAGGGTTGGCAACCTCAAATTCAAGCACTTCATTTTCATCGATAAGCACTTCATCATCTTTTACAACAGCATCAAATTTATTGAGCACCTCGCTATTGTTGTATTCACTTACTCCGGTATCAATTCTATAGTCCCAGTTGTGCAGTCCGCAAATTAAATTATCCCCATCCACATGGCCATCAGAAAGTAAAGCGCCACGGTGAAGGCACCTTCCATAGAGAACGGATACTTCATCTCCGTATCTTATCACTACAAGGTCGGTTTTTGAAACTAGGGCATGGCTAGGTTCTCTTTGTTTTAAGGCTAAAAAATTGGCAACTACGACAGGCTTCTGCATATAAAAAATAGTCTATTTTAACTAAAGCTAAGTAATTCATTCTCAAAATGAAATGCTGTAGTTTAAATGACAATATCGTAATCTTAATGGCTCAGCTGGTTTGTGCCGCAAGCTCATTTTTTCGAATAAAATAAAGATAATCTGCTAAGAGAAAAGCGCCGATTCCAGAGAAAATATGCCACAAAAAGTGTGTGCCGATGGCAATCGTCTCCGTAAAATCTTTGTCTACTTGTCTAAAATAAATGGCTAATACGAAACATAGGGCACCTAAGATTATATCCCAAGATTTCTTGAACTGATATTTTCGAAGGATGAGAAAAACTGGCACCAAAAAAGCTGCTCCACTGATCATATAGGAAGTATTAATGCCCCCTTGTCCTGGAATTAGATCTATAACACCAAACCGAAGCAAAAATATTGGAACAATAACACCTACACTCATCCACCATTTTGGCAATACTCGTGACCAGAAATAGATCGTGATCATTAATGTTAGAATTAAAGCGGGTAGAAAATCCATCAAAAGGAAAACCCGGGAAGTTCTAAGCCCATGGAATAGTGTGCTACCGATTCCGTTTAGAAATAAGAATGGGATACAAGCCAACAGGAAGGCATACTCTTTTGGATTCTTTCGAATTTTCCACAGAAAGTAAATGGCTGGTGCTGCGATGGCCAAGGAAGAAAACGCATTCCACGGTTCAACGATTAGGTTGTCCGTGATGTGAGTTTCAGCATACCAGGGGCCACCATCAGTAATTTGGTCAGGTCCAAAAATCATATTCAGCTATCTAACCGATAATTATGCAAAAGAGTTGTGTGGATTGATAATTATTCGTCAACCACTTGACAGGAAGCGTCGATCGTGCTATAAAATAGAAAAGCCAGCAATTTGCTGGCTTTTCGGTTCTTTTACTCAATCCAATGTGCAACTTTAGTTGACTAAAGCTGCATGTACTACACCATTGTTTCCTGTAAGGACATCAGTTTCGTAAATGAAATAGGGATTGGCATTGGCTGAGCTATTCTCTAATACAAATCCGAAACCGGAATTAGAGACCTCAGAAGCGATCATGCGCCAACGAATGCCTTTTTCGCTTTCAAAAGATAAGTCTGGTTGAAAACGAGATGAGGAATAGCTTTCTGTAGCTCTAAAGATATGTCCTAGTAGAAAGTCACGGGTTTTAGCTGGCTGTCCGCTATGTGTAAATTCATTAATTACATCGGCAATGCTCGCTTGAAAGTTGGGTGAACTCCATTCAATGGCCAATGCTTCAAATACGGCATCTGATGGGGCAAAAACTGTAATTTGTTCATTGTTGCTAGATTGGTTGAGCATCTCGAGTACACCCAATTCGCCCACTGGGATTTCACTATCTGCGATGTTAATTAGACTTGCAAACTCACTGAATGCTTGTGATTGCATGATTAAAGTACCAACGTTGTCTTGGGTAGAATCTTCTGGGGCCGTTTCTTCAGAATTGTCGCAACCTTGGAATAGCACGCTTACTAAAACGGCAATACATAGGCCTAAAAGCCGGAATTGATTGTCAAGTTTCATAGTTTAAATTAATAGGTGAAAGGATCAATTTGATCTTATATAAAGCTATGAAATCTATTGGTTGTCAGGTAATTACGATTTACAAAGCAGATGTTTGGGTGGGAATAACAAAAAATAATCTGGGTCTGGCCGCAGTCTTGTTACGTATTAAGATAGGCAATCACATTCAAGTAGCTTTTAGGTAATTCAAAGTCTAATATGTTTGCATTCTCTATAATTCTCTTTTTACAACCTAGATTTCGGATTGAAAACAATCTTGGACTCTACTCCGATAACTTCGGCCTATCGGAATCCTTGTGCCTGGAATTTCTAATGAGTCATACCGAATAGCATTGACACACTTTGTATTAACAATGAAGGATTTATGTGTTCTTAAAAAACCTTTATTTCCTAGCTGATCTTCTAGGTTAGCCAAGGTGTGGAGCGTGATGAGCTTCTTGTCTTTGGTATGCCAACGCACATACTCTTTCATTCCTTGCACAAAGAGGATTTCTTCGAGAGGTAGTCTATGAATGACTTTTCCCTCTTTTAGCATTAGTGTGTTTTCATTGTCTTCCTCGTTCTTATGATCGGTTGGGAGCGCGCCTGAATCTACTTCTTTTAAACTATTATTCTCTTTAATTAACCAGAATACGGTACTGCCGAGTAAGGCTATGGAATATGGTGCTGAGCCAGATAGAATGGACCAAAATGATGTGACCCATTGAAATTTATAAGACAGGGATTGTCCTATGGTTGGGTATATCAATGAGAGTGTTTTATCAATTAATGTAAAGGCGAAGGAAAAAATAAGATAAACCAGACTAACTGAAAGGAGCGCATAAATCAGGTACCTTTTCGCAGCGATAAGTCTTAATAAAAGGTGCCAATTCAAGTAACTGATGATGGCTTGTAGCCCAACGATGACTATGTTTTTAGCGAGGTAAAATTCTAGATCTTTTCCTCCACTGAAAAGTAAGGATTGTATGAACCAAAAAACAGTCCAAAAGACTAGTTGTTGATAAAGTGTCTTCTGCTTATGAGTCATTGAATTTTTGTGTTACCTAAAATACGATTTTGAGGTAGATAAGGCATGTGTTGTTGGTATAACTTAATTGGTTGTTCGTTGAAATAATTTCTTTTCTCATTACCAAGTCATCAGATTTCGATAAAAAAGAAGATGAGATTCAAAGTTTTATTGATCACCAGTATTGTACTTTTTGGATTTTGCAACTCTTTATGGGCTCAACACAAAGGCACTTATCAGGTCGTTTATGAGGCTGATAAGGAGGGTAACAGAATTAGTGGAAGCTTAGGTGAATTGCTGGAGTATGTCCGAAATGGCAATTTAGTCAGAGTAGGGTGGGAATTAGGAAAAAAAGGCCCGGGCCAGAATGTTATAGAACATTGGACCGATGCTGGTTTTATTACAATTGTAAAAGGGCACGTCTTTGCTCAGATTAGCTCTATCTATGCCCAAGGGACTTCTGCACCTTCTATTGAAATTCCTTTCGTACGGATAAGCGATGAACCCGACGGCTGGGTGTCGGTGATAGCTACTACAGGAGTCATGCATCAAAAATTCAAAAGAACTCAAGAAATGGTCGACGCTTTTAAACGTATGGGCTTAACCGATAAAGAAGTTGATGAACAGTTTAAGAAACAAGAGCAATCAAAGGTGCCGACCAAATGGGCCGTTTTGATTGGAAGGTAATAAGTAAAACGGCCCTTAGAACTTAATCTAAAGGGCCGTTATTAAGCTCATACCAGCGGTTTCAACTAAATTATCATCAATCTTATATTACTCTAAACCAACAAACTACTGATATGGAAGAGTGAGCTTAATGGAGGTAAATCAGCGTGTTGATTCGAATTGTTTTGATTAATACTGAAAATATGAGGAACGGTATAATTAACTCAGTTACTTCTTGTTACCTCAGTGATTAGGGTTTCACTATTAGCTTATTTCGAGCGTTCAGTTCCTTGCACTTTTTTCCCTTTAAGTTTTCTAAGGAAGTTGAGCACGCTAGTTTTCTTTTTTCAAGAATTTAACGATCAGAATATTTCTTTTGCGCAGGGTTTCCAGTTCCTCTAACTGATCTAAAAGATAAATGCCCTTGTTGAATAGCATGTCTTCAAAAGTTGGGTCTCTCAATAGACCACTGAAATCAGACTTGAAACTACTTTTGGGAAAACGATCTCTGTAATAATAAATGGCGTCACCGATTTGTATGTATTTTTCTAAGAGCGTGTTTACTCGCACAAAATCATCATTTAGCCTTGTTTGTTCCTCTTTAAGATCATTTGTCAATCCTTCCCAACCAAACATCAGGTTTTTTAGTGAGTCGCTCTTTAGTAAATGAATATCCCCCGAAGACATTACATTTTTCAGTACGCCATTTTGGGCGTCATAAGACCATAGGTTTCCTAAATATCCTATCCATTTGGTAAGGGAATCTATCTCATAAACAGCAGGTTGTGACATTAAGTGAATCAATTGATTAGATGCCTGCAACGAGGCTTTTTGATTGCGCTTAACAGTCTCTATTTGTTCTAGGTTTGCACTGAATTCGGAAACTAAATTAGTAACCATTCTCTCGTAAGTGTTTTTATTTTTTAGACGTTGATTAAGTCCGTTAATTGAAAGTGCTATGAGAATGCCTATTACAACCAAGAAAATCTCCCCCAAAGCATACTTTACGTATTTCCCCTTCACGTTTTTCTGTCTGAGTTTTCTAAGGAAGTTGAGCATTATTTATTTTTCGTTAATCTTTTCAATGCATTTCTCTAATATATTGGCAACGCTTGTCAGAAGAATTCTTTTACCACTTTCGGCTTCAAGCTTTAGCGTAAGAATGTTCCATAATTCTAGACTATTTGCAACCTCTTCTAAATTATCGACTGGACCGCCGACAATAAAACGTTCACTATAAATAGGAAGTGATGTACGGGAATAATTTAAGTGTTTAATGATGTAAGGCTCAATAGTATTGAGGTATTGATCGATAATTACCCCGTCAAAAGTTTTTAAATAGTTTGTCGCCTGTTCAAGTTCTACAAGTCGGATTTTTAAAGTGTCATCAGAAATATCGTTAAATAGCCCACTGTCTTTGAATTCTCTAAATACTGGAAGAGTTACTCTTGCTTGCCAAGCTGTGCCTAAGGCACCTATAGTATTGTTCAGTGTATCTAGATAGCCAGAGGGCTTTTCGTTAATTAAGAGCAGTGACTGCTTTAATTTCTCTAGGAGAAATTCATTGTTGATTAAAAGGTCAGATTCAATTTCATCCAAGGTTGAACCAAACTCTTTTGCCATGTTAGTATAATACTTATTATAGATTTTGGCTTTTTTTCGATCATCATTCCAATCACTTATTGCTAGTGCAATTAGAATCCCGAAGACAACGAGGAAGATTTCACCGATGGCGTAACTGAAGTATTTTGAAGAATAGTTTCTTCTAAACTTGCGTAAGAAATTTAGCATTCGTTTTGGCTGAAAATCTTTCTAAGCTAATGATTTTCTGATAAGTCAGCCAACCAACGGGTTAACTGCTCCTGCGATCACCGTGCTATCTCAATTTCACGATGTATAAATCGGGCAAAATCTTTTCCCCAGACTTGGTAGGTAAGTTTGGCCGGATGCACGCCATCACTAAAAAAGGCTGATTTATCTTCTTTTACATTGTATCGCTTGGACCATATTACTAAATCCATGATCTCCGATGAAAAGTAAACTCCTTTGTTTTGAGCGACAACCTTGGCCAACGCATCCCCTAAAAGTTCCACTAAGCCCCCTACTACAAACCTGATTGTTGGTGTAAAAGCTGGAAACTCTTTTATGATCGGCATATTCATAAAAGCAATTGGTGTATCAGGAAATCGTGCTCTGAGATTATTGATCAGAAATTGAATATCATTTTGCCATTTTTTAGGGCTATTCAGCGTAAACGCATCATTGCCGCCCAAACTAATGGCTATAATATCTGGTGTTTCGTCAATTTTTGGGACGAGCTTTTGGTTAAGCGTTTTAGCGGTGTAACCACTTTTGGCTAAAACACGCCAGTGAACACTTGCTTGCATAAGCCTAGAAAGTTCATTGGCTATAGCCCCAGGAATGCCTTCTGCCTGTGTTTTAACCCCCACACCGGCCATCGTACTTTCACCCATGCACAGGAGTCGAATTGTTCGATCTGAGGGATGACTAACAACACCAAGTTTACCTTCTGCTTCGGGTAAACGTGGTATAGTTCTCTTAATTCGCCTCCCTTGATAATACATAATGGGTAGCAAGGGCACTGTTAAGATCGCTCCAAAAAAATATCGTGTGTTCATTTAAAAGGCTGGACTATGGGACTCTAAGTTTTGAGTTGATGATTAAAATTTAAAACATTTTAAGGTTGACCTTACAAATCATTGCTTTGCCCTTTCCTTGATTAGCCTTTTGAGCTTGTTGCCTTTTTGAAGTAATTCATCATAGTGTCTTTCTAAAAAACCTGCCCTAAGACTAATGCTCACTATACTCGGGTGATTAAAAATCTGTTCAAGTTTTTTTTGCTCTTGCGCGTTGAGATTAGGCGTTCTTTTGTTCAAATAAATGTCTGTGACCATAATCATGAATTCTGCTGATGCAACATTTTTGACAAACTCCAATTCCTGAGCCTCTACAAACTGATTGTAACTCAGTTCTAATTCATGTATTTCGTCGAAATAGCTGTAATAGTTAAATAATGCGTCTTCAATTGGGCTACTTTGGATATTACTCAAGTAACCAGATGCTTTGAGGCCCTCAAAACCGTTATTGTTGATGTTGAGGTATTCTTCCTCTAGCTGAACCATTCCGCCCATAAAGGCTTGGAAGTCGGGTTGTTTTTGTTTGACCGCAGACAAGTATTTCTTTCCATCTTTTTCTTTTCTTTTGCTAGTTTCAATAAATCTGACAATCTCAAGAGAATCAGACGATAAGTTATCTGCTATAGTGGCTAAGTAGCCATTTATCTTAATGCCATCTTTTCTGCTTTCGTTCCAGTTTTGAAACCCGATAGCTAAACTGATACCAATAAAGATGAGGACTATCTCTCCAAGGGCATACTTCCAATTAAATTTAAAGTTAGGCTTGCGGGTCATTTTATGTAGTTCTGAATGAGTGTGTTGAATTTGGTCAAACTGTCTGATACAAAACTGGCGTATTGAATGAGATTGTCTTGCTGGATAATCTGAGCACGAAGGATATTCGTGAATTTTCTATTTTGAACAAATGCTTTCTTATCATTTTGAAAGAGATCCGAGGAGATATTCAACTTGATACCTCTTTTAAAATTCATTTGTCCCAAGTTTGCATGTGCTTGAAAATATGGAGATATAGTTTCACTCCAACCTTCCATTGAGCTTTCTGCTCTGGAATTATATTCAGAGAGGAATACACCGTATTGGATAATTTTTCTTCTTATTTCTCCATCTTTTATAAACTCAGTACCGCCTGAGCTGACAATATCTTGATAAGACGATATAGCTAAATCCTCAAAGTATGGTGGACCTAAGGATTCAATCATCTTGGTGATATCTGGCTGACGGATTTTTTGTGCAGTATCTGAATTAAATAGCTCTATGTAATGAATGAGATTCTCAAGATCGTTTTTCGTTCTGATTACATGGTTATCAATGACCCTAATGTTTTTAGTCAATTCCAATTGAAAGACTTTTAGATATTCTAAACCTTTTTTGCGTTCATTTTCCTTATTGGCCCATTGTTGAAGGGCAAAGGCTAAAGAAATACCAATGAAGATCAGAAGCGTTTCTCCAAGGGCATACTTCCAATTAAATCTAAAGTTAGGCTTGCGGGTCATGTTTTGGTCGAAAGACCCAAAATACAATTTTTTAAATACAGGCTGTCAATGTGAATAGCCAAGTCCTTACAATAGGTGTTTAATCTGATTATATCGCTTTTGTTTAGCGCGATACTCAATAGCCCCAAACGTAAGCCCAAATATCATAAACACTAACATACGCAACATAAATTCTGGCCAACTGAAAGCCTGAAATTCGGAATCCATTTTGAAGAGATAGGAGATGATACTTAGAGGAATGCCTCGGTAGATACTACCATGAATAAAATAGAACCTCCACTTTTTCTTGGCTATTTCAGGCCAATTCATAAGGCGCTTTAATTCTTGACTTGTTGGTTCGCGCATAGGTTGAAGTTAGGCACAAAGGAAATAAAGTCTAATAAAATTCAAATGTTCGGTAATTTCATTTAGTCTTTCTGTAGAATCTTTAAGTATGGCTTAATAGACGCAAATAGCTTTATAGTATAAATAGATTATTAGTTATTAAAACTCTTTAAAATGAAAAAAGTAATTGTAATCACGGGTGCATCATCTGGCATGGGAAAGAACTTTGCCCTTGATTTATTAAAGAAAGGACATATCGTTTATGGATTAGCAAGAAGAGTTGAAAAGATGGATGATATAGTAAAAGCTGGTGGAAAAGCTATTGCTATGGATATTACTCAAGAAACACAGGTTGAGAATGCTGTTAACCAAATTTTACATGAACAAGGAAAAGTAGATGTACTTATCAATAATGCGGGTTATGCTTTATATGGACCTGTAGAGGAATCTACAATCGATTCTGCCAGAAGACAATTTGAAGTTAACATGTTTGGTTTGGCTAGTATTACTCAGAAAGTCATTCCAATTATGAGAAAATATAAATCTGGTAGAGTTATTAATATATCTTCTATGGGTGGCAAAATGTACACGCCATTTGGGGCATGGTATCACGCTACAAAGCATGCGTTAGAAGGTTGGAGTGATTGTCTTAGATTGGAATTAGAGTCTTTTGGAATTGATGTTGTAATTATCGAACCTGGTGGGATTGAAACTGAATTCACAAATGTTTTTTTGGAAAACCTTCAAGGAGATGCTAATAATGGACCATATGCAGATTCATTACAGAAAATCATTAAGTCTACAGGTGAAATGGCAGAAAAAGGACAACTTTCATCGCCTAGTGTAATCACAAATCTGATTGACAAAGCTGTTCATAGTAAAAGGCCAAAAACAAGATATGTAGCTGGTTCTTTTGCCAAGCCATTAATGTTTATGAGAAAATATTTAGGCGATAGAAGATTTGATAAAATTTTGATGAGACAGCTTCAATAATGAACAGTGTATTTGTTACTTTCTAAATTGATAATATGTCTAATACCATTATCATAAACTCAATTGGTCAAGCTCATCAGGCAGTGGGCTTGGTTAAGCCCAAACACCCGCTTGTATCCGTTGTTTATGTCAGAGATATAAAAACGGTTTCTGATTTTCGAGATGTGAGGGTGATCAATAACCTTTATCAAATAGGTTTGAAATCATCTAATCAGTGTGGTGAACTTCGGTATGGTAAAAATTCCTATGATTATGAAGAAGGGACTTTAGTATTCACAGCTCCTGGTCAAGTTACAGAATTCAAAGGCGAAGTTGAGGTAGGCAATCAAGATATGGAAGGTTGGACATTATTATTTCACCCTGATTTAATCCGAAAATCAAGTTTGTCGGATAAAATAAATCAATACACTTTTTTTTCTTATGACGTAACTGAAGCCTTGCACCTTTCAGACGAAGAGAGAAGGACTATTGAAGAGCTTTTAGATAAAATAATTAAAGAATACAGTCAAAATTTGGATCGACATAGCCAACATCTGATTGTTTCTAATATTGAACTATTGTTGGATTATTGTCGTCGATTCTATGACAGACAATTTTATACGCGTACCAATCTTAATAGTGATATTGTTTCCAAATTTGAACGATTGCTAAAAGAATATTATCGAAATGATAGAGCAATTAATTCGGGGCTCCCGAATGTTACTTTTTGTGCAAACGAGTTAAGCTTATCAGCCAGCTATTTAAGTGACTTACTCAAAAAGGAAACGGGTAAAACTACCCACGAGCATATTCATTTGTTTGTGGTGAATAAGGCTAAAAACATCCTATTAAATTCTTCCCATCCAGTTAGTGAGATAGCGTACTCTCTTGGCTTTGAATATCCACAACATTTCAGCAATTTATTTAAATCAAAGACTGGTTTTAGCCCAAGAGATTATAGAAATATGAACTAGAGTTACTGCGCCTTGTAAAATGCATTCTGTGTACCATCAGGATACACACTATATTAAGACCTTATAGACCGTTATTTGACTTTAAAAGAAGAATCTGTTTTCATGGTTAGCTCAATGCTAATCTATTCGGGACCACCAATTATAAAAAAAGAGATGGAGGTTATGGCTTGAACCTTAACTTAGGCATTCGAAAAATAAACTTATGAAAGCCAAATTACTATCCATCATTTGTCTATTTGCTTGTTTTACCGCATTTGGGCAGAAAAAAATACTTGACCATCCTGATTTCGAAATATGGAATACCATCCAAGGTCAGCGAATTTCTAGAAACGGAGAGCTTATACTTTATTCCTTAGAGAAAGGAGAGGCGGATAATCACTTTAAGTTAAAGGATAGTAAAGGAGCGTTAGTTTTTTCTCACGAAAGAAGTGAAAATGGTCGCTTCGATTTTAATTCTGATTACGTGTTTTTCACTATCAAACCATGGCAATCCGATGTGCGAGAATTAAAACGTCAAAAAACCAAGAAAAGCGATATGCCGACCGATACGCTGGCTATATATAGCGTAAAAGACAAGCGTCTTGTGAAAATACCCCACGTTAGAGGGTATAAAACACCAGCGAAATGGGGAGGTTATTTGGCTTATCAACTAACTGATGATGCCGTAAAGGTAAATGGTAAAGAGAAAAAGGCTAGCGCAAAAAATGGCTATCATGTGGTGCTTAGAAACTTAAAGACGGGCAAACAAGATACATTAAAGTATGTGACTGATTATAAGTTCGCTAATGAGGGCGAAAAGCTAGCATTTGTTACCACTGGACTAGCGACGGTTCAATCACCAGGAGTTTATATCCAAGAATTAAATACTGCCGAACCAAAAGCAATCTTTACGGCTGATAAGGGTAAGTATGCTCAGATGACCATCAGCAATTCAGGCGAAAGACTGGCATTTGTGGCTGATTTGGATACCACAAAAGCCTTAGTGAGGCCTAATGCACTCTACAGTTGGAAAGAAGGTATGGATCGGGCCGAAAAGGTGGTTGATCAAGTTTCTGCTCCGCAAGGATATCGTGTTTCATCGGATGGAAATATTAGCTATTCTAAGGATGAGTCAAAGCTGTTTTTTGGTCTAGCTACACCGCCTGTTCTTCAAGATACCTCCCTTATCGATGAGGAAATCGTTAATGTAGAAGTTTGGACTTATGACGAGCCTAGACTTTATACCGTACAAGAGCTACAAGTAGCTAACGACAAGCGGAAGTCTTATTTGACAGCTATTCATTTAGACAAAAAGAATAAACTGGTCCAATTAGCTACCAAGGAATACCCAAGTGCCAGTTTTGGTAATGAAGGAAATGCCAATTTGGTCTTAGTAAATACGTCTTTGCCCTACCAATTACAGAGCCAGTGGCAGGGCGGTACATATAGAGATTATGCCTTGGTAAACGTGTCGACTGGTGAGACTAAAATGGCCATGAAAGAGATTAGAGGAGGCGTTATTTTCAGTCCGTCGGCTAAGTATGCATTTGGCTATAGCTCGGCCGATAGCACATGGTTTACTTACAATGTGGCCACAGGAAAAAGACAAAACTTAACCTTAGGTAAAATCTTTTACAATGAATTGAATGATTCACCAAACTTTCCAAGTTCATATGGTTCAGCAGGTTGGACAAAAGACGATGAACGCTTCTTGGTTTACGATCGGTACGACATCTGGTCTTTCAATCCAGAAAATGGACAAGGCGAACGATTGACTAAAGGTAGGGAGTCAGGAACAGCTTACCGCTATGTACGTTTAGACAACGAAGCTCGATTTATTGACCCTAAAGGTAAATGGTTGTTGACTACTTTCAACGACGCGAATAAACATAGTGGCTATTATACTTATAACGCTAGAAATGGGCGTGGAAATCAATTGTTAACAGGCCCTTTTAATTACGGAAGACCTGTCAAAGCTCAAGATGATGATCATGTGATGTTTACGAAGCAGTCTTTCGAGGTATTTCCAGACATCCATTATGCCGACCTCACTTTTGAATCGCCAACCCAAATTTCAAATGCCAATCCTCAGCAGAGCGAGTATAATTGGGGTACCGCTGAATTGGTGCATTGGATGTCTCTAGACGGTGATCAGCTATCTGGTATGCTGATTAAGCCAGAAAATTTCGATCCGAATAAGAAATACCCAATGATTGTGAATTTCTATGAGAAAAGCTCTAATGGACTGTTTTCGCACCGCCCACCAGCTGCTGGTAGATCTACGATTAGTTACAGTTTTTATACCAGTAGAGGATATGTCATTTTCAATCCAGACGTAAACTACCGTATTGGTTATCCGGGAGAGAGTGCACTGAATAGTGTGATTCCAGGGGTTACTTCTCTAGTAGAAAAAGGGTTTATTGATAAGGATAATATTGGTGTACAAGGTCATAGCTGGGGTGGCTATCAGATTGCTTATTTAGTGACGAAAACTGACATCTTTAAAGCGGCAGAGGCTGGGGCGCCGGTGCCAAATATGATTAGTGCCTATGGCGGAATCCGTTGGTGGACAGGGCTTAGTCGTCAGTTTCAGTATGAGCACACGCAGAGTAGAATTGGTGGTACACCTTGGGAATATCCCGCCCGTTTTATAGAGAATTCTCCAATCTTCAATATGGATAAGGTGAATACGCCTTTGCTAATTATGCATAACGATGCTGACGGTCATGTGCCGTGGTACCAAGGGATAGAAATGTTCACGGCCTTGCGAAGATTAGGCAAACCTTCTTGGTTCCTGAACTATAATGGGGAGCCTCACTGGCCACTAAAAAGACAAAATCGATTAGATTTTAATATCAGAATGGCGCAGTTCTTTGATTACTATTTAAAAGGTGCGCCAAAACCAGTTTGGATGGAAAGAGGAGTGCCTGCCCTAGAAAAGGGAATTAATCAGGGATTGGAACTGATGGATAAAAGATAATCGATTAGCGATATGCAAATCAACTCCAAGTTGCCGAACGTTGGCACCACAATCTTTTCGATTATGTCGAAAATGGCCAATGACCACGGCGCTATAAATTTAGCCCAGGGTTTTCCAGATTTTCCGGTTTCTCCTCAGCTCATTGATCGTGTACATCACTATATGAAGCAAGGTTTTAATCAATATGCGCCTATGCCCGGTGTACCCGTGCTTAGAAAGGCCATTGCGGATAAGACTGAAAGGTGTTACGGTTGGCGACCAAACGAAGACCAAGAAATTACGGTGACTTGTGGCGCTATAGAAGCCATCAACAGCACCATTAGCGCATTGATTCATGCAGGGGATGAAGTTATCATTATGGACCCAGCCTATGATGCGTATGAGCCCATTATCAATTTACAAGGTGCTAAAGCGATCGGAGTGCCGTTAAGAAAAACTGATTACAGCATAGATTGGCAGGCGGTTGAATCTAAGATTACAGATCGAACTAAGATGATCATGATTAATTCACCACATAACCCGAGTGGTGCAATTATTTCAGCAGATGATTTAAGAAATCTAGAAATGTTGACTTCTGGTACGGATATATTTATTCTGTCGGATGAAGTCTACGAGCATATTCTTTTTGATGGCGATTTGCACCAGTCGGTTTTGCGTTCTGAAGAATTGAGGAATAGAAGTATTGTAACCTCATCTTTCGGGAAAACATTTCATGCGACGGGTTGGCGTATGGGCTATTTAGTGGCTCCAACGGGAATTATGGCCGAGGTTAGAAAAGTACATCAATACAACACTTTTACCATTCATACGGCCACCCAATATGCCATTGCTGATTATTTAGCAGATGCTTCCAATTATGAATCTGTAGCACCGATGTATCAGCAAAAAAGAGACTTCTTTCTGAACAAGATGGCGAGCTCTAAATTCAAACCTATTCCGGCCAAAGGGACTTACTTTCAGTTGATGGATTTTAGTGCCATAAGTGATACGGGAGATGTTGAGTTTTCAGAATGGATGACAAAGGAAATTGGTGTTGCAACTATTCCAATGTCGGTATTTTATCAAGACAAACAGGATAATAAAGTACTACGTTTCTGTTTTGCAAAAGACGAAGAGACATTAGCTGCAGCTGCTGAAAAACTTTGCGCGTTATAATATGTTCGTCTTTCTGACCGTAGGGAGGAATCTATGATTTCAACAATAATCAAGTCGATTTACCGCCTTTTTTGATACTTAATAGAAGAATTCCGAAATGACGCCCTAATATTGTCTTGTGCAAAAAGAAGATTTAAAACTTACTCTTATTCAATCCGATATCTATTGGCGACAGCCAGAAGCAAATTTGGCGATGTTCGAGGAGAAGGTATGGGAGATAGAAGGGCAAACTGATGTTATCGTTTTACCTGAAATGTTTCAAACGGGTTTTACCATGGAACACGAAGGGGTAAGCGAACCCATGAACCTCTCTACTTTTAAGTGGATGAAGCAAATGGCTGCTCAAACAGGGGCGGTGGTTACGGGGTCTTATATTGTACGTGAAAAAGGGGAGGTTTATAACCGCTTAATCTGGATGCAACCGGATGGGCAATTTAAGTCTTACGACAAGAGACATTTATTCCGAATGGCGAATGAGCACGACTATTTTGCCGAAGGATCAGATCGATTGATTGTAGAGTGGAAGGGTTGGAAAATTTGCCCTCTGATTTGTTATGACCTTCGATTTCCTGTTTGGTCTAGGAATGTAAATCTGGAATATGACCTCTTGCTCTACGTTGCCAATTGGCCAGCAGTACGCGTTTCGGCTTGGGATGCACTGTTAAAGGCGCGTGCCATAGAAAATGTCAGCTATGCTGTAGGATTGAATAGGGTAGGTGCCGATGGAAATGAAATCGACTATAATGGCCACTCGGCTGCTTATTCTTACAAGGGAGAAACACTTGCTTTTTCTGATCAGGAAGAGATTTTATCGATCAGTTTGAGCAAAACAGATTTGAATGCATTCCGCCAGAAATTTCCAGCCCAACTAGACGCTGACTCGTTTACATTGAATACTTAATGGTCCTCCAGAATTTCCTCCACTAGCTGTTTGGCACGCTCTGAATTGGTATAAGGTTTTGGCTTGGCAGCAAGCATTTTGAGCAATTTGTCAAGTAAGGTATGTTTCCCATGAATTATACAGTCTATGGAGGTTTTACTTTTTCTTAGACCCTCGAAAAGGACTTTTAATGAACCAAGTTCCTCTTTGTCAGAAGCTTCAATATGAAGGACTATTTTATCTGCCTTTGGGATCAGCGGCAAGGCTTGACTAGTTAAATACGATTCGGAGTGATTGTCCAGTTCAGCGATTAATAAATCTTTGAAATTGTCCTTAATCCATGTTCCTAAAGGAGATGTAAAATTGATTTGGTCAATTGGCTTTATCTGTAAGTAGAGGTACAAAATCATCTGTAAACGAGGATTTTTTTCGTTGTGGATTGATTCTCGTTGCTGATAATTCTCAAAATATATACGCCAACAGAAAGGCTACCCAAGTCAAGCGATTTTGTCTGTCCACTTACTATGTTGATGTCGAAAAATTTCTTTTGACCGAGAACACTGTATATCTCAGCAACCCCATTTACATTGGCAACTACTGATAGTCTATCACTGGTTGGGTTGGGTGAAACAGCGACTTGAATGTTGTTACTGGCACTTCCACCAGTGCTAAAATTCTCTAAAACAAACACGCCTCCTTTTCCATTACCAATAATGAGCGCAGGTCTACCCGTATTGAATAAATCGCCGCTTGTGATGCTATTCTGTCTCCCAAGTCGGGTGGAAAAAGTGTCGTCGTTCAATCTCAATACATTTTGCGATGGATTACTGGCCACGAAATTCTCATCTATTGGTCCATCATAAATACTTAATGTACCAGACGAATTGATTGTAATTAACTCATCTTCACCATCTCCGTTGAGATCGGCAATATGGGGCCAGAGATTTAGTCCTTGAAAGTCGGTTGTTATTCCCCCAAAATCAGAAATTTCGTTACCAAAGTTAAAGCCTCCCTGATTGATGAAAAGCGATAGGTTTCCTAACCTTCTACCGAGAAGAAGGTCTAAGTCACCATCATCATCAATGTCGTAAAAGAAGGGGTTGTCGTCTAGGATGTTATCCGAGAAAATTTCTATTGGTGCTTCAAATGTGCTTGGGGTAGCCGCTTCTCGATAAAATATTCTGGTATCATTTCCATTGGTGGTTGCTTGATAAAAAAGGTCTTGATCACCATCGCCATCGGCATCCGCAAATTGTGGTTTGAGGTGGCTGACATTGGCAGCAGTAAATCCAAGAAAATCCCGATCGAAAATGTTGTAATCGGGCAAGAAGCGGTTCCCTTCATTATTAAAGAAAGTTATGTTAGCCTGCACGCTATTTCCAGTAGAAAGACCTTTGTTTCCGACTATCAAGTCTTGGTCGCCATCATTGTCCAGATCGACGAGGGCCGGGTAAGCATTTTCTCCTAAATCAACCATTTCATTTTGTAGAAAAGGAATAGATGCTTGATCGAAATCTGGGGTATTGGCAGATCCGATATTGGGGTAAACCTTGATATTATCAGTCAAATCGATCTGATTACCGATGTTTTCGTCAACATTAGTAGAAATGATTAGATCTTCCAGACCATCGAAATCAACATCCGCTAAAAAAGCACTCGGGAAAATGCTAAAGGCCGCTGGGTTATTGATCGGATAACTCAATACTGAACTCATGACCGCATTATTTGCATCGCCTACATTTTCTAAGAAGTAGAGCGTCTCACAGAATTCATCCGAACTGATAATGTCAATGTCTCCATCGTTATCAGCATCGAAAGGCAATATGGTTTTGCCACCTGCATGTTGCACAGCTTCTTGACCATTCGCTCCAAATGCAGCACCCTCTATGCCATTGGTCGGGCAGGGTGATCCACCAAAAGCAAAGCTATCGCAATCGCATTCTTCAAACCTTCCCCATTGTCTTTCAGCTCTTGTAAAAGTTAAGTCACCGCACGAGCCTGTGTTTTCGAAATAATCGACGCTGCTCGCAGTTCCAAAACGGTAGGTAAGAATATCAAGAGCGCCATCGCCATTTACATCCACAATGCCGGGAATATCAGTTGGGCTCACCTGTATATTAGTGCCGGTGTCAAAGCGAAGAAACGCTTCGGCTTCTTCCCAAGAAAGCACACCATTGGTGCTCGTATTCCGATATACCTTAATGCCCAAAGCGGTACTGGTAAAAAGGTCTTTCTGCCCATCGCAATCATAGTCTTTGAGAATAAGCCAATGAACAACATCAGCAGGGAATTGGTAAGCGTACTCTGGGTGCCAGACATAAGTGTTATTAACATTCAGATATGTTTCTATATTTCGAGAAATACGATTGTAAATGACCAAGTCTAAGGTCCCATCATCGTTTAAATCAATGGTTTGAAATTGTGCAGCATTCAGACCACCTTCCCATGCTCTAGTTTTTTGAATTCCATTTTCAGATACTGGAATGTTGGTGTTAAACCGAAATTCAAATTGCCCCTTTAGGGTAATTGGCAGTAGAATTAGGAATAGGAGAAGGGTAGATCTCATTGATGTGACAAGGTAAAGCGAAAATTCTGTCGTTTCAATTCTATTCAACGCAGTTTTTGCCTTTCTGTGTATTATCTTGCTTCAATCTTTACGACTATTTTCTATGATCGATCAACTCTATGCTGCCTTTCAAAAGAGTACTGGTGTTTCTACAGATACTAGAACTATAAAATCTGGTAATATTTGGTTTGCCCTGAAAGGACCAAATTTTAATGCCAATCGCTTTGCAGATCAGGCTTTAGAAAAAGGTGCAGGTTTAGTGGTTATCGATGATGAGAATTATGCGAAAGACGATCGCTATTTTGTAGTTGAAGATACCTTGCGAGCTCTTCAGAAACTGGGAAATCATCATAGAAATCAGTTTTCAATACCATTTATCGGAATTACCGGTTCCAATGGAAAAACAACAACCAAAGAGCTTTTAAGAGATGTGCTGGCCAAAAAATATAAGGTGCATGCGACTGGTGGCAATTTCAATAATCATATTGGTGTTCCACTAACCCTCTTACAAATAGATGAATCTATCGAGATCGCTATCATAGAAATGGGGGCCAATAAGGTTGGAGATATTGCGGAGTTGTGTGGTATAGCTGACCCTACGCATGGAATGATCACGAATATCGGTAAGGCGCATTTGGAAGGTTTTGGTGGAGTAGAAGGAGTAATTAGAGGTAAGTCTGAATTGTACCATCATTTGATTCAAAAGGATGGGGTCATCTTTGTAAATTCTAATAGTGAGGTGTTGTCACATATTGCTAAACGGCGAATGAAATCACCATTTTACTATCCCGCCAAAGGCGATTATTTCCATGCGGAGTTAATCCAGACCCAACCTGTTCTCAGGTTGAAAACCGAAGATAATTTAGAAGCGGCAACTCATCTAACGGGAGCTTATAACTTCGAAAATATGTGTGCAGCACTGTGCATAGGGAAGTATTTTGAAGTTACTGCAAAAGATGCTTTAAAAGCTGTAGCAGATTACGATCCTGACAACAACCGATCTCAGGTTATAAAAAAAGGTTCCAACACTATTATTCTGGATGCCTACAATGCGAACCCATCTTCTATGGCAGCGGCTTTGGCTCATTTCTCAGAAGACAAGAGCGATTCTAAAGTAGTCATCTTGGGTGATATGTTTGAGTTAGGAGAAGATGCTGCTGAAGAGCATAAGGCTATTGGTGCGCTCACGCTGGAGTTAGGGTTTGACGAGGTTCATTTGTGTGGAACGCTCATGGAAGCTGGTAAACTTGGGAACGAAAAGGCCCATTATTGGCAAACCAAAGAGGCGCTAGTTTCGCATTTAAAGGAAAACCCTATTAGAAGCAGTACGGTGCTGATAAAAGGGTCTAGAGGTATGAGTTTAGAATCACTCTTAGATAATTTGACATAAAAAAAGAGGGATGGCACCACCCATCCCTCAACCTCAACCTAAGAATCGGTGTCAAGTTCTGCTTAATCAAAGTCCTTGATCACCTTATCTTTAATATTATTTCTTCTCAAATATGACTTTATCGTCTTCAATTCTGTGCGTCAAGCCCATGGTAAGGGTTATAGACTGAATTGACTCTGTTAAATTGTCTTTATCAAAATCCCAATTACCTGGTCTTTCTAATTCTAGTTCTGGTAGTTCATGTACTACCTCTATATTGAAGATTCTTTCTAACTCTTCGAAACCTTCCTTTATCGAAACACTTTCTAGGAAGTATTCCCCTTTTCTCCATGAATCAATAGCCCTGATATTGGTTTCTTCAGGAGTTTTTACCTCGTTGTTTCTAACTCTAGTCTGAAGCCCAGGAGTCAGAATCTCTTGGCTGCCATTGTCAAATGAAGTGACCCTAACTTTACCAGTTTTACAAGCTACGATTAGCTGTAGCCCTCTAGAACGAACATTAAAACTTGTGCCTAGTACCTCAACAGTACCGTTTTCGGTTGATACCATGAAATTGCTTCCTCGCCTCACTTCAAAGAAAGCTTCACCTTCAAGTTTCACCACCCTGTCTTCGTCCCAATTTTTTGAAACGTATGATATTTTTGATTCTGCGTTAAGGTAGATTATTGAACTATCTGGCAGGTATACTTTTTCTGTTTCAGCCAAAGCTGTTTTAACCTCTATGGCCTTTGTAGATAGTGGGTCTAGAATGTAAAGAACTGTTGCGATGAGAAGTAAGGAAGCTGCAATTCCTCTGATCCAAAAAGTACGGTGAATTGGAATTACTTTCGTTTCTTCCGGTTGGCCGATCGCTGCTTCAAGTTTTGCCCAAGCCTCTTGATGATCGGTTTTTTCTTTAACACTTAAGCCAGCGCTCGCGGAGACAAACTTGTCCAATAGCTCGAAATTGTCCTCGTTTGAGGCCATTTTCGACGCTTCGGCAGATGAGATTTCACCCTCAAGCCATTCGCGCTCCCATTGGTGAAGCTGCTGGTTGTTTTCCATTGCAATACTAGTACACTGAAAGTCAAGTGTACCCTACCAATTATTTTAAAATTTAGAAATAAAGATTTATGAAGATCGAAGGGGTGAAATCTAAGAGTGCTATGTTACGATATAAATTGGTCGGTACAGCGCCTCCAGGGTTCTCATCGATAAGGTTGTTAAGGGCTTCTCGGTTTAGTCTTCGGCTTTGAATATTAAGCCTATTATATACGTTTAGGATAGATATACCCAGTTCTCCCTTCATATAGTCATTCTCAAATTTTCGTGCTGCAGAAATGTCCAATCTATGGTATGCGGGAAGCCGAGTTATGGCTTTAGTAGTATTGTTTACGTCGTAGTTGATGGTGTTCCCTTGGCTATCTGTAATAAGGGTGATTTGCGGCTCATAAAAAGGGCGTCCACTGCCATATGTCCATGTGGCAGAAAGATTCCAGTCGGGTAATTCAACGATGTTCACAAGTTTCAATTCGTTTCTTTGATCTTCCCTCGCCGGAATGTCGTCGCCATCATTAATATTGGCAAATCGATTTGTGGCTTTACTGCGGGTATAGGATAGCCAGCCTTGGTAATTGCCGATCTCTTTTTGTACTAGGAAATCCATCCCGATGATATCACTGGTTCCTGTTGCGTCGCTAATTCTAGGTGTTCTCGTATTGGTTATTGGATTGTAGACATAGGAGACGATATTTTCGTTGAGTCCGCTGACTTGTTTAGCGTAAAATTCCACATCAACTGTGAGGTTGTTTTTTTGATATTGGAATCCCGCAATCCAGTGATCGGCCTCTAAAATGGAAAGGCCATTAGAGGAGTTTTGATTGTCTAGATCGGATAGAATCCAGCCATCTTGAGCATTCGTAAACGGATCGTCAAAAGTTTGCTCTCGAATAATTTGAAAGTATTTACCTCCGGAGGCTTTGATTTCAAAATGAGGGTTGAACTGATAAATGGCTGCCAATCTTGGTGATAAAAACCCTTTATTCGAAACGCTAGATAAGTTATACCTGAGACCCGGATTTATGAGGAGCTTACCCGTTAAATAATACTTATCAGAGGCATAAAAAGAGATTAAATTTCCGCTTCCGTTAAACAATCTTCCGGATAGTCTTTCCTGATCGTTGATCATCAGCTCACTGGTAACGTCCAAGTTAGAATAGTTAATACCGAAATCTACTTTGTGCTTATTGCCAAGAAATACCTCATTCCTAAGATTTACTTGAATGTCGCGCACATTGTTGTATCGATCCAAATCATAAGTTCTTCTGACATCCGCGTTTGCATCGCTAATGGTGTCAGAGTAATTGTATTGATAGAAGTGGTTAGAGTAGGCCAGTTGTAGGTTTGAGTTAAAGTTTGCGCTCCAGTTTCGTGACCACATGAGACCAAGGCCTGTATTGCCCCAATCAGCATGTTCTTCTACTTCTTGAATCCGGATAATATTATTATTCGAATCCCTAAAAATGTCTTCGAAATTAGCATCAAGTATATCCTTGCCCCGATAAACCGATAAGCTTAAAATGTCCTTATCTGTTACTTTGTAAGTGGCTTTTAAGTTCAGGTCATAAAAATGAAAATCCGGTCGTAAAACATCGGCTGCATTGATGGCATCTAGGTCGTTAGATCCATCACGGAAATTTCTGTACAAATTTTCGAATAGTTTACTCCTTATAATGTCCGTATAAGCCCTTCGGGCACTGAAATGCAAGGCGCCTTTCCCTCCATTAATCGGAACATTGGCGCTGAAACGTGCACTCAATAAATTGACTCCAAGTGAATAGTTTGGTTCGTTGAAACTCCCCGTTTTGCCAGTAATGTCTACAACGCCTGATACGCGTCCGCCATATTTTGCTCCAAAGCCCCCTTTATAGACTTGTATATTTCTTACAGCGTCTGCATTTATGGCACTATAAACGCCAAAGAAATGATCGAGCCTGTAGATGGTAAAGCCATCGAATAGCACTAAATTATGAGCAGAGGGGCTGTTTCTGATGGTAAGCGCCGATGATGTTTCGTCTGTTCCGCTGATTCCGGGAAGTAATTGCAGCGATCGGAAAATATCGAATTCCCCTAAACTAGGTAAGGCCGAGAGGTTTTCTGGATCTATAGTCATTTGAGAAATCTCGTCTCCATAACTCACGGTTTTCCTTAAATTTTCGACCACTACGAATTCTGAAAGTTCTAAGGCACTTTCTTCCATAAAGAACTTCAGGGTGCTTTTATTTTTACCTGGTGCCAGTTTGATTTCAGCTTTCTTAAATCCTAAATAGGAAACTTCAATAGTGCTGGTGTCGGTCGGTACTTCTGGTAAGATGAAATATCCGTCTTTGTTAGTGGAGGTGCCTTTTGTAGAGCCTCTGACCCTAACTAAAGCGTTGGGGAGGTTTTCTCCCGTATTGGCATCGACTACTGAACCAAAAACGGTTAGGTCGAATAAGCTAGGGGTGTTGATGTCTAGGTCTACTTGCTTAGGGACTAACAATATTTTTCCGTTCAATAATTGATAGTCTATACCTTTGTTTTTGAGAATAGCGTCTAGAAAATTGGTTACAGAAAGGCCAGTAAAGGCTCCATCTACTGTAATTCCAGTAATTAATGCGTCATCATATGCTATTTTAAGGTCATATTTATTCCGAAGCAAACGGAGAACCTTTCCTAAAGACACATCATCTAGGCGTTCTGTAATTTTGATCCTACTAACGTCTTGCGCTAAGAGGCAACATGTGATGAGTGCAAAGAGAAAGCAAAGAAGTGTTCTCACTAGTAAACATTTACTTTTTTACCATCGATCTTAAACTGCATGCCCATAGGAGTAAAAACCAATTGTAATGCCTCCTTTAAGTCTGATTTACTGAAATAACCCGAGTAAAAATTCTGGTCAACATCTCTGTCAATTTCAATTTCAATGGCAAACTGCCTTTCGAGGGCTTCGATAACCTTGTCGAGCGGAGTGGATTCAAAATGGAAACTTCCCGATCGCCAAGTAGCCGTTTGATTCTCGCTAAATTTATTAACCACCCATTCCTGTTTTTCGCTGTTGAAAGTCAGTTCATCACCTTTTGATAAGATGGCTGAATTTTCTCCGCTTTCTACTTTAACCTTACCTGAAAAAGTGGCTACCCGAAGGAGGTTTTCTCTCACATATACGTTGAAGGATGTACCTAAAACACTAATTTCTCCCAAATCTGTGAGTATTGTAAACTTGCTACCTGGTGTCACTTCAAAAAAAGCCTCGCCACTCAAACTGAGAGTTCTTTCTTGATCCCAGTTTGCCTCCATTAAGGAAATGGTGCTACTCGCGTTTAGGGTCACTTCTGAATAATCAGGCAACAATTTTGATTCAGTAACGGCCAATGCCGTGGTATAGATAGTCGGTTCGGGTGTGTTCTGAAGTCCGAAGTAGCTAATCAGAATAATACCGATAAGACCCGCAGCATAATATAAAATACGTTTGTAGCTGGGCTTTTCAGGCACTAGTACTCGCTCGTTACTGGAGCTCTCTGTATTGATTTTGTCTAGTAAATCTGCCCAAGCATCATTGTGAGATTTTTTCGCAGGCACTTCTAGGTTTTGGGAGAGGGCAATAGCTTTTTCTAGCTGCTGGAAATTTTCAGCCGCTTTCTCTTCTTGAAGCCATTGATTTATGATTTTATCCTCTTTCACCAATTATAAATGATCAAATTTTATATTTGATATGCTCCCTTAAATGTCCTAATGCGCCATGCATACGCTTTTCTACAGCCTTTACGCTCAATTCAAGTCGATCGGCTATTTCTTTGTAGGTCATCTCTTCAATACGGTTCATCAAAAAGACTTCACGCTGTTTTTCGGGCATAGCGCCAATGACTTGTTCCAGTTCTTCTTTAAACTCTTTTTCTTCAAGCTGGAATTCTGGAGAATATTCTTCTTGCTGATTCTTGTTCTTTTCCGCGAAATTGATCACCACCTTATCATGCCGAATCTTATTAAGCAACATGTTATTGGCTATGGTATACAGATAGCTTTTCACTGTATCCATTTGAATCTCATCACGCTTATCCCAAAGTTTAATGAAGACATCTTGTGTAAGGTCCTCGCTTTGGTCTAAATCTCCTGATTTATAGTACAAGAAATTTTTGATTGGCGTGCGATATTGATCAAAAATGCTCTTGAATTCAGCAAGCGTCATTCAGTAGTTGGTGTTTGGTGGAGAGCAAGTTAATGAAAAATCCCTTTTCTATCCATTATGGGATGATTATCGATTGATGTCTTTATTTTTCTAAAATTATTTGAGCGAAGGATTTGCATAAATCAAAACCCATATTACCTTTGCACACCCAATTACAAGGGCGCTTAGCTCAGTTGGTTCAGAGCACCTCGTTTACACCGAGGGGGTCGGGGGTTCGAATCCCTCAGCGCCCACACCAAGAAGCAGTCAGAAATGACTGCTTTTTTTATATTCAGCACTTTGTTTACATCCTATATTCTTCAAGTATTGATCGCTTTTATATCGGTGAGACGGAGGATTTAGAAGTTCGATTGTATCAGCATAGTAGCGGATTTTTCAAGGGTGCTTTTACATCTCAAGTCTCGGATTGGTCATTTTACCTGACACTTCAATGTCGAGATAGATCACATGCTCGAAGAGTGGAGGCTTTTATCAAAAAGCAAAAGAGCACAGCTTTTATAAAGCGTTAAAAGAGCAACGAGAGAATTCAAAAAGACATTATCGAAAAGCATTTGTGATTTAGTGGGGTTCGTCCCGAAGCTTCGGGACCCTCAGCGCCCACACCAAGAAGCAGTCAGAAATGACTGCTTTTTTTATATTCATGCACTTTGTTTACATCCTATATTCTTCAAGTATTGATCGCTTTTATATCGGTGAGACGGAGGATTTAGAAGTTCGATTATCTCAGCATAATAACGGATTTTTCAAGGGTGCTTTCACATCACAAGTCTCTGATTGGTCATTTTATTTAACACTTCAATGTCGAGATAGGTCGCATGCTCGAGGAGTGGAGGCTTTTATCAAAAAGCAAAAGAGCGCAGCTTTTATAAAGCGTTTAAAGAGCAACGAGAAAATTCAAAAAGACATTATCGAAAAGCATTTGTGATTTAGTGGGGTTCGTCCCGAAGCTTCGGGACCCTCAGCACCGACACCAAGAAGCAGTCAGAGATGACTGCTTTTTTTATATTCATGCACTTCGTTTATATCCTATATTCTTCTAGTATTGATCGCTTTTACATTGGTGAGACGGAGGAATTAGAAGTTCGATTGTATCAGCATAATAGCGGATTTTTCAAGGGTGCTTTTACATCACAAGTCTCGGATTGGTCATTTTATTTAACACTTCAATGTCGAGATAGGTCGCATGCTCGAGGAGTGGAAGCTTTTATCAAAAAGCAAAAGTGCGCAGCTTTTATCAAACGTTTAAAGAGCAACGATAAAATTCAAAAAGACATTATCGAAAAACACTTGTGATTTAATGGGGTTCGTCCCGAAGCTTCGGGACCCTCAGCACCGACACCAAGAAGCAGTCAGGAACGACTGCTTTTTTTATATCCATGCACTTCTAATACTTTCTTTATTCTAAGAATCTTAAAAGTCATTGGCAGGACTAGTTAATTGACTATTCTAGTTTCTATTATTGAGTTGGAATATTGATTTTGCTTAATTCACCTTCTTTTGCCATCCGTCATACAGGTCATCTCGGTCGCCATCTTGGTCCCAATCTAGGATACTTATAAATCTTGCTTTGTCGGCTTTGAAAGTTACATGGTAGATGTTTTTGTATCCCGCAGAATTGATCGCCAAGGAGTCATTTACAATTTTCCAGTCTCCTTTTTCCTCCCCAACGGGGTTACCTTCTAGGTCAAAGTACTTCGCTACAAAAGTACCGTCTTCGAAATACGTGGTTTTGATTGGTTTAAGCTTTAAAATGGCTTCCCATTCGCCCAATTCAATTTGTAGTGCACTGTCTAGGTTAGTCTTATTGTAGGTTTTAATGTCTACATCAAGTTCGGTATTCTCCCATGTACCGACAATTTGGCTAGGATCAACTCGATTACTTTTGGTACACGAGCAAGTAATTCCTAATACAAGAACAAAAAGTATAATCCTCTTCATGTTACTAAAGATAGTACATAAAAAAAGAGGTGCCGAAAGGCACCTCTTTACTTTTTGTGAGCCGTCTATTATAAAGACGCCAGTTTTTCCTCTAGCACTTTAATTTTTGATTCAGCATCAGCTTGCTTTTTCTTTTCACTAGCGACCACAGCTTCTGGTGCATTATTTACAAAGCGCTCATTACTGAGTTTCTTGTTAACGCTGTTCAAAAAACCTCTGGTATATTCCAGTTCTTTGGTGATTTCAACTTTTTCTTGTTCAACGTCTATGGTGCCCTCCTGCATTGGCAGATAGAATTCATCAGCTTTTATGACAAAGCTTATCGCGTTGTCAACCTTTTCATTTGTGAACTCAAGTTTGCCAATATTGCCAAGCTTTTTGATTACTCCATTAAAAGCTTCGTAAGCACTTTCATCAGTACTCTTAATATATAGATCTAACGCCTCTTTTGGTGATAACCCTTTGCTACTACGCGCATTTCGAATTTGCGAGACCAACTCAAAAACTTTATCGGCCTGGCTGATCATTTTTTCGTCTACATCACCAATAACAGGCCATGAAGAAACTATTAAATCTTGCCCTTCTTCTCTCGGTCTGATATTACTCCAAATCTCCTCTGAAATAAAAGGCATAAATGGATGTAAAACCTTCATGAGTTTTTCAAAAAGGTTCAGTGTTACTTGATGGGTCGCTGGATCGATCGGTTCACCATACGCAGGCTTAATCATTTCTAAATACCAAGAACAGAAGTCATTCCATATCAGCTTATAGGTGCCCATTAAGGCATCTGACATTCTAAATTTATTGAAATGGTCCTCTATTTCCGTCAATGCTTGGTTGAACCTTGCATCGAACCACTGAACAGCTATTTGGTTTTCGGCTGGCATGGATGTTCCGCTAACTTCCCATCCTTCAACTAATCGGAATGCATTCCAAATCTTATTTGCAAAATTTCTGCCTTGTTCAACCAGTTTTTCATCATAAAGCAGGTCATTACCAGCAGGAGAGGAGAAAAGCATACCAGTTCTCACTGCATCTGCACCAAGTTCCCTAATTAGGTCTAGCGGATCGGGAGAATTGCCTAATGACTTAGACATTTTCCTTCTCTTTTTATCCCTAACAATACCGGTTAAATAAACGTGTTTGAAAGGCTTTTGATCTGTATACTCATACCCTGCAATGATCATTCTGGCTACCCAAAAGAATAATATCTCTGGGGCGGTTACCAAAACTGAAGTTGGGTAGAAGTAATCTAAGTCAGCATTTTTGCCTTTGATTATTTTACCAGTTTCCTTATCAAAGCAGTCATCGTTGAAGCCGTTAAATACCGCCATCGGAAATAGCCAAGACGATGCCCATGTGTCAAGTACATCTTCATCTTGTTTTAAGTCATTAGGGCTTAGGTCTCTACCAGACTTTTCCCTAGCGAGCTGTAACGCTTCTTCCGCAGTTTCAGCCACAACGTAGTCATCGTCTTCAGCACCATAATAGTAAGCAGGAATACGCTGTCCCCACCATAATTGGCGAGAAATACACCAATCACGAACATTTTCCATCCAGTGGTTGTAGGTGTTCTTAAACTTTGCTGGTACCAATTCTACTTCATCCTCCATCACTACTTTATGAGCAGTTTTGGAAATCTCTTTCATGTTTATGAACCACTGAAGTGAAAGCTTCGGCTCGATTACAGAATTAGTTCGCTCAGATCGACCGATTTTAGTTGTAAAATCTTCGTCTCCAACTAGAATTCCAGCAGCGTCTAAATCTTTGATAATCTGCTTTCTTACCTTAAAACGATCCATGCCAACGTAGGCCGGAACTTCGCATTTTTCGTTTAGTTTTCCATCTAGGCTGATCGTATCGATTACCTCAAGGTTATGCCTTAACCCAATTTCATAATCATTCGGGTCATGGGCAGGCGTTACTTTAAGGCAACCAGTTCCGAATTCAATTTCTACATAGTCGTCACCAATTATCGGAATTTCACGACCTATGAAAGGGACAAGGGCCTTCTTTCCAATCAGGTGTTTAAACCGATCATCCTTTGGATTGATAGCGATTCCCGTATCGCCAAGAATAGTTTCAGGACGTTGGGTGGCAATTATTACTTTCTCATCTGAGTCCTTTATGCTGTATTCAACTTTATACAGTTTTGACTGCTCTTCTTTATCGGCATAAATAACTTCTTCGTTAGAGACAGTGGTTTGGGCTTCCACATCCCAGTTTACCATCCGCCAGCCGCGATAGATATATCCCTTTTTATTCAAGTCTACGAAAACTCTAATTACTGCTTTGTAATAGTCTTCGTCCATGGTGAAAGCCGTGCGATCCCAATCACAGGAAGCGCCTAATTTTTTCAATTGTTCGAGGATTATACCCCCGTATTTTTCTTTCCATTCCCAAGCATGCGATAGAAACTCATCTCTAGAAAGGTCTGATTTTTTAATACCTTGTTCGCGCAGCATTCGTACTACTTTGGCTTCAGTAGCAATAGAGGCATGGTCGGTGCCGGGTACCCATAGCGCTTCTTTCCCTTCCATTCGAGCTTTACGGGTAAGAATGTCTTGAATGGTATTGTTCAGCATGTGCCCCATGTGTAAGACACCCGTCACATTTGGAGGCGGGATGACGACAGTAAATGGCTCTTTGTCAGGATTGGCTTTAGCTTTGAAATAGCCTTTTTCCATCCAATGGCTATACCATTTGTCTTCTACTTCTTGTGGGTTGTATTTCGCTGAAATTGACATTGAATTGTTTGAATAAAATTAAGGTGCAAAAATAGCGGGAATAGTCGGAAGTCGGAAGCTAGAAGTCGGAAGAATTGGAATCGAAGTAATTGATGGAAATCTTACCTAACTATAGAAACTGATCCTCGAATGGATTCATTAAATACCTGTCCATTCACGTTGAATTGGTAACTGACCAGGTAGGTGTATTGATTAGGGGGAACTGTCTTACCTTCAAAATTACCATCCCAACCAGAATCAACTTGATTCGATGTAAAGAGCACTTCTCCCCAACGGTTGTAAACGGTCATTTTAAATGAATCAAGAGTACAAGTTGCCACTGGCGTAAATGTATCGTTAACCATGTCGCCATTTGGTGAAAAAGCCGATGGGATGATGATCCTTGGAAATCGCTCAATTACTTCCACGGTCTGACTTGTTGTACAGCCATTCATATCTGAGATAATTACACGGTAAGTGCCTCTGGACAAACCTGTAGCTGTCGGACCTGTTTGTTGTGGCGTAAGTTCCCAAGTAAATGAATAATCAGGGGTGCCCCCTGTGGCGCCAACTGTGACTTCCCCATCTGTTGCTTGTGGGCAAATTGGGTTATTTAAAAGTTGGTCTAGGTCAGGTTGTAGCAGTGTAGGTTCTGTCAGTTGGAATGTGCGGCTTGTCGTACAATTATTGGCATCGGTGATGAATAACTCATAATTACCTGCGGATAAATTATCGGCAATCATGGGTGAATTAGAAACGCTTGTTCCATTACGTCTCCAATCATATTGATACGGGCTTGTACCCCCCCGAAACAGTCGCTTGAGCCAGGCCACTATTATCTTGAAAACATAAAAGGTTGGTGGCCATAATATCGTCTATGGATAAGGGCAATGGCTCATTAATAGTAATCGTTTCAGATACCTGACACATATTGGCGTCGGTGACGGTATAGGTGTAGTCACCCGCAATTAAACCGACTCTATTTTCATCGGTATTGCCATCATCCCAAAGCACTGTGAAGGGTCCTAAGCCACCCGATATGTTTAAGGTGATACTCCCAGAATTTTCACCTGCACAACTGACATCGGCTTGGTCAACATTCACAAAAACTTGTGGGAAAAAGTTTACCGTGAGCATTGGCGATGTTCCCTCGCAATTGGCAATAGACGGATTAAATTCTCTGAACCAAACCATACCTGAGGCATCACCATCCCACTGGACGGTAACTTCATTGGTATTATTAGTGCCGACAAATGAGCCGTTAGTAACAAACCACTCGTAAGTCGATCCATTTGAATTAGGCACACTATAGGTGCCTATTGTATTATCAGAAATGCAAACGAGCAACGGTCCACTCGGAGTAGCGGGCTCTAACCGCGTGTTAATCGTTACATCTAGTCTAATGGGGTCTCCATCACAATTAGCCGAATTAGTAGGGATGGCCTCTAAAAATGCATTTGGGTTTGCGCTGCCCCAGTTTACTTCAACCTGATCAGTATTACCGCCAGAAACAATTGTTCCACCGCTGATTGACCATGAATAAGTGTTGCCTGCACCATTAGGAACATTATAAACGATATTGTTTACATCTGGGCAAACAGATGCTGGGCCGATAATTTCAAGACCTTCAGGTCTAGGCGAGAAGTTCAGTAAAAAACTTCCAATAGAGGCACAGCCATCACTTGTGGAGGTGGCTCGTGCAAAAATTTCATCACCATCGCTAGCTGTATAAATCGCAGGTAGTGGATTATTTCCAAGAGTAGCATCCGCATCATTGAGGTGATAGGAAACAATAACACCAGGGGTTCCTCCAGAAACTAGTAGGTCTAAAGTGCTTAGGTCAAAATCTTCTGATCCATCATTATTGATGTCACAAATTTCTTGGTCGGGGATTGTGTTTAAAGGTGGAGCGTCTACTATTTGTGCTGTACCCGTCCAAACCAAATCGAACCCTCTGTTAGAGTTACTAAAATTATCGATGAGAATAGTATAAACATCCCCTGCTTGCACTTGAAGCTCTGCGACAAAGCCATCTCCGCCACCATCTTCAGAATTATCGGTTGCTGTGCTGTTTAAACCTGTTTCGAAACCATTCGCTGTACTCGCAAAAGAACACCGTATAGCATCGCCAAGAGCTCCACAGTCTACATTTGGACCGAAAACTGCAAAATCGAAATCGTCGTTATTATTTGGGGTGATATTAAAACCTAGCGTGCCATTTGTGGCAATCGGTACCCTGAGCCATAAGCTCTGGTTTTCTTGAACACCACATCCTGGTTGAGGATTATCTAGCGGTGCAAAGTCATCGTTACCGGGACCTGCCGAGTTAAAACTTAAGTTGGTATTTCCACAGACTGTTAATGCATTTGAGCAATCATTCGGATCCTGCCCTTTTGCCATAAAAGGGATGGTGAGCATAAGAAGAACGATAATTTTTCTAAACATCATCCGGGTAAAACGATTCAATTACTAAACTGAAATAGCGTTATTTTATTTTTGGATACTCAGCGGAGGAGGGTACAATTAATCTGCTTCAAGATAGTAATTCCTTCACGACATTGGCAAAACTAGAATCTTTAATGTCGATCGTTTTTTAAATACTGTAAGCCGTTTTATGGATGTTCTTTGAAAGCACAAACGAACTTTGAACCTGGCCTAGATTGGCTATTGTGGAAAGTTTATTGAGAATAAAGGCCTCATATATTTCCATATTCTTTACGACGATTTTAAGTAAGAAGTCAAAATTACCCGCGATGTGATAACACTCCATTACTTCTGGATATTGATTTACTTCATTCACAAATTTCTCTAAATATGAACGGGAATGTTTGGTAAGGCTGATCGAAATAAAGGCCGTCAGCATAAGGTCCAACTTTCTATTGTCGAGTAAGGCCACATATTGTTTGATAATGCCCTCCCTTTCCAATCTTTTGACTCTTTCAAACACAGGGGTCGTAGATAAATTAAGTTGATCGGCTAGTGCTTTAGTGGTAATACGGCCATCTTTTTGCATAACCTCAAGAATCTTGATATCGGTACTGTCTAGTTTCATTAGATGAATCGGCTATTTCGCCTTCAAAAATAAAACTAAAATGGTGTTATCTTCTATCTAATTCATTAATTATAGTTGAATCGAATAATTTATTGATCATTTACCGATGAATTGCATGTCTTTCTTTTGAGTTTTTTAGCTTTGTTTAGATCGGTATAAAAGCTAAATCCATGGATAGTTTATTAGAGAAATTTGAGAATAAAGCCCCTGAAATTGTCTTTGAGTGGAGCGACCCAGAGACTGAGGCTGAAGGATGGGTGGTGATCAATTCACGACGTGGTGGAGCCGCTGGTGGTGGTACCAGAATGCGAAAAGGATTGAATAAAAGAGAGGTAGAGTCTTTGGCAAAAACCATGGAAGTCAAATTTACCGTTTCAGGTCCGGCAATCGGTGGGGCGAAATCTGGTATAAATTTCGACCCAAAGGACCCTAGAAAAGAAGGTGTTCTCCAAAGGTGGTTTGCTGCGGTTAGTCCATTATTGAAGTTCTACTATGGTACAGGAGGTGATTTGAACGTTGATGAGATTCACGAGGTTATCGCCATGACGGAGGAGGCAGGGATTTGGCATCCGCAAGAAGGCGTTTTCAATGGTCACTTCAAACCAAACGAGGCTTCTAAGATCAACCGTATTGGACAACTGAGAAACGGTGTCGTAAAGGTTATCGAGAATCCAGAGTTTACACCCGATGTGTCTAGAAAATACAAGGTTGCGGATATGATCACAGGCTATGGCGTGGCGCAAGCAGTGCATCATTATTATGACATTTGGGGGCAAGATTACCGAGAAAAACGAGCTGTGATTCAAGGCTGGGGAAATGTAGGTGCCGCGGCTGGCTTTTATTTGGCTCAAATGGGTATAAAAGTCGTCGGAATCATTGATCGAGATGGAGGTATTCATAAACAAGAAGGCTATAGTCTGGAAGAAATTAGAAATCTGTTTCTGAATAGAAATGGGACTCAGCTATCGGCTGAAAATATGATTCCTTACGATCAAATAAATGAAGAAATTTGGGACCTAGACTTTGAAATTTTTGTTCCAGCGGCAGCGTCGAGACTCATTACAAAAGACCAAGTCGATCGAATGATCGGTACCAAGTTAGAAGTGATTTCATGTGGTGCCAATGTGCCTTTCAATGATCCAGAAATATTCTTTGGTAAAACAGGGCTCTATGCTGATGATAACCTTTCGGTGATTCCTGACTTTATTGCCAATTGCGGTATGGCGCGTGTTTTTGCGTATCTTATGCAAGGAGGCGTAGCATTAACGGATGAAGCCATCTTTGAAGATACTTCTGATGTGATTAGAAAGGCATTACAAAACGTTCATGACCTTTCATCCAGTACACAGGGCATATCAAAAAGAGCCTTGGAGCACTCCCTAAAACAGTTAGTAAAATAAACCTGATGCCAAATGCCATTTTATCACCAACTCGGTAAAATTCCGCACAAACGACACACTACTTTCAAAAAGGAAACTGGTGGATACTATTACGAGCAGCTTTTTGGAACCATCGGTTTCGATGGGATGTCATCAACACTTTATCACATTCATCGGCCTACACAGGTCAAAGAAGTGATCAAGTCATATGATGTTTCACCAAAAATTGCGGTAGAAAAAAATATGCTGTCTTTGGGTATAAAAGGATTTTCTGTCCCACCAAAGGCAGATTATTTGGAAAGTCGAACTCCAGTTTTGGTCAATAACGATTGTCATATTGTATTGGCATCGCCACAAAAATCTCTTACGGAGTATTTTTACAAGAATACTGACTGTGACGAGTTAATTTTTGTGCATGAAGGTTCTGGTACTTTAAGAACACTTTTAGGAAACATAGAATTTGGCTATGGCGATTATTTGGTAGTCCCCCGGGGAATGATTTACCAAATAGATTTCGATACGGAAGAGAACAGACTCTTTATTGTAGAGTCTGCTAGGCCGATCTACACACCAAAGCGTTATCGGAACTGGTTTGGTCAATTGCTAGAGCATTCTCCCTACTGCGAACGTGACCTACGTAGACCAACTAACCTAGATACACATGACGAAAAAGGCGATTTCATTATTAAAGTGAAAAAGCAAGGTATGATCCATGAGTATGTTTATGCAACACACCCATTCGATGTAGTGGGTTGGGATGGATTTAACTTCCCTTATGCATTTTCAATTCATGATTTTGAACCAATAACAGGACGAGTTCATCAGCCACCTCCAGTACATCAAACATTTGAAACAGACGCATTTGTAGTGTGTTCATTTGTTCCTCGATTGTTCGATTATCACCCAGAAGCTGTACCTGCCCCATATAACCACAGTAATATTGATTCTGATGAGGTGCTCTACTATGTAGATGGCGATTTCATGAGTCGAAATAATATAGAACGTGGGCAAATAACGCTACATCCTGCGGGGATTCCACATGGCCCACACCCTGGAGCAATGGAGCGAAGTTTAGGTGTAAAGGAGACGGCAGAGTTGGCGGTAATGGTCGATACATTCAAACCATTAAAAGTAACTGAAGAAGCAATGAAGATTTTGGTAAAGGATTACCATAAATCATGGTTGGAGCATTAGAAGACATAATTTTTTGAAAAAGATGGCAACAGCAAATACAACATATTCTGGAGAAAAGATTTTTGAAGGAGCCCAAGATTTCCTTCCAATGAATGGTACTGACTACGTAGAGTTATATGTAGGAAATGCAAAACAAGCTGCACACTACTATAAGTCAGCTTTTGGTTTTCAATCAGTAGCTTATGCTGGGCTTGAAACTGGGTTGAAGGATAGAGTTTCTTATGTGCTACAGCAAGATAAGATACGACTCGTGCTAACCTCACCATTGAAAGAGGGTGGGCCTATCAACGAACATATCAGCAAGCATGGCGATGGTGTCAAGGTTATCGCACTTTGGGTAGATGATGCTACAAAAGCTTGGGAAGAAACTACTAAAAGAGGAGCGGAATCATGCATGGAGCCACATCGTGAAGAAGATGAACATGGCTATGTTGTGAAATCTGGTATCAAGACTTACGGAGAAACGCTCCATATTTTTGTTGAAAGAAGTAATTACAATGGTGTGTTTTTGCCGGGATTCCAAAAGTGGGATACCGATTTTAACCCACCTGTCGTTGGCTTGAAATATATCGATCACATGGTGGGCAATGTTGGCTGGGGAGAAATGAATAAGTGGTGCGAGTTCTATGAGAAAGTCATGGGATTTACTCAGCTAGTTTCATTTGATGATAAAGATATATCTACCGATTACACCGCCTTAATGAGTAAGGTGATGAGTAACGGTACGGGGCGAATCAAATTCCCAATTAACGAACCAGCTGAAGGACGCCGAAAGTCTCAGATAGAGGAATATATTGAATTTTATAATGGAGCTGGGGTACAACATGTCGCCTTGGCTACTGATAATATTATTGAGACAATTACAGCATTAAGAGCAAGGGGAGTGGAGTTTCTGAAAGTACCTGAAGTGTATTACGACGATGTTCTAGACCGTGTCGGGGAGATTGATGAGGACTTAGAGCCATTGAAGAACCTCAATATTCTTATCGATAGAGATGATGAGGGCTATTTGCTTCAAATTTTCACTAAACCAGTGCTAGATCGGCCAACCATGTTCTTTGAGATTATACAAAGAAAAGGAGCGCAATCATTTGGGAAAGGTAATTTTAAGGCACTTTTCGAGGCTATAGAAAGAGAACAAGAACTAAGAAATACGTTGTGAACGACGAAGGCGAGATTATGATCAAAGCAAATAATCCAGAGTTGAAATCATGGGTAGTGGTACCCGAAAATTCTGACTTTCCTATTCAAAATATACCATTCGGTATGTTTTCAACTCAAACTTCCAAGCCACGCGCCGCAACAGCCATTGGAGACCAGGTTTTAGACCTAGCTTCACTACATGCCGCTGGGCTTTTTGAAGGAATAGATTTACCAGCTAAGGTTTTCGAGCAAAGTACACTCAATGATTTTATGGCGTTGGGTAAGGCAACAGCTAGAAAAGTAAGGGATAGGATTTCTGAGTTGCTTGCAGAGGGAAATACTGAGTTGAGCGCTTACACTGCACTATGTGAAAGTGCTTTTCATCAAATGGCTGCGGTGGAAATGCATATGCCTGTGCGGGTACCGAACTATACGGACTTTTATTCTTCAGAGCAGCATGCCTTTAATGTAGGAACGATGTTCAGAGGACCTGAAAATGCACTAATGCCTAACTGGAAGCATATTCCTGTTGGTTATCACGGTCGAGCCTCGTCCATTGTTGTATCGGGTACACCATTTCATAGACCCAAAGGCCAAACAAAAGCGGATGATGCCGACAGCCCATCTTTTGGTCCATGCCGGTTGTTAGACTTTGAATTAGAAATGGCCTATATCACTTGCAAGGAAAACGATCTAGGCCGAGCAGTTTCTACAAAGGAAGCTGAGGACTATATATTCGGGTTTGTGATCTTGAACGATTGGTCGGCACGAGATATTCAGAAATGGGAGTATGTACCGTTAGGTCCATTCCTAGCTAAAAACTTTGCTTCGCATGTCTCTCCATGGATTGTTACGATGGATGCGTTAATGCCATTTACTGTCGCTGGACCTGAGCAAGATCCCGAAGTTCTTCCATATTTGAGCTACGAGGAAGACACTCATTTTGACGTGAACCTAGAAGTTGGAATTGTACCTGATGGCAGCGATGAGCAAACAGTTTCTAACTCCAATTTCAAACATATGTATTGGAATGTAAGACAACAGTTGGCACACCATACGGTAAACGGCTGTAACATGCAGGTGGGTGATATGTATGGTTCTGGAACCATTTCTGGCCCTGAAGAAAGTGCATATGGTTCTATGCTTGAACTCTCTTGGCGCGGTACCAAACCGATACTTATGAAGGATGGGTCGGAACGGAAATTTATTCAAGATGGTGATACCGTGATTATGAGAGGCCATGCCGAACGGAACGGTGTTCGTATTGGGTTTGGCGAGGTAAAAGCCAAAGTATTGCCGGCTAAATAGCCAATGGGTCTTTAAAGAAATCATTAGTTATGAAAATTGATCCAAAAGAAATATCAACACCTGAATTACATGCACAACTTTTAGGTTGTATCGGGCCGAGACCTATTGCTTTTGCCAGTACGGTTGATTCCGATGGCAACCCAAACCTAGCTCCTTATAGTTTTTTCAATGTTTTCAGTACTAATCCGCCGACATTGATCTTATCTCCTGCTAAGCCTAGAGACTTACAATTAAAGCATACGTTGCTCAATGCGATGGCAACAAAGGAGATTGTGATCAATGTGGTTAATTATGCCATTGTTGAACAAATGTCTTTGAGTAGCACAGCTTACGCTAAAGGAGTAAATGAATTTATTAAATCAGGATTGACCGCGATAGATTCTGAAAAAGTCGCTGTTCCTAGGGTAAAAGAGTCTATTGCTTCATTTGAGTGCCAAGTGAAAGAAGTGGTGCATTTGGGCGAGGAGGCTGGAGCCGGAAACTTGATTATATGTGAAATAGTACTAGCGCATATTAGTGACGATGTGCTGGGAGCAGATGGGAAGCCCGATCCTTATAAAACCGACCTTGTAGGAAGAATGGGGGGCGATTGGTATTGTCGAGCCAATGGTTCAGCAATATTTAAGTTGCCGAAGCCAAACCGAAATCTAGGTATCGGGGTCGATCAAATTCCTGATGCAATCCGCAATAGTCCAGTACTAACTGGCAATAATTTAGGGAGATTAGGAAATATTGATAAAATACCCGAAAATGATCGCATATTTGCATTCGCAGATACACCTGAAATAGTCGAGATAAAAACACGTTTTATCAATGATCCAGAGTCCTTGGAAAACCAACTACATGAATTAGCGAAGCGCTATTTAGAATCTGATGAAGTTGAAAAGGCATGGCTCACACTTTTACAGGCGTACTGATTTTTAGTTCAAGACTAACTACCATTAAATAAACATTATGAAAAAACTCATTTTAACATTAGCATTTGTTGTAATATCTGTAAGTGCTTCCGCTCAGGTCACACTTGGGCCAAGAATTACCCTAATTTCTTCTAATCTTGATTTAAGAGAGGAAGTAGCTAACGTTCAGGCTGGCGATGCTGAATTCGGATTCCAATACGGATTATTTGCAAGAGTGAAAATCCCTGTGATCGGTCTTTACGTGCAACCTGAATTATTATTTAGCCAAACAGAGTCAACAATCACGTCAAGTACTCAAGATGTAGATTTATCTTTCAATAGAGTAGATGTGCCAATCATGATCGGCGGGAAAATTGGTCCATTAAGAATAAATGCAGGTCCAGCGTTGAGTTTCTTGACTAGCGCAGAAAGCGATATTGCAGGTGCTGTAACTGATATTAAGGATAACTACAGTAGCACGACTATCGGTTTTCAAGCTGGTGTAGGTATCGATTTATTGAAATTTGTAATCGACTTGAAGTATGAAGGTGCTTTGAGTGAAAAATTTGGTGATGCCATCACGGTAGCTGGAAATTCATTTTCTACCGATGAAAGAGGAAATCAAATCGTACTAGGTATTGGTTTTAAACTATTCTAGAAGATCATCATAATTGAAATCAAAAAAAGAAAGGAAGCTATATAGCTTCCTTTCTTTTTTTATTGGCCTTTTTAGTGGCTTCAACGTTCTTTTCAATTCGATGCCCTGGCCTTGACCATTTAATTTTTTCATTGGCGGCATCAGTGCTTTCTTCAGGCGCCAGTGGGGTAGGTTTGGCCCCTTTAGCATATGGTTTCATAGGGTTGATCCCCAAAATTTTGAATAACTCCATATCCTCATTTACATCTGGGTTTGGAGTAGTTAAGAGCTTGTCTCCCGCAAAAATAGATCCTGCACCAGCCAAGAAACAAAAAGCTTGACCTTCTTTACTCATTTCAGTTCTTCCTGCAGAAAGTCTAACAGTAGTATGTGGCAAAACGATTCTTGTAAGTGCCACCATTCTGATCATATCCCAAATAGGCACCACTTGTTCTTCTTCAAGTGGGGTTCCCTCTACAGAAACCAAAGCATTGATCGGCACTGATTCAGGTTGCGGGCTTAAAGAAGATAGTGCTACGAGCATACCAGCTCTGTCTTCAATCTTTTCGCCCATTCCAATAATTCCACCGCTACAAACGGTCACGTTAGTTTTACGGACGTTTTTCAGTGTTTCAAGTCTATCTTCCCAGCCACGAGTTGAAATAATTTCTTTGTAGTACTCCTCTGACGAGTCGAGGTTGTGGTTGTAAGCGTATAAACCAGCTTCCGCCAACCTTTTGGCTTGGTTTTCACTCAGCATACCTAATGTACAGCAAACCTCCATGTCCAAACCATTGATAGTTCTGACCATATCGAGCACCTGATCGAACTCAGGCCCATCTTCGACATTTCTCCAAGCAGCTCCCATACAAACTCTAGAAGAACCTGATGATTTTGCTCTCAATGCCTGTGCTTTTACCTGCTCCACAGTCATTAAGTCATTTGTTTCTATATCGGTATGGTAGCGAGCTGCTTGCGGACAATAAGCACAGTCCTCTGGACAGCCGCCAGTTTTAATAGAGAGCAGCGTACTGACTTGAACCTCGTTTGGGTTGTGATACTTTCGGTGAATTGTGGCTGCCTCGTAGACTAAATCAAGAAGTGGTTTATTATATATCTCTAGAATTTCTTCTTTTGTCCAGTCGTTTCTAATCTCGCTCATTCTCTATTGTTAAACTCTTGGCAAAATAGGCACACCCTGAATCAACTCCAATAACTAATACTATATTTGATCAATATGAACAGTATCTATCTTTTACTGGGTTCTAATTTAGGAGATCGACTCGCAAATCTAAGGCGGGTTTGTGAGCTCTTGATAGTAGAAAGAATTGCCATAAGAAAAGAGTCATCCATTTATGAGACTGCAGCTTGGGGTGTAGAAGATCAGCCAACTTTCTTAAATCAAGTGGTTGAGATAGAGACAAGTAGAACTCCTGAAAGACTTTTGGCACTCACACAAGCTATAGAGTTGGAAATGGGACGTAAGCGGGTGACTAAATGGGGGGAACGTTTAATTGACATTGATATTCTTTATTGTGAAGAGGTCATTTTAAATAAACCAGAATTGATCATTCCGCATCCGGAAATACAAAACCGCAGATTTACACTAGTCCCAATGGTAGAAATTGCACCAGATTTCGAGCATCCAGTGTTAAAGGTTAATCAGCAAAAACTCTTGGATAACTGCCCTGATGAACTCGAAGTACTACCTTTTTCAATCGACTATTGAACAAAAAAAATCCCTCGAAAGGGATTTCATTATTTTCTAGAAGTAAGCTCTTTATTTAAATACTAGATACCTCTGCTGGGCGGTGAATCTTTTTCACTAGGCCTTGTAATACTTTGCCAGGTCCTGACTCCACAAAATTAGTAGCACCATCGGCTACCATAGCCTGTACGGATTGTGTCCATTTCACTGGGGCCGTAAGTTGAACCTTTAAGTTTTCTTTTATCTCCTCAATATCAGTTGAAGCCTTTGCGGTTACATTCTGATAGATCGGACAAACGCCTTGGTTGAAAGTAGTGGCATCAATCGCTTTTTCAAGCTCTTCTCTTGCTGGTTCCATTAGAGGTGAGTGAAATGCGCCTCCAACTGGTAAGGGTAGCGCTCTTCGAGCCCCAGCTTCTTTTGCTTTTTCGCAAGCAATTTCAATTCCTTTATGTGAGCCAGAAATCACGAGTTGGCCTGGGCAGTTATAATTGGCTGCTACAACTACTTCATCAATCGAAGCACAAATATTTTCTACTACATCGTCCTCTAGACCCAATACTGCGGCCATAGTGGAAGGGTTGGCTTCACAGGCTTTTTGCATAGCCATAGCGCGTTGTGAAACTAGTTTCAAACCATCTTCGAAAGACAAATACCCACTGGCAACAAGCGCCGAAAATTCGCCCAAAGAATGACCTGCTACCATGTCTGGCTTAAATGAATCAGATGTTTTTGCTAAGGCTACCGAGTGAAGGAAAATCGCTGGTTGCGTCACTTTCGTCTCTTTCAGTTGCTCCGGCGTTCCGTCGAACATGATATCGGTAATTCTGAAACCTAAAATGTCATTGGCAGATTCTAAAAGGTCTTTTATTTCAGGAGAGGATTCGTATAAATCTTTGGCCATTCCAGGAAATTGTGCCCCTTGGCCAGGAAATACATATGCGGTCATGTGATAATTTTTTTGCTAGCTGCAAAGCTAATCAATAATCGCTAAGCTTCCACAAATCGAGCGCGTAGCTCTGGAGTTGGCATACGGCAAGAATCTCGTTTTCCCCACCAGCGGTACCTATTTTTGGCGATTATATCGTAAACGGCATGTCTGATAAACGGGGGAACAATGATGAATATGTAAAGCAATGGGTATAACCCTGACATTTTCTTGGCAATTCTCAACGCTGCACTACTTTTTTTGTAGACTTTGCCTTCGCTTAATAATACTAAGCTGTCAAAAGACTCTTGATCGTAGCCGAGTTCTTTGAGCTTTTCCTGCCCAAAGTCAGACTGTAAAGCGGCGAATTTGAAATGACCTTTTGGGTCGTGATCAATAATTAGGTTAACGGAACTGTTACACAGGTTGCACACCCCATCAAAGAGTAGTACATCTTGGTTTGCTATCGTATTATTTTTACCCAATTTCTGAATTCTTGCGTTCTTTTCGCTTCATCTAGTACGTCAAAGGTAACAACTGCATGGTAATAATATGTTCCCTCTGGCAGTACTTTACCATTCTTATCTCTTCCATCCCAATTGATGAAAATGTCTGGCTCCGTTTCTCCGCAAGTAGAATAGCTATAAATTTCTTTGCCACCCCACCGATTAAATACTCGGAACTCGACTTCTTTTACAAAACGCGGGCACTCTGAATTTGGTTCGTTAAAAGCACTAAAAGTGTCGTTTCTAGTATCTGCGTTTGGCGTAAAAGTATTTGGTAGTCTGTAGTAAGGACAATTATCGAAACAGATTGTTTCGCTAAAGTCGCTTTCATTTCCTGAGCGGTCGACGGTTGTTATCCTATAGCAACCTTTTAAGGAAGAAAGCCCGTTGTGTGCATATTCGGTGTCTTCCGTAAAAGCAAGAAAACTGAAGCTATCATTGAGTCCTGACTCTGAAAAATAAACTCTGTAGCCCGCTAAATCATTGTCGGTGCTATTCGCAACCCATTCCACTGTATTAGAGAAGTTATCATAGTTGCAAGGCGTATTAGCTATATTCTGGCAGTCGTCTGGGGTAATTAGAATCGCGGAATTACCATCAATGTCTATGCGATCCGGATTATTGTCTACTAGAATATCTGGATTAATAGGTGGAACCTCATCACCCGGAACTGCACATATTTCTTGCGAATTGTTTTGTAATGGGCTTTCTATTCTATCGTTGCCGTAACTGCCTTGCGTGGTAACGAAATAGCAGTATTCTACCTCTTCTTTCAAAGGGATATTATTGAAGCGACCATTATCGGTATATACAAAACTGGTCGATCGCGTATCTACACTATCAATCAAAACAAAGTTTCCAAGATCAGTGGCGTCTGTATCAGTTCGGTTCCTGTATATGTAGTGGTAGGGAGCCGATGAAACTTGGTTATTCCAAGGCACATTTGCTCTCCAATTCACCTCAATGGCGTCTTGTACGGCCAATGCAGATAATCGTACGGTAGATGCGGGTTCTGAAATGGCAATAAGATTATTTGGGTTTGCCACGGTGTACAGCTCAACTCTATAATTGTAAGTGTCATTGAGCGTGTTTAGGTTGGTATCTACGAATGAGTTGTCTTGTGTAGTAGTTACAAGTGTCCCATTTGCCGTACCTGATTGTCCTTCGAATCTCATAAGACTGTATTGGTAAGGCGGTGGGTATACGTCGTCATCAATGTCCAAAGGAGAGGTCCATTTAATGAAAATTTCCCCGTTCGTTTGGTCAGTTTCTTCGATACTGACATTCGTAATTAAAGCCCTGTCAATTGGCGTAGAAATACAGAATTCAGTGGAAGCGTAGCTCTCACCACCAAGTGGTAAGGGAAACTTGGCCACAAGCCGATAGCAATAGTTAGTGCCGGCTCTTACATTGTTGTTGTCAACGGTATTCGTTTGAGATGATGGTACTTCAGTGATTAGTTCATATGCGCCATCGGGGATACCTGTGTTACAGTCGGTAGGTGAAAAATCGAAGCTATCTATCCGACGCCAAACTTGAATAACTGGGTCTAAATTGGAAACTTGGTATTGGTCCCAAACCAGTTGTATACCTCCTCCATTCGTAACAGCCCCACTGAGGCCAGTTGGTGCGGGAGCGACTACCGTTATGTTCCAAGTGGCAAATTCAGAGAGACTGGGTCCAGAAGTATCAGGCGAATCATCTGAGATTTTGAACTGAACTTGATAAGGGCGCTCTCTAATGTGTGATGTGTTGGTCTGCCAATTGAATTCGTATTCTTGTGGTGAATCAATAAATGATTGATCAGGAGAAACCGTAGCTGGACTATTTGTAATTTCAAAAGGACTGCCGAAGGCTTCAAGTGAAATTCGGTGCCCATCTGGATCGCTTCCTAGAATTATTTCTCGAATATTAGTTCCTGCTTCCATACATAGATCATTTGGAATCACGATTTCAGGTCGTTCGTTTTGGCAATCATCCTCAACTAGAATCTGCATGTCGCGCGTTATAAAACCTAGTTGTATCCATTCGTTTCTTAATTCAGAAAAACGCCACTCTTCAACAATAAATGCAACATTGTACTCCCCAACAAACTGAGGAGCGTCCCATGTCAAAAGACCTGTTTCTTGATCGATTTGAATTAATGCTGGACTCGTGCCGTCTTCTCTTTCATTGGTAATTAAGGGGTCATTCAGGTCAGTGTACCCCACTATATTTAAGTTGGGGGCTAATTGAGGTAGTACGATTTTAAATACCAAGCTATCTCCATCGGGATCGAACGCTCCAGGGTTATGGAAATATGTACGACCTACACAAGCTCTATCGATAGGAGGTATTGATAGTTTTGGAGAGGAGTTAACCGTATTTCCAGCTTCTATTCTGGTAACACCCTGTATATGAAATGGTGTATCAACCGAATTAGGAATGTTTACTATCCCGGCGTTTCTGTTCTGTTCGGTATAGCTGGCTACATAGGTTCTAGGTGCCTGATAGGTATGGACAAAAACCATCACCACTTTACCCACTTCGTTGTTGATAACCGTTCTACTGATTGATTCTGCGCGGGCAAGTATGGCATCTTCTCCCTCAATCGTTGTGCCATCGCCGAACCTGACGATAGGATTCCCTTGACCTACTCGTACTTCGGAACCTAGGTCAGTGTAGATGGTAAATGTAAACCTGTAAGTAAGGCTGGTTTGTGAAATTAATTCAATGCAGACATCTCCAGCACGGATATGGGTGGCATATGCTTTGGAAAATGAACATGAAAGTATAACCAAACAGGAAACGGCTAGGAAAGCCAATCTCTTAGAAGTGTGCATATTAGTTTTGGTTGATTGTATAGTTACAACGCACTAAAGGCCCACAAGATTGCTTGAAGTAGGTATGAGTTTTAACGAATGATTCTAACCCAATTCTTGAATTCCTCTGTTGCTATAGATTGGTCCAATACATCATACGTTACGGTGGCTAAATAATAGTATGTACCTGATGGAAGAACATTGCCATTTTTATCAGTACCATCCCAGTCGATAAAGATGTTTGGCTCTACATCTTCCGAAGAATTATAGCTATAAATTTCTTGTCCACCCCAACGATCAAAAACTTGGAAAGCTACGGATTTCACAAATCTCGGGCAGCGTCCATTTGGTTGATCAAAAGCACGGAAAGTATCGTTGATATTATCTCCATTTGGTGTGAATGTATTCGGCAACTCATAGTTAGGGCAATTGTCAAAACAAATGGCATCACTTAGTGAGCTTTCGTTCCCCGATCTATCCACTGAAGCTATTCTATAACATCCTTTTATTGAACTTAGCCCAGTGTGATCGAATGTATTCGTTCTACTGCTGCCCACGAGTATAAAATCGTCTGACGAACCTGTTTCGGAGAAGTAGACATTAAAGCTTGAAATATCATTATCCACATCGTTCACCGTCCAAGAGAGGGTGTTTGTGAAGTTGGCAAAAGCGCATGGTTCCACGGACAGTCGATCACAGTTTTCGCTTTCAAGTAATATCAGTGGTAGACCATCAGGTCCTGTAATAATCACTTCGTCACCCGGGGTATCAATTTCTGGTTCTTCTGGTGGTACGTCATCATTCGGCTGAATACAGATGATTTGTGAGTTATTCTCAAGCGGCGAAGGGATTAAAGGGTTTCCATATCCACCTCGCGTCGTAACAAAGTAGCAATACTCTCTGTCATCCAATAATGGCGTGTTATTAAAGCTACCGTCATCCAAATACCTTAGACCATCGATCGTCACTCGTGCGCTATCGATTAATACGAAGTTATCTACATCGGAAGCAGCGGCATCGGTTCTGTTTCTATAAATTAAATGGTAAGGATCGCTTTGAATTTGATTAGACCAAGGTACATCTGCGTCCCACGATAAATTGATAGACCGAACTTCGCCGAAAGCATCTAGTCTTACGGAAGAAGCGGTCGACGAGCTATCGATAAGGTTATCATCTACGTCATAAAATCTCACACGATAATTGTAAGCCTGCCCGCTTGTATTTAAACCTGTATCAGTGAAGACAGTATCCGTCGTCGATGTGACGAGTGTTCGGTTCGCAGTGCTGTTGAAGCCGTCATAACGGATCAGTTCGTATCTGAAAGGCGGCGGGAATAGTGTTTCATCTATCTCTAGCGGAGAAATCCATCTCACAAATATTTCTCCATTCGTTTCATCTGTTTCTTCTACAGAAACATTGGTCATCGCCGGTATATCTAAAGGAATCGTAATGCAGAATTCTTGTGAAGCGTAACTTGTACCACCACTTGGAAGCGGAAATTCAGCAACGATTCTATAACAATAATTTACTCCTGGGCGAATACCGCTATCATCCAAAAATGAAGTCTGGTTGATCGGCAATTCATCGATCAATTCGTAACCTGAGTTTGCCGGAATTCCTATGTTACAATTCTCTGGATCGAAGTCAAAGCTGTCTACCCTTCTATAAACCTGCATAACAGGATTGAAATTAGCCCCTACATAGTCATCCCAATTTAACTGTATGGATGTGCTGGAGGCTATGCTACCAGTTAAACCAGTTGGTGCTGGTGCAACTACAGTAATGTTCCATCTTTCAAAATCCGTAAAAGAAGGTGCATCAGGATCAGAAGGGTTATCCGATATTTTGAATTGTACCTCGTAAGGTCTAGTTCTCACATGAGAGATGTCCGTATTCCACTTGAATAAAGACTCAGCAGGCTGATCTCTAAATCTTGGGATTGGATTTTCGTCTGGAAGACCAACAAATTCTGCTGGTGAAATATTGAGATCAAAAACCCCACCGAATGCTTCAATTAGTACTTGGTTATTGTCTGGGTCAGTCCCTCGAACAATGGCCTCTAAAAGGGCACCTGCTTCTATACAAGTGTCAAGTGGTATTTCTAATTCTGGCCTTTCGTTATTACAGTCTTCTACCACGATCTGCATATCTCGGGTAACGAAACCTATCAATTCATATCGATTATTCAATACGGAAAAGCGCCATTCTTCAACTATGAAGGCCACGTTATATTCCCCCTCAAATTGAGGGGCATCCCAAGTCAAGTCACCTGTAATTGGGTCAATTTCAAATAGGGTGCCACCAGCGCCTCCCTCACTAATTGTCGAAATGGTCGGATCATCAAGCGGTAAATATGTTTCAATCGCCACGCCTCTGTCTTGCAACGGAGTTACTAATTTGTATGCAAGGCTATCGCCATCGGCATCAAAAGCACCAGCATTGTGAATGAAACGAGCACCTATACATGCTCTGTCAATCGGTGGGATTGTAAGGATAGGGGTATTGTTTAAACCGTCGCCAGCCTGAATTCTAATGGCTGTTTCTACGTGAAAGGCAAGGTTTTCAGATGAGGCACCACCTAGGTTGATGATGTTTGTATTTCTATTTTGTTCTGTAAAACTGACCACATAAACGCCTGGCGCATCAAAAGTATGATCAAATTGTATGGTAATTATTGAAGTATTATTCCCGATGTTTACTTCGCTGATGACATTATCTACCGCTTCGGCTCTGAGCGCGTCAAGCGTAGGGCCAATCGTTCTCCCCTGACCAAAATTGAATACACCACCTTGACCGAATTCAACACCCTCGGTATCTCGGTAAATTGTAAGTGTAAATCTATATCTAAGTCCTGATTGAGAGATTCTTACTGCCGTAATTTCTCCTGCACGAATGTGTGTTGCCTGGGCCTCTAAAAGGAAGGTGAAAAGTAAGGCGAAGCATAGGAAAAACCTCTTTAACATACTCATGCTCTTGATTTCTATATCACTAACGCAATATCTGCAATTAGTTATACTTAATTCTAAAATTTATTGTCAATGTGTTAGGTGATTGACACGCGTCAAAAGTAGCATTTAAAAATACCAAATTTATTACTTAACGATCTTAACCCAGTTTTTGAACTCTTGTTTTCTTTTTTCAGGATCAAATGTGTTAAAGGTGACCGTAGCTGTGTAATAATATGTACCTGCGTTCAGCGGTTTGCCATCATTATCCTTCCCGTCCCAGTCAATGAAGTAGTTGGGGTTAGTCGTTTGTTCTGTGTTGTAGCTGAAAATTTCTTTTCCCCATCTGTTAAACACTTTGAATTCCACTGACGATACAAACCTAGAACATCGGCCATTATCTAGGTCAAATGCCCTAAATGTATCATTCACATTGTCTTCATTTGGTGTAAAAGTATTGGGCAGTTCATAATAAGGACAGTTATCAAAGCAAATTGGGTCGGTCATTTGGCTTTCGTTATCTGCACCATCAACCGCGGTGATTCTATAGCACCCCTTTATTTCTGGTAAGCCAGTATGGGTAAATTGTGTAGTTGTGCTAGTGCCAACTAGTTCGTAACTGTTATCCATGCCGCTCGTTGAGAAGTAAATATTAAAGAAGGCAACATCATCTATGTTAGAAATAGTCCAGTTTACGGTATTGGAAAACTCTAATTGTTCACAAGGAGAAAAATTATCCAATTCGCAAATGGGGCTATTTATGATATTCAACACCGAACCATCTGGCCCTTCGATCGCAATGATATTATCTGGTAAATCTATTTCTGGGTCTTCTGGTGGACTATTGTCCTCGGGCTGAGCACAGCTTATTTGTGAATCATTCAATAATGGTGATAGTATTTGAGGGTTTCCATAGCTGCCCTGGGTGGTAACAAAATAACAGTAAACCAACTCTCCATTTAGAGGTCTTGAATTAAAACGACCATCATCTATATACCGCTGACCTGAAGTGAGCACATTTACACTATCAATTAAAACAAAAGTATCTTCATCCTGCGCATTTAAATCCGTTCGGTTTCTATAGATGTAATGGTATGGAGAAGACTGAATCGAATTCGACCAAGGTACATTCGACTGCCAGCTAAGGTTTACCGCAAGAATTTCAGGTGTACTAGAAAGCCTAGGTGTTGACGCTGTCGCGGCACTGTCAATCAGGTTGTCATCGGCATCGAAGAACCTGACAAAGTAATTATAAGTCTCATCTTGTGTATTTAAGCCAGTATCTACAAACACTGTATCGAAAGTGGAGGCAATCAGGGTTCTGTTTGCATTTCCAGTCAAACCAGTTTGTCTAAATAGCTCATATCGGTATGGTGATGGAAATAAAAGTTCATTGATCTCCAATGGAGCTGTCCACCTTGTATAAATTTCACCTGCAGACTGATCAGTTTCTTGGACGGAGGCGTTAACCATGTTCGGTACGTCCGTATTGTTTTTTAAGCAAAACTCTTGTGAAGCATAGCTTGTGCCACCGTTTGGCAAAGGGAAACTTGCTACTAAGCGATAACAATAATTTACCCCTGACATTACATCGTTATCATCAAGGTAATTTCTTTGGTCAATTGGTACTTCATCGATGAGTTCGTAACCAGAATTTGCCGGTATACCCACATTACAATTGATGGGATTGAATTCAAAACTGTCAATGCGTCGGTAAATCTGCATGACAGGGTTTAGCGAAGCGGCGAAGTAGTTGTCCCACTCCAATTGAATGGCATTCTGGCCTGAAATATCTCCTGTCAGTCCTGTAGGGGCAGGTGCTACTACCTTTATACTAAGTGATTTGAAATCTGTTAATGGGTTTTGGCTTCTATCGGCAGGTCTATCTGTCACTTTAAAAACTACCTCGTAAGGCTGGTCGCGGATGTGAGAAAGTGATGTTTGCCAAGTAAAAAGGCTCTGTGCAGGTTGATCTCTAAAACTTCTGTCATCAACAAGATCGGGGAGTGCTAAGAAAGAAGCAGGAGAGGTGTTTACCTGAAAGGAACCTCCAAAAGCTTCGATAAAGACCTGATCGTCATTCACGTCTCTTCCAGTAACCACCACCTGGATTTCTGAAAGTGCACTAATACAAGTGTCAGCTGGAAGTACTAGTTCTGGACGATCATTTTCACAGGTAACAGCTATGATTTGCATGTCACGTGTTACATAACCGATTAGCTCCGCTTCTCCTGTAATTTCTGATTTACGCCATTCTTCTACGATAAACGCGATTGAATATTCACCTACGAACTGGGCAGCATCCCAAACAAGTGTTCCGTCGAAAGGATCTATTTGAAATCGGGCAGGCGAACCTCCATCTTCCCTCAGGTTAGAGACAGTAGCATCATTTACGGGTAAGTAAAAATTAGCATCTACACCTCTGCCTTGCTGTGGTGTAACAATCCTGTAGGCCAAACTATCGCCGTCAATATCAAAAGCTCCAGAGTTATGAAAGAATTGAGATCCAATACACGCCCGATCAAGTGGTGGAACGGTGAGTTGTGGTGTATTATTAGAAAACCTCGAAGAGATCTTCATGAAGGTCTCAATGTGAAAAGGGATAGTTCCAGAGGCCCCACCACCTAGGTTAATGATGTTTTGATTTCGATTGCCTTCGGAATAACTAACTATAAAATCACCTTCGTTTAGGAACGTGTGTTCAAATTCAATCACTACGACTGATGTGAAATTGGCCAGAGCGGTTTCTCTAAATCCATTTAGAGAGTTGTTGATTAGGGCCTGTCTGCCACCGACGATTCTTCCATCCCCAAAGTTGAAACTTCCATTACCGACCTGAACACCAGATTCTGTATCTCGGTAAATGACCAATGTAAATCTGTAGCGAAAGTTAGTTTCTGAAATTCTAACCGCTGTGATATTCCCAGCACGTAAATGGGTTGCAGCTAGTTCTCCACAGATGGCGCAGATCATTAACAAACCAAATAGTATCCGTCGTGACACCTTTAAAAAGACCAGTTTTGAATCGATAACGTAAATATTGTGAATTAGTGATATTTTCGGTAAAAATTCTCAACAATTGCTTAACACATCCTGTTGGGCATACAAACTAGATCAAAGACGAATTGACTTTGATTGCAAACGTTTGAGGTATAACTTTGGATTGTAAATTTAACGACTATCATAAATGAGTTGGGTTAAACAAACCTTTAGCAGTTCTATCGGGCGAAAGATCGCCATGGCACTGTCAGCACTGTTCTTGATCATATTCTTACTTCAGCATTTCACAATCAACCTAATATCGGTTTTTAGCGATACTGCTTTTAATGAGATATCCCATTTTATGGGTACTAATCCAGTAGTTCAATTCGCTCTACAGCCAGTATTGATTTTCGGTGTAGTATTCCATTTTGTCATGGGATTTATTCTTGAGGTAAAGAATAACAATGCTCGAAAAGTAAAATACGCCATGAATAACGGTGGGGCTAATTCTACTTGGTTCTCAAGAAATATGATATGGACAGGGTTGGTAATCCTTGGATTTATTTGTGTGCACTTCTATGACTTCTGGATTCCAGAGATCAATGTAAAATACATTCAAGGCGATATGTCTGGAATGATCAACGGAGAGTACAGGTATTACGAAGAATTAACGCACAAATTTGAAGACCCGATCAAAGTCGGTATCTACGTTTTGTCTTTTGTTTTCTTAGCAATGCACTTATTGCACGGTTTCCAGTCGGCTTTTCAGTCAATGGGTGCCAAGCACAGCAAGTACACACCTACTATTCAAAAAGTAGGTAAACTTTACGCCATCGCTATTCCAGCAGGCTTTATTTTCATTGCTCTATATCATCATCTAACTGCGCATTAAGAAGTAAGTATGACGACTCTAAATTCAAAAATTCCTAAAGGTCCAATTGCAGATAAATGGACCAATCACAAAAATAACATCAAGCTTGTAAACCCAGCTAACAAAAGATCCATCGACGTTATTGTGGTGGGTACAGGGCTAGCTGGTGGATCAGCAGCGGCTACCTTAGCCGAATTAGGCTATAATGTAAAGGCATTCTGCTATCAGGATTCTCCACGACGAGCGCACTCTATTGCTGCTCAGGGAGGTATAAATGCCGCAAAAAATTATCAAGGTGATGGTGATTCAACTTACAGATTATTCTACGATACTGTAAAGGGAGGCGATTACCGATCTAGAGAAGCCAATGTCCATAGGCTAGCCGAGGTCTCTACTAATATAATTGACCAATGTGTGGCGCAGGGTGTTCCTTTCGCGAGAGATTATGGTGGGCTATTGGACAATCGATCTTTCGGTGGTGTTCAAGTATCTAGAACCTTTTATGCAAAAGGTCAAACGGGGCAGCAACTACTTTTAGGTTGTTATTCTGCTATGTCGCGCCAAATTGGTAAAGGAAAAATTAAGATGTACAACCGTCATGAAATGATGGATGTAGTTGTCGTTGATGGAAAAGCTAGAGGTATCATTGCCCGGAATCTAGTGAACGGCGAAATCGAAAGACATTCTGCTCACGCAGTAGTGATCGCTTCGGGTGGTTACGGTAATGTTTTCTTCTTGTCTACTAACGCCATGGGATCAAATGTATCAGCTGGTTGGAAGGTGCATAAGAAAGGAGCTTACTTTGCTAACCCTTGCTATACACAAATTCATCCAACTTGTATTCCACAGCACGGCGACCAACAGTCAAAATTGACTTTGATGTCTGAATCGCTAAGAAATGATGGTAGAATTTGGGTGCCTGCTAAGAAAGAAGATGCTGAAGCGGTTCGCGCTGGTAAGCTGAAACCTACCGATATCAAAGAAGAGGATAGAGATTATTACCTAGAGCGTAGATATCCTTCTTTTGGTAACCTTGTGCCAAGGGATGTTGCATCAAGAGCGGCAAAAGAGCGCTGCGATGAAGGTTTCGGAGTAGGTACAAACGAAACGGGTGAGGCGGTATATCTTGATTTCTCCGCAGCGATTACGCGATATGGCCAAGAGCAAGCCAATATCCAAGGTTTACATGATGCTTCTGCCCAAAAGATTCAAGAATTGGGTACGGATATAATTGAAAAGAAATATGGTAACCTCTTCCAAATGTATGAGAAGATTACCGCTGATAATCCATACAAAACACCAATGAAAATTTACCCTGCGGTACACTATACCATGGGCGGTGTTTGGGTTGATTATGACTTAATGACTACAATTCCAGGTTGCTACGCGATCGGGGAGGCTAACTTCTCAGATCACGGTGCCAATAGGCTTGGAGCATCAGCCTTAATGCAAGGTTTAGCGGATGGGTACTTCGTATTGCCATATACCATTGGAGATTATCTTGCCGATGATATCCGAACTGGACCAATTTCTACTGATTTGCCTGAGTTTGATAAGGCAGAAAATTCAGTAAAGAAGAGCATTGATTTCTTTATCAATAATAATGGTACTAAGTCTGTCGATCATTTCCACAAACGCTTAGGTAAAGTAATGTGGAATAAAGTAGGGATGGCCAGAAATGAAAAAGGCTTGAAAGAAGCGATAGCAGAGATTAAAGAGATTAGAGAAGAATTCTGGAAGGAAGTTCGTGTTCCTGGAACTGCGGATAGTATGAATCCAGAGTTAGAGAAGGCGGGTAGAGTAGCAGATTTTCTGGAATTAGGAGAATTGTTCGCTAGAGATGCCTTAGAAAGAGAGGAGTCTTGTGGAGGTCACTTCCGAGAAGAACATCGTACGGAAGAAGGAGAGGCTGTTAGAGATGACGAAAACTTCACACATGTTTCGGCTTGGGAGTATAAAGGTGAGCCTTCAGATGCAGTATTGCACAAGGAAGCCTTGAACTATGAGAACATAGAACTCAAGACCAGATCGTATAAATAAGGATTTAAAGCACTAGAAATTCAAAAATATGTCAGCACAAAAAGGATTAAATCTGACACTCAAAGTTTGGAGACAGAAGAACGACAAGGAAAATGGTCAAATGGAGACTTATCAGGTATCTGATATTTCTACTGACAGTTCTTTCCTTGAGATGATGGATATCTTGAATGAGCAACTTATTGCTGAGGGCAAAGACCCTGTTGCTTTTGATCACGATTGCCGAGAAGGGATTTGTGGTAGCTGCTCCATGTACATCAATGGAGAGGCACATGGTCCGGGTAGAGAAATTACTACCTGCCAATTGCACATGAGAGAATTCGAAGATGGCCAGACTATTTACATAGAACCATGGAGAGCTAAAGCTTTCCCAGTAATCAAAGATTTAGTAGTTGATAGAAGTGCCTTTGACAGAGTAATGGCTGCGGGAGGTTTTGTAAGCGTAAATACTTCAGGAAATACTCAGGACGCTAACTCAATTCCAATTCCAAAGGCGGACGCTGATAAAGCATTCGACGCTGCTACTTGTATTGGTTGCGGTGCATGTGTAGCATCATGTAAAAATGCATCGGCTATGCTTTTCGTTTCGGCTAAGGTATCGCAATTCGCTTTGTTACCTCAGGGACAAGTAGAAGCTGCAGAACGTGTCCAAAATATGGTAAAAGTAATGGACGAAGAAGGCTTTGGTAACTGTTCTAATACAGGTGCCTGTGAAGTAGAATGTCCTAAGGGAATTTCACTTGAGAATATTGCTAGAATGAATAGAGAATACCTTTCTGCTAGCGTGTCTTCACAGGATTCATAGAAAATCAATTTTAATAGCTTCAAAGGCCCTCATTCTTGATTGGATGAGGGCTTTTTGTATGTAATGTCTTCAGGGATATCTCTTATTTTTAATAATTGTCTATTGAATATATTCTGGTGTGGGTGGAAATAATCATATCGTTCTAGTATGGGCGGTCTTAAAACTCAATAAACTATAGCTCTAGTTACTCAGAAGTCTGCTATATTTAAGACAGACTCGAACACACTAATGAAAAGAATCTTATTAAATTTAATTGGGCTATTTGTTTCACTAAATGTTATAGCTCAAACAAATGTAAGCGGCAATATAAACGCTAATACCACTTGGACTAAGGCTAATTCTCCATATATACTTCAAGGTGATGTAGGAATAGGTACGGGACAGAAATTAACAATAGAACCAGGTGTAACGGTTAAAAGATCTGGGAACTACTATATACTTGTTAAAGGTGCAATTTATGCAGTTGGGACTGAGCAGGATTCTATTAAATTCGAGGATTCTTATCCAAGTCAAGCGTCAGAAACGAAATTTTTTTTAAGCTTTCAAGAGACTAATTTATCAAATACAACTTTAAGTTTTCTGAACGTTAAGTCGTTAGCGGAATCGTATAATACTCGAACTTTATTTGCCCGTGTAAGTAAGGAGTCTGAGGGAAATCAGGCTGGTGTCAAATCAAGTGGAGTTTTGACTATTTCTAATTCGAGTTTTTTAGGTAATTATTTGGCGACTGATGGTTATCAGGCCAACGGGAAATTGCTATTGGATAATGTAAAACTTTTCAGCTCCACAGTCTATGGGAATTTAAGAGGTGAACCGATTGAGATAAAGAATTCTTATGGCAAATCTTCGGTAATATACAGTGGTTCATATAACGATGGCATTACAATAGATGGATCTAAATTCGAACAATCTGAATTTGTAATCGGTTGTTGTGGTGCGAACCTGTCATTTAACAAGGCAGACCTAATTGATTCTAAATTAATCGAAGGAAGTGGAAATCCTAAAAATGGTCCAGTGTCGATCGACGATTCCAAGTTTATCAACACTTCAATTTATTTGCCTTCAGCTTATGTAGAAACAACAAAATCAATATTTTTCTCCAACAATAGAAACCTCAGAACAGGAGAGTATGGTAATTCCTCTTCAGCTGGAATTGGAGCTCTTATTTTTGTAGGTAGATTGAATATGTCTGACTGTTATGTACGTACTCCTCAGTCTTATGGCGTTTTAATTACCGGAAGAGACGGTTATAATGTGGCTGGTTTGAATTCCATTTCCAATTCGCACTTCGAGAATAATTATGACGCTATTTCTATAACGGATCATGCCGGTACAAACATTTCAAATAATAGTTTTTTTAACACCCTTTACAGCGCAATTTCAAATACAAGCTCCAAAGACGTCAATGCTCGGTCAAATTATTTCGATGGTTTAAATTCATTGGAAGAAATTGAAAACACCATTTGGCATTATGATGATTTTATTAGCTATGGTAAGGTTGATTTCTCAAACTTTTTGATAGCCCCCCCTTCAATTGATTTGTTATTGCCCCCAAAGGTAAGGTTAGAGAGAAAGTTTTCGGGGGATGATTATACTTCAGAAGTTCGATTATCTTTTTCTAACCTAGATAATAGCACAACAAGCCTAAGGGTTCTTAAATATGACTTAAATGATATTTTGGATACCACTTTCGTTACAAATGTAGCATTACCCTTTAATGATATTGACCTCCCTTTATTAATGTCTGGAGAATACAGCGTCGTAGCTAAAGGTTCAGGAGATAGCGAAAGTTGGTTTGGAACAACAAGTAATGAAAGGCCCGTTTATTATCCAATTATTGATCGAATCAGTATTAATGAAGATGAAACTGGTAAGCTTTCGTTCAAATTATTTAATGCTGAGAATGACTTGATAAAGATTAAAGCAAGCTCTCCTGCTGCTGAAAGCTTGATAAATGACGAAAATATTGTCGTTGAGAAAACAAAAACTGATGGGGATACTACTTTTTATGATGTTACTGTTTTTCCTGAGGAAAATGCATTTGGTGTTTTTGATGTTGAATTGAGGATTGAGGATGGTTTGAATATTAATGAAGGAGGTCTAGGAAGAGTTACTGTCAACGCTGTTAATGATTTTAAACCAGTCCTTTCAGATGTTAATTTGATTACTGGTTTAAGTGAAGATCGAACATTCTATTTTAGTAATGATAATTTCTGGTCAAAGATCCAGGCCACTGACCAAGACGGTGATGAGGTTAAATATTTGATTACTGAGATAGTCTCTGGTGACCTCTCTGGTAACTTCGAGACAAATAATGCTCCAGCCAAAGTTGGTGATACTTTGGTCGTTAATCAAAGTTACAATTGGACTCCTGCAGCAGATGCTTTTGGAGAAATTGATGGTTTTAAGATCAGAGCTACCGATGGTGAACTAAATTCGGATACTGAATTGACAGTGAGTTTTGAAGTACAGGGTATTAACGATTGCCCTAGTGCAACTTCACAAAGCGATTATATTTTTTCAACAAACGATGAGTTTAAGTTTCAATTAACTCAATTAAGTGCAGGGCCGAATGAAAGTCAAGAGCTCACTATTACTCCTATAAGCACTGGTAATCTCGGCTCTACAATGGGTGATTTTATTGACTTAGATGATTTCGACTTTTCTATCGACCAGACGAGTCAAGTTATTGATGTAACTTTTAACACCGGTTCAGTTAAAGCTGGAAAAAAGTGGTTCTCTTTTAGACTCTCAGATGGTCAGTGTAACGTAACAATAAACCTAAATATAGAGGTTTATGAACCATTTCTTCCACCTACAATTCAGTCTACTCCCACACTTAACGCATATTCAGGAATTGAATATCAATATTCGCCAACTCTACCCTCTGACGATGCCTATCAGTTAGAGGTTATAAAATCACCCTCATTCTTGAACGGCGATAGTACCTGGGTAGTAGGAAATCTAATTGGGGTTGGAGGAATAGGGGACGAACCTGGAAGCAGAAGAAGTGCAAGGCTATCTCAACCAACCGATATCGTCTTTGATTCTGAAGGAATTGCTTACATATCTGATCGCGGGAGTAACAAAATCTACAAACTGTCCAAAGAGGGTGTCCTCACCCGTTTTTCTGGTAATGGTTACGGTTTTGCAGATGGAGGTCCTCAGGACGCAAAATTCAGAAGTTTGGAAGGTATTGCTCTTGGTCCTGACGGGGATCTCTATGTTGTGGATTTCGGTTCTTCAAGATTGGCCAAGGTATCGAGTTCAGGGGAGGTTTCGTCTATAATTGCATCAGCTGGAAACGACAACGGACCTGTTGAGTCTGCGTCACTCTCCTCACCAATAGATATCCAAATCGATAGCGAGGGAAATGTGTTCGTACTCCAAGCTAATCCAAAAGCTATCAGAATGATAAGTAAGGAAGGTGTGGTTAGCAATTATGTAGATGGAAATACACCAGGTTTCGATATATCTCAACCAGTTCATTTTGCCATAAACTCTAATGATCAACTTATCCTTTCCGACAAGGGATCAAACAATGTATATCTGGTAGAGGATGGTTCAGTTCAAAAGTTGATTTTAGAGGACCCGAGTTTTAGATCTCAGTCCGTAGATTTTTTAAACGATACTACGGCCTTTATTTCAAATGAAAGTGATAGTAAAATATACTTGTTAGACTTGAAGCAGAGTGTATTAAAACCTTTTGCTGGCTTAAATAACAGGCCTTTTAAACATGGAATTGATGCAATTGATTACTTGCCAAATCTGCATTATAAACTTGTTTATGCCAACGATAAGTTATACTCGACCGATATGGGTGGAGGTACAGTGAAAACATTTTTTGAGACTGTTAAGGCCCTGCGGGGTATAGCTGATGTGAATGATGAAGGGAAAGTTTTTGAAGTAGAGATTAAGGCAACAGATTTGTATGGATCGAATACAACCCAATCTTTTGATCTTACTGTTAAAGCATCAGATAAAGTCGAGGCTACGAACCTAACGCAATTGATATCTTATGTAGAAGATGAATTGGTTGAACTTACTGATATCATTATTTCAGGCCTAACAGATGAAGATGTTGTAGAGGCATCATTAATGCTATCAACACCAGAACATGGCATACTCACATCCGATTCTGGAAATGGAGAAGTATACAACCAGTCAACAGGTCGTTGGTTTATCAGTGGAACAATGGAGAAAGTCAATTCAGCACTCACCGCTGTTAGTTTCCAACCTACGGATAATCTTGATGTTAATTCTGAGATTTTATCTAGGGTTATCCTAAGTGGAGGAGCTATTCCAAATGAAGGTATAATCAAATTAGAAGTAACCCCCATAAATGATGCACCAAGTTTGATCAACGATCCAAAAGAGAAGACTTTTACTGAGTTTGAATACTCTTTCGATGTACAGGTAGATGATGTTGATAATATTGCTTATCGAATGGACCTGTCTACAAAACCGGATTGGTTAGCCTATAATTTATCTGAGAATTCCTCTTCCGTATTTGTTGGTAAACCAGAGGTATATGACTACGTGGATGGAAACTCTGATGAGGCACGTATAAGGAATGGTTACGATGTTGAAATAGACTCGAAATCGAATTTATATTTTTTAGATGGGAATGCAGTTCGTAAAGTAGATGAGAGTGGTACAGTTACAACCATAGCTGGAGGATCAGGGAAAGATGATTTTATACTTGCCTATAGTCTAGATATTGATATTCACGATAATTTATATATCACTGATATTGGAAGAAGAAGGCTTACTAAAATAACACGTGAAGGTCAACTTGAGGTCATTTTGGATAAGACCTTTGGAGATTTTGCTGATGGTGACTTAGAGACTTCTAGGTTTAGGAGGTTACAAGATGTTGCAGTAGATAAGGACGGAAATATCTTTATCGCGGATAGCGATAATTATTGTATTCGCAAAATCGATAAAGATGGAAACGTCACTACGCCTATTGGGTCCCGCAACAATCCTGCGACTCCAATAGGTTCCTTTTCGGACATAAGAATAGACAATATGGTTGATATCGAGTTCGACGCAGAAGGGAACCTTTTAATCGCAACACTCTCCAAAGTATATAAAGCCAACTTTCAAACGATGAAAGTTGAGTTATTTGCTGGTAGCAGCTTTAGGCGTATCGAAGACGGTGATAAGGAAGCCGGGTCATTTGCGGAGATAAGATCGTTGGAGACTGATGGTTTTGGGAATGTTTATATTGGTGAACCTACAGCACTTAGAAGAATTGATGGAAATGGACAACTCACTACATTGGCTGGTAACACATCCACTGGTTTTGCTCAAGGGACAGGGGCTGATAATAGATTTAAGTACATTGAAGGTATTGTCACTTTATCAAACGGTGACTTGATAGTCCTTGATCAATCAAACAATGTGCTTCGTAAAATAGATCTAAGGCGAGACTATTTTTCTGGTGTTCCTACCGCTTCCGATATAGGACAAAGTAATTTAGAATTTTCTTTAACGGATGGTAATCTAACCTCGAATTACAGTTTTTCAATCGAGGTTCAATCCAACGGCATGCCTGTTTTTGATGGGTTGAACAATACTTTTTCAGGTAATGAAGATGATGTTAAGATAGATATTAATACACTGATTGTCTCAGAAGTTGAAACCGATCCAGTCGAACTAAAGCTAATATTGTCTGATGCAAAGTCTGGCAAGATACAAGTCAGTGAAAATTCTGACGCTTCTTTTAGTGAAACATCAGGAGTTTGGGAAATAACAGGTTCGCAAGATCATTTGAACACTGTCATTTCTCAGCTTGAGTTCTACCCTGCCCAAGATTTCAACGGCCTAGTAAAGGTAAGTGTAGAAGGAAAGAGAAGTGGAGGGCAATTCACCAGGACAGGTTCATTTAATATCAAAATTAATCCGATCAATGACCAGCCTATTTTTAATCAAGGCAAGATCAATGCGATGGTGGATTTACCCATCTCCATAGATTTAGATATCATGGATATCGATGGTAACCCTGTAAATCTTATAAGCGAGAATCTTCCGCCTTGGTTATCATTGACAAGTAGTTATGATTTTGAAATGTCGACTATTGCAGATTTAGACCCATCAGGGGGGACAATTGCATCTGTTGACGGTAAAATCGAAGAAGCAACTACTTATCGTATTAACTCTGTCACCTCAAACCAAGATGGTGAGGTATATTTCGCCGAAGACAGGAAAATTCGAAAGATTGAGGGTGATTCTGTAGTCACAATCATTGACCATGATCAAATAACAGACTTCTATGCGCAACAGATCAAACGTCTAAGCTTCAGAAATAATGACCTTATCTTCAGTACCCCTTGGAATATTCTCCAATATTCAAACGGTGAGGTTTCATTAATCGCAGGTTCAGCTTTAGGGTATAATGGAGATCAAGATGGATCGGGTTCAGACGCTCGGTTTAATACAATTTCGGATTTTACTATAGATAACGACGGAAACCTCATCATCCTTGATCTTGGTAGTCGAAAAGTAAAGAAGTTCAATTTTGCTACTAATGAGGTGACTACAATTGCTGGAACTGGTGGATATGGTCAGACGGATGGAGATGCTCTCAATAGTGCTTTTCAAAGTAATTATGGTGTTTTTGTTGATAAGAATGGTGCTATATACGTAACCCAATCCGGAGCTGTTAGAAAAATTGTGAACGGGCAAGTTTCGACTATTCCGATTACAAATGGGCCAAGATATAGTTCCGGAGCGATTTATATCGATCTCTTTGAGAACGCTATCTCTACAGAGTCCTCTGGTATTCGGGCTCATAATAAAGAGAGCGAATTATTAAGAACTTTCTTTTCGACATTTCCCTATGCACGTGTTGATGGAAAGAATGACGAAATGAATTGGTTTTCTATAACTGATATTTACTCGCCTGAACCTGGTAAGATACTTATTGCCGACAATAGCGGACTTGACATACGTCTCTTGACCTATAATATTAATTATAAGTTAATTGGAACACCACCTGATGGTGCTGAAGGAAATCAAATCCTCAATTTCAGCGTGAGCGATGGCTTATCTACACCAAATATCTATGAAGTACCAATCGAGATTTTAGCGCCGGATAGACCAGAGGTTATTGGGTTACCGCAAAGTTTTCAATACATTGAAGATGATTCACCGTTTGTCTTGAATGCGATTTCTATAACTACTGGAGATCAAGATGAGCTTTTTGAAGTGTTCATGGCACCGAGCACTGAAAGTTTGGGTGGACTTACCTCCACTGTTCTAGATTTATCAGATTCTTTGAAATCAGGTGTTTATAGACTCACTGGAAATGCTACAAAGCTGAATGAAATTCTTACCTCTTTATCATTTGAGCCGGGATTAAATAATGATCAAAGTGGACAAGTAGATTTTTCCTTTAAAAGGTTTAATGGAACTCTACAGACCAATGGATCAATTGGCCTCACTGTCACCTCTGTCAATGATGTTCCAGAGATTCTAAATCTAAGTGATACTACTGCATTCGTTGGAGATAGTCTGTCTATCCTTTTTAATGCTTTTGATATTGAAGATGGCCCTGACGTTAGCCTTTCCTTTTCAGAGAAACCAGATTGGCTTAACTACAATCAGATTAAGGCTCAAGATGAACTTTTGGCCGGTACCCCAGGTAAATCTGGATTTAAGTTAGGTAAAGGTGATGAGGCACAATTTGATACTCCGTTTCATATGGCACACGATACAAGCAATACCTTTGTTTTCGTATCCTTAAATACTCATAGTGTTTTAAGGTTAGACAAATCTGGAGAAGTTAGTCTTGTGGCAGGTGATGGCAGGAGCGGATTCGTTGATGGTCCTGTTGCCAGTGCTAGGTTTGATAGACCTTCTAGAGTTGTTAGTTTGAAAGATGGAAGCTTGTTAGTAACTGATTTGAATAACGAAGCTATTCGTTTGATAAAAGATGGTCAAGTCACTACACTTATAGGACCAAATTCTGAATTAAGCTTAAGTGATATTGGTTTAGGTTTAGGCCTAAACTATGCACCAATTTCAATGGCACTCTCTAATGACGAGAAAACGTTGATTCTAGGCAGATACTGGCAAATTAGGTTCATTACATTAGAAACTTTAGCGGTGGAATCGCTAGATATAAGTTCTCTAACTGGTAGTGTTAATATTTCCATGATAGATGTCACCAACAATGGGGATTTGCTCGTCTCTTCGAGTTCAGTTATCAATCGATTTAGTAGTTCAGGAACGTATATTACTCGCTACGGATCTGGCAGCTATGGATATAATGACGGCCCTTCAAATCAATCACAGTTTGCCACTACGGCTGGAGCAGTAGAAGATCCTTATGGAAATATTTATGTAATAGACCGATGGAATTATGTGATTCGAAAAATTGACAAGAACGATAACGTTTCAACCGTTCTCGGGAGGAGCGGGCAAGGTGGTTATCAGTCTGGTATTAATGACCAAATAAAAATTAATACCGAAGGCAACTTACTTTGGGATAATGGTAGTTTAATTTTTGCCGATAACTATAATCATGTGATCAGGAGAATTGAACTTGATCAAGAGATCTTATCCGGTAGGCCTAAAGCGTCTGATTTAGGGGAGGCACAAGTCAAAGTAGTCGTTCAAGACGCACAGGATGCAGTAAGTACTTTAGATTTTACTATTAACGTATTGGAGAATGATCGGCCAAGCGTATCTGGATTGGATACGACAATTTTTGTAGGCGAAAGAGATGAATTTGTATCAATACCAAAAGTGGAAATTCAAGAAAGCGATACAGAAACAATAGAGTTAATAATTGAATCAAACGGATCAATTGAATATCAGTTAGGGAGTACACAAACAGACTTGTTGAGTTTTAGTAAAGAAGAGGAAGCTTGGCTGTTAAACGGAAAGGTGGCAGAATTGAACGCAAGATTGGATAATTTGAATCTGTACGCTAATTCTTTCATTAATGAAAAATTGACTTTCAGTTTTAGGAAAGTCGGTGGAAAACTTTTCAAAATAGGTGCAATTCAAATTTTTGCAGAACCTGTAAATGATTCGCCAATACTTCTTAGTCAACAGAATTATGAAGTAACGGTTGGAGAGACTTTTGAGCTTAATTTTGAGGCCACTGACGTAGATACAGATGTGCTTTCCTTTTCTTCAGAAGTGCTACCTAGCTGGTTATCAGGGGACTCTTTGCGCATAATTCAAGAATTTTCTAATCCGATATATAGCGCTGAGCTGCCTGATTCACTTGTGAATGTCCTAAACATAGCCCCAACTGACTTTGCAATTAACTCAAAAGGGGATGTGTTTTTCGTAGATTTTATAAAACATTCAATATATCAGTTAATGTCAGATGGGGCATTCGAGTTATATGCTGGTACCGGTATGATTGGGTTTAAAGATGGGCCGAAAGAAGAGGCACAATTTTCATTTCCAAGAGCATTGGTCATTGACAAAATGGACAACTTTTTTATTGGCAGTAGAGGTAATGCGGGAGTTCGTAAAATAGATACCAATGGAATCGTTACCACCTTGATCGCTTCTGGCCCGATCAGTTTTTCAAATTTCGAAAGGGTTGAAGGTCCGCAGGAAATAGCCAAACCATTTTACGTCTATGAACTAGCTATTGATAGCGAAGGTAATCTATACACTGGTGAGTTATTTCTTATTGGTAAAATCGATATGGACAAGAACTTGTCTACAATTGCAGGTTTGTATGGAAGTTTTGGAGACGTAGATGGTCAAAAAGAATTGGTGAGATTCAATAATGCTCAGTCAGTTATCGCATTAGGTGTTGATTCACTACTCATTTGGGATGCGCAAACTTTTAAGCTTAAAAGATATGCAAACGATCAAGTTAAGACTATCGCTGGTGGCCAATATGGTTTTAGAGATGGCAAGTTTGATATTGCACGGTTTGGTAATGTATTTGAATCGAAAATGCTAAGTTCTGGAAAAATCGCTTTTTCAGATCAATCCTTTTACGCATTGCGCCTTGTTGATTTGGAGGATGGTACAATTTCAACAATTGCAGGAAATGGATATAATGGAGATGATTATGGTTTGGCAACGGAGTCTTCTATAGGGCGTATAACTTCGATAGTAGAATTGGAAAATGGAGATATCTTAATTGGTGAGCTCGGCAAAATTAAGAGGCTCGCTTACACCATGCCAAAGATCACGGGTACACCTCAACTCTCAGACATTGGTGAGCATAAATTCACACTCCGAATATCTGATGGTAAAGATGGTATTATTGAAGAAGAGATTATCATCAACGTAGTGGCACCTAATTCGGCGCCGACTGTTTCTGAAATTACAGATGTTGAAGAGGTCTACTTACCGGAGAGTAATGCAGAATTGTCCTTGTTTGAATACTTCGAGGATGCTGAGAATAGTGACTCCGAATTGATATATGAAGTGATAGCCAATTTAGATCCGACGGTTATCAATCCTCAAACAATAAGTTCGGAAGATGGCCTATTGATACTTGATGTTTTAAATGCAGGTGAAACGGAGTTAAGTATCAAGGCAACAGATGAAGGAGGTCTATCGGTATCAACAACTTTCAAGGTTGTTATTAGTCAAGCAGATGCTTCAATTAAAATAACCTATGATGAGGGGATTGAAGAAGATGGAACGGGTAAAAGCGTAACTGTGACAACAGAGCCAGCTGACTTACTCCTCAATATTACTTACAATGGTTCAACTGAACTTCCTGTGGAAGCTGGAACCTACGAAGTAGTAGTTTCCATAAATGAAAGAAATTATAAAGGCACTAATACTTCAGAATTCGTTTTGCTAACAGCTAATAATGCACCGACAGCAAGTGAAATTCCAGATATATTAGATACATACGCCACTGAATTAACTAAAGAACTGTCTTTATATGAATTCTTCAAAGATGCAGAACAAGAGGACTCCGAATTGACCTACGAAGTAACTGCGAATTCAGACCCAACGGTCATTAATCCTCGAGTAATAAATTCTGAAAATGGCCTATTGATACTAGATGTTTTAAATGCAGGTGAAACTGAGTTAAGTATCAAAGCTACAGATGAAAAAGGGCTTTCAGTATCAACAACTTTCAAGGTTATTATTGACCAAGCAGAAGCATCAATAAATGTAGTATATGCTGAGGGTATCGAAGAGGATGGAACAAGTAAAAGCGTATCAGTGACAACTGAACCTGCTGATTTAATGTTTGACATTACATACAACGGTTCAACTGACTTGCCAATAAATGCAGGGACTTACGAGGTAATCGTTACTGTAAACGAAAGGAATTATAAAGGAGTAAGTACTTCTGACTTCGTCATATTGACTGCTAATAGTTCTCCGATAGCTACTGAGGTGTCTGATATTACGGATACATATGCTCCTGAATTGACAATAGAGTTGTCCGTCTATGATTACTTTGATGATGAAGAACAAAGTGACGATCAATTGACTTATGAGTTGGTTTCAATATCTGATGAAATGATAATTTCTTCAACAGAGTTAGGCGCTAATACTGGTCTTCTAAAATTGATGGTGAATCAGGCAGGCACTGCTACAATAGTATTGAAAGCAACCGATGAAAGAGGCCTGAGCGTTACCAACTCATTCGACTTTGTAATTGATAAAGCTACGGCAACGATATCTTTTGGCACTTTAGAGTTTGTAAACGATGGAGAAGATAAGCCAGTCACAGTTACAACAGTACCTGAAGGTTTAAGCTTCGATTTGACTTATAGTGAACAGTTGGCAGTCCCAAATACAGTTGGGTCATATGAACTCAAAGTAGTTATTGATGATCCTAACTATGAAGGTGAGGCTACGGCAACTCTTAATATTACCAATGTCGCTCCTTCAAAAATTAGTGTAAGTAACAGAGCGGTATATGAAAACATTGGTGCTTCAGTAACTATTGGCGAGTTAAGTGTGACCGATGAAAACGGTGTGGATACGCATACATTTTCTTTAGTTGATGGAGAGGTGGATAATGATTCTTTTGAGATTATAGATAATGAATTGTTAGCGAAGTCCAGTTTTGATTATGAATTAAAGGATACCTATAACATTAAAATAATGGTTACGGATAATCATGGCGGAACATATGAGGAGACTTTCCAAATAGATGTTTTAGACGTTAATGAATCACCTACTATTGATCCGGTTGACGAAGTTCAAATAGTTAAAAATTTAGGAGTACTCAGTTTGAACCTATCCGGACTTAGTGCCGGAGAGGATACGGGTCAAAATATTCTTATCAGTACGACAAGTTCGGGAGTAGTGGCTAGTTCCAGTGTAGTTTTGAATAGCGATGGTCGTAGTGCGTCGCTCAGTTTTGAAACTACTGTAGATCAGGAGGGAAATGGTATAATTACGGTAATCGTAAAAGATGATGGTGGAACTGATAATAATGGAGTTGACACTAAAACAATTGAAATATCTGTTTTAGTCGCTGATCCTAACATTTCTGTTGTATCTGGCAGTAGTTGTGGTGAAGGGTCTTTATCGTTAAGTGCTTCAGGCGCTGATAATTACTTTTGGTATAATAGTCCCATTGGTGGTGAATCTTTTGATCAGGGAGCAGAAATAACCGTATCGTTATCAGAGTCTACCACATACTATGTTGCTGGAGTCTTCGGAAACGAAGAATCTGAACTTAGAGTTCCTGTTAATGCTTCGGTGTTTGAAGCAGTCGAGGTACCAATCATTACAAATACTGATAATGTACTTTCAGTACCACAAATAGCTGGTTTGAACTACCAGTGGTTTAAAGATGGAGTTGAAATTGCGGATGAAACGTCAAATACATATAACGCCGAAGAGTCTGGAAGTTATTTTGTGATGGCCACAAACGACAATGGATGCTTTGCCAATTCGATAAGTCTTGATTTGATAATTACGAGCCTAGAGAAAGAATTGGATGAAGTAAACCTTATTGCCTATCCAGTGCCAGCTAGTGATTTTATAACCTTGGAATTCGAAGAGCTATTCAAGAAGGGTACCACTATTAAGCTCATAGGTAGTTCAGGCAGAGTTTTCTCTACGAACACACTAAAGTCTTCTACTTCTTCAGTTCGAATAGATGTAAGGGGTTTACCTTCAGGGACTCATACAGTTTTAGTCAGGGACGGAGGAAAGTTTGCTAGAAAAAGAATTATAATTAAACGTTAATAAACCGTTTACCTAATTAAGCCCTCATTCTTGATTGGATGAGGGCTTTTTTGTGGGTGGACGGTCAGGTTAATGGTATAGCTACTATATTGGATTAGCGAATTGGTTAAAATGAGTCATCGTAATCGGTTGAAGGGATATTTATTGCAGCTTTTAGGCGTCATTGGGCTCTATAGTTGTGCTGCCCGTAAGACGGTTGAAGGTAGCGTAGAAGGTACATATTTGATGCAAGGATCATTCAATAAGCAGCTTTTGTTAACTAAGGATAGATATTTCCTCTTGAAACCCTTCGAAGAGGCTCATATAAGCCCATATAAATGCTGCGATACACTTTCAGTTGGTGAGTGGAAACGAGTTAACGGAACGTCTTTTCTAAGTCTTAAAAGTGATTTAAAACCTATAGACCCTTTGCTAGAGATGAAAGTTCAGGAGGGCTTCAGATCAAGTTCTGACAGTCTTTACTTTACTATTGATAATCCCATTCAAAAGGACAAAGCATTAGACCGGCATAAAGGTCTGAGCTATCAAGTTCTAATTAATTCTAACAACCCGCGGTTTGACGAAGAATTAAGTCAGCGAAGGTTTAACAACAATGAAATTGCAGTTAAAAAACCAGCTAATTTAAGTATAACGTCTTTTGAGATTATTGCGATTCCTTCAATGGAAATGCCGGTGCGAAGTATTTCAATTAGGCATATTTATACCAACGAATACAGGGTAAAGGGTAAGTCTAGTAACGAATTTTTAGTTGATGTACCCGAACTTACCTATCGACTCATTAGCGAATTAAGGTTTGCCGAAGACTTTGTAAGAGTAATTAGTCCCACTCAATTAGAGTGGGACGGAAAGCGTTATATCAAGCGCTAGGCTAAAATGAAATTACTTTAAATTCAGTTCTCCTGTTTGCTTGATGTTCTTCTGGTTGGCATCTGATACCGTCCTCACATTGGTTCGTAAGCTGTGTTTCACCATATCCTTTGCCCGTAATCCTGTCTTGCGCAATACCTTTCGACACGATATAGGCAGCCGATGAGCGTGCCCTGCGATCAGATAAGGCGAGGTTATAAGGATCGCCACCGCGTGAATCCGTATGCGAACCCAATTCTATTTTAACGGTTGGGTTATCTGTCATCATGGCCACTATTTTGTCAAGTTCTATCGCCGCATCTGGACGAATGTCTGATTTATTCAAATCAAAATAAATGTTTTCAATACGTATTGCTTTTCCAATGATAATTTCATCCATCTCAAGATCGAACTTAATGACACCACCCGGATCATTTCCTGTCGCAACTTTAGTTCTAAAGTTGAAATATCCTGGCTTTTGTAGGAAGACATCATATTCAGCACCAGGTTGGGCTATAAAGTAGAGTAATCCATTTTCATTGGTTCGTACACTATCTACTTCACCTGTAGTAGTTTCAGTGAAGGTCACGAGTGCATCATCCACCGGCCTTCCACCAGGGGTTACCAAATCTCCTTTTACGACAAGAAGTTCTCGGAGTGGAATAGTGATAAATTCTTTATCAAGCATATCGTCAAAGGTGGATGCAGAATCTCGGCCAACTGACCAATCGGGCTTAAGCGCAGTCAGATTGTACTTCTGATCCCAGGCTAACTCATATTCAAAGCCTCCATCAGCGTTTGTAATGAAACTAATGCTATCCCCTTCGCTCGTCGATAAAAAGACCTCAGTATCTTCAAGGGGTCTACCTGATCTTTGATCAACAACAATACCTTTCAGGAAAACCTGTTTAGGTCGTTTTGGTAAGTTCACCTCGATTTGGTAGATATCATCGTTACCAGCCCCACCTGGTCGGTTAGAAGTAAAATAGCCAGTTGTATCGTTTGAGGATAAAATCAGTCCAAAGTCATCTTTTGGAGAATTAATCGGATACCCCATGTTTTTTACAACGGCGGCCGTGTCATTGAAATCGTATTGATAAACATCTAGCCCGCCCATTCCATAATGGCCATTGGATGAAAAGTAGAGGACACCTTTATGAACATGTGGAAACATCTCATCTCCAGGGGTATTGATTTCGCTTCCAAGGTTTACGGGTTCACCCCAATCTCCATCTTCAAAAGTAGACTTATATATGTCGACACCGCCATTGCCACCAGGTCGGTTTGACGCAAAATAGAGCGTTTTTTCATCCTCTGAAATGGTCGGATGACCTGTGCTAAATTCTTTGCTATTGTATTTGAACGACATCGGTTTGTCCCACTCAGAATTCACACCACTTCTTTGGGTCATGTAAAGTTGTAGGTTTATCGTTTCATCGCTGGCCGTACCAACTCGCTTTCCGTTGTAGTTATTTCTGGTAAAAAACGCTTTTTCGTCATCATCATAGAAAACCATTGGGCCTTCGTGGTAACGTGTATTCAGTTTTTTGTTGAATAGCTTAGTTGTTTCAACAGAATCGACGCCTGGATTTGTGAAATACAATTCATGGAAATTCTTATTGTCCCATCCGTGAGTTCGTTTGACGAGTCTGAACTTTTTACGATTCGATGAGAAAACAAGCCCATCTCTGAAATAAGTTGGGCTGTAGTCATCAGCTTCTGAATTGAACTTTGACAGGTTGATTTTATAGTAAGAAGAATCGCTATAGAAGCCTTCAAAATTTGTTATGCCATTTGTCAGGTTCGTTGCTCGAACATCACCTTGACTCGCATAGAAATCTGAAAGTGCTGTCAGCGCGCGATCATACCTCTCGGCACTCATTAAAGCTTGTGCATAATATAGGGTATGAATAGGTTTAGCCACAGATGAATCCGAGACTACTTCTGCATAGAAGGGTAGTGCTTCCTCGGGCATATTCATTTTTCTGTAAGACTCTGCTAACTGAAGTTTGGCATAATTAAATGACGAATCTCTTTCTACTAATCTTTCGTAAATCTTGGCCGCCGCCGCGTACTCAAAATTATCGAACAATTTACCGGCGCGCATTACGTCTAGGCGAGACCTATTTTGGCCATAGGCCATGAAGGAAACCAACGTCAAAAGGGGAACCAAAATGTATTTTAAGTATCTATTATGCATTTCTTAAAAATATCTTGGTGAAATAATTTTTTTCTTTCCGAAAACAAATGTGTAGGTAAGCATGATCTCATGAGAACCGGCATTTACTCGTCTCAAATCAGTGGTAGTGGCAAAATCATATGAATAGCCGAACTGAAACTGTTTGGTGATTTGTACCTGAAATAGTGCATCAAAGGAATCGAAAGAACGGTATGATAAACCCGCCCAGATAATATCCTTGATTAGGAAATTAGCATTCACGTCAAACTCGACAGGAGCATTTTCCACATACTTCACTAACAAATTAGGCTTGAATTTTAAGTCACTTGATATGTCAAAAACATAACCTGCATACCCGAAATAGTGCCTTTCTAGTCTGGAGTCCGAATCGCTGTTGTTTACATCTAACTTACTTCTTACTAATTGAGGCACTGAAACACCTGCAAAGAATCGGTTAGTGTTAAAATATAGTCCAGCACCAAAATTAGGTCTGTTGATGTTTACATCACCATTGGCAAAAACAGGGTCTACACTGCTAATTCTACTAAATCTCGAGATATAGTTACTAATTCCACCTTGTAAGCCAAAGGCCAACCTAGCCGATCCGCTAAACCTAATTCTGTAGGCAAAAGCCAAGTAGGCTGTGGTTTGATCAGTTACCCCAATCTTATCATGGATTAGCAGGGCACCAAGGTTGGCACTTCCACTAGCATTAATCGGGGAGTGAATACTGAATGTTTGACTCGCTGGCGCTCCTTCGAGCCCCACCCATTGTTCACGGGCTAAAAAGGTAGCCGTGATATTATCATGGCTACCCGCATAGGCAGGGTTAATTGCCAGTCCATTAAACATGTATTGTGTAAACATGACCTGTTGCTGGGCAAGTCCAACTTGTCCAAAGATCATCAAAACCAAAGCGAATGTTATGTTTCTTAAAAACTTCATGATCAGTTCCTATTATCGTTTGATGATTACAAATCCACTTAGTGGTTTGCTGCCATTTTTCAAATCTACTACATAGAAGTAAGTACCGTCTGGTAACCTTTCTCCATCTCTATTCACAAACAATCCGACTATGGCATCGCCATTCCACGCTTTGCTTGTATTGTTATATCCATCTGCCTCCCAAACTAGGTTACCCCATCGGTTGAAGATTTTCACATTGTTGTTCGGGAATTTATCTATTCCTTCAATAAACCATGTTTCTTCACCCATTCCATCATTATTAGGGGAGATACCACTACCTGGCCTTACATCTGTGTTTTCAAGGACAGTAATTGTTACTACCGCCTGATCACACTTCACTGGGATGCCGTCATCACATACTTCATATGTAAATGACACTACACCGAAGAAGTCAGGGTTTGGAGTATAGCTGTATGTACCATCTGGGTTAAAGGTTAGCGTTCCTCTTTCACCTGCACTACCAGAACTCACTAAAGTATATGTCAAATTATCACCATCTTCTTCAGTGTCATTGAAGGTAACAGTTCCATTCACAATACTTGTATTCTGAGGTATAGTCACTGCATCGTTTTCTGCAATTGGCGGATTGTTGAACGAAAGCTCTACCGTACTGATATTATTATTTTCATCAGGATCCACTTCGGTTGCCGTTACAGAAACCGTATTAGTGTGCTCACCATCATCCAGCACGTCTACCAAAATGGTGAGTGTCTCGGTCTGATCGATTACCAGTATACCAATATTCCATGTTCCAGCTACTTCATCATAAGCACCTAAAGTGGCCGATGAACTAACAAAACTGTATCCTGTAGGAATTACCTCGGTCAGTACTACGTTAGTGGCTGGGTTCGGGCCAGAGTTGCTCACCACGATAGTAAATGTTACTTGATCACCACTACTCGGATCATCGTTACTCACCGTTTTGACCACTGATAAGTCTGCCCTTGGTAGCGTGATTCTACGTTGTGCCTTATTGTTGGTCAAGTCAGGATCAAATTGATCAGCCTTCGTAATGGCCGCTTCATTTAAGTAGTCACCAGCTGCATTTACGGTCACCGTTATTCCCAATGTTGCAGTAGCGTCAACCGCCAATGCTGGGATACTCCAAATGCCATTGTTAGCATTGTAGGTTCCTGTACCTGCGGCAATACTCACAACTGTATAGCCACTTGGAACAACTTCTAGGACTTCAATATTTGTTGCATCATTCGGTCCGTTATTCGCTACTGTGACGAAGAAAGTGATCTGCTCATTGAGCTCTGGTCTAGAATTACTAACCGTTTTCTCAATCTGTAGATCGGCAATGTCTGGCAATACTTTTGCAAATGCTTCATCATTGGCGCTATTCAAGTCAGTTTGATCGATAGACTGAATACTGGCAATGTTCAAGTAGCTACCTGTAGGTAGAACTTCAGCTCTAACTTCTAGAGTGGCTACTTCGCCAAGTCTCAAAGTATCTACTTTCCAACTACCCAATTCAGGATCAAACTCGCCGATAGCGGTGAATCCAATGAATCTATAACCATCTGGTAGCACATCGCTAGCAATTATGTTGGTGGCTGTTTCAGGTCCTGCATTTGACATGACAATACTGAAAGTCACTTGATCACCAATCAGTGGATTTATGTTACTCACTGCTTTGGTTAAACCAACATCTGCCTGTTTGATTGATGTGAAGGCCGATGATAGATCGTTATTTGGATTTACATCAAACTGATCTACTGATACGAGTCGTGCCGTATTGGTGTAGCTTCCTTCACCATTTACTGTAACTCTAACTAGTAAGAAAGCACTACTACCCTCGATGAGTTGATCAATCGTCCAATCTCCTGTTTCAGCGTTATAAGAGCCAATACTTGCAAACGCATCTACGAAAGTGTATCCAGTTGGTAGCACATCGGAGATCAGTATGTTCGAAGCACCGTCTTGTCCGATGTTTCTCACCAGAATACTGAAGTTCACTTCATCACCGATATTCGCCTCGTCGTTATCGATCGTTTTCGTAACGGCTATATCAACAGTCGGTGGATTAACTTCAACTTCACTTTCATCGTTATCCGCATTTGTGTCCTTCTGATCCAGACTACTAATCGTAGCCGTGTTGTCATAATTACCTTCGACAAGGACTTTAGCTACGATTTGTAGGTTTAATGTCTGGCCATTGTTTATACCGTCAAGTAACCATGCCGATTGTCCAGCATCATAAGCACCAGCATCCGCTGTTGTGCTGACTAACTCGTAGCCTGATGGTAGCTGATCGGTCACTGTGATGTTGGTGGCATCATCAGGTCCGTTGTTAGTAAGTGCTATCGTGAACGTTACTTCATCACCAATATTTGGTGTTGCTGTACTCACGGTTTTCACTACACCCAAGTCAGCCGAACGAGGAGATATACTTGAAGTAGAAGAGTTGTTCGCTGTGTTTGGATCAAACTCATCGACATCGTTAATACTCACCGTATTCGACAGACTACCCTCAGCTTTAGTTTGAACGGTTACTGTTAAAGTAGCTCTCTCGTTAAGCGCCATCGCGTTGATTGTCCAAAGTCCAGTACTTGGATCGAAATCTCCTTTAGTTGCTTCAGTTCCAATAAGGACGAAACCATTAGGGATTCTTTCATTGATCTCAATGTTGTTAGCTTGGTCAGGTCCATTATTAGTGAGGGTGATTGTAAAGTTCACTTCTTCACCAATATCTGCTCTGGTTATGTCAGAGGACTTAGTTAAGGCTAGGTCTGCAGAAGGGAAGACCACTTCAGCTGATGCTTCATCATTGCTACTATCTGGATCAACTTGATCACTATTGCTAATACTCGCCGTATTCACAATGTCACCAGTTGAAAGCACTTCGGCTTGAACAGTCAGTGTTACTGTATCGTTGGCTGCCAATGTACCGATTGTCCAAACTCCAGTAGAAGCCACATAGGTTCCTGACTCAGGTGTTGCTATTTCAAGCTCATAACCGTCAGGAATTAAGTCTATGACTTCTAGACTTGTAGCGGCATCTGGTCCTTCATTAAATACATCCACCGTGAAGATGACACTTTGTCCAACATTCGCTGTTGCATTGTTTACTGTTTTAAGGATGCCTACATCAGCAGTTTGAACAACTACACTTTGCTGAGAAGTATTATTTGTCTCATCTGGATCAAACTGGTCAGATCCGCTAATCGTTGCTATGTTAGTATGATCTCCGGTGGCTTGTGCTTCAGTGATGAAGTTAATCACTGCACTTCCTCCATTGGCAAGGTCACCAACAGCCCATAATCCTGTTGCAGAATCGTAGCTTCCTTGACTTGTCGTGGTACTCGTCACAACAAATCCGTCAGGTACATTATCCAATACCTCTACATTAGTAGCTGGTGAAGGACCGTTGTTCGTCACGGTAACTGTAAATACTACTTGCTCATTAATAATAGGCGTAGGTTGGTTGACAATCTTATCAATCTGAAGGTCAGATTTTAATGCCGTCACACCTTCGCTCGCGCTGTTATTAGAATCGTCTGGATCTTCCTGATCTGCTGAAGTAACCGTCGCCGTGTTCGTGAATTCACCCGACTCTAGTACGGTGGCAGTTACAGAGAGCACTGCGTCTTCATTGACAGCGATCGCCCCAACACTCCAAATTCCTGTACTTGTATTGTAGGTTCCATGCGAAGCACTGGCACTCACTAGCGTATATCCAGAAGGTAGCTCGTCAAGGGCCGTTACATTAGTCGCAGCATCTGGACCTGCATTTGAAAGTGTTACAGTAAATATCACATTCTCACCAACATTAGCATCCGTATTGCTAACAGCCTTCGCCATACTGAGATCAGCATTTTGAGCCACAATACTTGCACTGGCTGTGTTATCACCTAAGTTAGGATCAAACTGATCAGAGTTTGTGATTTGAGCTGTATTGGTAAAGTCTCCACTTGCATTGACCGTTGCCGTCATGGTAAATGTGGCTGACGAACCATTTGGTAACGTGCCGATATCCCATAGACCAGTAGAACTGTTGTAGTTTCCTTGGCTTTCCGTTGTAGAGACGAGGGTATAACCGTTAGGCAATACATCGGTCACTTCTACATTAGTGGCATCCGCTGGGTCTGGGCCATTGTTAGTCACTAACACAGTAAATGTCACTTGATCACCAACGTTTGGATTGTTAGCATTCACTGCTTTCGAAATACTCAAGTCTGATCTTGGCGGTACCACTTCAATTGATGCCGAATTATTTGTTTTATCATCATCAACTTGATCTGCATTTACCACTGCCGCAACGTTATTATAATCACCAAGTGATAATACTGTACCCGTTACAGACAGGGAAGTAGAAGCTCCATTTGCTAAGTTACCAATGGTCCATACACCGGTAGTGCTATTATAAGTACCAGTCGCGGCGCTTTCATTTACCAGTGTAAATCCACTTGGTAATAAGTCATTTACGACTAGGCTAGAGGCATCATCCGGGCCAGCATTGCTAACAATCACGGTGAAAGTCACATTGTCACCGACATTTGCCACAGCATCATCTACGACTTTAGTCACACCGATATCTGCTCGCTGTATAGTGACAGGTCTATCGGCGGTGTTGTTGGTTAAATCAGTATCAAACTGGTCTAGGTCTATAATTGAAGCTGTATTATCATGAACACCAGTTTCGCTAGTTCTTACCCTTAAAGTCAGTACCGCATTTCCACCACTCACAAGGTCACCTACCGTGAAGATTCCAGTCTCCCTATCGAATGATGTTCCTGGTGTCACGTTATTACTCACGAGGGTATATCCATTCGGTAAGATGTCTTCCACAACAACTCCACTTGCTCTTGCTGGACCATTATTTGAAACTGTGATCGTAAAGACAATTTCCTCATTAATGATCGGCGTTGCATTATCTACCACTTTGGTAATGACTAAGTCAACCAATTGCGGTGGTGCCGATGTAGTGGAGGTATTGTTCGCACTATTTGGATCAAATTGATCTACTGCGTTCACTGCAGCAGTGTTATCATAATCCCCAGTATTTAGCACTTGTGCTCTTACCACTAGACTTTCGCTGCCACCGCCATTTAGCGTGCCGATCGCCCAAATACCTGTGGTTTCATTGTATGTGCCTACACTTGGGTTAGCACTCACGAAATCGTATCCGCTAGGTAGTAGATCCAGGATTTCAAGGTTAGTTGCTGCATTTGGTCCAGCGTTGGCAACGTTAATAGTAAAATCGACATTGTCTCCAACATTTGGCTCAGCATCATCCACTGACTTGACTACTGATACATCAGCACCTTGTAGTGTTACACCTGCAGATGCACTGTTGTTGTTCAAGTTTGGATCGAACTGATCCGCATTTCCAATAGCTGCAGTCGCAGTATAGTCACCCGATGCATTGACAGTAGCAACAATTGTAATTACATCCAGTGAACCAGACCCTTGGTCTCCAATCGTCCAAATTCCTGTTGTAGGATCATAACTTCCCTTGCTTGGATTAGAACTCACGAACGTAAATCCAGAAGGTAGTAAGCTTTCCAATGTAATTCCTGTACCGTCTTCAGGTCCATTGTTCTGAACCGTAAAGGTGAAGGTTACCTCATCACCAGCGTTTGGATTGTTATTATCCACTGATGCCATCACTTCAAGATCCACTTGCGGAGGTGATACATTCGCATCAGATTCATTATTCGCAAGATCTGGATCAAATTGGTCAACCGAAGATACCGTTGCCACATTGTTGTAGTCACCAGTACTTTTCACGGTCGCCGTGATCGTTAAGGTCGCTCGACCACCATCGTCTAAATTACCGACTGCCCAAACTCCAGATGTACTAGTGTAAGTGCCAACCGTTGGTACAGCGCTAACTAGATCATATCCATTTGGTAACTGATCTGTAATGTTTAGTCCAGTCGCTTGATCTGGTCCATCATTATCTACAGTAATTGTAAAGACTACATTATCGCCAACATTCGGGAAGGCTATGTCAACCACTTTCGAGATACTAATGTCAGAAGTTGATACATCCGAACCAGCTGAAGCCTCATTATTGGTTAGGTCTGGATCGAATTGATCAGCAAATTCTATCGTTGCCGTGTTCTGTAGATTTTCATTAGATATCACAGTGGCTCTAATGTTAAGTACTGCATTAGCAGAAGCTACAAGGTCGCCAATTGCCCATAGGCCAGTGGTTTCGTCGTATGTTCCTACACTTGCAGAACTGTTCACTAGTTCGTATCCAGCAGGTAGTGCATCCGCAGCTTGAACATTGGTTGCTGCATCTGGTCCATTATTGCTTACGGTTACTGTAAAGAATACATCATCACCGACACTAGGGTTAGAAATGTCAACCACCTTAGTAATACTTAGATCGACAATTTGAGGGTCGACTGTTACAGAACTGATGTTCGAAGTAATGTCTGCATCCACCTGATCTAGGTTCGAAATCGTAGCCGTATTGATAAAGTCGCCGGTTGATCTTACAGTTGCTTTTATATCCAAGGTTACAATACCATCAACAGCTATGGAGCCTATGTCCCAAACACCAGTAGTACCATTATAACTTCCTGTTGTACTTGTTCCTTCTACAAAGAAGAAACCATTCGGTATCGCATCACTTACCCTAACACTTGTTGCAGGATCTGGACCGTCGTTTCGGACCTGAATAGTGAAGGTAATCTCGTCACCGACATTAGGAACATCATCATTGACTGTCTTAGTAATGATTAGGTCTGACGTTTGTAGTCCTACACTTACCGATGCCAGATTGTTTCCTTCGTCTGGATCGAACTGTTCCGCACCTGTCACTTCGGCCACATTGGTAAAGATTCCTGTTGTTTTCACAGTAGCATTAATGGTCAGGGTTGCAGCGGCATCTTTGACTAGTGATCCTACGCTCCAAAGACCAGTCGTCGGATCATAAGTACCTTGACTTGACGCTGGAGTGCCAACCAAATCATAACCATTTGGTAGTTTATCAACCACCTCTATTCCAGTACCCGTTGCGCTATTTGGACCTATGTTGGTTACTGTTACAGTAAACACAACCGGATCACCCGCATTAGCATTACTATTATCAACTGTTTTAGCAATAGCTATATCTACTTTCGGCGAAGTAACGGTGACAGCGGCACGGTTATTTGCATCATTACTATCCACTTGATCTAGTAATGAAATAGCCGCAACATTTTCGAATTCACCGTTTAATAGCACTCTGGCTTGGACGTTGAATTGGACAGAATTTCCATTGGTTAACGATCCAATGATCCACTCTCCGGTGTTTTCATTGTACACTCCGTTTCCATTAGTATTGGTGCTAATTACAGTGTAGCCAGATGGAATCTGGTTCAATACTCTGACCCCAGTAGCATCGTCTGCACCATTGTTAGTTACGGTGACTACAAAGTTTACGAATTCGCCCACATTGGCAGTCGAATTGTCGACGGTAATACCAACGCCGAGATCAGCTTGTTGTAGCGTTATATCTTGCGAAGCAATATCATTAGTAGCATTCTCATCTAGTTGATCAACTTCGATGATACTAGCAATGTTGTTATAAGCCGTAGAGCTTGTCACCGTGGCAATCACGCTTAAAGTTGCCGATCCAGAAGTTGGAATTGTTCCAATACCCCAGATACCTGTCACTGCATTGTATCCGCCCTGGCTAACAGCACTACTGACTATTTCATAACCTGCTGGTACAAGGTCATCAACTACCACACTAGTAGCCTCGTCAGGTCCATTGTTAGTCACTGTCATTGTGAAAGTCACACGATCTCCAATGTTTGGATTATCGTTGTCGACGACTTTCGTTATGCCCACATCCGCCTTCTGCAATACGATGGATTGACTACTTGTATTATTCGTTACATCAGGATCAAACTGATCCGATGCCGTCACATTGGCTATGTTATTGAAGTTTCCTGAAGCGTTTACGCTCACACTCATTACCAATACAGCACTACTTCCGTCGCCTAGTGTACCTAAACTCCAAGTTCTAGTATTCGGGTCAAAAGTACCTTGTGAGGCAAATGCGCTTTCGAGGTTATAACCACTCGGTAATTGATCTTCTATTTCTACACCCGAAGCTGCATCAGGTCCAATGTTAAAGGCAGTTACCAAGAAGGTAATGACATCACCTGGATTTGGATTCGCGTTATCGACAGTTTTGCTGATTGTGACATCCGCACGCTGTGGTCTTGGTGTCGAGCTTGCGCTATTATTCGTAACGTCAGGATCAAATTGATCGACATTCAATAGCGAAGCAATGTTCTGGTAGTCGCCATCAGATTTCACCGTTGCTGTCAATTCTAAAGTAGCTGATGATCCATTGACGAGGTCATCTACTGTCCAAACACCATTAATATTATTGAATCCGCCTTGACTTGGGTTCGCTGAAATGAAGGTATATCCATTTGGCAATTGATCCTCAAGGGTAATTCCTGTAGCAGCATCTGGGCCGTCGTTGGTTACGGTAATGGTAAAGATTACGTTATCGCCAACATTAGGTCCACCATTGTCGACCGCTTTTTCTACAATGATGTCAGTCTGAGTAGGGAAGATGGTTACGTCGGCTGCATCATTCTCCTCAACTTCATCATGTTCGATCAGGTCTGTAACTATTGAGCTGTTATCATAAGACCCATTCGCCAGTACTTTCGCCGTAATGGTGATAGTCTCCGTATCTCCGTTAGGGATATTTCCGATAGCCCAAACGCCACTGCTCGCTGTATACGCACCTTGACTTGGATTATCCGAAACGAATTCCAAACCATCAGGTAGGAGGTAAGTAATCTCAACATTGGTTGCATCACTTGGGCCGTTATTGACGACTGTCACAGTCACCTCTACTTCGTCACCAACATTTGGTCTAGATATATTGACTTCTTTTTGTAAGCCAATATCAGCTCGAGGTGAGTTCACAAATGTACTTGCCGTATTATTGGTATCGTCAGGATCGTTTTGATCTAGTTCAGATACTGTTGCGGTATTACCGTAATCTCCAGTCGCCTGAACTATTCCTACTACTTCTAGCGTAATGTTAGAGTTGCTTGCTATGCTTCCTGCTTCCCAGATTCCAGTAAACCTATCGTATGTGCCTTGTGAAACTGTCGAATTTACAAACTCATATCCTGAAGGCAGTCTATCGGTAACCTCTACATTAGTTGCTGCATCAGGGCCACTGTTCGCAATAGTGACTGTAAATACTACGCTTTCGCCAACATTAGCCGCGGCATTATCTACCACTTTTGTTACGATTAGGTCTGACATCTGAACAGTTGCGCCTTGGCTAACACTGTTGTTAGAAGCATCAGGATCGTATTGATCAACTGCATTAATATTTGCCACATTCAAGTGAGAGCCTGTGGCTAATACTGTCGCCCTCAATGTAAGTACCGCACTTGAGCTATTGACTAAATTACCTACCGTCCAAATTCCAGTATTGGCGTTATAACTACCAGTACTTGTGGTGGAGGCTGCAAAACTGAATCCACTTGGTAGTCTATCACTTACTTCTACATTCGTAGCAGCATCAGGTCCATTATTCGTAACGGTAATGGTATAAACAACCTGTTCTCCAGGAATTGGAGTAGTATTATCAATCACTTTAGTGATACTCAAGTCTGCTCGTTGAGGAGTTACATCAACTGTTTGTGTATTGTTGATTGGCTGTGGATCGTTTTGATCACTGCTCGAAATAGTAGCCGTATTATTGTAGCCTCCCGTTACTCTTACCGCAGCAACTATTTCTAAGGTAGCCGTCGCACTATTATTTATGACACCTGCCGACCAAATACCATTTGTTGCATTGTAAGTTCCAAATGAAGTTACTGCGTTGACAAAGTCATATCCGCTAGGCAGTACATCAGTGATTTCCACATTTGTAGCTGCATCTGGTCCGTCATTGCTCACAGATAAAGTAAATGTTACTTCCTCACCAATATTTGGTGTTGCATTGCTGACTGTTTTAGTAATGCCTAAATCGGCAGATTGCGCTACAATACTGGCACTGGCTGTATTGTTTCCTGCATTAGGATCAAATTCAGTAGCAGCAGTAATGCTGGCGGTATTCGTGAAATCGCCAGCAGCACCAACTGTGGCCGTTATGGTCAAAGTTGCGCTTGCATCTTTTGCTAATGATCCGACTTCCCAAATACCACTACTCGCAGTATATGTTCCAATACTTGGTGTTGCTGTACCTAAAGCATAACCAGATGGCAACTGATCAGTCACTTCTATTCCAGTGGCATTGGCGGTGCTTGGTCCATTGTTCGTTAAGGTAACAGTGAAGGTTACCAAATCACCCACGTTTGGATCAGTAGCGTCTACTACTTTTTCGAGTACTAAATCAGCTCTTGGTGGATTTACCGTAGCGGTAGCCGCATCATTAGTATCGTTAGGATCATTCTGATCTAGGGCACTAACTGCAGCTGTATTCGCATAGTCACCAGCAGCTTTTACCGTGGCAACAACCGTTAATGTTGCAGTTGCCACATTATCAAGCGAGCCGATATTCCATAGTCCAGAACCATTGTTGTAAGCACCTTTTGTGGTAATCGCACTTACTAAATCGTAACCCGATGGGATAACGTCTTCAAGGGCGAGTCCGGTTGCTTCATTTGGACCATTATTGCTCGCAATAATTGTGAAAGTCACTTCATCACCAACATTGGCCATTGTATTACTGACCGTTTTCGCGATGCTGATATCTGAAGTCTGAAGTGTTACACTTGCACTTGCAGTATTATCTGTGTTATCAGTATCAAATACATCAGAGGCAGTTACCGTTGCCGTGTTTGTGAAAATTCCTGCTGACTGTACAGTCGCTCTGATTGTGAGTGTGGCAGAGGCATTACTTCCTAAACTACTGAGTGACCAAATACCAGTTGAGCTTACATAGCTACCAACTGAAGCAGTAGCGTTAACTATGCTATAGCCGTCAGGGACCTGATCGGTCACTTCTATGTTAGTAGCATCATTTGGTCCTTCGTTCAATAGGGTTACTGTGAAGATGACATCTTCTCCAGGAACTGGCGAACTGTTGTCTACGGTTTTAGAAATGTTCAAGTCTGCAAACTGTGCAGTAACATTAACCGTTGCATCGTCATTGTCAGTATCTGGGTCGTCTTGATCGGCAGCAGTTATACTAGCAGTATTGTCGTAATCTCCAGTTGATTTAACTTTCGCGACTAGATCAATAGTGGCAGTGTTTCCGTTTCCAATCGATCCAATTGTCCAAAGACCTGAGTTATTATTGTAGCTACCGAAAGCTGTATTTGCTTCTACAAATTCATATCCAGAAGGTAATTGATCCGTTACTACAACTCCTGTAGCAGCGTCTGGGCCATTATTAGCCACGCTAATCGTGAAGGTCACGTTTTCATTTACGTTCGGTGTTGCATCGCTAATTACCTTAGACAGGGCTAGGTCTGCTGACTGTGCCACGATACTCGCGCTAGCCGTGTTATCACCTTCATTCGGATCGAAAACATCTGATGCAGTTACGCTAGCCGTGTTAGTAAAGTCACCATTTTCTCTAACGGTTGCCTCAATAACTAATATTACTTGCTCATCTTTAGCCAATTCTCCGACAGTCCATTTTCCATTCACATTATTATAGGATGTTCCTGGAGTAGTTGTTGCGTTTGTTAGCGCATAACCAGACGGCAATTGATCAGTTACTTCTATTCCTGTTGCAGGTGTAGTACTTGGTCCGTTATTGGTCAAAGTAACTGTGAATGTTACTTGATCTCCAACATTCGGATTGTTGGCGTCTACTACTTTAGTAAGGTTCAGATCGGCACGTGGAGGGTTTACACTTTCAGTGGCTGAATCGTTATTTGACGTTGGGTCAACTTGATCCAGTGCTGTAACTGAAGCCGTATTTTCAAAGTCGCCTGAAGACAATACAGTCGCAGTTACTTCAAGTCGTGCTTCGCTCGCATTATTCAGGGTTCCAATTTCCCATTCTCCTGTTGCGCTCGTAAAGGTTCCTTGGGTAGATGTAGCACTAACAAATGTATATCCTGACGGTAGTTGATCTGTGATGCTCAATCTTGTTGCTGTGTTTGGTCCAGCATTCGACGCAGTGATTGTAAACGTTACATTTTCGCCCACATTTGCCGTGGCATTGTCAACTGATTTAGTCAAGCTGATGTCAGCAGTTTGAACCGTAACTGCCGCGTCGGCAGTATTATTTGAGTTATCAAGATCAAACTGATCCGCAGCAGTGATCGTAGCAGTATTTGTAAAATCTCCACTTGCTTGAACTGTTGCCCTTATAGTCAATACAGCACTTCCCGAGTTACCGATGCTAGATACTGCCCAAACGCCACTGTTGCTATCATAAGTACCGATAGAGGCGTTACTACTTACTAGTGAATATCCACTTGGAAGTAGGTCAGTTATGGCAATGTTGGTCGCTGTATTTGGTCCATTGTTGGCGACAGTAATCGTAAAGATTACATCATCTCCAGGTACTGGTGAACTATCGTCAACTGTTTTGGTAATATTCAAATCAGCAAACTGGGCGACAACTTCTACTGTTGACGAGTTATTAGCATCTTCAGGATCATCTTGATCAGCCCCTGTGATGGTGGCTGTATTGTCATGATCTACAGTTTGGTTGACCGTAGCTACTATGGTCAATGTCGCCGTTTGCGCATTAGCAATTGATCCAACAGACCAGATGCCAGTATTCTCAGCATAAGTACCAAAGTTGGTCACTGCAGAAACAAAGTCATATCCACTTGGAATCTGATCAGTTACCTGAACATTTGTCGCAGGATCTGGTCCGAGGTTATTGAGATTAATAGTGAAAGTGATATTGTCACCAATGTTTGGCATTTCATCACTTACCGCTTTAATCACTTCGAGGTCGGAAGCTTGGGCAAGAATACTCGCACTAGCTGTGTTATCTCCCTCGTTCGGATCGAAAACGTCATTTGCAGAAATTCTAGCCGTGTTCGTAAAATCACCAGTTTCGTTCACTGTAGCTGTCATGGTCAACGTGGCTTGTGCCGCATTGGCTAGGGAGCCTACTGTCCAGATTCCTGAATTACGGTCATAAGTTCCTACCGAAGCAGTAGGGGTTACCAAAGTATATCCGGATGGTACTACATCAGTCACTTCAATACCTGTCGCATCTGACGTACTTGGTCCATTATTCACAAGTGTTACGGTAAACGTTATTAGTTCACCGACATTCGGATTGGTATTATCCACAGTTTTGGTGATCGCTAAATCTGCACGCGGTGGTGTCACCGTTGCACTAGCCGTATCATTTCCACTGGTTGGATCAATTTGATCTAGACTATTCACTAAGGCAGTGTTTTCGTATTCACCAGTTGATAGCACGCTAGCCGTCATGGTGAGGGTAACTGCGTCACCATTCGCCAATTGACCGATTGTCCAGATGCCTGTAGCAGAAACATAGTTGCCAGCACTTGGGTTGGCAGATAACAAGTTGTAGCCTGTTGGTAATTCGTCTAGTATTGAAAGACCAGTAGCTCTGTCAGCACCATCATTGGTTACGGTCACTGTAAATGTGACGGTTTCACCGACATTGGCATCATCGTCATCTACAGTCTTAGTGATATTAATATCAGCAGATTGTAGTGTGACTGCACTGCTCGCGGTATTATTCGAATTATCGTTATCAAATTGATCTACAGCAGTAATGCTCGCGGTATTGGTAAAATCTCCACTTGCCTGAACTGTGGTCCTAATTGTTAGGGTAGCAGTGGCACTGTTTGCCAGACTGTTTATGGTCCATGCTCCAGTATTGGTATCGAAATTTCCTTGCGATGCCACGGCACTCACCAGACTAAATCCACTAGGTATTTGGTCGGTGACCGTAATGTTAGTCGCCGCATCTGGTCCAGCATTCGATAGATTTATGGTAAAGATTACGTCATCACCTGGTACCGGATTGTTATTATCTACTGCTTTTGTAATACTCAAATCAGCGATCATTGGGTCGACTGTAACTGAAGCAGTGTTATTCGTATTATCAGTATCATTCTGGTCTGCGGCAGTGATAGTTGCGGTATTCACAAAATCACCAGTCGATAGGGTTGTCGCCCTGACTTCTAGTGTAGCTACTCCAGCATTATTTAGGCTCGAGAACATCCAAACGCCCGAAGTATTATCGTAAGAACCTCTTGAAGGCGTCGCGTTCACGAATGTAAATCCGCTAGGTAGTTGATCTGTGATAGATACGTTCGTTGCCGCATCAGGACCCGCGTTATTCACAGTAATTGTGAAGGCTACTTCATCACCTACATTAGGTGTTGCATCACTGACAACTTTCGTAATGCTAAGGTCTGAGTTTTGAATACCAGACGTTACCGTCGCAGTGTTATTGGCCGTTTCAGGATCGAACTCATTTACGCTAGTAATAGAAGCGGTATTGGCTCTGTCACCACTTGCATTCGCTGTGGCTAATACTTCTAATGTAGCCACACCGTTATTTGCTAAGTTTCCAACTGTCCAAATGCCAGTTGTAGAAACATAGCTTCCTTGACTTTCTGTGGCATTGACAAATGTAAATCCACTTGGCAGTTGATCGGTCAAAATGATATCCGTCGCCTGACTTGGTCCATCATTAGTCACCGTTACTGTAAAGGTTACATTGTCGCCCACGTTAGGACTAGCGTCATCAATTACTTTTGTAACTACAAGATCGGCGTTCGGTGGTGTTACGGTTGCTGTTGCGCTATCGTTCGTTAAGTCAGGATCGTTTTGATCTACTCGTTGAACACTAGCCACATTATCGAAATCGCCAGTTGCTTCTACTGTTGCTACAATGCTAATGGTCGCGTTAGCACTATTGTTAATCGTGCCGACCGTCCAAATTCCACTGATTTGGTTGTATGTTCCTTGACTTGCCGATGCGCTGACGAAGGTATACCCAGACGGTACTTTGTCGAGTATTTCTACGTTGGTAGCTGCATCTGGTCCCGCATTTGATGCTGTGATTGTGAAGGTTACATTTTCACCAACATTCGCGATGTTATTACTTACAATTTTGGTCACGCTTACATCGGCTACTTGAACAGTCGTGGTTGCCGATGCCGTGTCATTTGTATTATCAGTATCGAAAGTAGTGTTTCGTGATACGGTCGCAGTGTTTAAATAATCGCCCGCGGCATTTACAGTTGCTCTGATAATTAAGGTCTGAGTCGTACCACTACCAATACTTCCAACATTCCAAATACCAGTTGTATTATCATACGTTCCTTTAGTTCGTGTAGCATTTACGAAGGTATAACCACTAGGTAGCATATCGGTGATCTGAACTTCGCGTGCACTATTAGGTCCAGCATTTGCCGCAGTGACTGTAAACTCAACAGATTCACCAGGAATAGGAGTGGTGTTGCTTACCACTTTAGTGATGGATACATCAGACAGTAATGCCGTAATCGTAGTACTTGCTTGATTATTTGAGCTATCAAGGTCAGTTTGGTTGGCAGATACCACCGAGATAGTATTAGTATAATTACCTGTGCTTAGCACTTTTCCAACTACCGTTAAATTGGCTGTAGCACCGTTTGGTAATGCCCCAATATTCCATGTTCCTGTGGTCTCATTGTAAGTTCCAAAGTCTTGGTTTGCCGATACAAATTCGAATCCATCAGGAAGTACATTGTTGGCAATTACTCCTGTGGCAGCATCAGGCCCATTATTCGTCAATGTAATTTGGAAAGTGACTTCACCATTTACGTCTTGTGTCGTAACATCTGGCGTAATCGTCACCCCTAAATCAATCGCTTGAGAGTTAGTGCTCACCGTGGCTGTATTATTACCTAGGTTTGGGTCGAATTGATCAGAACCTGTGATTCTAGCGACGTTTGTTAAGTCGCCACTTGCATTCACCGTCGCGTTGATCGTAAGGGTAGCTGTACCACCATTCGTCACTGTGCCTACAGTCCAAAGTCCTGTAGAATTGTCATAGCTACCAGCTGCAGTATTGGCACTTGTGAAAGTGTATCCGCTCGGTAACACGTCAGTTACAACTACATTGGTAGCATCCGAAGTACTTGAAGCTTCGCTCGTTACCACAAGTGTGAATGTTACTTCTTCACCAACAGTCGGCGTATTGGTATTTACACCTTTCGTTATGGATAGGTCAGCTATTGGAGGAGTTACCGTCGCGCTAGCTGAGTCATTTGAATCGGTCGGATCAATCTGATCTAGTTCACCAACAGAAGCGATATTCACATTGTCATCCACCGAAGCCACAGTGGCTGTAATGGTCAGTGTCGCATTGGCACCGTTGGCAAGCGTTCCTACTGTCCAAATGCCCGTAGCATCGTCATAACTTCCAGTAGCGGTATTACTTGATACAAAGGTGTAGCCAGCCGGTAGATCATCGTTGATTTCAAGGTTGGTCGCCGCATCTGGTCCGGCATTGCTTGCCGTAACTGTGAAGACTACGTTCTGTCCAACATTTGCACTTGCATTATCGACAGTTTTGGTAATGCTAATATCTGAAGTTTGAACGGTGACACTTCTAGAAGCAGTATTATCAGATGTATCATTATCAAACTGGTCTGAGCTTGTGACAGAAGCTGTGTTGTTATAATCACCCGTTGCCAGCACTCTTGCTCTAATCGTTAGTGAAGCACTACCTGCATTAGCCAAGTTACCAACTGTCCATACACCTGTACTTGTCGTATAAGTTCCTTGTGAAGTAGAGAAGCTTACTAAGGTATAACCTGAAGGTAGTTGATCAGTGATTTCAATATTTGTTCCAGCACCTGTTCCTTCATTAAGGACCGTTACCGTAAAGATTACATCTTCACCTGGTATCGGGCTAGCGTTATCAACCGTTTTTGTCAAGTTTAAGTCAGCTACTTGAGGTACTACATTTGCAGTAGCCGTATTGTTACTAGCTGTACCATCGGCCTGATCGATTGTCGTTAACGTTGCAGTGTTGTTGTAATCACCTGTTGATTTAACGGTTACTGTTAGGTCTAATGTTACCGAAGTGTTGGCTGCAATTGCACCAACTGTCCAGATACCAGTTCCATTATCATAACTTCCATTTGCCGTGGTGGCTCCTACAAAGTCATAGCCACTCGGTAGCGCATCAGTTATTGTAACACCCGTCGCATTATCTGTACCTGTATGAGATGCCGTAATTGTAAACGTGATGTCATCCCCAATTTGAGGAGAAGCGTTATCAACGACTTTTTCAATCGCCACATCTGCATCTTGTTTGATTGTCGATGCGCTTGATGCATTATTATCAGTATCAGGATCGAACTGATCCGCAGCCGTGATCGTTGCAGTATTTTCAAAATCACCCGTCGCATTCACTGTAGCGGTTATGGCTAGCGTAGCGCTAGTATTACTACTCAAATTACCGATTGTCCAAACACCTGTTCCTGATACATAAGTACCTTGACTTGGTGTGTTGCCGGTAATGGTATAGCCACTTGGCAATTGATCCGTTACTACCACACCTGTTGCATCTTCAGTGCCGTCATTATTGGTCGCCGTGATAACAAATGTTATTTCATCGCCAGTATTAACACGTTCTTGATCTACAGTTTTATCTAGACTGATATCCACTCTAGGTGGCGTAACGGTCTCTGTATCTTGATCATTTGCGCTGTTATCGTCTACTTGATCTAAGCTACTGAGTGATGCTGTATTTCCATAATCACCAGATGCGTTGACGGTAGCTACCACCGTGAGGGTAGTAGATCCACCATTAGCTAAGTTTCCAACTGTCCAAACTCCTGTAGTCGCGTTGTAAGTTCCTGTAGCAGGGGACTGGCTTACCAAAGTATATCCAGAAGGTAAAAGGTTGTCAATGACAAGGTTAGTAGCATCGTCACCGCCATTATTGCTTATGGTTACGGTGAATGTTACATCTTCTCCAACGTTTGCGTTGGCATCGTCGACTGCTACGGTAACAGCAATGTCAGATTCTTGAAGTGTAAGACCTTGGCTTGCGCTATTATTACCGTTATCTGGGTCAAATTGATCTGCACCTTCAATGTTGGCTACGTTCGTAAAGTTGCCAGTTCTTTGTACGGTGCCAGTTAGTGTTAGGACTGCACTTGAACTACTCACTAAGTTGCCAACAGTCCAAATACCAGTGTTTTGATCGTATGTTCCAGTGCTGGCCGTGAAACTAGCGAATGCAATTCCACTTGGTAGTCTATCACTTACTTCTACTGAAGTAGCAGCATCAGGACCATCATTAGTCACTGTAATTGTGTAGACCACTGTTGCGCCTGGAATTGGGTTGTTGTTATTGAGCATTTTAGTAATGCTCAAATCTGCAATCTGTGCATCTACATTGGCGGTACTCGTATTATTACTTGTAGTTGGATCATCTTGGTCTGACCCCGTGATAGAGGCAGTGTTGTTGTATGCGCCTGTCGGTAAGACTTTAGCTCTTATGGTCAGTTCTGGAGTCTGTGTTGTAGTCACATTACCCACTGTCCATAGTCCCGTGGTTGCACTATAGTTACCAAATGCTGTGGTCGAACTTACGAATTGGTATCCGTTTGGTAGAATATCTGTGATTGCCACATTCGTTGCCAAATCAGGTCCAGCGTTAGAAAGGGATAATGTAAATGTTACTTCCTCATCTACATTAGGCGTAGCATTATCCACAACTTTCGTCAAGTTAAGATCGGCAGACTGTGTTACAATAGTGGCAGTAGCACTATTATTACCAGTATTAGGATCAAATTGATCTGCTTTTGTTACGGTTGCTGTATTAGCAAAGTCTCCTGTAGAAAGTACTGTTGCAGTGATCACTAAAGTAGCGTTTGCATCTTTTGCTAGGCTTCCTACCGTCCATAATCCAGTGCCGTTGTCATAAGTTCCAACACTTGGTGTTGCAGAACTGAAGGTATATCCAGAAGGCAATACATCAACTACTTCAATTCCTGAAGCAGAACCAGCTGTAGGGCCATTATTAGTCAATGTCACAGTGAATGTGATCAAGTCACCTACGTTTGGACTACTGTTACTTGCCGTCTTTTCAATGTCTAGATCCATTACAGGTGCAGTAACAGTCTCAGACGCACTGTCATCAGTATTATCTGGATCTTGCTGATCTAGGGTATTCACTGAAGCGGTATTGGTGAAATCTCCTGTGGAGAGTACCGTTGCCGTAATGGTCAAGGTAGCCGATGATGCGTTGCTGAGTGAACCGATAGTCCAAATACCAGCTCCACTATTATAGCTACCGGTTGAGGCAGTTGCATTTAAGAAGCTGTAGCCTGAAGGAATAGCCTCATTAATGCTCAAGTTCGTGGCATCGTCAGCACCTGTGTTCGAAACAGTTACTGTAAACGTTACATTTTCACCGACATTGGCGGTTGCATTGTCTACAGTTTTTGTGATTGCGATGTCAGATGTTTCTAATGTGACGAGGGCACTATCAGAATTATCAGCAGTATCATTATCAAATTGATCAGAGGCCGTTACGCTTGCCGTATTGGTATAATTTCCTGTTGCTAATACAGTAGCTCTTAAAGTGAGTGTAGCGGTACTTCCATTTGCAATGGTGTTCACTGTCCATAGCCCTGTAGAAGCCACATAGCTGCCTTGAGAAGTTACAGCGCTTACAAGGGTATACCCGTTAGGAAGTAAATCTGTCACTTGAACTCCGGTGGCCGTTCCTGTACCTTCATTTAAAACATTTACCGTAAAGATCACATCATCACCAGCATTTGGTGTAGCATTGTCTACAGATTTGGTAACGTTCAGATCGGCTACCATCGGTACTAACGTAATTGTACTTGAGTCGTCCGCATTATCAGGATCATCTTGATCTAGTGAAGTGACTGAAGCAGTATTGGCGTAAGAGCCTGTGGATAGTACAGTGGCTGTTACCTGAAGTGTTGCAGTTCCAGCGTTGTTCAACGTACCTATAGTCCAAACGCCAGTTCCAGATACGTAAGAACCTCTATCTGCGGTATGATTTGCATATGTAAAACCGCTTGGTAATAAATCCGTCACTACTAGGTTATCAGCAGCATCAGGACCAGCGTTATTTACTACCACTGTGAATACCACAGATTCTCCAATATTTGGCGTAAGGTTATCTACGGATTTAGCTACTGAAATATCTGAACTCTCAATAAATGCAGCGGCAGTTGCGGTATTATTGGCTGTGTTGGTGTCGAACTCTGCTACGGCAGAAACAGTTGCTGTGTTTGTTAAAGCACCTGATGCATTTAAGGTAGCAACAATCTCAAGCGACTTTGCAACATCTTTGGCAAGACTTCCAACGGTCCAGATTCCAGTACCATCATCATAAGTGCCTTGGTCGGCAGAAGCGCTAACAAATGTATAGCCAGCTGGAAGCTGGTCGGTTACATTAATGCCTGTAGCCGCATCAGGGCCATTGTTTTCTAAGAGGACTGTAAATGTTACTTGATCGCCAACATTCGCCCCTACAGGAGAGACTGATTTAGAAATAGCCAAATCGATATTCGCTGGGTCGACTGTTTCTGAGGCACTATCATTCGTTGAGGTACCATCGAATTGATCGAGCGATTGGACACTTGCTGTGTTAGTATAAGTTCCAGTAGAAAGAACAGTAGCAACAATGTCCAAGGTGGCATTTGCGCCACTATTCACTGCTCCCACGGCCCATACGCCTGTACCTGCAGTATATATCCCTTGGCTAGCATTAGCGCTTACAAAAGTATAACCTGAAGGTAGTTGGTCAAGAATATTTACGTCCGTGGCATTATTAGGGCCAGCATTACTTACGGTAACCGTAAATGTGGCGTTCTCCCCAACATTTGTAGTGCTATTATCAACCACTTTTGTAACACTCAAATCAGACTGTTGCAGCGTTACTGCTTCAGTAGCCGAATTATTGGCTGAATTGGTATCAAAAGTATTGTTTCTGCTTACTGTGGCAGTGTTCGTATAAGTACCTGCTGTGTTGACAGTAGCGGTGATTAATAAGGTTTCATTGGCCGATGCAGCAATGTTACCAATATCCCATAAACCGGAAGTATTAGTATAAGTACCCGCTGTTGGCGCACTACTCACAAAAGTATATCCTGAAGGAAGTACGTCGGTTACTTGAACACCTTGTGCTGTACTTGTTCCGTTATTTGTGGCTGTCACAGTAAATACAATCGTACCGTTTGGCAGTGGCGTACTGTTATTGACAGTTTTAGTTATCTCTACTTCTGATAGTAATGGGGCAGCGGCTGCGCTTGCAGAATCGTTGGCACCGTTAGCATCAGTTTCCGTTGAAGATGTAACTGAGGCGGTGTTAGTATAAACACCTGTTGCATTAATTGTGGTTCGGATCGTTAACGTAGCAGTTTCAGCATTCGCTAAACTTCCTACTGTCCAAACACCAGTTCCAGATACATAAGTACCATGTGATGTTGTACTTGATACAAATGTATATCCTGAAGGCAGTAAATCATTTGCTACTACATTCGTCGCAAGGTCTGGTCCATTGTTTAATAGAGAAACAGTGAATACGACACTTTCGCCTACGTCCTGAGTAGCGTTGTCCACAGTTTTGCTCATTTGTAAGTCGATAGACTGAACCGATGGACTCACAGATGATGTATTGTTGCCACCATTTGGATCGAATTGATCGGAAGCCGTAATACTAGCCACATTGGTGTAATCGACAACCGCAGTGACTGTTGCGTTAATCGTTAAGGTAGCAGAACCACCATTTGTGATCGTTCCTATATCCCATACACCTGTTCCAGAATTATAAGTTCCTTGACTAGGCGTATCACTATTGTAGGTATATCCTGCAGGCAAGAGGTCAGTTACTTCCACATTTGTAGCGTCGGCCGTACTTGAGGCACCACTCGTCACAGTAATGGTGAATACAACAGGGTCATTTAGTGTTGTGGTCACAACGTCAACTGTCTTAGTAATTCCAAGCTCCGCAATTGGCGGCGTCACCGTAGCCGATGCAGAATCATCAGTTCCATCAGGATCAAGTTGGTCAAGTGACTGTACTGAAGCTGTGTTTGTGTTGTTATCAACGTTGACAACCGTAGCAGTGATGTTCAACGTAGCCGTGACACCATTGGCCAATGAGCCAAGTGTCCAAAGACCCGTGGCATTACTGTAGCTTCCTGTCGCAGTACTACTCGAAACGAATGTAAACCCTGCTGGAAGTTGATCTTCAATGATCACGTTGGTCGCATCATTCGGTCCGTCGTTTCTCGCCGATATTGTGAACGTTACGTTCTGACCTACATTGGCTGTTGGTAAGTCAACTACTTTTGATAGGTTGATATCGGAGTTCTGAACAGTTACTGATTGACTGGCACTGTTATCAGTTCCATCACTATCAAATTGATCAGAAGAGGTAACCGAAGCCGTGTTATTGTAATCTCCACTTGATTTAACGGTTGCTCTTAATGTCAATGAAGCGCTTGCACCATTAGCTAACGTGCCAACTGTCCAAACTCCTGTATCCGATAAATAGCTTCCTTGAGAAGTCGATGCACTTACGAAAGTGTAGCCACTTGGCAATTGATCGGTAATGCTCACATTGGTTGCTTGCCCACCGCCTTGGTTCAATACAGTCACAGTAAAGATGACATCAGCCCCCGGGATAGGAGAAGCGTTATCCACCGATTTACTCATATTCAAATCCGCAAATTGGGTTACTACCACAGCAGTGGCAGAATCATTTCCAGCATTGCTATCAGCTTGATCTATTGTAGTCAAAGAAGCCGTATTGTCATAAGTTCCAGTTGAAAGTACTGTAGCTGTGATCGTTAACGTTGCCGAAGCATTTACTTCAATTGAGCCTACATTCCAAATGCCAGTGCCATTGTTGTAGTTGCCTTGTAGCGTGCTTGCACTCACAAAAGTATAGCCATTAGGTAGCGCATCAGTTATGGTTACTCCAGTTGCTGCATCATCTCCTGAGTGTGTCGCTGTAATTGTAAACGTTACTTGATCGCCAACCTGAGGTGCTGCATCATTCACAGTTTTGGCAATTGCTATATCGGCCGATTGCTTGGTTGTAGCAGCTGAAGCTGCATCATTTGTGGTATTTGTATCAAATTGATCAACCGCAGTAATCGTTGCCGTATTCGTGAAATCACCCGCTCCATTTACTGTTGCGTTGATTTCTAAGGTAGCTGTTGTGTTCTTAGCCAGACTACCTACTGTCCAAACTCCGGTTCCATCTACATAAGAACCTTGACTTGGTGTATCACTCGTGTAAGTATAACCCGATGGTAGTAGGTCAGTCACAGAAATTCCCGAAGCATCAGTTGTTGTGCTGTTGTTTTTGACAGATAATGTGAAGGTCACAGCATCACCTGTGTTCACTCGTTCTCTATCCACCACTTTTTCCATACTGATATCCACCCTTGGAGGCGTTACCGTACTAGTCGCCTGATCATTTGTTGGCGTATTATCTTGCTGATCGAGACTACCGACTGAAGCCGTATTTCCATAGTCGCCAGTGGATTGAACAGTACCTACTACAGTAAGTGTTGCGTTGGCACCGTTGCCCACAGTTCCTACCGTCCACACGCCAGTTCCAGAAACATAAGTTCCCTGACTAGTTGCTTGACTCACGAAAGCGTAGCCTGATGGTAATAAGTCGTTGATCACAAGATTCGTAGCAGCGTCTGGACCGGCATTTGCCGCTGTTATGGTAAAGGTTACATTTTCTCCCACATTCGCTGAGGCATTATCTACCACTTTTGAGATCGAAATATCAGCTTGTTGTAACGTATAAGTTTGACTCGCACTATTATTCGAAATGTCGGTATCGAATTGATCGGCACTTTCTATGTTCGCCACATTAATGCTATTACCAGAAGTCAAAACGGTTCCAGTTAGCGTCAATACTGCAGAAGAGCTATTGGCTAAGCTTCCAACTGTCCAAACTCCTGTTCCTGAATCGTAAGATCCAGTGCTTTCAGTTGATGAAACAAAGGTTAGTCCTGAAGGCAAGCGATCGCTCACAGAAACATTTGTTGCATCGTTCGGCCCATTATTAGTCACTGTTATAGTATAAGTGATTTGAGCACCTGGAATTGGTGTACTGTTGTTTTGAACTTTTGTAATGCTCAAGTCAGCCATTTGTGCCGATACAGGGGTGGTAGAAGTATTGTTTCCACCGTTAGGATCGTCTTGGTCTGAGCCAGTAATAGACGCTGTATTATCATAGTCACCCGTAGAAAGTACTTTCGCCACTATTGTCAAGACTGGAGTCTGGGTAGTAGAAACAGTTCCAATATCCCATAGCCCTGTGGAGGCGGTGTAAGTACCGAAAGTTGTGTTTGAAGAAACAAATGTGTAACCACTTGGTAAAAGGTCTGTTACGGCCACGTTCGTTGCTACATCAGGACCAGCGTTACCCATTGTAAGGGTGAAAGTGATTTCATCATCTACGTTCGGCGTGGCATTACTTACAGCTTTTGTCAAAGATAGGTCTGAAGACAACGCTACAATACTGGCAGTTGCGGTGTTGTTTCCTGCATCTGGATCAAATTGGTCTGCATTAGTGATAGTTGCCGTATTACTGAAATCACCAGAAGCAAGTACAGTGGCTGTGATAGTCAATGTTTCAGTTGCATCTTTTGCGATTGTACCCACCGTCCAAAGACCTGTGCCAGCTGTATAGGTACCCGTGCTTGGAGTTGACGTACCTAAGGTATAACCAGAAGGTAATAAGTCAGTAATTTGAACGCCTGTGGCCGAAGAAGTGCTAGGTCCATTGTTGGTAACACTGACTGTAAATGTGATTACATCACCGACATTTGGATTTGAATTGTTTACCACTTTAGTCAATTCCAGATCTGCTCTTGGCGGCGTGACCGCTGTTGTCGCAGCGTCATCAGCATTGTCAGGATCTAATTGATCGAGTGTTGTAACAGAAGCTGTATTTCCATAATCCCCAGTAGATAATACTGTGGCAGTGATGGTGAGTGTAGCAGAAGTAGCATCATTCAGTGTTCCGATATTCCATATGCCTGAAGCATTGTTGTAAGTACCAGTTGATGCTGAAGCGCTCACAAAAGTATATCCGCTAGGTAGTTCATCTGTAATGGTCAATCCTGTTGCATTGTCTGCACCGGTGTTGGCCGCTGTTACAGTAAAGACTACATTTTCACCAACATTGGCTGTTGGGTTGTCAACTGTTTTGGTGATGTTGATGTCAGCAGTTTGTAAGGTTACAGAAGCACTTGCAGCATTATCAGTTCCATCTGTATCAAAGACATCAGAGGCAGAAACAGTGGCTGTGTTGGTAAAGATTCCAGAAGACTGTACTGTTGCTACAATGCTCAATACAGCGGAAGAACTACTGTTAAGCGCACCAACTGCCCAGATACCAGTCGAAGCAGTGTAAGTACCCGCTGAAGGAGTAGCAGACAATAAAGTATAGCCATCAGGAAGTTGATCGGTGATTTCGATTCCAGTAGCCGCATCAGGTCCTTGGTTAAGTACAGTTACTGTAAATACTACATTGGCACCTGGAGTAGGAGTAGGGTTATCTACCGACTTAGTTACGTTCAAGTCAGCAAATTGAGCAGCGACTGTTTCCGTACTGCTGTTATTTCCACCATCAGGATCAGTTTGATCAGCCGCTGTAATAGAAGCTGTATTGTCATAAGTACCCGTTGCTTTCACTTTAGCGACAATTTCTAAAGTGGCCGTTCCCGCATTAGCTACTGATCCGACAGACCAAAGTCCATTGGTATTGTTATAACTACCAAAGGCAGTAGTAGCAGAAACAAAGTCATATCCATCAGGTAATACATCTGTTACCTGAACACCAGTAGCCGCATCAGGGCCAGCGTTGTTGACGCTAATGGTGAAAGTAATATTATCATCTACGTTAGGCGTATCATCACTAGCCACTTTGGTAATGGATAGATCAGACGACTGAGCTTGCGTACTAGCAGAAGCAGTGTTGTCACCCGCATTAGGATCGTAGACATCGTTAGAAGTTACTGTAGCAGTGTTTGTAAAGTCACCAGCCGCCAGTACTGTTGCGGTAATGGTTAGTGTAGCTTGCGCATCTTTGGCAAGGTTTCCAACTGCCCAGATACCAGTTCCAGCAGTATAAGTTCCTTGACTAGGAGTGGCCGTTCCAAACGTATAACCAGAAGGTATTTGATCCGTCACTTCAATGCCCGTAGCATCCGCTACATCTGGGCCGTTGTTGGTCAATGTTACAGTAAATGTGATAACGTCACCCACGTTAGGATTTAAATCACTAACCGTTTTAGTCAAACTCAGGTCAGCTCTCGGTGCATCTACAATTGCACTAGCAGTATCATTGCCACTGACATTATCAACCTGATCTAGGCTGTTGACACTGGCAGTATTGTTAAAGTCACCATTGGCCAGAACCGTTGCGATTACTTCAAGAGTCACCACACCATCTTTCGGAAGGGTACCGATCGCCCAAATTCCTGTACTACTGGTAAAGGTACCTTGAGTAGAAGTAGAAGAGACAAAAGTATATCCACTTGGTAGTTGATCCAGCACCTGGAGGTTAGTGGCAGCATCATCTCCATTGTTGGTTGCAGTAACTGTGAAGGTCACATTCTCACCTACATTAGCAGTAGCATTATCGACTACTTTTGTTAGGGCGATGTCAGCTTCTTGCAGTGTTACTGAGGTAGAAGCGCTATTGTCAGCAGTATCATTATCAAATTGATCGGCAGTGGTTACTGAAGCCGTATTGGTGAAATCACCAGAGGCCAAAACAGTTGCTCTGATAGAAAGTACAGCAGAGGCAGAGTTTCCAATCGTACCGACAGTCCAAAGACCAGTTCCAGCAACATAGCTTCCTTGAGAAGCATTAGCAGAAACGAAGGTATACCCAGAAGGTAATTGATCGGTCACAGAGACATTAGTCGCCGCATCAGGCCCATCGTTTCTGAGGGTTACCGTAAAGATGACATCATCACCCGGAACAGGGTTAGCATTGTCAACAACCTTACTCATATTCAGGTCAGCAAACTGCGTGTCAACCGTTACCATTGACGTGTTATTGGCGGTTACTGGATCGCCCTGATCGGCTGCCGTAATAGTGGCCGTGTTGTCATAACTACCTGTAGCAAGTACAGTAGCGACTATCTCTAGTGTTGCAGTCTGTGTTGTTGAAACAGAACCGATTGTCCAAAGTCCTGAATTTTCATCATAAGAACCGAAACCTGTGTTTTTCGATATAAAAGTGTATCCATCAGGAAGTAAATCTGTTACTGAAACTCCCGTGGCTAAATCTGTTCCGTTGTTGCTTACTCTAATCGTGAAAGTTATGTCATCTCCAACATTTGGAGCGGCATCACTCACAATTTTCGATACTTCTAGATCGGCAGATTGTGTCACCAATGTCGCCGTGGCAATATTGTTTCCAGCATTCGGGTCAAATTCATTGACAGCAGTTACCGAAGCGGTATTTTCATAATCTCCTGTAGCTAATACGGTGGCTTCGATAGCTAGCGTAGCATTGGCATCTTTTGCCAATGAGCCAACTGCCCAAACACCTGTACCCGCTGTATAAGTACCAGCGCTTGGCGTTGCAGAAACGAAGGTGTATCCGGAAGGTAATTGGTCGGTAACCTCGATTCCTGTAGCAGATCCTGTACTTGGACCGTTATTCGTCAATGTTACCGTGAAGGTGACGTTAGAACCTACGTTAGGCGCAGTGTTATCAACCACTTTTTGAATTTCTAAATCAGCACGAGCAGGTACAACTGTCGCAGAAGCCTGATCATCAGCGTTATCAGGATCAAGTTGATCGAGCGTTGTAACAGAAGCTGTATTTCCATAATCCCCAGTAGATAGTACTGTGGCAGTGATGGTCAGCGTGGCAGAAGTAGCATTATTGAGCGTTCCGATATTCCATATACCTGAAGCATTGTTGTAAGTACCAGTTGATGCTGAAGCACTCACAAAAGTATATCCGCTAGGTAGTTCATCTGTAATGGTCAATCCTGTTGCATTGTCTGTACCAGTGTTAGCCGCTGTTACAGTAAAGACTACATTTTCACCAACATTGGCTGTTGGGTTATCAACTGTTTTGGTGATGTTGATGTCAGCAGTTTGTAAAGTTACCGAAGCACTTGCTGCATTATCAGTTCCATCTGTATCAAAGACATCAGAGGCAGAAACAGTGGCTGTGTTGGTAAAGATTCCGGAAGACTGTACTGTTGCTACAATGCTTAATACAGCAGAAGAACTACTGTTAAGCGCACCAACTGCCCAGATACCTGTCGAAGCAGTGTAAGTACCCGCCGAAGGAGTAGCTGACACTAAAGTATAGCCATCAGGAAGTTGATCGGTAATTTCGATTCCAGTAGCCGCATCAGGTCCTTGGTTAAGTACAGTTACTGTAAATACTACATTGGCACCTGGAGTAGGAGTAGGGTTATCTACAGACTTAGTTACGTTCAAGTCAGCAAATTGAGCAGCAACTGTTTCCGTACTGCTGTTATTTCCTCCATCAGGATCAGTTTGATCAGCCGCTGTAATGGAAGCTGTATTGTCATAAGTACCCGTTGCCTTCACTTTAGCGACAATTTCTAAAGTGGCCGTTCCCGCATTAGCTACTGATCCGACAGACCAAAGTCCATTGGTATTGTTATAACTACCAAAAGCAGTAGTAGCAGAAACAAAGTCATATCCATCAGGTAATACATCTGTTACCTGAACACTAGTAGCCGCATCAGGGCCAGCGTTGTTGACGCTAATGGTGAAAGTAATATTATCATCTACGTTAGGGGTATCATCACTTGCCACTTTGGTAATGGATAGATCAGATGACTGAGCTTGCGTACTAGCAGAAGCAGTGTTATCACCCGCATTAGGATCGTAGACATCGTTAGAAGTTACTGTAGCAGTGTTTGTGAAGTCACCAGCCGCCAGTACTGTTGCGGTAATGGTTAGCGTAGCTTGCGCATCTTTGGCAAGGTTTCCAACTGCCCAGATACCAGTTCCAGCAGTATAAGTTCCTTGACTAGGAGTGGCCGTTCCAAACGTATAACCAGAAGGTATTTGATCCGTCACTTCAATGCCTGTAGCATCCGCTACATCTGGACCGTTGTTGGTCAATGTTACAGTAAATGTGATAACATCACCCACGTTAGGATTTAAATCACTAACAGTTTTAGTCAAACTCAGGTCAGCTCTCGGTGCATCTACAATTGCACTAGCAGTATCATTGCCACTGACATTATCAACCTGATCTAGGCTGTTGACACTGGCAGTATTGTTAAAGTCACCATTGGCCAGAACCGTTGCGATTACTTCAAGGGTCACCACACCATCTTTCGGAAGGGTACCGATCGCCCAAATTCCAGTACTACTGGTAAAAGTACCTTGAGTAGAAGTAGAAGAGACAAAAGTATATCCACTTGGTAGTTGATCCAGTACCTGTAGGTTAGTAGCAGCATCATCTCCATTGTTGGTTGCAGTAACCGTGAAGGTCACATTCTCACCTACATTAGCGGTAGCATTATCGACCACTTTTGTTAGGGCGATGTCAGCTTCTTGCAGTGTTACAGAAGTAGAAGCGCTATTGTCAGCAGTATCATTATCAAATTGATCGGCAGTGGTTACTGAAGCCGTATTGGTGAAATCACCAGAGGCTAAAACAGTTGCTCTGATAGAAAGTACAGCAGAGGCAGAGTTTCCAATCGTACCGACAGTCCAAAGACCAGTTCCAGCAGCATAGCTTCCTTGAGAAGCATTGGCAGAAACGAAGGTATACCCAGAAGGTAATTGATCGGTCACAGAGACATTAGTCGCCGCATCAGGCCCATCGTTTCTGAGGGTTACCGTAAAGATGACATCATCACCTGGAACAGGGTTAGCATTGTCAACAACCTTACTCATATTCAGATCAGCAAACTGCGTATCAACCGTTACCGTTGACGTGTTATTGGCTGTTACTGGATCGTTTTGATCAGAGGTAGTCACAGAAGCAGTATTGTTATACGTTCCAGTCGACAATACTGTCGCTACGATTTCGAGTGTCGCGGTTTGATTTGCCGCAATTGATCCAATATTCCAAAGTCCAGTACCATCAGCATAGGTTCCGAAACCAGTGCTTGATGACACGAAAGTATAGCCGTCAGGTAATTGGTCAGTTACTGTTACGCCAGTGGCTGGATCGTCTCCTTTATTTTCAAGTCTAATCGTGAATGTTACATTATCACCAACGTTTGGTGTTTCATCAGAAATTGACTTTGTGATTTCTAAATCGGCAGATTGTGCCACAATACTCACGGAAGCAGTATTATCCCCCGTATTCGGGTCAAATACATCTGAAGCAGTAATCTGTGCAATATTATTAAAGTCACCCGCCGCTAATACGGTAGCAGTCATTGTCAATGTGGCATTGGCTCCATTAGCTAAATCACCTACCGACCAAATGCCAGTGGTGTTGCTGTAAGTACCTGTACTTGGCGTGATAGTTCCGACCGCGTAGCCAGAAGGTAGTTTATCGGTTACTTCAATTCCTGTTGCTGTTGTAGCGCTTGGTCCATTGTTGGTTACAGTCACTGTAAATGTTACAACATCACCTACATTAGGGCTAGTCGCATCTACAACTTTAGTCAACCCTAGATCTGCTTGAGGTGGGGCTACTGTAGCTGTAGACTGATCATCGGTGTTATCAGGATCTTCCTGATCTAAAGTGTTAACCGAAGCCGTGTTGTCATAGTCACCAGTAGAAAGTACAGTGGCCAAGATGTTTAATGTACTTACACCTGAATTGGCCAAAGTTCCTATCGTCCAAATACCAGTTTCTGCAACATAAGCACCTTGAGAAGGACTTGCAGAAATAAAGGTATAACCTGACGGTAGTTGGTCTAATATTGAAAGACCAGTCGCCTGATCGCTACCATCGTTGGTCACTGTAACTGTAAAGGTCACATTGTCGCCCACGTTTGCCGATGGATTATCCACAACCTTGGTAATATTGATATCGGAAGTTTGTAATGTAACCGTGGTACTCGCTGTATTATTAGCAGTATTTACATCGAACTGATCTGATGCAGTAACTGATGCTGTATTTGTATAATCACCAGTTGATAGGACAGTTGACCTGATGGTTAAAGTGGCTGTTGCACTATTCGCTAAGCTTGTAATTTCCCAAATACCAGATGTACTGTTGTAAGAACCAATTGAAGCAACTGCGCTTACTAAGGTATATCCACTAGGTAATTGATCCGTAATGTCAATTCCCGTTCCTTGATTTGGTCCATTATTGGTCACATTAACGGTAAAGATTACATCTTCTCCCGCTACTGGGGTGCTGTTGTCGACCGTTTTGGTGACCTCAAGATCTGCTCCTTGTGGTATGATCGTCGCAGTGCTCGTATTATTTGTATTGTCCGAATCAGCTTGGTCTACCGCGCTTACAGAGGCTGTATTTGCATAAGTACCTGTCGGAAGTACATCTACCACTATTTCTAATGTGGCTGTTCCTGCATTGTTCAATGTGCCAATGTTCCATGCACCAGTACCTGGGATATAAGTACCTCTTGATGCCGTATGGCTTACATATGAGAGACCGCTTGGAAGTGCATCCGCTATTGACAGATTATCTGCAGCATCTGGTCCTGCATTGTTTACTGTTACAGTAAAAGTTATTTGCTCTCCGACATTTGGAGATAGGTTGTTTGCTGATTTGGCAACGGAAATATCCGCGTTTTCGATGGTTGTTGTCGCCGTAGCAGTGTTATTACCTGGGTTGGCATCAAACTCATTTGCTGCTGTAATGCTAGCACTATTTGTGTAGTCACCGCTCGATTGTAGTGTTCCAACTAATGCCAAAGATGTCGTAGCGCCATTTGCTAGGCTTCCAACAGTCCATACGCCAGTACTGCTTACATAAGTTCCTTGAACTGGAGTGGCACTTACAAAACTATATCCGCTTGGTAGCTGATCAGTAATTTCAATTCCAGTGGCGTCATCAGGGCCATCGTTAGTAATGCTGATCGTGAATGTCACATTTTCACCTACATTGGCTCCAGGTAGGTCTACCGTTTTACTCAAGTTAAGATCGGCTCTTGCCGGCGTCACTGTTTGACTCGCAGTATCATTAGTTGTGTTGTTATCTAACTGATCTACAGACTGAATATTAGCAGTATTGGTGTAATCACCAGTGGAAAGTACTGTCGCAACAATTTCTAATGTTGCTAAACCGCCATCGGCAACTGTGCCTACGGTCCAAAGTCCAGTACCATCGGCGTATGTTCCCTGACTTGGGTTAGCGCTTACAAAGGTGTAGCCCGAAGGAAGGAGATCAGATACGATTACATTGGTCGCTTCGTCAGGCCCAGCATTATCTACTGTTAACGTGAAAGTAGCATTATCGCCAATGTTGGTGGCAGCATCATCTACTATTTTTGCAATACCTATATCTGAAGACTGAACTGTAACAGAAGCTGTTGCTTCATTATTGGTATCGTCAGTATCAAAGGTGTTATTACGGGTGATGGTCGCAACATTGTCATAATCTCCAGTTGTATTCACTGTCGCTTGAATTGTCAAAGTCGCAGTGGTTGAAGCGTTTACATTGCCTATGTTCCATAAACCATTTGTCTCGTCATAAGTACCTCTAGAACGGGTATTGCTTACGTAGGTGTAACCAGTTGGTAAAAGGTCTGTTATTCTAACACCATTTGCACGGTCTGGTCCAGCATTAGCAGCGGTAATAGTAAACTCAACAGTTGCTCCTGGTAGAGGAGTAGGATTATCTACCGTTTTAGTGACCGAAACTTCTGCAATTAGTGGTCTTATACTTGCTGTAGCACTATCGTTTGTATCGTCGGTGTCTGTTTGATCGACAGTGAGTAAAGAGGCGGTATTGTCAAAGTCACCAGTAGCATTCATGCTAACTCTGATCTGGAGTTCGGCTTCTTCGGCTACAGCTAAAGTTCCAATGGTCCATAATCCAGTGTTTTCATCGTATTCACCGTGTGTTCTTGAACGGCTTACAAATTCATAACCAGATGGAAGAATATCTTGTATAACAATTCCTGTTGCTACATCAGGTCCAGCGTTTAATGCAGTAATGAAGAATGTTCTCGTTCTTCCCACATTTTGGGTGGCTCCGCTTGCTCTTTTTGCTACTTGAATATCAACCGCAGAAGTAGCAATGTTCACAATAGCTGTGTTGTTGCCCAAGTCTGGGTCGAAATTATCGGCCGCTGTAATGCTTGCCACATTGGTAAATGCGCCAGCAGCATTTGCAGTTGCTGTAATTACTAGTTCAACCGTAGTTCCATTGGCAATATTACCAATGCTCCATTCGCCTGAATTGTTATCGAAAGTTCCTTGCTCTGGGGTTGCGCTTACAAAGGTGAAACCAGAAGGTATTTGATCCGTGAGGGCTACGCCAGTCGCCAAATCAGGTCCGTTATTGGTTACTGTGATTGTAAAATCAACTGATTCTCCAGCGTCTGCATTTTCTGGACTAACCGCTTTGGTTACGGCTAGGTCAGATGTAAGCGGCGCTACATTTACAGTAATCTGGTCATCTTCTTCAGAGAATAAAGCACCGTCAGAAATTCTAAAATTAAAGTCGGTAAAGTTAGTACCAGAATTTCCAGAAGGAGGGAGGTAAGTGAAATTACCAGCCACAATATCTGTGAAGCTTATTACATCTTCATCGGCGATTGGGTTACCGTTTAGTAGAAGCTGTCCTCTAGATGGTAAAGAAGTGATTCTGATATCAGTCGCTGCCGCAGATTCAGGGTCTTGGTAGTTAACTTGGAAATCGGCACTTGTAAATACGTATGCCGCATCTTGCTTGGCTTCGATTGTATTGCTATCAACGATCGGTGGTTCGTTAACATTGGTCATCTCTACTGTAATGTTGGCTGTATCTGTAAGTTTGCCTTCATCAGTAACCCGTACAACCAGGTCGTATTGGGTGGTAGTTTCAAAATCGAGTAATGACTCATCTGCTACTGTGATTTCGCCTGTAACTTCATCAATGGTGAATATTCCATCATCATTGCCGCCGATAATGGTATAAGTCAATGCATCACCAGCATCAGGATCGCTGGCTACTACGTTGTGAACAGTGGTGCCATTAGTGGCATTTTCTGGTAAGGATACCGTGGCATCATCTCCCACTGGAGGATCATTCACTGGTTGAACGATGATATCAACACCACCTGCAATTGTAAATTCCCCGTCGTTTACGGTGTATCCGAAATCTCCTGGATCACTGGTGCCATCGTATTGCTCTGGTGCATCATATACTAGCGTCGTAAGTTGAGCCGTAGTCAGAACGTCACCCACTTCTACTTCGGTACCGTCAGCTAGTTTTACTGTGCCGAGTGAAGGCAAGGAGGTTACTGCTATGGTAAAGCTATCGCCAGAATCTGAATCTGATGGTGCCGATAATCCAAGCGGTGTTGCTTGAATATTTTCGTTCATCGTGATGGTATTACTGTCGACAATTGGAGCAGTATTTCCAATATTAAAGATGAAGGTTCCTGGGGTTAAGTCTTCAGCTCCGTCGTTATCTACAGCTGCGTAAGTGAAGGTAGAAGGACCGTTATAATTTCCACTTGGATCGAAACGAATACCTAAAGCTTGTGCTGGGGTAATCGATAAGCCCTGCGTGATCACTGTGCCATCTGCCAAGGTAAGTGTTCCATGTGTAGCTGCTGGTATTGTTTTTATGATAATGGCAGTTACCGTTCCATCACTGTCTTGTGTACTTAAGTTATCTAAGTCAGTTGGGCCAGCCGAACTTGGGATTGTATTTGTATTGGTGATGTCATTCGATTCTGGCGGAGAATTCAACGTATTTATTGTGAAGGTAGCTGGAGTTGGGTCTTCATCGTTGTCGTTGTCTCTTGCTGCATATGTAAAGGAAGTTGTACCAACAAAACCAGTTGTTGGGTCGAAGGTCAAACCTGCAGCTTCGGCAGGTGTTAGTACTTGGTTTGGTGTTACCGTTGAGCCATCCGCTAGCTTCAATACACCTTCGCTTGTAGGAGGTACGCTTTTAATGACAAAAGCATCTACTGTACCGTCTACATCAGCACCTGTCAAATCATCAATTGGTGTTGCATCCGCATTGCTTTGTATTCCAGAAGCATTCGTAATATCGTCTGTCGTAGGCGGTGTATTACTCACAGGAATTGTAAAAGTGGCAGGCGTCGCATCTTCAACTCCTTGATCATCTTTCGCGGCATATGTGAAACTGGCATCACCTGTGAAAGTCAATGCTGGGTCGAACTTTAATCCTGCGGCTTCTGCCGGTGTTAATTCCTGACCGCTAGTTACTGGAGTACCATCGCTCAATGTCAGTACACCCGAAGCAGCAGTTGGTAAAGATTTAATAACAAATGCATCAACTGTTCCTTCTGCATCACTACCGGTTAGATCGTCTATATCAACACCAGCGTCACTGCTTAATATGGTACCTGAGTTTGTAACATCATCGGTAGTTGGTGGCGTATTACAAGCCGAAAATTCTGAAGCGTTTTGGAAGTCAAAAACACCTCCTGTGCTTAGTGGTGTTGTGTAACCTGTTTCACTTGTTACTACACCAGTACTCGTATCGACAGTGGCCGATCCTGCACCTAAAGTTCCGTCTTTATCAGTATCTGATAGGCCTGCTTCGAGACTGTCAAAACAACCGTCTCCGTCTGCGTCTATTTCGGATGCATCTATAATGCCATCACCATCAGTGTCTTTTGTAGGAGTAATTAAAATCCCATTATCCGCTACCGTTTCAAGCGCATCAAATAGACCGTTAGTTCCTGAAAGGGTAGTGGCGTTATCAATAATGCCATCGTTATTTCCATCCGTTTGGCCATGGCCTGCTTCAACTAGATCAAAGATTCCATCATTGTCACTATCAAGGTCAAGACTGTTTGGAATGCCGTCTAAATCAGTGTCCAGGTTACAACCTGGGCCTCCTGTAACGACTATGGAAAGATTGTCTATTAAATTACCCGAAGCTATACTGCCGCTTGCTGAACTATTTGCTTGGAAGACTATAAATGTCTCAGTTTGTCCACTCGGAACTGTATAGGAACCAGTGTAAGTGCCCCAAGCTGTATTGCCATCAGTCATTGTGGCCTGTGCAATGGCGCTGGCTACTGAACCACCTATTTTGATAACCGCTTCGTCCGTACCTTCTAATCCTCTATGTTGAACGGACCATGTTATCGTAGTGCCTTCAGCGATAAAGATTTGTTGGAATAGGGCAGCGTCTTGCGTACCGTTTATTTCAAAATATTGACTTCCTTCAGCGGCATTAATACCACCGTAACCATTTCTTGCTACTTCTATTAAGTTGTCGGAAGCATTAGTTTGCCATCCATCAATTGTGTTCTGTAGGACTTGGCTATTTGTTCCACTGATTATCGGGAATTCAAATCCGGCGTTTACAACAGTTTGGCACTCATCGGCATCTGGAATACCATCATTGTCATCATCTAGGTCATCAGCATCGGCTACACCATCTAAGTCAGTATCAAGGGCCACATTGACGATGTAAGTCGCTGGAGTACCATCGGTATCGCCATCATTGTCTTTGCTTGAAAAGGTAAATGAGGCAGGGCCTTCAAAACCGCCGACTGGATCGAATTTCAGTCCATTGGCTTCTGCAACAGTAAGTTCTTGTCCTGCGGTAACAGGTGTGCCATCTGCTAAGGTCAATATGCCTTGCGAAGCAGTTGGCAGGGTGTTTATCACAAAGTTTGTGATTGTGCCATCGCCATCGGTTCCTGTCAGGTCGTCGATATCAACCCCACCAGCACCAGAAGGAATAGCTGTACTACTTGTGATGTCGTCGGTATCTGGTGGCGTGTTGGAAATATTTATGGTGAAAGTAGCCGCTGATGCATCTTCACCGCCATCATCATCTTTTGCGGCATAAGTAAATGTAGCTGGTCCATTATAAGTGCCTGATGGATCGAAAAGTAACCCGTCGGCTTGCGCAGTGGTAAGTTCCTGCCCTGTGGTAACAGGCGTACCATCTGCTAGTGTCAAAATACCATGTGCTGGATCAGGTAATGTCTTTATGACGAACGCATCAACTGTACCATCGCTATCTGCACCAGTTAGGTTATCTATAGCCGAGCCATCAGCATCACTTTGAATCGCATCTGTAGAAGTAATATCATCGGTTGTAGGTAAGTCGTTGATGTCATTGACATCGATCGTCATGGTGTAATTCGTGCCTATTTCCGTACCAGCATCGCCAGAATCATCTTTTACTTTAAACTGGAAGCTTGCGTATCCTACGCCATTTTCGTCGGCAACTGGTTGGTAGGTAAATAGTGTTCTGTCGGTAAACTCTGCCTCGTTCGTGATATCAGAAGTCGTTACGGGTACTCCGTTATAGAAAAGTGTTCCTTGGGCTGGAAGGCTCGCGATGATAACTGCCTCGAAACTATCACCGTCTTCATCGGCAAAGAAGAAATCAGTGTTGGCAAAAGTTAGTGTTCCGTCTTCATCAACATTAACTGTATTGTCAGCACTTAGTGGTGAGGTAACAGGGTTGTCGAAATTGAGAATCAAACAAGCATTAAAGTCTGCGGAAAACTGTCTTACTGAACCAGGTGTATTGGTTTCGCCTGATACACCCATTCTGAACTCTACGATGGCCACATCCTCAAACTTGAGGTGCAACATATTTCTAGCCTCAGTATTGTTAATACCTCCTAAACCAGTTGTGCCGGTTGGTCTGTAAACAATAAATGGATCTTCAAAAGTTCTTGTTAGGCGGGTGTTAGATTCCTGGAAAATTTGTCCGGTCTTCACACCAACAAATTCCCTTCTTCCACTACTTGAAGCATCAATATCAGCAAAAGTGGCTCTGAATTCAGTTTGGTCAACTTCGGTAGTGGTGCCACTGGCGACAAAAGTAAATTTAAAGTCGACATAGCCTGTGCCACTATTGACATTTGCATTCGCAACTCTGATTCTTGGCTGGAAAGCGTTCGGTTCACCTGCTCCTGAATCATCTAATGCATCAAGTATTGCATTATCAATTGTAAGGATCTCAATTAGTGCATCAACACCTGTTGTCGTTGTGGTAAATCTGTAAATGGCACCTTGTTGACGATCGGTTCCAGAAATTAAGCTCGATGAAGTAAAGAATTGGGTGGGTATGGCCGAACATGCCGGGACGTTGTCTATACCTATTGTCGTTTTGGCTGTATTACTGATTCCTGTACCATCAGTTACGGTAGTATTGACAATCCGATCTGTCGTTGTCAACGAACTCGCAGTATTTCTGTAGACTATTTGACTTAATGCCAAAGCATAGTCAGCTTTTGAAGCTGTTCCTGTAAGTGTAATCGTTCCTGTTGATGAGTTGTAAGCACTGGCGGTTATACCTGTAGGTAATGTACCAAATGCGAAAAGTGACTCCGAAGTGCCATCAGGTCGGTTTGTCAAGGTAATGGTAGCACCAGTCATTTCTACATCATCCAAATCGCCCACCGAAGCATCGGTATCTGCGATCGGAATTGCGCTTCCGCCTAATGAGAACGTAGTAATGTATCCGCCTTCAGTGGCTGTAGAATTATCGTCTCCATCTAAATCTAAGATAGGAGGGTTACAAACAGCGCTCGTAAAGGATAGGTCACCATCAGCATCGAATTCAAAACTTCTTGTACCTGTAGTGAACACACCTCCGCTATAAGTAACACTAAAAGATGTTTTGCCGATAATGTTGATTTGTACGGCTCCTTCTAAGTCTGTTGCGCCTTGGTTTTGTGTTCCAGAAAAGCTTAGGCTTGTTCCGTTTAATTGTGCTAACACATTTGAGTTTGATTCTAATGTGAAACCAGCAATCTCAGTGGTGTTAACCGTTACTGTTTCACCAGCCGTTCCACTGCTACCATCTAAGTCACCAATTAAGAAAGCAAAATTGACAGCGATTGGGGTGGATGTACCCATTTCAAAGAACTCATAAAGTAGCGTGACGTCTGACGCTGCGTTTAGATTGAGGTTTGCATTATCTCCAACTACATTTAAACCATGGTTAATCCCCGCATTACTCTGAGCAGTAGAAGTGACCCTCATATCTACGGTAGTCATGCCTTGTGCACCGATCGACGTGTAGGTGATTGTTTCATTTAAACCTGACCCACTTGCATTAGAGGTTCCAGCATAGGTAAAGCTACTATTGCCGCCCGTTCCGACGCCTTCGCAACCGCTAAGACTGGCAGCTGAGAAAAGACTCATGGTTGTAGTTGCTGTATTACTATTATCTGTACCGTCATTGATGACCACTGTTATGGATCGATCAGTAAGGTCTGGCGTGCCATCAGTATTTTCGTAAACGATCTGCGCTAAAGCGGTTTGATAACTTGCCAGAGTACCTGAGCCGGTTAATGTTATTACACCCGTTCCACTGTCATAGCTACTCGCAGTAATTCCGTCAGGTAAAGCACCTAATACTCTTAAAGATTCATTTCCTCCGTCAAGAATATTCGTTAAAGTAATTGTCGCACTTTCTATGTTTGTATCATCTAAATCGGTTATGCTCGCGTTTTCAGCGATAGGCGTTGGTAGGCCGTCAATGGTGAAGCCTGTTGCTAAATCGTTTCCTCCCGTATTACCGTCCAAATCAAGCGTAGGGGCTGTGTTGACTTTGTTTACAGCTATGGTTGTAGTTGCTGTAGAACTATTGTCGTCACCATCATTTACAACGACATTTATAACTCTTGCGTCGTCCTTAGGATCATTACTGGCGTTGTTATATTCTACTTGTTGAATTGCAGTTTGGAAGTCACTCAAAGAGGCTGGTCCAGTGAGGGTAATGACGCCAGTATTGGGGTCGTAAGCACTCGCTGTAATGCCCGTAGGTAATGCGCCATTAATAGAAAATCCTTCGTCTGCGCCATCAAGAATGTTGGTTAGCGTGATAGTAACAGATTCGATTTGGGTATCATCAGTATCGCTAATTCCTATATCCGTGTTTGCGATAGGCACAGCACCGTTTCCTTCCGTAAAGGAAGTGGAAAAACCTGATCCACCACTACTTCCATCGAGGTCAATTTCTGGAGCGGTATTCACTTTTGTAACGGAAATCACACTTGTAGCCGTGTTACTATCATCTGTACCATCATTGACAACCACCGATATATTGCGATCCGTCTCTGTAGGATCAACATCAGTATTATTGTATTGAATTTGTTCGATTGCCGTAATGTAGTCTGCCTTAGAAGCTGAACCAGTTAAGGTCAAAACACCTGTGCTGGCATTATAGCTACTGGCTGTAATACCAGCTGGCAATGCACCGTTGATTGATAGACTTTCTGAAGCACCATCAGGTCGGTTAGTTAAAGTGATAGTGGCACTTTCAATGTTAGTATCGTCGACGTCTACAATTGATACATCTGTGTCTGCAATGTTTACAGCACCGTTTCCTTCTGTGAAACTATTGCTGAATCCTGTTCCCGCTTCGCTACTATCCAAATCGAATTCTGGAGGCGTATTACAGGCCAATACAGATGCATCTGTGTCTTTTACAATGAGTGTTTGCTCATATTCTAGACTGGATGACCCTATATTTAAGGCAGAAATTGAAGCTGGTGTTACGGAAATGTCTACGGTTGTTCTTGATCCTCCACTTGATAGGAAGGATGTACTGACAATGTAAGATGCATTAGGTCCGTTTTGTAAACCAAAGTGAAGAACAGGAGTCTCTTGACTACCATGCCCTGAACCACCATTTACTTCTTGGATAGGGGATAGGATGTTGCCATCACAGTCTTTTAGAACGACTGTCGCACCCAGTGCGCTTCTCGTGAGTCCGCCACCAAGGTCAAGTTGAGGTATGACATTCAAGTAGTTATTCGCAAAGCCACTTGTAGCGACTTCGCTTGAACTCCCAATCAGGTCGTTTCTCCAAAGTTGATTGTTGTCACCATTCACATTGATGTAGACATCCAAATCGCCATCGTTGTCATAGTCCACCATACCGACGGCTTCAACGTTTTCTCCAACTTCTATTCCGTTGTTGTCATTTGGCTGATTAAAAAGGAAGCTACTGCCCGTGGTGTTATTCAACATGAGGTAGCTATCGCCATTACTGTCTCCAAAGAACACGTCAATATCTCCATCATTGTCAATATCACCAGTTGCAATACCGTCAATCCCAGAGTCATTAAGTAGGTTGTTATTAGATCTTCTAAAGGGATTTGAAACTGCTGAGAATACCCCTGGCGAGGTTTGTTGATAAAGTGTTGGAGTGCCGCTATTGGCATCCGAACCCCAGATGAAGTCAAAGTCGCCATCGCCGTCAAAGTCGGCAGTGACCACCGCACCTTTGTTTCCATTGCTTGCATCTTCATTAAATGAAGTATTGACTGTAAAAGTACCATCTCCATCATTGATGAACATGTCATAATTGTTGCTGTCAATGCTGTTCGAATTGGAATTACCTTCTTTTCTAGCGATGATATCCATGAAGCCATCGTTGTTGATGTCAACTACAGCGATGTAATCACCAGTGTTAGATCCGTTTTGAGGAAGTCCTAGGCCACCAGCTCCTGTGCCAGAGGCGCCAACACTGTTTCGGGTGACTTGATCAAATCGATTTCCAGAAACTGACGCGCCATCATTTTTAAAAATGTCTATACCAAAATTGTGACTTTCAATGATAAGATCTAAGAAGCCGTCATTATTGTAATCCATAAAAGCCAAACCTTCTGTGTTTATCCCATCGGACATACTGGTAATGGTCTGGATTCTTGAAAATGAGGAACCGTTATTGTTTTGAAAAATGGCTATGTGTCTTGTCGTGTTGACAATGAAATCTGGGTAACCATCATTATTAAAATCTCCCCAAATGGCCGATCGTTCGGTTTTGGTGCTTTTCAGATTAGGAGCTACGCTGCGTGTAACATCTATAAAAACTCCATTATCGTTTCGAAGAAGGTATGATCGTCTAGACGAATTATTATCATTAGTGTTGACCAAGAGATCTAAGTCACCATCTAAATCATAATCCGCAAAGGAGAACCCACCGTCTTTATTCCGATTATTGACATTAGAGTCGTCTTGACCGTTGCCAGCGACATCGGTAAAGTTCTGTCCAAAGGACGAAAGGTTTAAAGACAAAAAACCGACTAGAGTTAGTAAACCCAGTCGGAAGTTGAAACATCCGAAGATATCAGCAGCCATGTGTTGTTAGTTAGTTTGTTTAGCAGGTACAAAACCTGAACCAAGTGCTTTTAAGCTCCTTCAGCGTAAGTATGATATGATAATTGTTCCCTTAGAAAGACAGGGGTTCCCGATTTGGGATAATGATAAGGTGAATCGGAAAAAGTGCGCGTCCAACTTTATCTCTCAATTGCCAACCATAGCAGAACTGCCGGAGAACTAGAGAGTTAGACCGATTTATGATGTTTAGGCTCTTCAAATAAAATCAATAACGTTCTATAATCCAATTTTTTCTTCTGTAATGGACGGAATATATTTAATGTGAACAACAAATAATTGTATTTGAATGGCGAGATGGTAATTGGAATTCAATGATTCAAGCTGATGAGCGCCTATTTTTATTATAAGTTTAAGCTTTCATGGTCAAACGTTTGCATTAAACTTTTAGGGCATAGCAACGCTCAACGTTTCGCAATCTTTTACATTTGGCAGGCTTAAAATCGACATAATGAAATTTAAACATCCCTATAAATTTGGTAAAGGCTATGAGAAACCTGTAGCCTACTTTTCAATGGAATTTGCCATTGACCAACCATTAAAAATATATTCAGGAGGACTTGGTTTTTTGGCGGGGTCCCACATGCGAAGTGCTTTTGACCTAAAGCAAAATATGATTGGTATAGGTATGCTATGGAAATATGGCTATTACGATCAGGTGAGAAAACACAACAATGAATTAGATGCCCTTTGGCAAGAAAGACATTACAATTTCTTGGAAGACACGGGTATTGAACTTGAAGTCCATGTCAATGAACATCCGGTTAAAGTGAAGGTCTTTTATTTGGCACCAAAGGTTTTCGGAACTGCGCCGATTTTCCTTTTGTCGACAGATCACCCTGAGAATGATTACTTAGCACAGACTATTACACATAAACTGTACGATAATAATGTCTCTACAAGAATAGCTCAATACATTCTATTGGGTATTGGAGGGGCTAAATTATTGGAAGCTATAGGTCATAAGGTAGATCAGTATCATTTCAATGAAGCACATGCTTTGCCTGCCGCTTTTAGGTTAATGGAGAAGCTCGGTGATATCGAAAAGGTAAAAGATCAAGTTGTATTTACAACCCATACACCCGTTAAAGCGGGTAACGAGGTTAATGATCCTATTATGCTTCATAAAATGGGCTTCTTTAACGGTTTTTCTGTTCGAGAGGTAGAAGATATGGTTGGCTTTGAAAATGGTATGTTCAACCACACTTTGGCAGCTCTTAGAATGTCAAAAATCTCTAATGCTGTTTCGAAGAAACACTGTGAGGTTTCCAAAGATATGTGGGGTGGGTTTGACGGTATTTGCGATATTATTCCGATCACCAATGCGCAAAACAAGGCTTATTGGACAGATAAAGAGCTTGAAAAAGCACACGCGAAGAAAGACGATAAGAAATTTATAAAGAGAAAGAAGGACTTAAAACAAGAGTTTTTTGACTTCGTATCTGACCAAACTGGTAAAATATTAGATCCAAATGTATTAACAATTGTCTGGGCGAGACGATTTGCAGGGTACAAGCGAGCCGATCTTATTGCTAGAGATGTGGAACGTTTTGAAAGGCTTTTAAACAATAAAGATTATCCTGTACAAATCATATGGGCGGGTAAGCCATATCCATTAGATCACGGTGCTGTTAGTACTTTCAATTGGCTTGTGCATTTTACAAGAAAGTATCACAATGCTACAATTCTGACTGGTTATGAGTTGGGGCTTTCTGCATTAATGAAAAAAGGATCTGATGTCTGGCTGAATAACCCGAGAATTCCATTAGAAGCATCGGGTACTTCTGGTATGACTGCGGCTATGAATGGCTCACTGAACTTTTCGACAAATGATGGTTGGATTCTAGAGTTCGGCGAGCATGGTAAAAATGGTTTCGTAATTCCTGAAGTGGATACTAGTTTATCAGAGGGTGAACAAGATCAGCACGATGCGGATCATATGATGAGAATTTTGGAAGATGAGATCGTACCAATGTACTATCAAAAGCAAGATGAATGGGTTGCCATGAATTATCAGAGTATGGACGACGTGGATGAGTATTTTAAAGCCTCAAGAATGGCTGATGAATACTACAAAAAGCTCTACAATATTTAACAAGAGAACCTAGAAAGTAAAAAAGCCTGTGTCCAAAATGGATACAGGCTTTTTTATTGTCAAGTTGAAATTCTTACTCGTTTCTTAGCGCATTGACGGGATTTCCATTAGCTGCCTTCACCGACTTGAATAAGACGGTTAAACCAGAAATCATCAAAGCAATAATAGCACAAGTTGCGATTAGAGGTATTGATATAGTCGTTCGGTAAGCAAAGCCTGTTAGCCATTCACTAATTCCATAATAGGCGATCGGTATGGCCAAAATACAGGCGATAAGGACTAGTGACTGAACTTGTTTGGTGAGCAACCAGATAATTTGCTTAGATGAAGCGCCCAATACTTTTCTAATACCAATCTCCTGAAATTTAGCTTCGGCCAGATAGGTGATGAGACCATATAATCCTAGGCAAGAAATTAAAATTGCCACAGTGGTCAAAACACCAAATACTCGACCTAATTTGACTTCTGTAGTGTAGAGTTGCTCAAAGCGCGCATCTAAAAAACGAAAAGAGAGTACCGAATTGGGTATAAACTTTTTCCATGTTGCCTCGATGTTGGCAAGCGTCTCGGAAATATTTTCGCTGTTGATTTTAATCATAGATCTAGCAATCTGATTACCAGTTTGTTCGCTATAATTAAATACCATGGGCTTGATACTCACATGTGGTGACTCAATATGAAAATCCTTAACAATCCCCCTAATTGAACCCCCTAGTTCGGGGTAAGTTTCATTTAATGGGGTTTGTGAATTTAATGGGTTTTTAGTTTCTATCAGTTTTGCCAGGGTCTCGTTGATGATGATGCCATCAGCATTAGTGTCCTTGGTATCAACACTAAAGGCTTGGCCACTGACCATTTCTAAGTCAAGAAGTGATATGTAGTTTTCATCAATCTCATGAATGGTAATTGTGGCATCAAAAGTCTTACTGAACGAGCGCCCTGCCGCTACTTCTCCACCCGGAGGACTTGAGGTTAAACTGACATTAGAGATTGAAGGGATTTGTTCAAGTGCGTTTTTATAAGGCGTAAATTGATCTGTAAAACCAATGTCTGTTACGATGATTTGATCACCTTGAAAAGACATGGTTCTCTCCTGCATATAGGAGATTTGCCTTTGCACTACGAAAGTAGCAATGACAAGGATAACTGAAATAGTAAATTGAAGTACGACCAGTCCTTTTCTAAACCAGCCACCTTTGTGGGTACCGCTAAGTTTTCCCTTCAAAAAATCGGTGAATTTAAATCTTGAAATGATAAAAGCAGGGTAAAGGCCAGAGAAGAGCCCAAGGAGGGTTATAATGCCGAAAATAGCCAATAAAAAAGATGCACTTTGGAGATATTCGAAATAAACCGGTTTATCGATTATTTGCTCAAATGTTGGTAATAGAGCTTGTACAATAATAATAGCAAGGGGAAGAGATAGCCACCATAAGATTAAAGATTCCGTTAAGAACTGAGACTTAAAGCTACCTCGACCAGCACCAATTACCTTCCTGATTCCAGCTTCTTGCCCGCGTTGTAATGCTCTGGCTGCCGTAAGATTTACATAATTGATAGAGGCTAAAAGTAAAATAAGGGCAGCAACGATGATGAATAGCTCGATGATGTTTTTATTCATAACAGCGAAGACATTGTCTGTGGTCACCGTATTGTATTTTATGTCAGCAAAATTGGTGAAGTTATAACTAAACCGATGATGATATTCATTACTAGTCAATTTTGGTATCTCACGTTCTATTTGTGCCAATAAATCAGGTTTATTGGTATTTGGAGCTAGCTTTAAAATGAGTAGCCAAGGGGAGAAACCTTGGCTATTCAGGCTATAACTATCCGTCGCAGGTGCGAGAAAACCGAACTGCATACTAGAGTTATCAGGAAGGTCTTTGATAATGCCAGCAACCTGAAAAAAACTTCTACCTCGAAATGGAGCATTTATTGTTTTTCCGATTGGGTCTTCACTACCGAAGTATTTTTCCGCCATACTTTCGGTTAGCAATATGTTTTTCTTGTCGCTTAGCGCGGTTTTTGGGTTTCCTTTGACTAATTCAAAAGGGAAAATTTCAAAAAAGGTAGAGTCTGCAAAGAGAAATGGTTCTTTGACCAAGGTTAAACCGTCCTCATCTTCTAATCTAATCGTGATATTATATTTGGCTAGACGAGTAAAAGACTCGATTTGAGGAGATATGTCAAGTAAAACTGGCCCATAGCCAGGGTGCATTCCAGCATCGAATGCCTGACTTATAGAAGTCTCACTAAACCGTTCTATTCTTACGATCCGATCTTTATCTGGGATGAAATCGTCCATCAGGTACTGATCTGCTACAAACAAGGTAATTAACAGACTGATTGCGATGCCGACCGATAAGCCGAAAAGATTAATTGCAGTAATAGATTTACTGTTTTTCATGCCTCGGAAGGCAGTTTTCAAGTAGTGTTTGAACATCATGTTGTGATAAGAGAGTTTATAACTATTGGGATGATAATCGAACAAGTAATGCCTAAATGATTTGGCAATTGTCCATGTATATATTCTAGCCGCTTTTTTATGACCATGTGCTGCTAGATTTTCAGTGTATTCTTCGTACAAGTCACCTTCCAGTTCCTCTATGCGGTGATCTGCACAAAAGAATCTTAAGATTTTAGCCGGTAACTTTGGTGGATTATTCATGCGTTTCCATCGTCTGATATGGCTGGCATAATATCCCAAAAAGAGGCACGAATCTGTTTAATCTGATCCAATGCTTGCATAGCAGAAGGAGTTGGAACAAATATACGTTTGCGTTTCCCACCTCGTTTTTTCGAAGCTTCCCCAAATTCTGAGTGGAGAAACCCTTTCTTTTCCATTCTATAAAGCGCTGAGTGAATAGCACTAAGGTTAATACTGCGTTTGGTGTGCTCTTCAACCTTTTTTCTCACCATATTGGCGTAGGCTTCCTCCTTTAAAACACAGGTAGCCAATAGCACTACTTCTTCAAACTCGCCTAGAAAAGTTCCCTTCATACGATTTAATTTATATATAAATGTAAATAATATAAATTCTGAAGTCCAAATATTTTATGTGTAAATGTAAATTTAATGAGCTATTGTCTTTGTGACCGCTTGATTTTGAAAAGGTGGAAGCAAAATTTATTCACCTCAATCGGGAGGCTGGGATTGAAGAATTACTTATAATTGCATCAGCAATGTTTGCTGATTTTATGGGGTATTAGCTCAGTTGGTTTAGAGCGCTGCCTTGACAGGGCAGAGGTCACTGGTTCGAATCCAGTATGTCCCACGCTTAATGCGCCTTTTGGCGCATTTCTTTTATCGGGATGTGGCGCAGTCCGGTAGCGTACTCGTCTGGGGGGCGAGTGGTCGCAGGTTCAAATCCTGTCATCCCGACTCTTTACAATTCAGAATTTTTTTTCCTTAACATTAGCTTTATCACCAAATAGATAGCACCAAGACTGAGGTAAAATGCGCCAAACCATGCGAACGTTTTATCTGGCTTATCGCTCACTACGAATTCATAGGCTAACGTAATGAAGTAGGGTATACTGGTCAGTAAAAAAAGTGGAATGGCCAGTTTGTAAGCTGGTTGCGCTTGAACAGTTAAATGTTTTTCCTCCAAAATAAATCAGTAACTGCTTACTTAACGCCATCACTTTGTTTGTGTTAATCGATTTTTATGAACGGTAAACCATAAAAAAAGCCTCGTCAATTTTGACAAGGCTTTAATTCTATATTTTAAGATTGACTAGTCATTTCCCTTTTTGAAGTTATCGAACTTAGAAGCCGTTTTATTCGGGAAGGTATTATTCTCAATATCAACATCTGACAGCTCCTGAAAAGGATCAAATAGAACTTTTTCAACTTCTTTTTCTTTTACAAATAGCTTAGTCACTTGATTCTCATTTCTTCGCCAGATTTCAGCAGGAATTCTTTCTATTTCTTTGCTACCATCTTTAAAAGTCCACTCTAATACTAAAGGTGTAATCAAGCCTCCTTTATTTTTAAAGGTAATTTGATAAACATTTTTACCAGCGAATCGCTCTCTGATTGCCTCATTATCCACCTCGCTTCGGTATTCACTACCCACTCTGCTATCGGTTAACTTGAATTCTTGTGGCTTACCAAAGAATGGGTTGCTATCGGAACCTGAGTTTTCTCCAAGGTTACCGCTTTCAGCTTGAACTTGTGTCTCCAAACCCTGTGATTCTCCTGCCACTTTAAACCATTGCACATCGGCCACTTCTACATCTACGTTGTCAGTGGAATAAAACCAACCTTTCCAGAACCAATCTAAATCTACGGCTGATGCATCTTCCATAGTCCGGAAAAAGTCAGCAGGTTTCGGGTGCTTAAAAGCCCACCTTTTTGCGTATTCGCGAAAAGCTTCATCGAATAATTCTGGACCCATAACTTGCTCACGTAAAACCACTAATGCCGCGGCAGGTTTATTGTACGCCTCATAACCCAATTGAAGTGACTGCTCTGGACTCGTCATTATCGGGCGCATAAAATCTTTACTGCCTTTCATGTATGGAACAATTGAGGCAGGCGAATTAGAGCTATATGGTAGTTCTGGATAGTATTTTTTCATTGTTAAATATTCAAGGAAAGAATCCAAGCCTTCGTCCATCCACGCCCACTGACGTTCGTCAGAGTTTATAATCATTGGAAAGTAATTGTGTCCAACCTCATGCACAATTACATAAACCATTCTGGTTTTAATAAAATCATCATAGGTACCGTCAGGTCTCGGTCTGCCAAAATTAAAGCAGATCATAGGGTACTCCATACCAATACTTGCTGCATGCACTGAAATTGCTACTGGATAAGGGTAGTCGATTGTCATTTCAGAAAAATTGATCAACGTATTGACCACCGCTTTTGTAGATTCTCTTTCCCAAAGCGGATTCCCTTCCTTCGGGTAGTAAGACATAGCCAGAGGCGTATTGTCTCCGATTTTCACGGCCTGAGCATCCCAGATGAACTTTCGAGAGGAAGCAAAAGCAAAGTCACGGACATTTTTTGCATGATAAACCCAAGTTGATTTACCATTTGCTTTCGTTTTTTCTTTGGCCTCAGCTTCCGCTTGGCTAACGATGATTACAGGTTTATCGAAAGACTTTTTAGCACGTTTGAATCGATTTTGTTCCTGTTTAGTGAGGACATCTTTTGGATTTTGAAGTTCACCCGTCGACGCTACGATGTGATCGGAAGGTGCCGTAATTTCTACTTCAAAGTCACCAAAAGTTAATGCAAACTCACCAGAGCCGATGAATTGCTTATTCTGCCACCCATTAAAGTCATCGTAAACCGCCATTCTTGGGTAAAACTGAGCGATCGTATAGAGGTAGTTTCCATCTTCTTTAAAATACTCGTATCCCGATCGTCCACCTAGTTGAGCGCGGTCGTTGATGTTGTACCACCAGTCTATATTAAAGCTATAAGACTCTCCAGACTTTAAAGGGGTTGGTAGGGTGATTTTCATCATCGTATTATTCACCAAATATCTCAAGTCTTTTCCTTGAGTATCTTTTACTGACATCAACTTAAAACCACCGTCAAATCCAGTGTCGCCAAGTGCCCCTTGAGCCTGTCTTGTTCCTAGTTGAGTAATAGTTGACGGCAGTCTAGCACCGTTTACTTTTGTGCCTAAGTTTTCGGGTTGCCGAACATTCTGATCTAATTGAATCCAGAGATATCTGAGCGTGGTAGGAGAGTTATTGTAGTAAGTGATCGTTTCAGAACCAGTGATCTTTTGGTTTTCATCATCCAGTTCCACTTTTATCTTGTAATCAGCTTTCTGTTGCCAATAGTCAGGACCAGCTTCACCAGAACCCGTGCGATAAGAGTTTGGTGTAGGAAGCATGTTGTCCATCTGTTCAAACTTGCTATTCCATTTAGCTTGGCTAAAAGCTAATAAAGGAGTGAGCATTAGTGCTAAAGTCAATAATCTTTTCATAAGAAGCGCTTATCTTAAAGTGTAAAAGCCGGTTGTTTCTTGGCAGAACAATAATAATGAATTAATCAACGATTCACATAACGGTGATACCTTACACCAAATTCTAATGATGCGTAGATTCTTACTTATTGGTTATTCACTTTGCTCAATATTTGCACTTGCCTCGGCGCAAGACATCAACAGTCAGGTCGTGCTCCAAAACATTGCCATAGGGTCTTGTAACAGGCAGGAAGCCCCACAGGTAATTTGGCCTGAAGTGTTAAAGACAAATCCAGATTTGTGGATTTGGTTGGGGGATAACATCTATGGGGATTCAGAAGATATGGACGTTATCAAAGCCAAATATGATAAACAAAAGAATAATTCTGCCTATCGAGAACTCTTAAAGCAAGTTCCCGTGATCGGTATTTGGGACGATCACGATTATGGTAAAAACGATGCTGGTCAGGAATTTTCACAAAAAGTAGCCAGTAGAGACTTAATGTTTGACTTTTTGGATGTACCAAAACAAAGTCCAGCTTGGGAAAGAAAAGGTGGTTATCAATCTTATACCTACGGATCGGGAAATAAAAAAGTGAAAATTCTGCTTCTTGATGCTCGTTACTTCAGAGGCAACCTTGATAAAAAAGATAGGATATATGTCAAGAATTTAGAGGGTACCGTTTTGGGCGAAGAACAATGGCAATGGTTAGAAAATGAATTAACCAATAGTGATGCGGCGATTCATATACTGGCATCTGGCATTCAGTTTATAGCAGATCAACATCCATTCGAGAAATGGGATAACTTCCCTAAGGAGCGCCAACGTCTACTCGATCTTTTAGTAAAAACGCAACCAAAAAACGCATTCTTCCTGAGTGGCGATCGGCATATTTCTGAAATTGCTCAGCTAGACGTACCAGGTTATGGTAGGTTTTATGATTTTACATCGAGCGGGATGACACATAGTTATAGTTCTAGCACGGAATCTAATACCCATAGGGTAAGTAAATTGATTACAGAGAAGAGTTTTGGGGTTATAAAGATAGATTGGAGTAAACCTAACCCCATAGTAGCATTAGAAATGAGAGGTGTTAATGGCGAGCTACTTGATAAGCCTGTTGTCCTCTTTGGAGACAATTGATTATCTATCACAGGAATACATTTTCCTTAACTTGCGCTGTTATGAAGAGACTCTTTTATATAACCTGCCTAATCTTTTTCGGGAGTTTAACCCAGGCACAAACGCTCGACATTCAAGGGCATAGGGGTGCCAGAGGACTATTGCCAGAAAATACTATTCCTGCCTTTATCAGAGCAATAGAAGAGGGCGTATCGACACTTGAACTGGATGTAGTGATTACAAAAGATAAACAGGTGGTTGTTTCTCATGAGCCTTATATGTCTTCGGGTATTTGCAGTAAACCAGACGGTACTGCTGTCGCATCGGCTGAAAGCAAAAGCTTGAATATATATCAAATGACTTATGAGCAAGTCGCAAGATTTGATTGTGGATCCAGAGGTAATCGCCGATTTCCAGAACAACAGAAAATGTCAGTAGGCAAACCATTATTGAAAGACCTGATCAATACGGTAGAAAAATACTTGACTGATCATAACCTACCGAAGCTTAGCTATAATATCGAAATCAAAAGCTCAGAAAAGGGAGATAATGAGTTTCATCCTGGTGTAGGTGAGTTTTCCCAGCTGGTCTATGCCCTAACCACAGGAATGTTGCCGAAAGATCGGTTTACAATTCAAAGTTTTGATTTTAGAGTACTTAATCATTGGCATGAAGCTTATCCCGATATTACTTTGGTTGCCTTAATTGAAAACACTAAGGGCGTAGAGTCAAACTTGAAGGCTTTAGGGTTCATTCCCGACATTTACAGTCCCAATTATCGCCTACTCAGTAAGAAAGCCGTTGAATTGTGTCATCAGAAGGGTATGAAAGTAGTACCATGGACGGTAAACACATTGGCAGTAATGAAGCGTCTTGTGGCGATGGGGGTTGATGGTCTAATAACAGATTACCCTGATCGAGCCAAAGGCCTATGATCCAAGTACATTCGCTTCATTAATCCGAATCAGATTTTATAGTTGTGGAGAAGTCTTTATTTTTGGCTTTCCAATTTGCTGATGCGCGTTCTCCAAGTTAAAGATAAATACACCGAAAAAGAGTTTCTTCAAGTAGCTGTAAAGCTATATGCCACGGAGAAGAACTGGATACGCCCTTTAGATAAAGATATTCAGGCAGTCTTTGATCCTGTGAAGAACAAGAACTTTAAAAACGGAGAGGCTATTCGCTGGATTTTGAAAAATGACGATGATAAGTCTATCGGTAGAGTCGCAGCTTTTATCAATCACAAGACGTCTCAAAGTTATGATCAACCTACAGGCGGCATGGGTTTCTTTGAATGTGTCAATGATCAAGAAGCCGCATTCATGCTTTTCGATACTTGCAAGGCATGGTTGGAAGAAAAAGGAATGGAAGCAGTTGATGGTCCGATAAACTTTGGGGACAGAAACAACTGGTGGGGACTATTGGTAGATGGTTTTTATGAACCAAACTATCAAATGCCCTACAACTTTCCATATTACCAAGAGCTGTTCGAAGCCTACGGGTTTAAAGAGTATTTCAAGCAATTTACTTATCAGCGCCCAATGGGTAGCGAAGTAGATTTCACACCAAGATTTTATGAGAAAGCTCAGGATACACTAAATAATCCCGATTACGAATTTCGGCACATTACCAAAAAAGAGTTTAAAATAGCCCATGAGTACTTTCGCCAAGTATACAATAAGGCTTGGGCTGGTCATAGCGGAGTAAAACCAATGACCGAACAGCAGGCGAAGTCAACTTTTACCAAACTAAAGCCAATTGCCGATGTAAGGTTGGTCTGGTTTGCCTTTTATAAAGGTGAACCTGTGGCCTTTTTTATCTCAATTCCAGAGTTAAATCAGATTTATAAGCACCTAAATGGAAAGTGGAACCTCTTTAGCAAACTCAAATTCCTATATCTGTTAAAGACGGGTGCCTGTAATAAAGGACTCGGGATAGTATTTGGTGTAACACCCGATCACCAACGAAAAGGGGTAGAGGGTGGACTAGTAGTTTCTTATGTAAAGAACCTAGCCTGGAAAAAGGGCTTTCAGTATACCGATATTGAGATGAATTGGATTGGAGATTTTAACCCAAAAATGATCCGTGTAGTAGAGCAGATTGGTGGAAAAGTATTGAAAACACATATCACTTATCGGAAGTTATTTGATGAAACCAAAGAGTTTCAAAGAGCACCGATTTTATAATTCCTAGAAAATATGAGCAAGAAGTATAATGTATATGGCATTGGTAATGCCTTGGTAGACCTTGAGTTTAAAGTAAGCGATCAGTTTTTATATGATCATAAAGTCCAGAAAGGCCTAATGACTTTGGTAGATGAGGATACGCAATTCCGATTGATCGGTGCGATTGAGCATGACGATCTGAACAGGAAATCGGGCGGTTCTGCAGCCAACTCAATTATCGCGATCAGCCAATTTGGTGGTAAGTCATTCTATTCATGTAAGGTTGCCAACGACGAGTATGGTGATTTCTACCTAAAAGACATGAATGATGCAGGGGTTGATACTAATTTGGACAATGCTCAAAGAGATGCAGGAGTAACTGGGAAATGCCTTGTGATGATCACCTCCGATGCAGACAGAACAATGAATACATTCTTAGGAGCGACATCAGATTTATCGACAAAAGAGATCGATGAAGCTTCGATTAAAGATTCTGAATACATCTACCTCGAAGGATATCTTACGACATCTGAATCAGGCGTTGAGGCTATGAAAGTGGCTAAAAAGATTGCCGAAGACAACAATGTCAAAGTAGCGATTACACTTTCAGACCCTTCGATTGTTCAGTTCTTTAAGGAGAAGTTTGTAGAGGTAATTGGTGCATCTGTTGACTTGCTTTTTTGCAATGAAGACGAGGCTATGTCTTTCACAGGTAAGGATAGCCTTGGTGAGGCTAGAGAGGCGCTGAAAAGTGAAGTGAAAAGGTTCTGTATCACCCTAGGAAGTAATGGAGCCATGATATGGGATGGAGATACTTTTATAGATATTGAACCATACGCTGTAAAAGCAGTTGATACTAATGGTGCTGGAGATATGTTTGCCGGAGCATTTCTTTACGGAATTACAAATGGCATGACGTACGCTTCTGCGGGTAAGTTGGCAAGCTTGGCAAGCTCGAAAGTGGTTTCTCAATATGGACCACGATTAAAGTGGCATGAAGTTCAGGCCATATTACATGAATTGAAATGACAGAATGGTGACAGCCCTTATATCAGCAAGTTGTTCCGTTGACCATTTTAAACGTTTATGAAACTTGTTGCACCATTATTTTCGAGCCGAATTTTAAACATACTATATATCAAATGATCAAGAAAATTAGTTTTCTACTAATGTTATGCCTGATATCATTTTCGATACAAGCACAGAACATTGAGTATGAAGAGTATACTCTAGACAATGGACTGAGTGTACTACTTCACCAAGACAATTCCACGCCTATTGTTACAGTAGGAGTTTTATATCACGTAGGTTCAAAGAATGAGCCAGAAGGTCGTACAGGATTTGCTCACTTCTTTGAGCATTTAATGTTTGAGGGCTCACCGAACATTGGAAGAGGAGAGTATTTCAAAATTATTGAAGCTGCCGGCGGGCAATTTAATGCTAATACTTCACCAGACAGAACCTACTATTTTCAAACGCTTCCGTCTAATCAGTTAGAATTAGGTATTTATATGGAGTCCGAGAGAATGCTCCATGCTAAAATTGATTCTACAGGTATTGCTACCCAAAAAGAGGTAGTGAAAGAGGAAAAAAGACAGAGTGTCGATAATCAACCGTATGGTACCTTACTGATAAACATGCTAAAAAATGCATACCGAGGTACAAATTACGAGTGGGCACCAATTGGTAGTTTCGAAGATATTGATGCTGCTACAGACCAAGATTTTGTTGATTTCTATGAGACGTTTTATGTGCCGAATAATGCGACATTAACGATCGCAGGAGACATAGATATTCCTACCACTAAAAAATTGATCAAAGATTATTTTAGTGAAATAAAAAGGGGTACTAAAACTATTTCTAGACCTAAAATTGTAGCGCCAAAACTTGATGGAACTATCGAAGAGACCATCTTTGACAATATCCAAGTACCTGCTGTGGTTCAAGGTTATAGAATGCCACCTCAGGGCACTGAAGACTATTATGCTTTGCAAGTAGTAACTCAGTTACTATCAGGTGGACAGAGTTCGCGTTTTCAAAAAGTACTTGTCGACGAGAAAAGAATGGCACTTGGCTTTCAAGTATTGCCACTACCTTTAGAAGATGGTGGGCTGTTTATCAATTTTGCATTACCCAATCAAGGTTATGAAGTGAGCGATCTGTCCGACGAGATGGATAATATTATAGAGGAGGTTAAAGCTGGGCTTATTCCAGAAAGAGAGTTTCAAAAGCTTAAAAATCGAATCGAGAATAATTTCATATCGAACTTCTCATCAGGAAGGTCAATCGCTGAAAACATGGCGAACTACAAGGTTTATTTCGGTGATGCTGGCTTAATCAATACAGAAATTGAGCGATATAGAAAAGTAACCCGAGAGGATTTACTGAGAGTTGCTAATAAATATTTTGTGCCTGAAAATAAGGTCGTTCTGACTTTCAGACCAAAATCAGAGCAAGAGAAGCCAGGAGATGCTAAAATCAAAAAGGAAGGAGGGAATAACTAATGAAAAAGATATTGATACTTGCATTGGTGCTAATCACTTTTAATGCCACTGCACAAATAGATAGAACTAAACTTCCTGAACCAGCACCAGCAAAAGAGCTGAAGATTGGAGATTATGAGAAGTTTACGCTAAAGAACGGGTTGACTGTAATTGTCGCTGAGAACCACAAACTTCCGACACTAAGCTGGAACTTATCTTTTATCACTGGACCTATTACAGAGGGTGATAAAGGAGGTTATGCCGGGATTTTCGGACAGGTCATGAGTGCCGGAACGAAAACCAAAACTAAAGATCAGCTGAACGAAGAAATAGACTTTATGGGGGCATCAGTAAATGCCGGTGCCACTTCTATGTCAGCGTTCTCCTTATCCAAGTACAAAGAGGGTGTATTGAAAATCATGACAGATATTCTATACAACCCATCATTTCCAGAGGATGAGTTCGAAAGAGCGGTAGAGCAGACCTTGACTGGTTTAAAGCAATCGACGGAAGATCCGAATACAATTGCAAGCCAGCTAGGTGGAATACTGAACTATGGTAAGGATCATCCATATGGCGAGATTGTGACTGAAGAGACTGTTAAGAATATTACCATCGAAGATCTCAAAAGTCACTATGCAAGATACTTTAAGCCGAACATAGCCTACTTAGTCATTGTGGGAGATATCAACAAAAAAGATGCTCAAAAACTTGCTAAGAAATACTTTGGCGATTGGAAAAAAGGTGATGTTGAAAAAGAAGAGTTCACTGCGCCTAAGCCGATCGAAAAGACTGTTATATCTGTGGTTGATAGGCCTTCTTCAGTTCAGTCAGTAATTAATATCACTTATCCTGTAGATAACAAACCTGGTAACGATGATATCTTGGCTGTTTCGTTAATGAATAACATCCTAGGAGGAGGAGGGTCGGCAAGACTTTTCATGAATTTAAGAGAGGACAAAGGTTATACTTATGGTGCTTACTCAGATGTTGGAAGCAGCCGTTACAGTTCAAGTTTTTACGCGTCCGCAAGTGTCAGAAATGAGGTTACGGACAGTGCTTTAGTCCAGTTTATGTATGAATTGGAGCGTATTGGTAACGAGCAAGTTACTCAGGAAGAACTAGATGCTGCTAAAAGTGCTATCAGAGGTTCTTTTGGGCGTTCATTAGAAAATAGAGGTACTGCAGCGCAATTTGCCTTGAGTACTGAAATCAATAACCTGCCTGAAGACTATTTCGCTACTTACCTGAAAAGACTCGAAGCGGTTACACTTTCAGACATTCAAAGAGTGGCTAAAAAGATCGTTAGACCAGATAAAGCAAATGTGGTTGTAGTTGGTAAAGCGGAGGAAATCGCTGAGAAGTTGAAAGCTTTTGGTGAAGTAAAGTTCTACGATTCCGAAGGAAACCCAGTTCAGGACCCGACCAAGAAAGTAATCGCTGATATTTCTCCTCGATCAATTCTGGATAAATACATAGAAGCAATTGGAGGTAAAGCAGCCGTAGATGGCGTGAAATCCGTTGTGAATAAAAGTACTGCCTCACTAAATATGGCTGGCCAAAGCTTTACCCTAACAAGGACTGTTTACCAACAGGGGCCAGATAAATTTGCAGATGTACAAGTGATTCCTGGCCAAGGAGAAGTATATCAAGTTTATAATGCAGGTGATGCCTTTCTTAAGGCAGGTGGGCAAACGCAATCGCCTCCTGGTCCATTTAAGGAATTGATGAAATATCAAGGAACCCTTTTTGGAGAAAGATTCTATGAAGAGGTTGGTTTTAAACTGGCATATAAGGGAACTTCAAAAATCGATAGCAAAGAAGCACATCGAATTGAAATTAACTTGGGCAGCATTACTGTAAATGAGTACTATGACGTAGCGTCGGGATTAAAAGTAAGGATAGAATTAGGGCCATCTGGCACAATTGATCTTTCGGATTACCGTGAGGTAAATGGCATCATGATTCCTTATAAATTTGCTCAATCAGGTGGTCAATTACCTGTTACACTTGAGTTCATTTCAGACGAAGTTGTCGTAAATGGCGATTTAGATACTTCTGTATTTAACAAATAAGAATTTTCAATCATGCATAAAAAAGGCTCCGAAAACTCGGAGCCTTTTTTATTGAATGCATGCCTCAAGCCATCCTTTCATTCTCTCCCGTTGAGAGGTATCCATCCTTTCAATTTCCTTTACTTGATAAATACTAAAGTATTCATGGATATCCCTTTGCAATTGAATGTGCATTTCTCTACCGAATCGATTGATGATCAATGTAAGTTCAGGTTGATTCGGCACATCTGTACTTTCGCTTCCGTTAATAGATTGAATTTTATCGCCAATACTGAGTAAGCCCTCGGCAAGAGATCCAGATGCGATATCAATAATTGTATTTTCGCTTAGTCGAAATCCAAAATACCTTTCTTCAATTTGTTCGGATTGATGGATTTCAAAAGACAATCCAAATTTTGGTAAAAGCTTATTCAGATAGGTTTCATAAGGTGAAGTGCCACAAACAATTTCCATGAAGTAAGTATCTAATGATGCTTCAAAAACTTCTTCAGCTGCCACCTTGTAATCATCGAAACTGTAACCACTAAAGGTTTTGCCATGCCGTCGCCACATGAGGTGCATTACATCATCCAAAGATTTTTGATTATCAAACTTATCTCGAATCAGCAGGTCTAAGATCGTGGCGGCCAGCGCACCTTCATTGTAGATGGACACTTTTCTACCGGGAATCCCTTTTTCATAACCGTTGAGCCAAAGATCAAAAGAAGATTCAGCGACGGAGTAGGTATTTCTGCCCTCATTTTCGTAATGCCGCTTCAGTAATTTGTTCAGTTCACCTAGATATTCGCTTAAGCTGAAAACGCCCGATCTAGCTAGAAATAAATCTCCGTAGTAAGTAGTGACACCTTCTGTGACAAAACCAGTGGTATGATAATTTTCATTTTGAAAATCATATGGAGTCATTTCTTCGGGGCGAAGTCGAATTACATTCCAAGTATGAAAGAGTTCATGTGAGCTAACACCTAGAAATTCTTTATAAAGACTTCTTTCCGATAGCGCAGCCGCGGGTCCGATCGTTATAACAGTTGAGTTCCAATGCTCTACTCCATGATAGTGTTTATACGGGAGGCACTGAAAAAGGAAGTGGTATTCAGGACAAGGAAATTCACCCATCACCTCGATTTGTAAATCAGTGAAAGCCTTAAAATCCGAAATTAGCTCCTCATCCGATTTTGGATGTTCCCCTTGTATCCATAAGTGGAAATGAGAATTATTGCTTGTGTAATTAACCTGCCTCAAAGTAGCACTGGCAAAAAGAGGACTATCTACTAATTGATAAAAACTAGGGGAGTAAAGTGTGTTTTCACTGATAGACATTAGTCCAGATGCGATTTTATATGACTCGGGTAGGGTTAGCCTTACTTCGCATGGATCATTTAACCGTTCAGGATCGTAAATACAGCAATTAATGAAGTTGAGATAAACCTGTTCATCGTCAAGCCAAGAGTTGCCTGCATCCATAGCAAAGGCGAAATAGTCATAAGAAATAGTCACATCGCCTGCCTCGTTGCTCAGGCGCCAAGAACTTTTATCCTCCTTGCTTATCGCAATTGGACTTCCGTTCGCATCAAAGGCTGCCATATTTTTAATTCTTTTGGCAAAATTTTGAATTTGATAACGCCCCGGTCGCCAGTTAGGAAGTTGTATTAGTAAATTTGCTTTGGCAGAGTCTATAACAACCTCAAAGGTTAGAAAATGGGTGGTAGGCTTACTAAACGAAATGTTGTAGATCATGTAGTTTTAGTGATAAAGAATAAAGCTAAACAATTTTGCACTCACGTTGGTAAAAATGAAAAAGGTACTTATCTTTGCATTCCTTTTTGAGAGAAAGATAAAAATACCATGAAGAGAACATTTCAACCTTCGCAGAGAAAAAGAAAAAATAAGCACGGTTTCAGATCTAGAATGGAGTCTGCTAACGGTAGAAGCGTGATCGCGAGACGTAGAGCTAAAGGAAGACACAAGCTTACTGTTTCTGACGAAAGAAATCACGGTAAGTAATTCTGTCCTGCTGAGGTTTTGCTAAATTAAACCTCGTGTCAGCGTTAACTACAGACAATTTGAAATTCACTTTCCCTAAGTCGGAAAGACTACATAGCAAAAAATTAATACAGGAGCTTTTTAACGAAGGCTCCTCTTTTTATTTATACCCTTTCAAAATTATCTTCCTGCCCAAGGAAGATTTAACGTCTAATCAAGTACTTGTTTCTGTTTCTAAGAAGAAATTTAAAAAGGCTGTGACTAGAAATAAAATCAAACGGCTCATCAAAGAAGCCTACCGCCTGAATAAACATTCCCTTGATCCAGATGCCGACACTTCTTCAAAAGCATTGATTGGTTATATTTATACGGGAAAAGAGGTGATGCCATTTGATTTTATCGAATCTAAACTAAAGAAATCACTTCTTCGTTTGAGAAAAGAATTAGTAGAATCTAAAGACCCCTAAGTTTATGAGGAAGCCAAGAATGAAGAAAAGATATTTGCAGTCTATCGTAGTATCGGGATTCTTACTTTGGTCATTCACCGCACCTCAAAACGACAAGTACTTCGAGATACTTAAGAACCTAGACATATTCGCCACCATGTATAAAGAGGTGAATGCAAATTATGTCGACGATATTAACCCCAATACAATAATGGAAACGGGTATTGATGCAATGCTCGCTACCCTTGATCCCTATACAGTTTACTACCCTGAAGACCAGATTGAAGATGTACGTACCGAAAACACTGGTCAGTATGGAGGTATTGGTGCTGTAATCGGTGAAAAGTATGACAAAAAGGTCATGGTTGTTATGCCAAATAAAGGTTTCGCTGCCGATCGCGCAGGTCTAAAAAGAGGAGATGAAATCATTTCAATCAACGGAATAGATGTCGCCAATGACTATGATAAGGCAAGCGAATATTTAAGAGGTCAATCTTCTAGTACGATTGATTTATTGGTTCGCCGATCTGGCTCTGAAACACTGAATATTGAAGTAGAACTCGAAAAAATTGAATTGCCCAATGTTCCTTACTTCGGTATGGTCAGCGAAGATGTGGGGCTTATTAAGTTAACCGGGTTTAGAGATAAAGCGTCTAGGGAAGTGAAATCTGCCCTAAGGGCTTTGAAAAAAGAAGGTGCAGAAAAAATCATTATAGACCTGAGAGATAATGGCGGTGGTTTGTTAAATGAGGCTGTCAATATTTCAAACCTATTTATTGATAAGGGAGAACTTGTTGTTACCACCAAGGGTAAACTGAAAGAAATGAATGCCACCTATAAGACTTTAAATGTGGCTACGGATACCGATATACCTGTCGCAGTACTGGTGAATAGCTCCAGTGCTTCTGCCTCTGAAATCGTAGCTGGTGTAATGCAAGACTACGATCGAGGAATACTGATAGGTAGAAAATCGTTCGGAAAAGGATTGGTCCAACGTACCATGCCGCTTTCTTATAATTCTCAAATGAAGGTGACGATTGCCAAATACTATACACCGAGTGGACGATGTATTCAAGCCATAGACTATAGTAATAGAAATGAAGATGGCAGTGTGGGTAAAATTGCGGACTCGCTAAAAACGGCGTTCCAGACAAATAATGGTCGAGTCGTTTTCGACGGTGGCGGTGTTGATCCAGATTTTAAGACAGAATTAAGAGTGATTGCACCAATCACAACCTCCTTATTGCAGTCAGATTTATTTTTCCGTTTTGGAAATGAGTATTCAGGTACTGTCGAAGTATCAGAAGAGGCAAAAGATTTTGTGATTTCAGATGAGTTGTATGAGGCTTTTAAAACTTGGGTCTCGGGAAGGGAATTGATTTACACCTCAAAATTGCAGGAAGAAGTACAGCGATTTAAAGAAGCAGCAGAATCAGCATTGGATTACGAAAAAGTTAAGGATCAAATTGCTTCATTAGAACAACTTGTTGCCAATGACTTGTTACTAGACTTAGATCGCAACAAAGAAGAGATCAAGGTATTCCTGAAGGATGAATTTGTAGCAAGGACACTATTAGAAGAAGGTAGGCTAGAAGCTTCATTCGAGAATGATAATGACGTGATCAAAGCGATTGAGATACTTTCTGATTCTGAACAATATCAGAATACCCTACAGGGTAACTAGCCCATTTTATGCAAGATTTTCTTCTCCTCTTTGTTATGGGGCTTGTCGGTGGTTTTCTGGCTGGCCTAATCGGTATTGGAGGAGGGGTAATGTACATCCTCGTACTTCCTTATCTATTATTGAATATGGGGTTCCCTCAAGAGGAAATTGTGCAGTACACAATTGCTAACTCTCTTTTCGGGACAACATTCGCCGCGCTTTCTGGGAATATTGCATTAATGAAGCGGAAAGAGTTTTTCTGGAAGCAAGTCATTTCTATCGGTTTTTTTGGAGCCATCTGCTCCATGTTGGTCTTACTACTTTTTGTCAATACGCCTTTATATCAACGAGATCAATTTAACATCGTAGTCATATTAATTATGTTTTTCATTGCAGTCAGAACTTTAATGCAGTCAAGAAAGCCGATTGGAGGTGAATACGAGAAGAAACCTTCCTTTTTAGGACTAGGTGGTATTGGTGCAGCCGCTGGAACAGTTTCCGCACTCTCAGGACTGGGAGGTGGTACCGTTATAATACCTATCCTCAATAGCGGGCTCAAGATGCCCATGCATAAAGCAAAATCAATTTCCCTTGGGGTAATATTCATCACCTCATTTGTATTGTCAGTTTACAATATTTTCGAAACGCCCATGATAGAATACTCAAATCAAAGTACGGGGTATATTGTATGGCCCTTGGCATTGATAATTTCTTTAGGGGTAATAATCGGTTCTCCATTTGGGGTGATTGTCGGTAGAAAATTATCAAATCGATTAATCAGTTATATCTTTGTACTTTTTGTTTTAGTGGTAATTGCTGACAAGGTGATTCAACTGATCTGAAAACTTAAAAGCCGATGGCCTTAATCTTAAGTATAGAGACTTCCACAACAGTTTGCTCCATTGCCATAACCGATGGTAATGATGTCGTGGCGACACAGAAATTGTTTTTGGAGAAATCTCATTCAAATCTTTTGACCGTAATCATACAAGATACGCTCAAGCAATGTGGTTTGGAGTTAGGGAGTTTTTCGGCAATAGCAGTTTCAGAAGGTCCCGGTTCCTATACAGGTCTAAGAATAGGTGTATCCACAGCAAAGGGGATATGCTATGCGCTGGACAAACCATTAATCGCTATTCCGACACTTGCAGCTTTGGCCCATGAGGTGAATACACGTAATACAGAAAAGTTTCATTTGGCACCCATGCTGGACGCTCGACGTATGGAGGTGTATACTGCGCTATTTGATAGTGATTTGAATACAATTCAAGAAGTCGCACCGATGATTTTAGACGAACAAAGCTTTTTGGAAACCCTTCGGGAAAAAACGGTGTTATTCTTTGGCGGCGGCTCGAACAAATTTGAGCCTTTAGTAGAAGGGGGTGCCAATGCTAGGTTTATAAATGACATTACACCTTCTGCTTGGGCGGTTGGCCAATTGGCGTATCAAAAATGCCTGAGTGAAAGCTTTGAGGATGTAGCCTATTTTGAGCCGTTTTATTTGAAAGCATTTAGAGCAACTGTGCCTAAACCTTTATTATAGATATGGAAGGGGAGATAGTTAATAGAGTAGCAAACAGTCCGATCGTTTCGATCGATTTGGAAGAGCATTATCATGCAGGAGAGCGAGTGGTTTATGATATAGCCGATAATCTTTTTCAAGGCATGATTCTAAGGGAGAAGGATTTTAGAGAATTCGTTAAGTCTCACGACTGGAATCATTATGCTGGAAAGAACGTCGCTTTGGTCTGTTCGGCCGATGCTATTGTGCCCACATGGGCATATATGCTCTTAACAACCAAGCTAGAAGGAGTTGCCCATATGATAGTAATGGGCTCTTTAGAAACATTGGAATACGCTTTATTTAAAGAAGCTCTGTCAAAGATCGATTTAGAAGTATTAGAAAATAGGCCAGTAGTGGTAAAAGGTTGTGGTGATTTGCCAGTGCCAGAATCGGCCTATGTGGAAATTGCTCGGTTATTAAAACCTAAAGTAAAGAGCTTAATGTATGGAGAACCGTGCAGCACGGTACCCTTATATAAGAAGCCAAGACAGCCTAAAAACTAGGGCTTCAATCAGTTAGAAAATTCTTTAAAAAATCTTTTGTAAAAGCTTGGTCAGATCAAGATAAGCTTGCTACATTTGCGTCCCGTTTGAATGAAACGGAGACAAGTTTTGAAACGCTGAAAAAAGATTTAAAATTTATTTCGATTAAGAAGTAATTAAATCAAATTCTTTTCATTACCTTTGCATCCGCTTTGGGGATGAGAGATTGCCAGGGTGTTAAAAAAGGGGTTGCTAGAACGCTAGTGACTGTCAAGATTTGGAGGAGTGAGATATCTTTTCTGAGTTACGTTTACTTCGAGTAATTGATTGT